>JAKACZ010000002.1 GCA_021820965.1 Bacillota bacterium | reverse complement strand
CCCCGGGGTTGCGGCGTATGTTGTCCATGTCTCTACCATACTGCTGGGTCGATCGACCGTCTACCGCTGTCAACGGCTTTATATTGGTCTGGCAGCCCATTGTCAGTGTGTCTCTCACGCTAGGACAATGAGTCGCAGAATTACGAGTTTAATCTATGAGATATGATGTGAGAATCGTCCCTCCAGAAGAGCCACACCCAAATCATTTTTCGTCATTTTCCATTGGCGGAGCACCAAACGGTGCGTCTTGACCGTGGGAGTATACACCGATGTTAGTTCATCACATTAGGATTCGCTTCCGCCACGGCTTCGCCACCCCTCTTTTCGTATACCAGGCAAACGATTCAAGCCGTTGCGATTCTCATGGCAAAAAATGATGCATGTACCCGATTTGTCGGATAACATAGAGATGGTGGCTATTTGCGCGTCAGCTGCCGAAAGGAGGCTATTGTCTATGGCGGATCGCCCCGCTTTTGAGGAATGCGCGCGTCAAATTCGGCAAGCCGCCGACCCCGATGTGATTGCTCGAGCCCTCGATCACCTACGCGGTACCTACATTGCCAAGCCCATGCCATATGGACTGGGGATTTTGCGAAGTTGGGTCATGCATGACCACTGGTGCGAGGTCAAAGTCAACCTTAAGGAGTTCGCCAATTCGCGGTGCACTTGTGTCCTTCCCAAGCCGTGCGAGCACATGATCGCAGTGTTTGCGCGCGCCTATGAGCCGTTGGGCTCGCCATCGTCGATTCTCGGATCCGCGCGCCCTGTGGGGCGATCTTCGAGAGGATCTACATCCGCTCCAAAGCGAAAGCTGGCTATGCCCAGGGCTGAAGACGGTCCCGAGACCTGGCTTGCATTTCTTGAAGAGGCCTGGCAATCCGGTTTCAACCCAGAGAACCCGAGTGGCTCCCTAGCCACGCTGAACAACCGCGTCATGCCCGTGGCCCGGACCTGGCCCCCGATGCCGGCTGCCGCTTGGATGTTTGCGGTCAGCCTTTTCCTGGTGGGAAAAGTGCTGGAAGAGGTGAGCCAGCACGAGGAAAATAATAACCCTTGGTCGTGGATGATGGGACCATGGTGGGGAATACGCTATCAGACGCTCAATGACCTCAGCAATCGGATCCAGAGATGGCCCCAAGTCGGCAACGGTGCCCGGTTACCGGAACCCTGGTCCTCGTTTTTGGAAGAGCTCGCCCGCCACCATGTCATCGTCTATGCGGATTTTGAGCCACACATTGTCGGTGCGTACCAGCTTCTCTGGCAGAGTGTGTTCCCGCCCGAACACCAAGAGAGCGAATGTGCCGCCTGGACGCGGCTTTTCAATGAACACCCCAATCTCTTTGCCGAAAGTATGACGGGCTTTGCCTACGCCTTTATTCTGGTTCTGACCCGACGAGTCGACCAGGCCCGTGACATTGTCGGCGGGGGGGTTGATAAGAAGGCTCTGCCTTACGTCGTGAACATTTTGCAAGCGCTGGACCAGGAGCGCGACGCCAGCCAGGTGCTCTGGTGGGCACATCGCGCTTGGTCATCGGTGACATGTGAAAACCCCTGGTACGATGCAATTGTCTGGTATTGGTCGCAAGTCGCCGACAGCTTTGACGGGGAGCGCCAACGGTTGGAGAAGGAACTAGAAGAGGGACTTCCGACCAATCAGCGATCGGTCCTCCAATATCTCTTCGATCAGAAGCGTATCGGATCCGCCCTTGACCTTTGTATGGCGCTGGACATTTATCCTGAAACCATCAATCCCGAGTTGTTGGAGGATCTCTGGGAGAGTCACGCTGATTTCATGCTGTCCTGGTATCACCAATCCGCGGAAAAGCTGGTATCGCTTAAGACCCGCACCGCCTATGCGTCCGCCGCCGTGCTTCTGACCAAGATTCGGAGCCACTATAAAGATGTGGGGCAAAGGGCTCGGTGGGACACCTTTTTAAAACAGTTCAGCAGCCGTCATAAGCGGCTTAAAGCGTTAGAGAAAGCCCTACGCTCTAAAAGGATTGTGATGTCTTCGTGATCGTACCTTACTCCCACGGCCGGGAAGCAGCCGTCGACGTCAAGTTTATGCCGGAAGAGCACACCTTTACACTCGTGGCACGTGACCAAAACGGCCAGATAGTGCCGGGTGAGCGCCTCCGCTACTGGCTCTATGCGCACGACCGTCGGTCTTTTTACGGCACCCGTCCGCCCGGGGGCTGCAAGACCGAGCCTCATGGACTTACACTGGATGCTTTGGAGGCCCTGCGATTACTGTCGCGGATGCCGCTGAATTCTGCCGTCGCCTGGCAGTGGAACCCGTCCCTCACGGAGCTCGAGTCCACAGCTCAACATGTGGAACGCTGTCTTGTGCAAGGTGAGTGGACGCCCGACGTGAATAGCTTGAGGCGCGGAGGCTTTGGTTTGGCCCCGGCTTCTCCGGCGATGCTCCCCTATGCAGCCGAGTGGCTCACTGCCGCCGTCAAAGAGCTTGCCAGGCAGGAGTCATCGCTTAGGACGGAGCTTCGGGCCTTCGATGAGTTGGCGGTAACTTTGTCGGCAACCCCCGGCGCCTCGCAGTGGGGAGAGAAAATGTGGCACATCCGTCTCGGACTGACCCAGGACCGCCGCCCCTACCGCTGGGGACTTTCCCTGTCTGAGCCCCGCCAGGGGGATTACTGGCTCATCCAGGCGGTCCTGGTTCATCCTCAGACCTTGGAGACCCTGGCTAGTTACAATGCCGATGGCGACCAGTGGGAATGGCACTCCCCACTGACCGAAGCTGACCATGCAGTCCGCGAATGGCCGGGCGAAAGAGCCGCCATCGAGGCGCTCGTTCCCGGGCTCTTTGAAAACGGCGGTCGCCTGAGTTTTGAGGCGGCCTGGACGTTTTTAGACCAAGAAGCCAAAAGACTCAGTCAGGCCGGCTACCGACTCTTACTGCCCGCCTGGTGGGAGGATCTGGTGCGTATACGGCCGCAATTGCGGGCACGGGTCAAGACGCCTGCCAGTACGACGTCGCTGCTGGGGCTCGATGCGATACTGAAGTTTGACTGGGAGCTGGCTATCGGCGGCGTGGCGTTAAGTCGCGCCGAATTTGAGCGATTAGCGAAGGAAAAGCGCGGCCTGATGCGCGTGCATGATCAATGGGTTCTATGGGATCCGGCCTGGCTCAGCCATGTGCGTAAGGTCATGTCCCGTCTTAGCAAGAACGCCGGAATCAGTTTTGGCGAGGTGTTGGAAAAAGCGTTTTGGGAGGGGGACTTGAGCAGAGCCGAGGAGGACAGGCCTGACTCCCCGTCGGTGGACGACTTCGCGGTATCCATCGAAGGCCCCTTGGGTCAGTGGATCCGGCAGTTGGAGCAGCGCGAGTCGATTCCCGATGTGCCGCAGCCGGCTGGCTTTCGCGGGTCCCTGCGCCCCTATCAGCAGCGCGGAGTCGCCTGGCTCTGGTTTTTGCGTCGGTTTGGCCTCGGGGCCATACTGGCGGACGATATGGGCCTGGGGAAAACCGTTCAGTACATCGCATATCTCCTCATGAGGCAGCAGTCGGGTGCCGCCACAGCGCCCCACCTCCTCATTGTGCCGACGTCGGTATTGGGCAATTGGCATCGGGAACTGGCCCAATTCGGTCCCGAACTCAGGGTGCATGTCCACTACGGGCCAGACCGCACCCGGGGTGACGCCTTTCTTAATGAGACGCGTGAAGCTGACGTCGTAATGACCACCTATGCGCTTGCCTTGGCGGACGCCGAACTCCTGACGTCGATCCGCTGGGAATCGGTTTGTCTTGATGAAGCGCAGCAGATCAAGAATGCGTACTCAAAGCGCGCCGCCGCCTTGCGCAAACTGGAGGCCAGCCACCGCATCGCCCTGACGGGCACGCCCATCGAAAATCGGCTCGCCGATCTGTGGTCAATCATGAGCTTTGTCAACCCGGGGTATTTGGGCAGCATGGCCACCTTTAATCGCCGCTTTGCCGTTCCAATTGAGAAGTCCAACGACACCGCCCGTAAAGAGGCCCTCAGGCGGCTTATCACCCCCTTCATGTTGCGACGCACCAAGCATGATCCGGGATTGGCTCTAGACCTCCCGGAAAAGTCCGAAATCAAGGAGTTTGTCTCATTGTCGACGGAACAGGCTGCGCTATATGAGGCCGTAGTTGAGCGCATGCTGGAAACGATTGATAAAGTCGAGCCGATGCAGCGCCGCGGCCTGATTATCGCCACGCTCACCCGCCTCAAGCAAATCTGCGATCACCCCGATTTGGTTGCGGCTGCCCCCGAATCGCTTCGCCACCGCGGTGCCCGGTCCGCCAAACTGGTGCGGCTCACCGAAATGGTGGAAGAACTGCGCTCGGAGAAAGACCAATGTTTAGTCTTTACCCAATTCGTCAGAGCAGGCGAGCTTATCCAAGCGCATCTGGGGTCGCAGTTGGGCGAACCGGTCGGCTTTCTTCACGGCAGTCTCGGGCAAAAACAGCGGGAAGCGCTTATCGCGGCTTTTCAAGCGGAAAAGTCCCCGCTTGGCATTCTCATTTTATCGCTCAAGGCCGGGGGCGTCGGACTAAACCTCACCCAGGCGTCTTATGTGTTCCACTTTGACCGCTGGTGGAACCCCGCCGTTGAAAACCAGGCCACCGACCGGACGCATCGCATTGGCCAAACCCAGCGAGTGCAGGTGCACAAGTTCATTTCCCTCGGCACCGTGGAGGAGCGCATTGATGCCATGCTGGAACAAAAACAGGCACTAAGCGACGACATCATCGGAACCGGCGAGGAGTGGATCACCGAACTCAGCACACCCGACCTACGAGATTTACTCATGTTACGCCGCCAGTGGCTGACCGAATAACCACCAATGCATCGCTGAACTCGCACAGGAGTGATCAACATGGCTAAAACTAACCGCCCCAAGAAACAGACGCCTAAGCAGCAACCCCAGCCGGTTATAACTCCGCCCTACCCCGACATGAGCGAGGACTGGCTGAGGTTTTATACGCAACTCAGCGAAACTTACCGGCGCTGGGCACGTGATGACCATGCCGAGGCTTAGCGACTTCAGTGTGCCAGCGACCTCGATCACAAATCGTCACATGGCGAAGAGAAAGTCTTGCGCCAAAGAACACGGCGCACAGTTCGGGGTGAGTTGTGATATCTTCGGATGGCACGCGTTTGCCGCGGTCTGCGAAACCGCTTGCAATGCCGTCCAGCATCGTATCGCGGTAAACGTCTGACGGTTGAACCGCGACGGCGGACTCACCCAGGCTCCGTCGATCCATCACGCAAAAAGCAGATGTTGGCTCGAACGCCGTGGAATGTCTTGAAGAGGCGGGGCTCGCCGACATACAATAATAACAACCAAATCTCGGAGGGAGAGGGATTTTATGGCAAGAGGACCCAATGGACAAATCAAGAAGAAGCACGGCAAACGCCGTCGTCCTGCAATTGGACCGCGGCTGGTTGTGCCGGAACCATCGGCTGTTCAAGCGCCGCCCTTGTATGAATGGCCTATTGTGCAGTGCATGGTAACGGACCAATGGGAAGAACGCGGCATCGCCTCGCTGTATGTGCTCCAGCAAGACCCGAGACTACGGGAAGATCATACCTTTACCGCATTTCTTATTGACCTATGGGGCGTTGGTCTGAAAGATGCCTTTCAACGATTTCACACCTCTAGCCGTCGTGTCGAGCGAGAACTGGCGCGCCTTAGGCAAGAGCGCATGTTGGAAATGGACCCCCCTGCCTACATTCCCTGTTCGACAGCTGACATGCGTCGTCTGGTGAGCGGCGGCATTGAATGGGCCCGACAGCATGGCTTTCGCACTCCGCCCCACCTCATTCGCGTCGCCGAGTCGGTTTTGGGACCCGCAGCAAAAGATGAGCCCCCCGACTTGTCGGAGTTCGGCCGCGACGGCAAGCCGTTTCTGATCGGTGACCCGCAGACACTGGCTCCGTTTCTTGTGAATGTCAACGACCACCCGTCATCGTAAGCCGGCCGCGCAGCGAAGTGACCGCATTCGCCGGGCTGAAATCGGCTAGCATGAAGGATGCTGAGACGGTCAAACCGAGCAAGCAAAGGCACGCGCCATCTGGTGTGGAGGCGCGACGTTTATCGCCGAAATACTCGGGCTGGGGCGTTAATTACCGCGTTTAGCAGAAGGTTAGTTTGGCTG
Organism: Bacillota bacterium; assembly: GCA_021820965.1. Lineage (GTDB taxonomy): Bacteria > Bacillota > Sulfobacillia > Sulfobacillales > Sulfobacillaceae > Sulfobacillus_B. The sequence continues at coordinate 191,177 of JAKACZ010000002.1, read as the reverse complement.
CGCTGGCCGCCCAGCCATGCGATTAGCGGGTCGGCATCCAACGGGGCACCGGACTTTTGAGCGCTCCACGGCGAATTCGCCGCCTTCTGGTTGCTGGCCGAAGCTACTACTGGTCACTCCAGTTTCTGCCATTATCCGAGCGGGATGCCGCGTCCCGTTTCCGTCATCGCAACCTCGTTGGCCCGATTGACTGACGTCTGGCCCGTTATCAGTGCTCCGGGAGGTAACCATAACCAGTAAAAGCCCGAAATTGCCATGAATAGGTGCGGCATTGCATTGCTTTCAACCGACAAACGGCACGTCTTCTGCACCCCGTTCCAGACCTGCGACAATCTTGGCTTGCTCGCCTCCGGGCAAGCACGGAGTATGGTCGCTGTGTCGAAGGTCTGGTGGGACGGCATCCGTCGACTTGTCAGCGTTACTGGGAGCTTGTCCCAGGCTTCGTAGATTTTCCGGACGCCGTTTTGCGCAGATTTTCGGGACCTTAGGACCGTCAAGTCGTGGAAGACACCCCTATTTCTTACGGCGAGTGTCTGCTATCTCGAGTTTAGCGGTTTACGCAAAATTCGACCTAGCGCTAGCTAGCTCGGGCTAAGATCTCCTGAAGATCCGGGAGGGTTTTTTCCAAAATGGCCCCGTCGGGGCCTTTTCGGAAATATTCTCCCGTCCACAGGACGGTGCGTAACAGGGCCAGCGCCCTCATGAAAGCTGGATTTGACCGACTGATTCACCCGATCCGCCGAACGGGCTTGTCCCATCCAGGCCCACACCAAGGTATAGGTCAAAAACCCTAAGACGACGTTGCGAGTCGGAGCCAGACCAACCCACGACTGAGGATCCTCGCCCCCTAAATATTGCTTGACATCGTGAAAGGTCACCTCGATCGACCAGCGAAGCCCGTAGGTTTGGACCACCGCGGGGCCCGTGCTGGTCAGGTCCGTGGTGAAGAACACGGTCAATCCGGCCGGATCCGCAGGATCCCGCACGAGGACCAATAAAATGCGGGCTCCAAATCACTACCAAGAGCACGACGTTGAGTCCCCACGCTTTGACCACTTGCGTCTCCGTCGATCGCACGCCGTCCCGCCAATAGCCGGCATCGGTGACATGGCGACCGGTTTTATGCCACAGGGTGTCATCCGCAGCTCCGAGCAAGACCCCCGCTGGCAACAGCGGGCGTCCGCCCACCGGACCCAACCGGCCCACAACGCCCCGGGCTCCCACTGGCCGCGGCGGATCCAGTCGACCACGCTGGTATAAGTGGGTTGGCGTTCGGGGGGCATGATACTCCAGAGATGGGTCCACGTATGCCGGCCGGGATAGCGAATCCAAGCACTGAGGTCTTGGGTGAGTTGGGCGAAGCCGGGGGCGGTGACAGCGGACGAAAACAGACACACGATCAAGGTCATCCACGTTTCCATGCAACATCCCTCCGAAGCCCTCGGAGGGGGTTGCGATACGGGCTTTTTGGGGAAGATCGTCACCATCTGGTGCAGATTCGCCCTCGAGAGTCGATGATGCATAATGGATATTGTTGACGTGCCGGAAGGGAAGACGGCTGTGGAGGTAAATGGGCGGCCACAAGGCGAAGTCCCGGCCCGCCGGTGGACTATGAGTGATTCACCCGTCGGATTTCGAGGGCACCACAGTCCAAGAGGAACTGGTCGGCCCAAAGGAGATCCAGACCGATCAATCCGCCGAGTCCGGGGCCAAGACTCCCGAGATCGACCGGAAATGCGTGAGCGTGAAAGGTGTCAAACGTGATTTCGTCGACCGTCTTCCGCAGAGCCACATCGCGGCCGCCGATGCCAAAGGCCGTCACAATTTCGTCTGCGCCGACGGGCGTGAGGTCCAATTCGCCCTCGATAGCGTTGACATTGACCCATGTATGCGCGGAACCGGTGTCGACCACCATTCTCTCATCCACCTTGTGGCGACCGTGATGCCGAATGGTCACCGTCGTCACCAACAGGCCCTGAACCAGGGTGAGCTTCACCGCTCGAGCCCTCGTATCAAAGGCTTCGTGACGACATCCATCACAATCTGCTCCCGTGAGGTATGGTAAATGAACCGCCGATCGTGGACTGATTTAAAGGCGTCCCATGTCTCGCGAGCGTTCCCGAGCGGCCTGATAATAGCCACTTCCTCGACGTGCAAGTGACCGCCCTCCACGTATGAGCTCAGGTCTTCCAGATAGACAAATTGGTCCGGATAGAGCATCCGAACTTCCGACCATTGCATACCGAACACCCCATGGCACCATTATGACAGGCGTCATCGTCGCCCGTCTACGCGATTTCTTCGACACCACGGCACATATCATCCCTCGACGGAGCGCCAGACAACCTTTCACCGAGCGCCCCATGGCTCCTTGTGCATATTCGCCCCTGAACACGATCAGCTATATAAACTATTGCACGTCGCGCAGACCTGGCCTTCAGGTGGAGAGGTGGGGACGCCCTACCGGATCCCATCCAGGACTTGCCGAACCATGGCCCGGCCGGCGTGGTAGATCGTGTCCGCGTCGAGGACACGGAGACGGCCCCTGGCTAACTGCCCCAACTCCCGCCGGACGTTCATGGCGGCGGCCAGCGCCGGTCCCCCGCCACGTTGTAGCTGGGAATACTGCGTGGCAATCGTGAGAAGGTCCGCCATGTAGTTCTCCCAATCCGCCGATTGGACCGGCTCGGAACTCTGCAGGATATCGGCCAAGCGTTGCCGGATGGTGGCCCGGTCTGCGTCTCGTCGCTGATAGAAATAGCGTGGCGACGAGAGGAGCGGGCTGTCGCTTTGCGCCAACCGTTCATCCGCAAGGGCCGCCCCCAAATCCTCCGTTAACTGCTCCCACCATGCCAGGTGACGCGCACCCAGGTCGCACCGGCGCAGACGCCCTTCGTTCGGAGGGACCACCCAGTCAAACATCGGCAGTTCCATGACGAAGGACAGGCAGGTCGCGCCCACATAATCGAAGCTGGCTGCGCCATTGTCGTAAAAACTCAGGGGCACGTGCGGATCGAGCTCCCGCAAGTAGTCGATTTCCAAGCGTGCGTGCGGGAGTCCAAACACGCCCTCGGCATAAGTCTCCACGTACGGAATGGGGCAAGGCGACCGCGGCCGCAAGCCATGGGCGTGCAGGGTCTCGCTGATGAGCGGGGCGAGAGGGGCTCCCTGCGGCGAAATAAGGGTGTAGACACCCTGAAAGACGCTGTTGTGCAACGACAGAAGGACCTCGGGCTGCACGGCATCCAGTAATCGCCGCACCGCCTCGGTTTCGGGCCCGGGTCGTTCAAAGCGCACGCCGCCATAATCCAGCGGAAAGGCCCACTCGACTTGTTCCGACGGCGCTGGGCGATACCAATGGTCGATCATCCGCTCAACCGTGACAGCATCGGACCACCACGCTTCATTTTCCCGCGCGCCATCGATATCCCATACGGGCACGAGATACCAACACGCGGTCTGGCTGGGCGATTGGCGGTCGACCGCCTCCCGAACCACCGCCTCTAAAATCAATTCTCCGAGCGGCTCATTCGGATGGGGGAAGCCCAGGAACACCGCTCGCCGGGATTGGTCAGGGATTTTGAACGCGGGGATCGGCTGTCCGAACCGGGACGTGCCCAGCCTCAGCTCTTCGACATCCCCGAACGCGGCGTGCGCTAGGTCGCGTAGACGCGCGATAAAGTCATCAATCGGCAGTAATTGCATCGGTTGATTCCTCTCCTCTCAACCGCAAGGCCCCGGGCGACAGAACTCCTCGATATGAATGATAAAGCATGACGCCGCGACAGGCCACCTCCGTCTTGCTCAAAAGGACCTAACATGGCCGCGGCTAACGGAGCTCTCGCCCCCAATAACAGGTCATTAATTTCGGGGCGGACGCGCCTGAACCCGTGGACTGAGAGATGTCTCGAATTCATCGCGGCCCGGTCTCAACTTGGATCGCGTTGGATGAACAGTCCCCCATTCCCAACGGGAACTAACACCGACCGGTACCCGGGCGTGTGCGCCACGACATCGCCGATAGTCTTCGACTTCCGCGGCTTTGTCCAGAGGGCTGCCTCCGCCGAACCGCGAAGATACCCCTCTGCTTCGACCGAAGGCCACTGACTACCGTTGTGGCCCCGCCATTCGAGGTAGAGGTAGTGGGCTCCCACCCTGTAGCACGTATTGCCCGATTACCGTCTTTCCGTTCTGGGCGTACACGGGAATCGTCTCGGGGTAGCGGAGGTCCCATGTGTCAGCGCTTATTAGAGATTTGTCGGAGTCGCGTACAATTGAGAGGAATACACGTAGTCGGATTTGCCGTTGGTAGTCTGAACCCAGACCAAATCGGGTTCTTGTGAGCGGGACGCAACGTTGTTGAGGCTAACTTATTTGGTCATGGGTTTGACTCATTAGGTTGTCATCATGGTTTCTGTGACCACTCGCTATGTTAAGATTCTGGGCATAACTGTCGAACATGCGCCTCCCCCATAGCATTCGCGTTTGGCGCAGGTCGTGGGCTTTCAGCCGTCCGCCAAACGCGAATCCCAGCCCATTGGGCTGATTCTTCTACATTTCCAGGCCCCCTCTGAACCGAGAATACCCGTCAGATCCCTGTGACAGCCATGTTAGTCGAAGTGATGACAGTTAGCATTAGCGCCAACCAACGTTCTCGTCCAAGCCATAGGTCTGGCCTGCCGCATTCACGGGAAAGGATGGGACGGTGGTCGATGGGGGCGCCGACGGAGGGACCGGTTGCAGACTTAGGCGAGCGCCGTCCAGACCATCCATCTGGTTGTGAGAGTTCATCGGGTGGTAATTACCCGGCGGGTGGCCGTGCGTATTGGTTGCGTTGTGAACAGAACCACTCGACCTTTGGTGTGGAGCGACGGTCGAGGGGGCAAAGTGAGAAGTCTGATGTCGGTGGTTGGGATGTGACCATTCTGACAGACCCGACACGCCGCCAATCGCGCCGAATCCCAGCGAAATCGCGAACCAGTTCCCCATGCCGCGCTGCACCGCGGTACCCGCCGCATGAAAATGGGGGACCCTCGCTGCCCGCCGCTGATCTATGCTAAGCGTAGCACCCTGTCCCCCCCCCCACGGAGTTCTCGGTGCTATCACGAATGCGTGAACCAGTTTGCGGGATCCGCGAGTGTCGCCACTTTCGGGTGAGCACGTGAGGCCGAGTCGAGATCATGCTCTCCCCCCGACCCCAGTGGGACCGGCGGCTTGCGCCGCCGCTACGGGTGCGGAAAAGGATGATGCCAGCGATGGAGGTCTTATATCCGGCTTGCGCGGGGCTGGTCCACAAGAAGACGGTCGTGGCAAGCATCTGCCTGACGGATCACCGCAGCCGGGCCACGTTTCGCCGCGCACCTTGGCACGACGGCCCCCGATCTGCGGGACCTACAGGCCTGGCTGCACGGGCTCATATTGCAAGCCGGTGTATAACCTTCTGGACGGCCCGTTCACCACGTGGGTTGTCAACCCCGCGCACATCAAGAACGTGCCCGGGCGAAAGACGGACGTCAACGATAGCACCTGGATTGCCAACCTCTTGCGCCATGGTCTGCTCCGACCCAGTTTTATCCCCGTTCGCCCGCAGCGCAAGCTGCGGCAGCGGACCCAGTGGACCGCCGAGCGCTCCCGGGATGTGAACCGGACCCAAAGGGTGTTGGAAGGCACCAATATCAAACTACCTCCGTGGCGACTGGCGACCGACGTGCTCGGTGTGTCCGGGCGGGCCATGATCCAGCAGCTTATCGCCGGGGAAACCGACCCCGTCCGCCTCGCGGGCCTTCCGGTGGGCCGGCCAAAAGCCAGGCGTGCAGCCTTGACCAACGCCACATAGCCAAATCACTCATCCCCCGGCGCTAGAACTTATAGAAGTGGTTGGCAATTTCAAATTCCTGATTTTGCTCGCGAAACACCCTGTCTTCGGCCCGACGCACGGTGAGATAGGCGCGTGCCATCAAGTCACCCATCGCATCTATCAATACACGGTCGTTCTCTAATGCTGCCAACGCCTCAGCCATGGACTTGGGCAGTTCGACGATGCCCAAAGATTGGCGCTCGCTGTCCGATAGCTTTCCCGGGTCGACCGAGACAGGCGGGCCTGGTTCCCACCCGTTGCGGACCCCATCGATACCGGCCCATATGAGGCCCCCCAACGACAAATAGGGGTTGGCGCTGGCATCCGACGTCTTTAGTTCGAGATTATAAGTATCCGACTCGCGACCCCAAAATGGAGAGGCAATCCGTACCGCTGCCTCGCGATTGTCAAATCCCCAGGCCGTATAGGCCGAGCTCCAGGTGTGCGGTTGCAGTCGGCTATAAGAGTTGTAGCTGGGGCAGGTGAGTGCCGTCAGCGCCCGGAGGTGCCGCAGGACACCGGCGATAAAGTGGCGACCGGTGTCACTGAGCTGTAGAGGCCGGTCCGGATCATAGAGCAAGCTTTGAGTTCGCTCCGGATTCCATAGGCTGAAATGGATGTGGCAGCCACTGCCAATCCCGTCAGGAAAAGGTTTCGGCGCAAAGCTGGCCAACAAACCATGCTTGAGCGCTATGCCACGTGCAGTGTCGCGCAGCCGCATCTGACGGTCCGCCGCAGCGAGTGCGTCCTTATGGCGAATGGAAATTTCCATCTGACCAGGCCCGTACTCGTTAATCGCCTGCTCCACCTCTAGACCTTGGGCTTCCAAAGCATCCACGATGTCGTGCATGACTGCGGCGGATAAATCGAGTCCGATGGAACTGTACACCGGGGCGTGGTCAAAGCGTACACGTACGCCATCCACTTCTCGGGCGAGGTAAAACTCATTTTCGAAGGTCGCATCGATGGCCATTCCATACTGAGCGGCCTCGTTGACCGCTTGTTTCAAGAAAGTGCGGGGGCACCCTCCCCAAGCTTCACGGTCATGGTCAATTTGGTCGCAGTACATGCTGGCACTGCGGGGATCCCACGGCAGAACACTGAAGGTGTTGGTGTCGGGGACCAGCCGAATCTCGCCGACCGGCTCCATGCCACGCACATCGGTCAGTTCTTCAAGCAGGTTGATGGCCATTTGGGCTCGGGTAAGTCCAATGCCCTCATGCAGCTTATGAGCCAGGTGCCGCACGTGAATGGTTTTTCCCCGAGCCACACCGCTGTAATCACAGTAAAGAAATCGAATGAGTTGCACGTTAGACTGAGTACAGTCCGACACTATGTCATCATAGGTCATCCCTAAACACTCCCATCGCTGATCATATCCCCGAGTCTCATAGCATGACATCTCCGCCGTTTGGACCCAGTGTCTGACCGACGTAGTAGCTGGCATCGTCCGATGCCAGAAAGACAGCGGTTGGTACGACCTCATGCACCTCGCCAAACCGGCCAATGGGAAGCTCCTTGAGCTTAGCTGCCTTCCAATCCTCGGTCTCGGATGCCATCATGTCGGTCAGAATTGGCCCCGGCGCGATAGCATTCACGCGCACGCCCCGGGATGAAACTTCGCGGGCCAAAGCCTTGGTCAGTCCAATAATACCGGCCTTACTAGCACAATAGTGGGCGACCTCGACGCCGCCAATCTGACCCAACTGGGACGCGATATTGATAATGACCCCACTGTGTTGTGCCAGCATGCCCGGTAGGAAATAGTGGATGCCGAGGAACGTTCCTCTTAGATTTACCGCGATGACCCGATCCCAATCGGCGATGGGCAAATCCTCCAAAAGTGACTGTGTAAAGATGCCCGCGTCATTGACCAGGATGTCCACACGGCCGAACTCCGCCAGAGCCTTGTCTGCCATGGACTCCATCTGTTGCTCTATGGCAACATCGGTGGGCACATAAACAGCCCTGCGACCCATTTCGCGAATGGCTGTTAACGTAGGCTCACAACACTCTTCGGCAGCCATGTCAGCGATAAGAATATCGGCCCCCGCGCGGGCCATACCTATCGCAATACCGGCACCAATACCACGCGCACCACCCGTAACCACGGCAATCTTGCCGTCCAATTTACCCATGTCTAGCCACCTCCCATGTATTCACCAATTCCTCACAGGTGGTCATATCAAACCGATGCCTCATCAGGAGCAGCGACGCCTCGTGCTGCGCCTGGTCGTCACTGGCCACACCATCTTCAGGTACTACCACATAATAGTCCGCAAACAAAGCATCCCGAGCCGTAGATTCCACGCATCCCTCAGTTGTACATCCTGTCACAACCACCGTTTTGCGGTTCATGCTGCGAAGAATCATATCCAGATTGGTGCCCCAAAAACCACTGGATCGGTACTTCTTGACCACCAGGTCTCCCGATTGGGGAGTGAGCGCACTAATTACCGCTTGTCCCGCCGAACCGTCTTGCGTGTATTCAAGCGGGCCGGGCTGTAGCCGAGTGCCCTGATGAAGTCGCATGTTGAAGCGGATTTGAGCTGGCGAGTCGGCCTCCCCACCCTTCAATTGAGTCATCAGGAGGTAAATCACCGGGACCCCCACACGACGTGCTTGACCCATGAGCTTATCGAGTCGTGAAATCATCGAAGGATACATCGAGATGTCAATGCCGTTTTGGGCAAATACTCCCTCGGGCGCGCAAAAGTCCGTTTGCATGTCGACCACAATCAGAGCGGTATGCTGCGGGTTCGCCACCTCATCCAATGTCATCCAGATGGTCTTCCCTCGGTACTGAAACACATTCGCCACCTACTTCCGGTTTCTGTAATTGCTTAGGGTGCTCAATCGGCCAGCGTCGATCCCATGCTGGCTACCTTGTCAGGTGACTTGGACTTTAGTACCACATAAATCACTAATCCACCCGCAATCCACATGCCTGAGATGATGGGAACCAAGTTGAAGGGGGGTGACCCGGGCTGGAGCGTGGACCACAACGGATAGACCAGCGCAAGGATTCCTAGGGCCGGGATGATGACATGCCGCCATAACCTGCGCCCCTGCCGCCGGGCGAAATAGCGGATTAAGGCAATGTTGCTCAAGAGATAGACAATCACCACGGCCACCGTGCCAATGGATCCGGTAAAGCCATAGGCTCCAGAGGCTCCTGGACCAATCCACAGAGCAATGGGCATTCCACAGACTACCGCGAATCCCGCCGTAGCCCAAATCGCCGCCACCGGGGAGTGATATTTCGGATGGGTGCGACTCAGCCATCTAGGCAGCACCCGATCACGGCCCATCGAAAAGATGACCCGCACCACAGCGTTATGCACCGCCAAGAAGCATGAGAAGATCCCGAACATGGCTACCAAGCTGACGATTTGCGAGAGCCAGGGTGCGTCGCGGTGAGCCAGGGTAATGAACGGATTCGGATCAGAAACGAAGACTTTCAGGGAGGCAGGGTTATTCAGGTGATATCCTGCCGCCAAACCGTACATCACGAATACATAGAACACGCCGACCGCCACCAGTGCCCCAATAACGGCGCGCGGGATGCTTCGACGAGGGTTCTTTGTCTCTTCGCCTAAGGTAGCGGCAGCATCAAATCCTGCGAATGAGAGCAGACCAAACACCATGCCAAATCCCACCCCAGAGATCCCCCTAGAGGACGCAGCCGGTGTAAAGTACGTGGAACTGTTGCCGCTGCCGGCATGGACGATGGCAATGACGGCCAGGATGACGAAGACCATAATTTCGATGGTCAGCATGGTCAAGTCTACTTGGACAGATGTCCGAATGCTGCGGATGGACAGAAATAAGACCACCGCCATGGCAAACGCGCTAAAGAGCCACCAGGGCAAGGTGAGTCCCGTCACGCCAGCGACATAGCTTTGTGCAAACCCCCCAAAAGCGGTAAACAATCCTAGAGCGAAGAGCCCGTACCCAAACGCAAAGAGCCAGCCGGTGAGAAATCCGGCGGCTGACCCCAACCCCTGCCGATTGAAGGTGTAAAATGACCCGGCGCTCGGCATTTCGCGAGCAAACTGAATCACGGTGTTGCCTACCAACAATGCCGCAATGAAGGCGATGAGGAACGAGAGCGGTAGCGCAGCGCCGGTAGTCGGTGCCGCGGCCGGAGCGTTTAAAACCACCGCCAGCACCGGGGCCATGGCGGCGGCAGAAAGGGCGATACAGTTGGGAACCGTCAATACGTTCCGCGCCAGGCGCGGCTGTTGACCCTCTTCGACTGCCATATCATTACCTCCCATAACTGATATACTACAAACGTCACAAAATTCCCTGTTAGATAGCTAACTTCTCCGAATTTTTTACCGCGGGAACCGCCTGGCCCGAACATCGTTCCGAAAGCGCGTAAAAGTACGCTCGTACTGACGGGCGAGGTTGAAGTAAGGCCCGTTCTCCGCTCCGGTTGGCACTAGACCCACAAGCCGCGGCGTGACGTAAAGTTGGCCGTCGCAGTGGGGTCCCGACAAGTATCCAATGGTCGGAACCCTAACCGCTTGGGTCACCGCCATAGCCCTGTTCCGCGGCAAATTGACCAGCACTATCAGGGCTGCACCGGCCTCCTCCAACAAGTGGGCCGTTTCCGACAAGTCGTCGGACGCCTGCGCGTCCGACAGGTGGGCTGCCACCGAAATCCCCGATTCACGAAGCCGTTCAATAGCGGGGATCACTTCGCGGCCTCCCTCGATTTTCACGGCCGCAGCACCGGTCTCCCGAATGATGCGCTGGGCATGGACCAGTGACTCGTCAACGTCCCCGCGATAGGCGGATATCGGCATGTCGATGACCACCAAAGTGTTGGGAGCGCCGCGAACCACAGCCCGCCCTAACATCACCATTTCATCTACCGTCGTTTCATGTGCACTGGAGTGACCGAGCAGCATCGGTCCGACCGAATCACCCACCAGAACCAAATCCAAACCCGCCTGTTCAATCAACTGGGCCGTGGGAAAATCGTAAGCAGTCAGCCCCACAATGGGTATCCCTTGTGATTTTTTCTGTGCCAGCTCGTCCATTTGGTTCCCCCTATCGAAATACGGCATGCAGGAGTACGCGGGACGCTTCGACATGATCTTTCATGGCCAGCTCAGCCGCGTCCGCATCATGCGCCTTCAGAGCTGCCAACAGCGCTTTATGCGACACGATCGCGTCGGCCCCAGCATGTTCCCGGAAGTAGTACCGCCAAAAGCGCTCGTTATGGTCCAAGACACGGCCGGCCGCGTCAATGAGAAAAGGATTATGAGACATCGCAGCCAGACGGCGGTGGATAATCTGATCCATGGACACGTAGCGTTCGAAAGCACCGTCGGGGTCGATTATCTCCGCCTCCTCGATTAAGGCGGCGATAGAAGACAATTCATGCTGATCCACTCGCACGGCTGCAAGACGGGCAATCCCGCATTCAATAGGAGTGCGCGCTTCGTATACAGCCTGGATCTCGGGAAATCCGATGGCAGGAATCAGAAGGCCACGACGCGGCAAAATAGTCACCAGTCCTTCCATTGCCAGCCGCAAAAGGGCCTCGCGCACCGGTGTGCGGCCCATACCCATCTCTTGTGCAATGGATTTTTCATCCCATGCCGACCCTGGCCACAACTTTACTTGCACGATCGCATCGCGAATGGCATCATATGCCTGATCGCTAGCTCGGGACGGCGGTTCTGGGGTTAATCGCTGATTAGACAAATTGATTCACCTCCACCTGCGGAACCGTAAGGTTCGAAAATCCTAGTACCGGAGTTCCGTTTCCAGCATTGGGCTGCTGGGTCCACACAGGAAACCGACACCAACTCTCTTCCCGTCAGCAACATCATGTTCAGTCCGGAATAGTCAAATTCTTCGCGGATGTGATGAATGAGATTGCCGGCTTGCTCCGTGGTGCTCCCGACCCCCAGAATCACAGCAGGACCCCATGCAACCGCTCGCAGTTGGTTGTACCTTGGGTCACTGCCTGAATTGTGCGCGCTACGTTAATGATCATGTGACGCCACCCGTTAGGAGCGAATGCTGTTCCCCGAGCGATGAACGGGTGGGCATTCTCCAACCGTACGGGAATACCCGCAAGGCAACGGAAACTGCAATATCGCGGCGTTTCTGCACCGCCGCAACAAAGTTCGGGGCGGTATGGGCCGACAAGACTAAGCCGGTGCTGTGCTCTGCCATCCAAGTCATTCCCCACCCGTCCTTATGCTGATGTGAAAGCGACATAAAGCTTTCCATTCCGGTTTTGCCAACCAACTCCACTGCACTCACCGAAAACTATCAGTCTGCACACACATATCCCTCTCTAAAAGTAATTCACGGAGATGCCGCCATCCAACAATAAGGCTTGCCCCGTAATCCAAGACGACTGGTCTGACACAAAGAAAAGGGCCGCCGATGCCACATCCTCAGGCCGGCCAAATCGCCCCAACGGAATGCGGGATAAGCGTATGGCCTTAGCCTCCTCGGTTGGAAAGAAGCCCTCAACATGGGGGGTAAGGATAGGCCCAGGGCAGAGCGCATTGACCCGAATATTTCGAGGGCCGCATTGCACTGCCAGCGACCGGGTTAGGGCAATAATTGCGCCCTTGCTGGCACCGTAGGCTTCCTGCGGATTGGATGAACCCATAAAAGCCACAAAGGAACTCATGTTGAGGACGGCACTGCCGTCTGGCATGTGGGGCAGGCCAAACTTCAAGCAAAGTGCCAGACCATGCACATTAATGTCATAGATCTGATGCCAGACAGCTTCATCCATCTCCAGTACGGAGTGGTCCCGATGCGGCATGATGCCGGCATTATTGACTAGGGCATCGATTTTTCCGTATTGGCGTTGAATCCCCTCCATGACGCCCCGCACATCCTGGGTGTTGGTCACGTCACAGTGAAATGCAACCGCTAAGCCTCCCTCGCGACCAATCCCCTCAGCAGTGTTGCGCACTTTGTCCAACGCGACGTCCAGTAGCGCCACAGTGGCCCCTTCACGCGCCAGTCTGTGTCCGATGGCGGAACCTAGCATTCCACCACCACCGGTGACTACAGCGACCTTGCCCTCCATCAGCACCCGAATCCCCCCTACAATCGATACAACGCCCGGGCGTTGTCCGCGAGCACGGCCAACCCCGCCTTCTCTGCTGTCCCCGTTGTTATGTCACCTGCGTCCACCGCGTCGGATAGAGCCCGAGCGATAATCCCTTTACCGACGACCACGCTATGCCAATACATCTCAGGAAGGCCTACGGCGTCAGAACTATACAGCAGCTTGCTGAGCGGAGCTACACCAATGGCCGCCTTGGTAAAGGCCAACATCTCCTGGTATCCCAAAAAGGGGATGCCATAAGACAAATCCAAGTAGGCGTTCTTATAGACCGCAGCCATGTGCGCACCTTCTCGAGTGAATGGCCAGCATTCGTGCAGCAGTACGACGGGCATTCGCTGCAGGGTGTCTTGTTCGAACACAGCCCGTAAGTGAAGCGGATTGCCTAATCGCAAGTCGCAATCTGCATCGCCGTAGCCCACATGAAACTGTACAGGCAGCTCCGCCTCATTGGCATAATCGAAGGCAATCCATAAGAGCGATTCCAGCAAGGGTTTGTGAGCCAGACGAACCGTCCCGGTGCGCCGCACCGCATCCCGGGCCTGAGCAAATGATGCCGACACCGCATCTTGGCTCCATCTGCGGATCTTCAGTCCGGTGCGATAGGCGGCGATACTCTTGAGCCCGTAGTACCCCTGCCCGCGCAAGTCTTCAAGCGCAGCGTGCCATGCGTCATAGACCGTTTCGACACGCGCGTACCTGCGAACAAACTCCTCCATTAGGGGCTCCAATCGAAGCACGGGGTATGTCTGAATCCCCCCCGGTTGAGTGAATACGTTGTCGGCAACTAGCTGTGACCTAGGGGGATACCCCTGATCAACCAGAACGGCGGATAGGCCCGACTGTGCCAGAGATATCGCTATAATCTCATTCAGAGACCGGCGGTTCCGAGCTTCCAGCACGGCGTGTTCCGAGTTCTCGACATTATACAACTTGGCTAACGTACGCATGAATCGCTGGTAAAACAGGCTAGACGCGGCATGACTCGATTGCATATCCGGGTGACTCGATTCGGTGAAGAGCCCGCGCCACTGACTTACGTCGACAAACGCTTGGTTTTGATAGATGCCGTGGCAGTGATTGTCAATCACGGGATAGTCGCTGAAGTCTAACACCGGTATACACCCCGCATTCGTGATATGCCACTAATATATCAGGACTGAATGGCGGAAAGAACCCCATGTGATGAAACTCCCGATTCTCGCATATATCGCATGGTCTCCGCAAACCTCAATTCGTCCTTCATAGAGAGGCGGTGAGTATGCGAGAACGGGCAAAAACGATTTCGCACGGGGTGGCGGCGTACTGGGTGCTCAGTGTCAGCGAGACCACCGCACGGTCGCCGCAAACGATTATCGGTTCTTGACAATTGAGCTATGATGAACCTAGCTGGGGATTCCCAGATAGAGATTTTTTGACTACTGAACTTGCGTAAGGTTTGGCACCCATCGTTTCCGCGCCTTCGTAACTAAGTTCCCAGCGATGGTTGCTTGTCGGCCCCGAAAGTCTCGGAAAAAGGAGGGGCGGGAAACGGTGGTTTAAGGACGTTACTCTTGAGCGCGAGCGCCAGTTTCCCGTGCCGTTGAATGAAAATTTCAGAGGCGTTGACTTGGATTTTTCTTCCGCTGGTCGTCGGTCCCACGGTGCTGGCGACTCTGGCGAGCCAATTCTTCTTAGTGTCTCGGCATGGTCCCGTCCACACGATTCCTTTCTGGATCCCGGCAACAGGCGTTGCGGTGACCCTCTCCCTTCTGATTGTCTGGGGCAAACGGCCCGCGTCCCCCTGGATTAGTCGCGTATACGGAATCGTTGTCGCGCTCGTGGTGATTCAAGCGGCCACCACTGTGTCCCCGATCATGGAGAGATTGCTACCAACCGGATTGGCTATCGGTCTACCCTTAGTCATCGGGCGGCTCAAAGACAAGATCTGGCAACGACGGTTTCAGCGTATTGTGGACCCTGGCGTAGTTTGTATTTCCGGTTTTTACAGTTCTTCCGCTGTTTGGCGCGGCCTTCTACCTGTCTTGCGCCGGAGCGGGCCAACCAAGGCCTTGGCGCTACCTGGTTTCAGGGGCGGCCAAAGGCCACATCATCCCATGTCGTTGCAGGATCAGTTGGCCTGGTTAGACGAACAAATCGGGGACGGACCGGCCGTTTTAGTGGGTCACTCGTATGGCGGACATCTGGCCCTCAGGTATGCCGTGACCAAGCCGGAAAAGGTCACGGCACTGATCATGGTGGCGCCTGCGCTCGTGCGCTTGGAGGCTTCCACTGGAACTCCCGCCCGCTCCTCGGCGCCATGGATCGAGCGACGGGTGTTCGCCGTCAGTACGTGCACCATTCCGAGCGTTCCGCTATGCCTCATCTATGGCGGGCGGGACACTCTGGTGCCCTTGTCTCAAGTGCCCGAACTTGCTCAGCGGCTTAGAGCCGAACTCCATGTGATTCCCGGTATGGCACATGTATTCACACCACATATCGCCGAGATCGGCAAGATTGTGGAGACGTTCCTCGCTCGCCATTCGCCGAGCCCGCGCCCCAGTAGCCAGGGCACCACTCCTGCTGGCGGCGAATAGATGGACCGCCTTGATCGCCCGGAGATACACCAACCTCCCCGGTGAAAGACGGGGAAGCGTCTAAAGGTCAAGGCCCGGTCGCAAAATCATGCTAGCGCACAACCATGGATAACGATGCCATATCGTTAGCTCGGACGGCGCTTCCCTCAGACGATGATCGGTTATCACCCTTGACACCCTCCCGAAGCCCGGATATGACAACAAGAGACAGGTGTATAGGAGGGGTGGTCCGCCATGGACCTTCTTATTGTCGAAGACGAAGCTTCCCTTGCCCGGTTAATGGCGCTGGAGCTGCAACATGCGGGCTTTCGAACGGCTCTCGCGGCGTGTGGCGAAGACGCACTGTTTCAGACCAACAGTCATTCTTTCGATTGTGTAATTCTCGACGTCATGCTCCCGGATTTGAGTGGACTGGAGGTGTGTCGACGTATTCGAGCGGTTTCCGACACGCCGATTATCATGGTCACCGCACGCGGGCAGATACCCGACAAGGTGGCTGGCTTAGAGTTGGGCGCGGACGACTACGTCGTAAAGCCGGTCAACACGGAGGAGCTGGCAGCAAGAATTCGTGCGGTCTCCCGCCGCCGCCAAGGCGGGTTTGGCGAGGCTGAGACTGTATACAGCATGGGTAACGTAACGTTATCACGCGAGCAACACCGACTCACGGTCGAGGGGGTTGAAATTTCTCTGACACCCTTGGAATTTCGAATGCTCGAGCATTTCTTGGCCAATCACGACCGCGTTCAGTCGCGCACGGTGTTGCTGGACGCTGTGTGGGGTGCAGACTTCATCGGGGACACCAATCTTATCGATGTGGCCGTTGGGCGTCTTAGGCGGCGGCTACAAAGCGTGCACGCCGACGCTGCTATCGAAACGGTTCGCGGCGTGGGCTACGTGCTTCGGTCAGCGCGGCGATGAGGGGCTTAGCGGGTCGGCTCACCTTATCCCTCGTGGCAAGTTTGGCGGCCGCATTGCTGGTTCTCGGCGGGAGTCTCGTACTCAGTTTAAGTCATCATTTAGTCGCGCAGGCCGCTCATGAAGCCCAACAGGTCGCCCGCCAGACGGCCAAACTGGCGTCGGCCGGCGTCAACGGGCAAGAATTATCGCTAAATGATCCGGGCATGCTGGGCGCCGCTGTGGGCCGCTCGAACCTCTATTTGCAAGTGTCGGAGGGTGCCCGGGTTATCCAGCAAAGCCCCAATTTGAGGACAACAGCGCTGCCTGTGCGGCCCCCGCGTCGTCAACTCCTCACATGGGGTAAACTGCCCCTCTGGGGAACAGGGGTTCCGCTGACGCACATCCGGGGCATGCCCGCAGTCTATGCTGAATCGGCGGTCACGCACCGGGGAAAGACGGTAGGGTCTGTCCAAGCAGCAGTCTCGCTGGCACCGGTGGTCAAAGCTGTACATACTGTCGGGCAAGGACTTATCCGCGTGGGAATCACCGTCATGACAATCGCCTCGGTTTTGAGCGCCCTGTTTGTCTACCGTTCGTTTCGCCGCATTCGCCGCTTAAGCCAAGCGGCCCGGAACATTGAGTCTGCCCAAGACCTTAAGCGACGCATACCGACGACCGGACCCCAAGACGAAGTTCGCGAATTGGCTCAATCGTTCAATCACATGATGAATCGCCTGGAACACAGCTTCCAAGGTCAGCGGCTCATCACCGCGCAAGCGTCCCATCAGCTCAGAACACCCTTGGCCGCTGCCATCGGCTATACATCGATGCTGCGCAAGTGGGGCAAGGCGGATCCCGCCCTGGTATCAGAAGGCATTGAGGTAATTCACGAGCAGTTGCAGCGACTTGAACGCATTATTGACGTGGTTTTACGCCTCGCTGAACTCGACGCTCCAGACGCACAGCACATGCAACACACCGAGCTGTCACGCTTTTTCCATGAATGGCGTTCGACAACGGCCACGTCAATCCGCTTGCTCGGCGGACCTAAGGTCGAGTTAGGCTTGGATGAAGATATGTTATCCGAGGTGCTCAACATTTTGGTCGACAACGCCGTACGACATGCGGGGCCGGAAGTGACAATAACCATGACGTGGCGCATTATACCCAAATGGGCTAAAATCCGAATCGAAGACAACGGCCCGGGATTTCCGCCCGACCTCATTCCCCATCTGTTTAAGCCCTTTGCCAAAAATAGCCGAAGTCCCGGCACCGGTCTGGGACTGGCGCTGGCTCACGCTTTGATCGAGCGGCAGGGAGGCCGAATCGGGGCCGAAAATGTGTGGCCGCATGGAGCGCGCGTGCTTATCCAACTTCCGCGGTCGGATTAAATTCTGCCGCTCGACTATTTTGTCATTGTCTCGTCATCCTCTTGTCATCCGCCCGTCAGCCTTGCGTCCATGCCTCGTCAGTTTCTGCGTGTACGCTTGATTCGTGGGCCACCTACAATCGGCCCGCCAAGGGAGAGATGCATGGATGAAGATGCCGCTTATTAAGCCACTGGCTGGGGTGCTGTTGGCCACCAGCCTGTTCGGCGGATCCGCCACCATCGCCAGTGCCCACGCATTGCCGACGACTAAGCCTGCCGTTGCGACTCGGGCCACGGCCGAACAACGGGACCACGGTCCCAATGTGCAATCCGGCGCCAACGTGCAGTCGGGCTCGCAGGCAACCGGCGGCGGAGCGGACGGCGAAGTCGGCGCGGGTTAGCGCAACGTTTTCCTGGCGCGAGGGCCACCCTCTCACGGCCCTCGCGTTTCCTGTGAAACGGTCTCGCATAGGTTGACCACGAAGCGGCCCCACGCACGGAACGCGAACGGTTGGAACATGTCGCACCGGAATATCGCCGTAGACAGTCATCCCGTGGGAACGGGCGATGTACTTTCGACCAGCATCGGCCAGATCCGCACCAACATATTGCCGATGTTGTTCGGCGGGTTGCCCTCGCCATCGCAAGCTGTCCTGGCGAGACCTGCTCGCGAGCGAGGTCCCACTAACGATGGCGCGCGCCAGGAGGTCCAACCGTGGTGACGGATTCCGTTCAACAATCGGGAAGGCCTGCAACGCGCCGTTAATCCGCCGACGATCCTGGGCTACGCGGCCCGCGGAAACCGTGACCAAGAACATAGCCTGCAATAGCGCAAGCGTCGCTGGCCTGGGCAATCCACCCGCAAGAATCCCCGGGGCAGAGCCAGCGCACAATAGAGGAGGACTGGGTGCCCATGTGTGCAATCGCCGGGTGGTTTGATCTACATGAATCGTCACATCAGCATACCCATCAAAAAACAGCCTGCATGCTTCAGTCCATGGCCCACCGTGGGCCTGATGGGCAAGGTATCCACGAACGCAATGGAGGGTCGATAGGGATGAATCGTCTCGCCATTGTAGGTCATGCTCCCATCTTGCCGTTTACCAATCGGGATGGCAGCATTGTTGTCGCCTTTAACGGTGAGATTTACAATTGGCGGGAACTCGCCCGCGATGTGTTGGGCCATGGCATAATTTCTCATGACTGGAGCGACGGGGCTGTTCTGCCCTACTTATTCGAAGCGCTGGGCGAAGCGTTGTTCGAACGTCTCGTGGGGATGTTCGCCGTTGCGATCTTGGACGAGCGCACCGGAACGCTCACCTTAGCCCGAGACCGGCTAGGCATCAAGCCCCTCTATTGGTGGCACCAAGGGGACCGGGCAGCATTCGCCTCAGAACTGAGAGCCTTCCGCTGCTGGCGGGAATTTCCGCCCGCTCTGGCCCTGGAGTGGGTTGTGCCTTACCTACACTTTCGGTTTGTGCCTCATCCCAACACCCTGCTTCGTGACGTGTGGAAGGTTAGTCCTGGCACCGCCGTGACCTTTAGCCGCGGGGTGAATCAGCCCGCAATCCATCGATATTGGTCGCTGGAAAACACCGCCCCTCGGATGACTCAGCACGCGTCCTACCAGGAGGCGCAAGAAGAACTTGACGGGCTTCTGCGGCAAATTATGTGGGATCACCGCGCGCCCTTGGAAACCCCAGCGGCCTTTCTCCTCAGCGGCGGCGTGGACTCCTCTCTCATGACCACGTTGGCCGTTCGCGAAGGAGCCGCCGTCGGACCCGCGCTCACCCTGGACGATCAGTATGACGGCCGTGAGCGCACCAATGCCGAAGCGACAGCCAATCTGCTTGGCATCCCCGTCATCCCCACCAGGGTTGCGACGCCGTCGGTTCATCAGCTAACGGAAGTCTTACAGATCCTCGATGAACCCCTGGGCGATCCGACGGCGGTCAGTTTAGGACTGGTGCTGCGAGATGCCCGGCGCCATGGCCGGGTGATCTATTCCGGCGAAGGTGCCGATGAATTGTTTTTGGGGTATTCGGTCTATCGCCGGGCTCGGTGGCACCATTTCGCACGCATCCTGGGCGGCTCGCCGGTTTGGGGTCGTCTGGCGGACCCGTTACACGTAACTTACTATGGCGTGGGAGGCACATTTACCCCATCTCAAGTCCACACTATCCTTCACGAACAGCTTTGGAGGCAGAAACCGGTCTTGAACTTATCGATTCCCCAGGGCCTCACCGATTTCCGCACCCTGCAAGCCATCGACCTCTCGTACAGTTTGCCTGATGATGTACTCACCAAGGCCGATCGACTCGCTATGGCATGGGGAATGGAGCTACGAGTGCCGTTCCTGGACCATCGGCTGGTGGAATGGGCTTGGTCGCTCCCGGACCGCTGGCTCGGCGCCCCAGGCCATAAGTCGCTATTGCGTCACGTCGCGGCGAAGAGCATCCCTCGATTCATCGCGTATCGAGATAAGTCAGGATTTCCCACGCCGGTAAGCGCCTGGATAGCTGGCCCATGGCACGAGTGGGTGGATGACATGCTATCCGGGCCATTAGCGCGTCGAATATTTTGGAACATGGATGCCGTGCACCGACTGCGTCAACAGGTGGATCCAGCCGGCCAACACCCCGCAGGGCGCCAGCTCTTTGCCATCCTGGCTTTGGAATGCTGGCTTCAAGGCCTGGAGATGGGTCTCCCAAGTCAGGAGGGAACACACGATGTCACTGGTTATTGACTATGACGACGGGACCTACTCATATCAAGACTATTGGCGCGGCCGTGTTTATGAGCACCGAGCCGAACTCCTAGCCCTGCGATCGCTGCTGCAGCCGCGGCACACCGGTTGGATGGCTGATTTAGGTTGCGGATTTGGGCGGCTCACACCCGCATATCTGGACCAGGGGCGTCCTGTCGTCTTCGTGGACTATTCACTGAAGCTATTGGGACAAGCTATGGATCGCTGTGGGCCACCCGTAGAAGGAAGACAATACGTTGCGGCTAACCTTAACTATTTGCCCTTTCGGCCCGCCAGTATCACGACCGCCCTCCTCATCCGGGTCATGCATCATTTACCATCTTATGACCGTGTCTTGCGAGAAGTCAGCCGCGTAGCCCAGGACGAGTGGATCATCGATATCCCCCAAAAACGGCACGCCCGGGCCCAATTGCGCGGACTCAGCCGGGGCCAGTGGCGCACGCTTCGCGAGCCGGCGCCAATCAATCTGTCGCGACAGCCCCCCGCCATCTTTTTAAATTACCAAGCGGACGTCATCGTCCACCGGCTCGCACAACTTGATTGGTCCGTAAGGCGCATGCTTAGTGTCTCGAATCTGCGATCGGCATGGCTAAAAGACCACGTTAGTGCGGATCGCCTCGTCGCCCTGGAAGGGTATCTGCAACCACGGCTGGCATCGATCCGCTTTGGCCCAAATCTGTGGTATGCCCTGTCGCGAGGCTTCTCCACGCGGCAACCAGATTGGGACAATCTTATCGCCTGCCCGCAATGCCTTGGTCAGTTACAATTGCTGGATTCGGCCAACATCGTATGCGCAACGTGTGGCCACCGATTCAGTTATCACAACGGGATTTGGGATTTGCGCTGGCCTCGTCCACGCCTCCCGGGTTAACACAGTTTCTTGATGAACTCTATGATCTGCCGACGCCAATCCCGCTTCACCCAACACATTCCGTCGGTCGAGTCAGCGTTGGTTCCGATCTGACCGCTGTCCTAGCCCCCGCATCCCCATCCTGAGCCTCGGCCTCCCCTCGGTCTCGACGGAGGCAGGCGTTAGCTTGCCCTCGTGGCGTGCGACAGTGTAGAACCTTGCAGGTGAAAGTCCTGCTCCTGCAAACTACCCCATTCAAGTGGGATAGCCAATAGTGCGGGGTATCCGGAGCAATCCGGAATCCGATGGGCCTGAGGCAAACGAGCAAGCTGTAACGAACTGTGAACCCGTGGTGGCTGGCAGTAACGGAGAATTGAATGGGTGAACCCCCTGCGAGCACTGCTGAGTGGTCAGAGATGGCGCTGGCCAGGGTTCTGGACTGACCCAGTGAAGCCCTGTCTGGTCCGGTGGTCGCATGAAGCAGGGCAATGCGACCACCGTAATCCCTCACCAGCGGGAGGAACAGGGACTCGGAGACGAGTACCGCAGCGGACAACATAACCGCACGGGAAGACGAAGGCCTGTCGCTTCGATAGGATTCTGACATGACTGACCGGTTGACAAAGCAAGATTGGTCCTCGGACCTAGCGACAGGTACGTGCCGGAGGGGACGTCCGACCGGTCAGATGGAGAAAACGAGGACATCCTCGCCCCTAGCCTGGGGCTACTATCATCGGAGAGCCGGATGTGGGACAACCACCACTCCGGTTCGATGAGGGCTCGGCCTCTCCACTAAGGGGAGGCCAGCTACTCTATCGTTGGCGCCAACTGCCGCGTGTCGCAGCAGATGAGTGGCAACCTCTACGCTGAAGATCCCGTGGCGCCCAGATCGGGGGCGAAAAACGCGGCAGATGACGGGAACATGGTGAAATCTGGGGCTCAGTCAGTATACTCCCCGTTGAGCTGCGCCATAAGCGTTTCCTGTCAGTACGTCGCTATCCATTAATCTTCACCCAAGATACGAGACATTGGAACCACCGATATGCCCTCCTCCACGAATCCGCGGCGAAGCGCCGCGACTAATGCAGCAGCGCCGGGTGTGTCTCCATGGACACAGATCGTGTGAACTTTAAGGTTGAGGGTGATACCATCAATGGACTCGACCTCTCCTTCTTTGACCATGCGTACAGCCCTACGCATAATACGGTCGGCATCGGTGATGACTGATCCGGGAATCCGTCGGGACACGAGGGTGCCGTCGGCGTTGTATTCTCTGTCGGCAAACACCTCGTACGCGACACGCATGCCTTCCCTTTCAGCTACTTTCGCCAATTGGCCTCCATAAGCCACAACAATCAAGTGCGGATCAAAGTCCTTGACCCCCTTGACAATAGCCTCTGCCAGAATTGCATCATGCATTGCCAGGTTATTCAACTGCCCATGCGGCTTGACGTGCTGCAACGCGACACCGAACTTTTTGCAAAAACCCTGAAGAGCACCAATTTGGTACAACACGTCGGTTCGCGCCTCGTCGGCAGAGACCTCAATGTTGCGCCTTCCGAATCCCACCAAGTCGGAAAAGCCCGGATGGGCTCCTACCCCCACACCCAGACTCTTTGCCAACCCAACGGTCTTTTCCATGATTCGCGGGTCTCCACCGTGGAATCCACAGGCAACATTCGCCGACGAGATGTGTTTCATCACATTTTCATCGTCGCCCATCTTCCATGCGCCAAAGCTCTCGCCCAGGTCACAATTGAGGTCTACCATCTGGGTCATATTTTTCCCCTTTCTTCACTTTGACTCATCGGCTTCTATTTCGAACAATACCGTATTTTCGTGGACCATGGCTCCGTCGGTGAAATGAATCGCGCTAACCCTTCCCCCGGCGGGGCTGTCAAGGTCGTAAAATTGTTTCATAACTTCGAGTATGGCGAGAACCTGTCCCTGCTCGACGACCGAGCCGACGGGCGCAAGAGGACAACCACCCGGAGCCCGAGAGACATAAACCGTACTCCACATCGGCGCTAAGACCCGAACAATTTCCCCCGGGAGACGGCTTACGATGTGATGGTCAGCACTAACGGGAATAAGCGGCTGGGCCATTTCACGGCGACGTTCGGATAAGGCGCGATAGGCCTCCTCTTGGTCAACCTCCTGGAATGTCACCTCTTCCCCGGGTCGAAGTTGCGCCAAGACGGGCCAGTCCGCCGTGATCACGTGCGCCAACGTCGGGTATCCCCCAATGCTTCCTCGCGACTTGGTTAAAACCAACAGCTCGCCGCTTGGGGGCGCTTGCACCGCACCGATGGCCATGCCCTCGGAAATGGCGTCTCCTTTTGGAGCACGGCCCGCCAATGCCGGCCCGTCAAGCCGAATCCCCACACGATTCGAGCGTGCATTGACGCGATATGTCTCCCCCACGAGGCGGTCCCACGCTTCGGCAGCAAGCCAATCGCGGCGAACTCCCGGAAGGATCCGAAGCCGCTTATCTCGTATCATGGTGCCCACGGGCGCGGACGCCCACTTTGCCGGTCCCCCCGCATAGCTCAGCACGTCACCCTTCGCGATCTGTCGTCCTCCCATACCGCCAATCCCGGCGATCAAATCGGTCGATCGACTACCTAGTACCTCGTCGCCCAAAAACCCGCCGGCAGCCGCCAGATACGCCCGTGCCCCGTCTTTGCACACGCCAAAACGTATGGATTCGCCATCTCTAATATATCTTGACATTCCCGCAGGCCAACGCGTTCCCTCGACCGTAACCTCGAAGTCGGCACCAGTCCAAGCCAGCCACCCGTCGCCCTCGGCCACCAATTCCGGTCCCATCAAGGTGATTTCGAGAACCGCCGTTCCCTGCACATTCCCCACCAGCCGATTGGCCCAGCAACTACTGTAGTCGTCCATCCAGCCGCCCACCATGACACCTAGATGCTCGAACCCCCTGCGTCCGGCATCCTGAATCGTAGTCAAAAGCCCGGGTTTTACGACTTTAAGGCGTGGCACGCGGCACCTCCTTGACAACCTCTTGGCCGGCGCGCTGCGCATCAACTAGGGCATGAAACTCATCAACGCTCACCGACCGAAACTGAATCTGGTCCCCAGGATTATACAGAGTTGGTGGCTCTCGGTCGATGAAGAACAACTGAGCAGGCGTTCTCCCGATGATGTTCCACCCACCGGGGCTTTGGGTCGGGTACACACCTGTTTGAGCGGCGGCGATAGCGACCGAACCCGCAGGAACCGCGGGACGCGGAGACGCCCGGCGAGGTACTCGTAAAGCTTCCGGCAGAACACCACAGAGAGGAAAGCCAGGCGAAAAGCCCAAGCAATAAATGAAGTACGGATGAGCGCTATGAAACTCAATGACAGAGGATACGGGGAGATTGAGTCTTGCCGAGACGTCCCCAAGATCCGGTCCGAACTCTCCCCCGTAGCATACGGGAATCTCGAAGAGGCGGGATGGCTCGTCTGACTCCTCAATATCAAGTCCCTCTAGCCACTCTATTGCGTCGGTGAGAGAAATCGAAAAGGGATCAAACTCGACCAGAAGGGTGGTGTAAGACGGCACGATTCCCCAAACTCCGGCAGGACGTGCAACGTTGATCGTGCGGGCGGCGCGATGAACCATGCGGTTGACTTGTGGGCTTAAGACATCAGTGAACTCCAGGAGCACCGCCCCATCGCCTGCCGGTATACTGCGATTCCATGGTTTGATCACGATATGGCCTACCCCTCAAAAGCGTTGGCAATGCCGCCGATGTTTCCGTCCGGGCAATGGTCGCCACGCAGCTATTTTAATGCACGGCCCCCCCATGGCCCGCGATGTCCTGCGACACCCTGGCGGATACATGGATCGCTTGGGCAACACCACGAGCCATGAACGCCAATGGCAGGGCACCGGTTTGGTCGGGGCGCGGAACATGCTCGGTAGCGTGCGGCAAGTGGATGAATCCAACCCGGGTCATCGCCCCTTGACGTACAGCCCAGTCGAGCCCTAAATACATTGTAGCGTTGCAAAGGTATGTACCCGCTGTATTCGATACATAAATGGGTAACCCCGCTGCCGTACACTCGCGGACAATCGCTTTAATTGGTAGTGTCGCTGCATACGCCAGTGGCCCATCAGGAACAACGGGTTCGTCAGCAGGGCTGCTGCCGACGTTATCAGGGATGGGGAAGTCGAGAACGTTGATGGCCACTCGCTCGACCGCCATGGCGTGACGCCCGGGAGCCACGCCCAGCGCCACATAGATATCGGGCGCAGACTCAGAAAGGAGTTCGGGCAAACGGCGACGCACCGACTCCAAATCAACCGGCAACTGTTCAGTCTTAACATCAAACGTCCCCGACAACTCTTGTCGGACGGCGGCAAGACACGCCCCCGACGGATTGAACGGTTCGCCACCGAACGGCTCAAACCCGGTAACCAGCACCTTCATGACCTTCCCCCCTTCACGTTCGCGGATCCCATAAATCGCGCAACCAGTCGCCCAGCAAATTGAACCCGATAACGCTGAGCATAATGGCGAGCCCCGGCAAAACCGTCAACCACCAAGCAGACTGGATGTAATCACGACTGTCCGCCAGCATGGACCCCCATGTGGGCGTCCCCGCATTCAGTCCGAGTCCAATAAAAGTCAAGCCTGCTTCAAGGAGGACATTGATCGCGATGTTCATCGTGGCAATCACGATAATGACCGTACCTACATTGGGGAGCACATGCCTAAAGATGATCCGGGAATGCGAGGCCCCAATCGCGTGAGAGGCCTCCACAAACAAACTCTCACGGTACTGCATCGCTTGACCGCGGATTACCCGCGCAAAACTTGGCCATCCCGAGAACGCCAACGCTGCCACGAGCTTTCCCGGGCCCGGCCCGGCTACCGCCATGAGCGTCAGTGCCAGTAAGATAAAGGGATAGGCCATTGATGTGTCAATCAAAAACGTGACAACATTAGCAATCCATCCCCCGAAATATCCACCATACAGGCCGAGTACCGTTCCGATCACCAGCGATATGAGCACGGCAATGATGCTATAAACGATAGACGGCCCCGTGGCAACGATTATCTGACTGAGTTCATCGCGGCCAAGATAGTCGGTGCCGAGAATATTGCGCGAGGTCCCTCCAAAGCCCCACGGTGGAATCAAATGCCTCGACAAATGGATCGCGGTCGGGTTATGAGGGGCCATCCAGTGACCGAACACCGCTGTAATGAAGGTAAGCACCACGAGCACCAATCCAATGATCGCCGACGGATTGTGAAACAACTTCCCCCAAGATGCACTCCTCCGTGGCGCAGGCTTTTCGGTCGTAGTTAATTCTTGTGCAATCATGGAAGAGTCACTCCAATCGGATCTGCGGATCAATCAAGACGTATGACAGATCGGTCAAGAGATTGACGACTACTAGTAGGGCCGCGAAGGCCAGCACAATCCCTTGAACCAAGGGAAAGTCGCGAGTTTCCACCGCCGTGAGCGACAACGTGCCGATACCGGGCCACGCAAAGACCACTTCAACAAAAACAATGCCGCCAAGAAGCGTGGCAAACTGCTGACCCACATAAGTGACGATGGGAACCAACGCATTTCGCAGGGCGTGCTTCATTACGACACTCCAATTCGATAATCCCTTGGCGCGAGCCGTGCGCACGTAGTCCCGACCAAGAATTTCAAGCACGCTCGACCGAATCAGACGCGCGTTGATACCGGCCAAGATGAGACCGAGTGTGACCGCCGGCAACACTAGCGAACTGACGTTTCCATAACCAGACGAGGGAAACCAATGCAAGGTGACCGAAAAGACCAAGATAAGCATCATGCCCAACCAGAAGTTCGGAAACGAGATGCCCACCAGAGCGAATACGCGGCCCAAAAAGTCGATCCATGAGTTTCGCTTCATGGCCGATAGCAGTCCGATGGGCAGGGCCAAAACAATACCCACGACGCTGCCTGCCATGGCCAAGATAATGGTGGCCGGCATACGTGTCAGAATCAGGTAAGAAACAGGTTGGCCAGTCGCAAATGAGGTGCCCAAATTGCCATGTAACACGAGTCCCTTCATGAACACCCAGTATTGTACCCAGAGCGGTTTATTTAACCCAAGTTGCTTGGTTAGCGCGATGACCGCTTGCTTGGACGGATTGCCACTTCCCAGCATTGCGGCCACGGGACTACCTGTAAGACGGATCGTCACAAACACGACGGTCGTAATGACGAGCAACGCCAACACCGCCACCCCGATGCGTTTGACGACATATCGGAGGATCCCCATGGCAACCACTCCCATAGCAGACAGGAACAAGAGGGGTCTTGTTCCTGCCTCGTTTCGTCCGTTACTCTCGCCCAGGTTACTTAAGTGACACGGGCCACAACCACAGACGGTCATCCGGCGGCGCCACAAAACCTTTCACGTTCTTCGTGGCGGCCCATAAGTTAATGACATCATAGAGCGGCACGCCCACGGCCTGCTGATGCAATATCTCATCAATGTGGTCGAAGGCATTTTGGCGCGTCTTTTTATTTAGCGTGTTCCGTTCCACCGATAGCCAATGATTGATTTGTGGGTTTGAGTAATTGGGATTCCAGAATTGTTTAGGCACATACAGCAACTCCGCCGTGTTGTCGAAGTCGAGCGTCCAACCGCCCCACTCGAACTCGTATAGATTCCCTGCTTTGGCGTTGGGAATCAAGCTGTTGTACAGCGTGTTCTGGTCGTATGACTGTAACTTGACATTGAATCCGATGTTGTCCAATTCTTTGGCGGCCGTCTGCGCGACTTCTTGAAACGTCGTGTCGCTGCCAACATAAGACAGTGTCAGCGGCGTGCCCTTGGGAACTTTGGCTTCCGCCAGTAGCTTCTTGGCGTTTTTCGGATTGTATGAATAGGGTTTAACGTTGGGGTCATATCCAAATGACAGGGGACCTTGCATCGTCGCCACGGGAATACCATACCCATCCAATATATTCTTGACAATAGCCGGAACATTGATGGCCTCGCTAATCGCTTGTCGGACTAACACGTTATTGGTCGGGTATTTGCTCGTGTCCGTTCCCAATTCGTACACGGTTGGGGACTTCACTGGGTACAACTTCAACGACGAATCATTTTTTACCAGAGAAACTTGGGCTGGCGGCACCTCTTGCATTATTTGGGTGCTGCCGGTTTGCAGATCAGCCAAGCGCGTTGAGTTATTGGTAATGAAGTCGAAAACGACGGTCTTGAGCTTGGCCGGCCCACGCCAGTAGCCGTTGAAACGTTGAAGAACAACCTTTGACCCCGGTATATACTGAACCACCTTAAAAGGTCCAGTTCCAATCGGGTGCGTGCCGAAGTACTTGGAGCCATGTTTTTCAATGTATTTCGGCGGCACAATCATGGCGCCGTATCCAGCTAGTTTGGTAATCAACGTAGGATCCGGGCGGCTTAAAAGAAACTCCACTTTATAGGGGTTCAACACCCTAACAGTTTTGATGGCCGTGTAATTTGAGTATTGTGGGCCCTTTTGGCCCTGCGGGCCCAACAGTCGATCGAAAGTAAATTTCACTGCATTAGCGTTGAACGGCTCACCGTCTTGGAACTTCACACCCTTACGTAAATTGAAAATGAGTTCGGTCTTGCCGACATAATGCCACGAGGTCGCAAGGCCAGGTTCTATTTTGAGCGAGGGACTCCGGAAGACCAATCCTTCGAAAATATTGCTGGCAATTTCGCCCCACGCCAGTGTGAAGGTCGCGATTGGATCAAAATTTTGGGGGTCTCCGTACGCATCACCGATAGTCAACGTTTGGTTCGCGGCCGTGGAAGAATTTGCGCTCCCTGTCGTTCCCGAAGGCGCTCCAGAACCACATCCGGCAACTAAAGAACCCACTAAGCCGAGTGATGCCGCTCCCATGAGTAGTTGTCGAAATTTCACATGCCTCACCTCATCATGTTTGAGCTAAGGTAAGGGATTCGACACGATAGTACTTAATCCTTCCAGGTTTTCACCCATGCTTGACAAAATTTTTTACGTTAACGCATTGAACTGTTACGGTTAGAAGAAACCTTAGCACTACCTCAACCGAAGGAGGCTAACACCTAATGCCAAGCAAGTTTTCACCGTGGTTTCCAACCTTCGACGGAACGTTCTCACTCGCCATTCACGTGGATCTCAACACGCCACCGCAGGCGTTGCTAGGGATCGCAGACTGGGTTCATCATTTGGCAACTCCAGCTGACCGTTTGGAGGGACTTCCGTTCAGTG
Source organism: Bacillota bacterium (assembly GCA_021820965.1). Classification (GTDB taxonomy): domain Bacteria; phylum Bacillota; class Sulfobacillia; order Sulfobacillales; family Sulfobacillaceae; genus Sulfobacillus_B. Next base: position 161,498 of record JAKACZ010000002.1, on the reverse strand, counting down.
AGTACCGGTCCCAATGTACTCTGACCCTTCATTGGGGACTAGAATATCGCCAAACCATCATTCGGCGTTCAGGTCAAACCCTTGATGTGTACGCCGCTGACGTAGACGCGTGCAATCGATTGTTTTGGTACTTGTGCGATTCGCCATCATCTCAGACTTCCGAGTGGCATACACTGGCTGAAATTTCGGACCGCGTTGTCTCAGTGGACGGAGTCGACCTGGGTTATGATTTCGTGGACGAGGGGAGGGGTAAATTTGCCGCGCCAGCCCTTCTCGATCTCGTGCCAGGTCAAGGCCCGGTTCGCCCTTTTGTCGTTCCTAATGATGTCACCCTGGCATGGATGAAGGCGTTCATCGATTACGTTGCCCGAGTCTCAATTTCCTCGATTAACCCACCCTTGCCGCGCATCAGCCTGCTCAACCCGAACAAGGGTGCCATCATGGTCGCCGACCATTCGGAAAAGGCCAAACTCGTTGGGAACCAGATTACATTGCCGTTATCGACTGACGGCATCCGACTGCTCGAACGACTGGCAACCATTCCAACATATCCGGAACGACCTCTGCTTGTGGCCCCCGCGGAGCACCATCGCCAACAAACAGTGACCCAATTCCACAAAACCTTTCAAATTCCATGGGAAGTGGACCGATTAAAGGAGATTCTTAACCGCGACGTGCTCCCGGTCATAAATTCCGACGTTGCTTGTATTGAGGTCTACGCATCTGAAAGCGACGACATTCTCCACAACCTTGAAAAGTATCTGGCGAATACTGTCGAACAGCAGGCCCACAACCCCATCGATGTGAAGGTCTTTCCCGCGTACAATCAGGCCAGTCATTTCGGACTGAATGTGTTCTTGTCGAATGCCGAGTCCGAACTCGGATCGATCGAGTCCATCACCATTGGAATTCCGACCTGCCCACCAGACGACAATGCTCTCGAACGCTCCTCGGCCTGGGCACCGACGGTCGTTCCGTTCGATGAATGGTTGGCTCAAAACCGACCCGGCATATCGGTTTCCCTATCGATGATATCGGGCGAGGCCTTTGAGTTTGATGCGCTCGCGGGCGAGCGACAGTACTGCCAACGCTTTACCCCGCTTACGACCCACTTGGTGATGGACACGATCTACCAGGGAAAACATTCGCGGCCCGAAACCGCCGGTATTCGACTGGTCACCAAGAGTGGCATGAAAGAATGGACAACCCCCACCGACACAGAAGCAGCCTTCAGATGCTTCCTCAAAGTGTTGCCTGAGATCACGAGCACGGTGACCGAAGCGGGGCGACATGCCTTGCCTTTGTTCGGTGAGCTTACTGTTGACGTGTTTGTTTCGGATCCCGATCGGGCACCGGGAACAATGAGTTTCTCTCCGCTCGACGAGCTTCATGAGGAAATCTATTTTGGTGCGCTGGCCCACTTTGAACCGATAATCCAAAAGCTGCATCCCGGCAATGCGCGAGCTCCCGGATTAATTATCCCACTCATCCATGAGCGGCGGGAACGTGACACCCAAATCGCCGTGAAAACAACGGTACCTGATCATGATTTGACCATTCCTATCCCTCATCGTTTGGTGGCGACGGAGATCCATGCCAATTTAGATGGAATAGAAATTGAAACAGAGGACCCCATTTATGGACTTGAACCGACCATCCTTCCCCCGGGCATTCGCATAAAATCAAAACAGCGCACTGTTGCCGCAGAGTCTGTTCAGCACAGTCTCACTCTGCCGCATTCCTCTGTCCATCCTGATCGCGTATGGCCGCTGTCCGCATCTATTGCCCAGCAGACCAGCGCTTTGGCATGGATTGAGGGAAAAAGCTTCGGCGGCCGCCCAATTCCCGTGATCCTTTGGGCTCCTCAACTCACGGAGGGCATCGTGTCTCCACAGAAGATTGCCCGCCACCTTCCCAGTGTTCTTGTGGTCGCCGGACACCATGCCAATGAGCCCTCGTCGACTCCAGCGTCATTTCGGCTGGCTCAGGCCGTAGCTGTCCAAAAACCTGATGTCGTCGTCGCCATTGTTCCCCTGGAGAATCCCGACGGTGCGGCCTTATATCAGCGGCTCAGCGCTGAGCACCCGAATTGGAAGCTCCACGCGGCGAGATTTAACATGCTGGGGCACGAATTTGCTCTAGATTACGACCGCCCATCACCGTTTGGGGAATCACGAGTGCGACCAAACATGGAAGCACACATCTCAGCGGCTGTGGTGGTGGACAACCATGGCGTACCGGCGGTACCGTGGGTTCAACCCTTTTCAGGACGAACATCACCACCGCTTTTTTGGCTCAATTACACTTACCCCAGCGGCCTAATATACGGTATAGGGGATGGCGACAAAGTGGGCCGCTGTCCTTCGGAGATTGTGTCGCCATTTTGGGAAGCGATAACCTCCAGACTTAATAGACGGGAGGACCTGACAACATTTCAAGGCAGATTATGGCGGCGATATCTAAGGTACGGCGTCGATCTCGCACCGCAGGACTATCCTTCTCGGACGGTCAACGGGTGGCCGTTTCAATCCATGGATCGAGCCACGTCATCCTATCGGCACACCACCCTATCAGCCATTAGACTTATCACCGAAGTGGCCGACGAGGGTGCGGATTCCAAGTTGTTTTTAGCGTGTATGGAGGCTCATATCGAAGCAAATTTAGCGGTCATCGAGGTCCTGAGTGACCGTAGTAATACGGAGGTTGGCCGGGTATGACGCTCTCCAACGGCCATTATGGAGGTCTCAACCCGCCTAAGCTCATGGATTCAAGAGAAATTTGTGCGAGAGTCTCAAGAAATTGGAGAACCGCCCTGACCAGGCCGTTCTCCAACGTATCATATGCCTCTTACTGTGTCACCGTAATGGTTAGCGGATTGGACGTTTTCCACAACCCGTCGGCATCCGCCACCGTTATTTCATAAGTGCCGGGCGCGGCATTGGTCGCCGTAAGCGTTACCGGCTGGCTAACTGCATAGAAATAGTTAGGACCGGTGGCTACAGCGAATGACATGGGTGTGCCGGTGTACGGTGCCCCACCGAGCGTGAATCCGGTAGCCGGATTGCCGTTGGCACTGGTAATGCTCACGATGTACCCGCTGTTATCCAAACTGGCCGGGTCCGACACCGCTCCGGTCTTGGTCAACTGGGTCAGCGTTAACGGGGTGCTTTCGCCGTTCTTCAGCTGCGTGTTGGCCGCGCATACCCCCATTTGATAGGGCTGACCGCCGAGGATGGCCGGGATGGTGATGGCTTGGCGCGCCAATCCGCCCCCGGCCAGCGTTAGCGTCATCGGTCCCAGCGACCCGGCTATGGAGTATACGGTAATCGGCGTTGACCCTGCCCCTCCCGTATAGGTCACCGTATCCGGCCCCTGTGTCAGGTTGTGAAACTGACCCGGTCCGGTAATCGCACCGGTAAGGCTGTAGGTTCCTGACAACATCGGTTCCCCGACCTGATCGTCCACTGTCGCCCGATATGTAGCCGGGTTGCCGCTCTCGTTGGCGATGATATAGGTGTCACGCGTCGTCAGCTTGAGCGCGGTAGCAACTTGGGCCGTTGTCGACACCATGGTATTACCGGTTAAGACCTGATTGTTGGCGCCGGAGCTGGTGGCGGTCAGGCGGTCGCTTGTCACAACCGTGCCCGCTTGGAGAAACAGTCGTGCCTGGCCGTTGGTGAAGGTTAACGGCTGCTTTTCCCCCGATGCCACGGCGGTGAGGCGGTCCAGGTCGGACCCCCAGGCGGAAATAGCCCCCTGCGCGCCTTGATCCATCAGCGTTCCCGTACCGCTGTAGTTTCTTACGACATCGCCTTGGCTGTCCACCACCGATGCCGTGAGCATCTCCGTTTCTTTGCCGTCAGCCACCCATAACCTGTGGCTCAGGGCAAGCTTGATGGCGGCGGGCGCCCCATAAACCGAGAAGCCGACAAGCTGACTGGTGATGACCGGACCATGTGGGGTCTTCACCAACACTTCCGCTTGGTATGGTCCCGGCTTGCGCAAAGTCAGGCTGGCCTGGGTTGCCGAACCATACGATCCGGCGAAAGTCCACCTGCCGTCAAGCGGCCGATACGCCCACTCATATTGGGGATGTGCCACCCCTTGAGACGACATCGTCATGGATAGTGTACTGCCCAAGGGGATGCTGGGGGCCGAGAGTGTAAGTGCTGGGCTGGTTCCGACATAGACAGCGGTCGGGGCGGAAAACACCTCGTGCTTCCATGCCTTTTGCTTCAACGCCGAGCGGGTCATAACGCGCGCTTGAATCCAATAGGTGCCGGGCCGGGGCGGCTTGAAGATAAAACCGTTGGTGGGCGCCATCCGGCGGAGAGCCACTTGGCGCCCATTGGACGCCCGCACCCGATAGGCAAAGTCGAGCGGTCCCCTAAGCCCATGCGCCTGTGTTGACACCGTAATCCGCCAGCCGGGGTTTATGAGATGGCTCTTCATGAGGACAACCGCGCGGGGACGGACCTTGGCCAGGGCAAGGCCGGTCATGATGGAGAGCATGAGAACGGAAACGCCCAGGGCGCTTCCCCATTGCTTACGCATGCATTTACGCCTCCCTTAACAATATCGACACGTCATCAACGCAAATTCCCATATTTACACGCATTTCTATTCCTGGGGAGGAATTTCGACAACACTCCCTTTTGACCAAGATTCTGTTCCCGTGTTGCGAGTCCTCTTTTCGCACTAGAATATTTTTTCAGTCAATACTACCGAGTTCCTGCCACGTTGATTATGGGCGTGGGGAGTCGAAGCTAAGCAACACTTCCCCCCACCCGCATCGGCATTTTGGGTTAGAGGCCCTGAAGATTTTGCAGTATGGACAGATAGGCTTGATGGGTGAGTTCGGCAGTCTTCTTCCAAGTGTAGGACCGGGCAAGCGTCCGCGCCCGGTCTAGCCGCTCTTGCGCGACTACCGGATTTTCAAGGATCGCGTGCACGCGCTGGGCTCCTTCGGCTGCGTTGGCAGTATCCAGCCAGAATGCCAGATTCTCCTCACCCGGCAACGCGTCGTTTGTTTGCCGGCTTTGGGCAATAACCGGAGTGGCAGCGGCATATCCATTGAGGCGCGTAATGACACTCTCCACGCCCTGGCCGTCCGCCAGGACAATAGCGGCCCGCTTATATAATAAAGCCAAATCGTCCGGCGACTGTGGCACCACAAAGTCGATATGCGCGGAAATTGGCCGATACGCCTGAACCAGGCGTCGGGCGACCGACTCCCGCTGGGGATCGGTCACAATAATGCGGAGACGCAGACCGGAGTCGTGACGCGCATGCTCCCCAAACAATTGCAGGGCCCACCTCAGGCTTTCCGCATGGTCTCCGGCTTCGGCCAGCAGGTATGTCTCCCTAACAGCGTCGTCGGTATGGCTTGCCGGTGCAATTGCCGGCGCCGGTGGGGTCAGCACGACGCGCTCGCCAGCGACACCGGCGGCGTTTGCCATTGCCTCCCTGAGGGCTTCGCTCAGCGTCAGCACCACTGACGCGCGTTTCAAGGCCCGGCGCGTTATGGCAGAGTGAACTGTGAGGATGCGGGGAATTCGGGAAGCCCAGGGCACGATTCCACCCGCTCCATGTAAAAGCGCCGAGCCTTTTACCGCTTGCGGAAAAGCGGTTAGATCCCATAGAGCCGGACTCGGCGTTAAGACCAGCTCCACCGGAAATAAAAAGCGAATTCGCCGGGCCACCTCGGGGTCGGCCGAGGAATCACCAAACACTTTAATGTCGTAAGGGCGGGAGAGAAAGCCGAGTTCGACAATGAGACGATAGACGTATTCACCGATGCCATTTCTCGGCCAACGCAGTCCCAATCGGCCGTCGATAGCAATCACCGGGCGTTTTTGTGTCGTTACTGCCAGCCCCTTTTCCCGTGCCTCGGATCGGCAAGACCCGTGACTGGTCCTCAGCTTCCGCCGGGTCTGTACCTCTTCATTGTAGCGCGCCTCCAGCAAAACGGGAATCGACCGCAGCTTCGGATCGAGCGTATAGAGGTGGGTCGCCAGGTCGAACGTGGCGCCTGCGCAGATATGTTCCCGGCCACCTAGCCCCGCTTGTCCGAACCCACGCATTAAAGAGAAATCGGCAGCATTCGTTAGGGTCCACCCCAAGGCAGGGCCCGTGACATCCTTAGTGCGTTAACGGGCCGGTTAGCGATTTGGCATAATTGTTCGACATTTCCCGGTTGCCTGCATGACCGGTTCATCTATAATGTGGGCAAGGAAAGATGGTCGGTGATGCCCCGTGGCGCGTTGACACATCATCGATGGTGTGCCCGATGACGCATTGCCTTTCATTGAGCACACCTTGAAGCGTTGGACGCCGCAGCGTTCGGCGGCGGCGGCACGTTTAATCGCGCTTGTCTGAGGGATATGACTTCGGATTGCATGGCGAACGGCCCTATCAGAACCGCGATGACTTCTATGACCGTTGTGTTGGTCGATATATACTGAGAGTAGACATAGCGGGCCTGTGAGGAGGGATTGGGCGATGGCGAGCACCAAAGAACAGCTGCGTGAATTGATTGAGCGTCTGCCGGATGACTGCACCATGGAGGATGTCCAGTATCACCTGTATGTGCAGCAGAAGGTGGAGCGGGGTCTCGCGGATGTGCGCACCGGCCGGGTGCTGAGCCACGAAGAGGTTGAGCGGCGGATGGCCAAATGGACGGACAAGTAAATTGGACCCTGGCAGCCTTGGGCGACCTCGAAGCTGCTGCCGACTACATTGAGCGTGATTCACCTCACTATGCGGCGTCGCTGATAATGGAAATTCTCGCCGCCGGCCGATCTCTTTCGTTTCTTTCGCACCGCGGGCGACAGGTGCCTGAGCTAGCCGACCCGCGACTTCGCGAACTCATCGTGCCGCCTTACCGGCTCATTTGCCGCGTCGATAGGGATGCCGTATGGGTGTTCGCCTTGGTTCATGGGCGGCGTGACTTCGGTACCGTGTGGGTAGACCGGGACCCGCCGACGGGTCATCCGCTCTCGGCCGATACTTCACAGAATAACTAGCCGGGTAACGGGGGCGAGTGTTCCGTGGATGCGCCGGGGTATGCCGGTCCAAATCCACCACAATTTGGTATCCTCATGGTTGATAGGTAATAAAAAGGATGGGGGATGAGTCTCTTGATGATGGTGCCGTATGATGACCGGTTGGAACCGATTGACGAACAACTGGCAAAACTCATCGCAGAACGGATGCGTCAGAGCAAGGGAACAAACGGCTATCCCACCAAAGAACAATTTGACCGTTGGAGCCATGAATACGGTGTCGACCGGAACATCATTGCGTCTGTCTTCGCGGCCATGAATAATCCCCGCCGCCCTCCGCGGCATCCCGCCGCGCCCCATCACCTCCGCGACATCATTCCCGTGATGCAAAAGGCGGTGACGGAGGGCATCACGTATCAAATCACGCGCATGGAGCAGTATTCGGATTTCAGCTTGGTGTACGTGGACATTTTCACCCACGAAGATGCCGAAACTACCGCGCTCGATGTTCAGTTAATGCTACATGTGGAGCCTGCCGCAGATAGACAAATACAGATTCATCGGTCCCAGGGTCAGGCCAACCAGGCCTCGCTCGTTTACATAGTTAGTCCAAGGCTTCCAAACGACGTAGACTCCTACAAATTCGCCCTGATTCCGCACGCCTTTCCCCGCCATCCTCGCCCGGTCGAAGTGGTTTTGGACCGGCCGATTGTCTTTGAAGATGGCCGGTGAATCGTTAACGCGGCGCCGACCTTTAGCGACTAAGGAGCGGACATGGACGTCCGACGGAAGATTTATTGCACAGTGTGAATCAAGAGGATACGGGGGCGTACATGCCACAAGCGTTCGGGCCGGATTGGGCCGGTTGGCGACCTAGCGCAATCTTCTGATAAAGTCTTAACAGGCTGGTCGTACTAGGGATGAGAGGAGGGGACGGTGTGGGCTCATTCGGGGCTCCGGCCGGAGAGGAGCAACTGGTACCATGGCAACACGATCTGAAATTGTGGGCCATGCGTGGAACCAACCTCGAACCAACTGTCCCCGCGGGCAGCACATTGCTGGTGCAGACCCCGTGGCGAGTCATCCATCGCGGCGATATTGTGGTCTTTAAGGGGCACCCGCTATTAATTTGCCGTATCTTTGGGGCTTGCAAGTCGGGCTGGTCCCGGGCGACATATTGCCGGACTCCCTGCAACAGGACGATCGATCTCCCCAGCTGCCAGATAGCCATTATTGGCTTCAGGGCGGAGATCGCGCCCTCGACAGTCGTCACTTCGGGCCCGTCCCTGTATCCGCGATTCGCGGCATTGTTCTTGGCCTATTACAAGATGGGCCATCAATCACCATTGAGCGCATCAATGATCCGGGACCATTTTAACTAACGCGGTCTGGGAAATGACCGGCCTCGCTACCGACGTGACGAACCCCCGTCTGGAGATTCGATGGCGCAATGGGACCAACCGGAGGTTGTGCTTGTTGGTTCCGGCTGACCTTCCTGGTGCTGTCGGATTGACAACGTTGCGTCATCATATTACGCTGGCATTAGTAAGTTATACTGTATAACAGGAGTGATCTCCATGAAGCCCAGTGATCTCGGCCGGTTCGCTGATGCGTCCTTCCTGGTGCTGTCCAGCCTGGCGAGCGGACCCAAACATGGCTACGCGATGATGGAGGACATTGAAGCATTTAGTGGTACCCATTTGGAACCGGGAACCTTGTACGGTGCCCTGGGCCGACTGGAGAAGTTGGGCTGGGTGGAGCCACTGCCCCCAGAGGACCGCCGGCGGCCTTATCAATTGACTGCGGCCGGCGCGGCCGCCTTTCGGCGGCACGTGGCGACGTTGGAGCAAGTGACCACGGTGAGCAAAGCCCGGTTGGTCCGGTTGGGGGGCATCTAATGCGCTGGCTGTTGGGTTTATATCCGACCGCGTGGCGAGCTCGCTATGAGGAGGAGATGGCAGCCCTGTTGGCGGACTATCCGGTCACCATCGGTACGGTGCTGGACCTGCTACTCGGGGCGCTCGATGCGCATCTCAACGAATCGGCATGGACGCACAGGGTTTGGAAGGGAGCGCATACGATGTTGCGACGATGGGCTATCGGTGGGTCGTTGGTTGTTCTTCTGGCACTGTGGACGTTATTTGTGCTCTCGCACCCCATCATTCCCGGGCCCCCGGAGGTTCCCGCGTGAGGGGGATTATTCGCGGCGGAGATGACCGGTCTTGCGGGGCTGCTCGTCGTTGCGGGGGTGTGGTTGCTGGTCAGAAGTTGGCGTTGGAACATCGGTGGGTACATCATGATTGTGTTTAGCGTGATTGGTGCCGGATTCAAGAATCTATGGGAGATCACGGGTATAGGCCGAGCATCCGCGGTGGAACCCGTATTCCCGAATGCGGATGCTCGACTGCTCGTTGGCCTCGTTGTGGTGGCGACTGTCCTGACCATTATCACCGCCATTCGATTGCCCAAGTTAATGGCCAGGGAGTTTGCCCGCCAATAAACTACGAGCCACGGTGTCCCGTGACGCTCGAACCCCGTTGCCAGCGTTATGGCAGACTCGGGGGCGAATGCGCATCAAGGCTGCCCACTCTTCACAAGGTGGCGATACAGTGGTGGGGGGATTGGAGGGCAGAGCGGACGTGATTCACTATAAAGAAGACAATAAGCGATTTAATTACCGAATTGTTGGTGTCTGTACGCGCAACGGCCATGTCTTGCTCCATCGGGCGATCACCGATGATTTTTGGGCACTGCCTGGTGGACGGGCGGAACTGCTGGAATATTCACCGGACACCCTGCGTCGTGAAATGAAAGAAGAGTTGGATGTTGAGGTTAACGTCGGACGTCTCCTGTGGATTTCGGAAAATTTTTTCACCGTCGAAGAGGATGCATGGCATGAACTGAGCCTGTATTACCTGTTTGATTTTCCGGTAGGGCATCAATACTATACTTCCGCAGAATTCCATGGCATCGAGGACGACGGGCGTTTGTTATTTAAATGGTATCCCGTGAGTGAGCTCGCGAACACCCGGTTATTTCCGACATTCTTAAGAGAATCATTGGCCTGTCTGCCAACTTCTCCCGTTCATATTCTGCACCGTGACGAGGACTGATACCTCCAACAACCGGATTGGCTCGGCCGAAGCTACTGCCGGAGCAAATAGTACAACTTCGCATAGTTAAGGCCTGGTGACGGGGGCGAGTCTTCATCAAGACTTAAGATATCAGGAGGTGGTGTACCACCCAGCAATCATCAGCCTTCATACAATTCGCAACCACAGGGAGGGAACCGATGATCTTCGCAACGGACGACGTATACGTTGACTTGACGCAACCGACCGACGTGGACGCTCTCGTCGAGGTCTATAATTCCCAGCCCGCGTTCATCCGCCAGCATCTCGGTCGCACCGCCGTGACACGTGAGTGGATGGCGGAAGAAATGAAGGCCGCCCGGGACGCGGGCTTTTGGTCATGCAAGGTGGTGCGACAATCCACAGGCCGTGTGATCGGGCTCCTTGACGTCCACATCGACGCCGAGACCTATCTCTCCTTGCCGATGATCCAGCGGAGCTATGCGCACCAAGGAATTGGCCAACACGTCTATAGAGCGCTCGAATCTTATGCCCGGTCCTATGCAAGCCGCATGGTCCGCGTTGACGTCGTGATGGGATACGATGATCGCGTGCGAGACTTCTGGGTCCGCAACGGGTTTCAGGCGGTGGAGCATATCACGCTGGAATGGAACGGGTCTACGCTTCCGGCGACCACGCTGAAGAAGGCCCTGGAGCCTGCCGAAGGAGGCTAGAGCGCATCGCGATGACGTCGAACGCGTATGCAAGACTGTCCGCTAATTCCGCGGGCGCTTCGACGGAGACGGAGCACGCGAGCCCAGATGACGCTTTGGTTCTCCGGAGAAGAGTCGTGTGGTTGGCGTTGGGTCATCCTGTGGCCTTGACGGGCAGCGCGGGCGGTCGAGTTCCGCGAGACCATGCCGCCATCGCGTGTGGGACGCTGGGTTGAACGCGAGGCAAGCGCTAATATGACGGCGAGGTGAACTCATCATGGTACCGGGGTTCGTAACCATTATCCTAATTTTGCTCTTTATCGTCGTTCCGTGGATTATCCAGTGGGTCATGACGATACAAAATGCTCATCGGGTCGAGGCACTGGAGCAGCAGGTCCAACGGCTCCACGATCAACTCGATGCCATCTCTAGTGAAGATTGAAATGACGCCACTGGCCCGAGACGCGGCGGTACCCGTGCGGAAAAATAACCCGGGCGCGGGTACAACCTGATCCGGGAAGCTGCGGGACTTTCGGGGGCGAGAGTGCTTTAGGCGCGCCGTGTGATTCTGAGACCGGCGAGGGCTGATACCAAGGTCTATGCGGTCCTCCCGCGACGGGGGGTTGTGTCGAGCAAGTCCTTGCCTCGGGTTTTTCGTACGCTGAGCCGCGCGTGGTATTATGAAGGGCAAATGGAGGTGTCGGCATGTCTACCCGCGTTCCCTGGCCCCCGTTCGGATTCGATGAGCTGTCGCCGGAGGAGAAGGTCGACTGCGTGCAATCCCTTTGGGATTGCATGGCGGCTGCCGACGATCGCGTTCCCGTGCCCGAATGGCATAAAGAGGTCATTCGACAACGATTGGCCGACCCTGATGCCAGCCCACGTGAGTGGGATCAGGTTCGCGACCGAATCGCCCGCGATTTGCATCGGCCCAAGCCGAACGCATGAGCCTCCCGATTCGCCTGGGGGCGGAATCCCAGCACGACGTGGAAGACGCCCGTGGCATGGTATGAAGCGCAGCGACAAGGACTCGGCGAGCGTTTCCTGGACGGGCTCGATCGCTTATTCAAGCGGGTCGCCGAAAACCCACGGCAGTTCCCGCCATCGAAACCGAGGTGCGTCGCGCGCTGATGCGTCGGTTTCCCTACGCCATCTACTTCGTTGTCCTCCCGGAGAGTATTTTGGTCATCGCGGTCTTGCATGTGAGGGGTATCCCCAAGAGTGGCAGCGCCGAGTGTAATCTCCCACCCCTTGCGGCACTTTCGGGGGCGTAAATGCATTAAGGGTGCGCCACGATACGGCCGAGAGTGGCTTGATGTCTTGCGCGAGGGGTCGGAGGCAGAAAACGCTATTCAATTCGGACTTTAACTACCCACTTAGGCCATTCGTAGTTGCGAGGGAGATCTCCGGACTCTATGTCGAACCCTTTAGGGTGTAGTAGTCGCTTTCGAGTTATGGGATTTTGTCGACTTCGAGCCCAGGCCCATTAGCTGTCCGGTGAAGCGATCGATGAGTTGAGCCATGAAGCGGTCATTAGACCCCGCAAGGAATGCGATGGCTACGATAACGATGTCCGCGCCAGTACCGGTTGCGTCGATTCCACGGAAAACGAAGTGGCCGATTAAGCCTGACACGGCACCCATGATACCGCCGAGGATCGGGCGAACTATGTACCACGCCGTGAAGCCCGGGTCCATGCTCCGGTATTCGACGTGTGTGTAGATTCCATACAGGGTAAGAGAGCCGGCGCCCACCGAGCCGCTCGCGGCAGAAATCCCGATGATTTCACCAAGGTTCCAAGTTGGATGCACAGACAACATTGTTAGCCAGGACGATTCCCGGATGGCCAAGATGTAGACCCAAGCCGCTAAGGTGGCGAGTTCATAGGCAATCAAGACATACGGCCAAATACTTTCGGAAAAAGCGCGGCGGACCGGCCCGTACTTTAATTCTCGCAGGATTTCAGCAATTATCTGTTCTCTGCCCAGACCGCCAGTTGTAGATAAAGAGGTATGGGTTTCCGATTTCGCTAGGTCCTCGAGAAGTGTTGCCGCGCGGGCCATGTCTTGCCCGTGGATAGCTGCGTTATGGACCCGCTTCTTCAGAAATGCCTCGTCCACGCCTTCCAGCAAGTCGGGTGCGTCGTTACCGACACTACGGAGGCATACCCACCGTTGCCACCATGAGCGCTTGTCGCCGCTCGATTGGCTGACGACGTCATCGGACAAGGGAACCACCTCCAATAGGTTTTATGACTAAACAGTAGCATTATCGAAAACCGCGGGCGGCAGATTATCTGTCATTTCTCGTGTTTCCGGTGACTTCTTCTTGTTTTGGAGGATAAAGACTCGAAACGACATGACGGCTGTCATGTGATTCGTCTCAGTTGCTATAATTGAAGAAATCATCGAATGGAGATGGGATGCCTGATAGCGTTTGTCGATGAAAGCGGATTCCCGCACCCGAATGATGAAGCCTTATGTCCAGTGCTGGCAGCAGTCTGTCTGTCCGAGGCGGACATACGCACCGTCATTCAGCGAATGTATCGAATAAAAATGGATATCTATGAGCGGACGGACGTCGAAGTTAAAGCTTCTAATATGGTACGGCCGAAAGCCTTGACGTTTGCCAAACGTAACAAGACCTGCGTCGAACGCATTGTTCAAGAAATCGTTGGGGGCATTCCCTCGCTCCGCGTATTTTCGGTCGTGATGCAGCATCCTGACGAGGTGCCCGATTGGGTTGAAGAGCCGGCATGGCTTCCGAACCATTATCGGTTTTTGTTACAGAGGATTAACGGATACGATCGTGAGGCCGACTCAAAATGTTTGGTGGCGTTTGATTCCCAAGACGAAGGTAACGACCAGATCATTGTCAACAGGATGAAGAATTATCTCTTTCGGTCGGCCGAAGGGCATCTATTGACCTCGATGGTCGAAACAGCGTTTTTCGTCAGCTCCAAGGTCGAAGAGGGCATTCAAATAGCCGACCTGGTGGCCGGCATTATCCGCCAGCATCACGAGCATCGGGACAAGGAGCCGAAGGAATTCTTAGACTGGGTGGACGGGTTGTACTATACCGTCGAGTCTCGCACCATGACGGTTCCGGGACCTCGCCCCGAGCAACTGTTCCGGGGGATTTATGAAATGCCACCCAAGTTTTTCACCCTTGGTCAGTCTTGACATCCCGGCCAAGCGGTCATATTATATGAACATTAAATCAGGGGAAATCCGAGTGGTTCCGGCCAGGAGCTGCTCGGTATTTTTTTGCGTCAGATGGATGTACGTTAGGCGAACCGCCAAATATCCGTATCCGAGCGCAGCACGATAACCTCTCTGGTCGTCTGGCGTTGACTGGTCTGACTATAGTTGCGGGAGGACGCTGCGTCGATCTAAAGCGGGAAGAGTGCTTCAAGGACTCACCCTGCGGGCGTCTCACGCTCCGTTGACTGCTCTTAGGAAGTATCGGATATCAACTGTTCTCGTTACTACTGAAGGACTTTCGGGGGCGTAAGCGCCGCAAGGATCCGGGCCACTTGGGTCGTATTGTGAGTCAGTCGCGTGGTTAAGTCATATGCGGGCCCAGCATACAACGGCAGGCAAAGATTGGGGGTGTTGGCCGTGGTAGTATGAGCGTAGTCCTCAAGAAGTCACCCATGAATCTCATCATCAATGAAATCTAACGTGAGGTTGTGTGAAAGGAGTCGCCATGATACCTGAGCACCTCAAAGATGAATGGCCCAAAATGCACGACGCACACTGGATTACGGTCTTGGACAGCCTCCCCTTTAGTCTCTTGCCAGATGGCGTGCTCCATGCATTCGGCGTCGAGGGAGTCGTGGGGTTTTATACGGGGCAGCCGATGCCTGAAGCGAACGTCGTCGGCCAGGCGCGATTGGGACGGGACAACGTCGACACGACTATTGCCCGGGTTGCCGAGCGGTTCGGAACGGTTCCCTATCTCTAGACGGTGGGGCCGTTAAGTACGCCCGACAACCTCCCGATGCGCCTGCAGTACCATGGTCTCCGGGAGGGCGCGGCGCTCGTTGGCATGGTGCTCGACGCTCCAGACCTGGTGGCTCAAGACCATCCGTGGCGCGTGGAACGGGTGGCCCTCGACGTAGCGCTCGGTCATGCAGAATCCCTAGCCTCGGCATACGGGATGGGCATGATAGCGGAATCGTTCGGCCATGTGCTGCGCGCGGTTGCGTCATCGGCCGGGTCAGCCGTTTGCGTGGCGGAGGACCGTGCCACTGGGGCTGTGGTGGGGTACGGCGTGTCGGTGCCTCTCGGAGCCCGGGTCGTTTTCCTCTCCGGGTCGGCCACCGTTCCAGCTTTTCGTGGCCAGGGCGTGTATCGGGCTCAGGTCGGCGCCCGCTTGCGCGATGCTTTTGCGACGGGGGTCGAGGCGGCGCTCATTACGGCCGTCTCCCGATACGTCTGCCCCAATTTGTGCGCGGCTGGGATTTCGAGCCTGTTGCACCATTCAACAATGGTATGGAAACCTTCCCGTCCAACAACCCCGGGATGACCGGGACGGTGCTGAATAATACTGGGACAATCGGTGTCAAAACTGCGACAGCGTGATGCGGCGCTTACGGGGGCGAATCTCCCCTATGCACGACACGGCCTGGGCTTGCGCGAAGTGGTGCGACGGCTTCGCCGGCCATCGTGTTGCGAGCCGGGCTCAACCCCGTAGATAAGGAGAATCGAATGCCAAAGAAACGTTCCTCATGGTTGCAGTGGGTCGCCTCTGTGACCGTCGTGCTCATGGGTGTTTGTGGCTACGGATTAACCGGGCAATACGGATTTGAATGGATTCCGCGGTGGATATTTTTGCTGGGACTTCTTGTCGTCTTCGTTATCGGCGGTTGGGGATCGTGGTACCTCACACACAATAAGTGATGACGGCGGCCCGGAAATCTTGCGGCCTTTACGGGGGCGAGTGTGCATCAAGCCAAGATTCGGCCCCGCCCCTGTCTTGACCGGGGCCTATCCATCTGATAGTCTGACGCCAACTGCATATCTTCACGTGCCGATGAAGAGAATCCAACTCGGAGGCGTTTTCGTCAAGAATCCTGTGATTCCTAAGTTAACCGGCCCCGCCCGATATCGCGGAACCAAGAGGGTTGAACGACCAAAAGTTCGACCAAGTTGGGTGGCACCGCGAGCCAGCAGCGCTCCTCGTCCCAATCAGACGAGGAGCGCTGTGCTATGGAAGGGGCGACTACCGCATGCTGGACATGAAGTTTATTCGGGCCAACGTGGAGTTCATCCAATGGGTGGCGAATCAGAAGAAGATCGACGTGAACGTGGAAGAACTGATGGCGCTCGACGACACCCGATTGGCACTGCTGCCGGAGATTGAGGATTTGCGAAGCCAGCGCAATCAAGCGTCGGCCCAGATTGCGACATGGTTGCAGTTCGGGCAGGCGGAGGAGGCCGAGACCGGGAAAACCCGCGTCCGGGCCATCAATCGGGCCCTCGCGGGACTTGAGGAGCGCTTCAAGGACACGATGGCACGTCTGCACGAGATGATGCTCCTCGTGCCTAACGTGGTGTCCCCAGACACCCCTGTCGGGGAATCGGATGCGGATAATGTGGAACTCAAGCGGGTCGGCGCGATTCCCGCCTTCGACTTTGCGCCGCGCGACCATGCGGCCTTGGCGCAGGATCTGGGGATTCTCGATGTGGGGCGGGCCGTGAAAATCGCCGGTTCGCGCGCCTACATCTTGAAAGATGCGGGTCTCCGGCTGCACCGTGCGGTGCAGCAGTTGGCCCTCGATGTGCTGGCCTCGCGGGGCTTTACCCTGATGGAGGTCCCCGTGTTCGCCCAGACCGAGGCGCTGGTCAACACCGGGTTTTTCCCTACGGGGAGAGACCAAACGTATCAACTGCGCGCCGATGATCAATGGTTGGTGGGGACCGCGGAGGTGCCGCTCGTACTTCGCCAATGAGGTCGTGGACGTCGAACAGCCGTTGCGGTTGGCCGCGGTGTCACCCTGCTTTCGTCGCGAGGTGGGATCAGCCGGGCGCGACGTCCACGGGCTGTATCGCGTGCACCAGTTTGCCAAGGTGGAGCAGGTGGTGCTGTGCCAGAACGATGTAGAGACCTCCTTGGCCATCTTTGAAGAGTTAACGCGCAATGCGGAAGACGTCTTGCAACTGCTCGAACTGCCCTATCGGGTGGTGGCCGTCTGTACGGGTGACCTGTCGCAGAAAAACTACCAGCAAGTCGACATCGAAACGTGGATGCCCAGCCGGCACAGTTATGGGGAGACGCACTCGTCGTCGGTCCTCTTGGACTTTCAGGCGCGGCGTTCCAACATTCGGTACCGTGACAGTCGTGGACAGCTTCGCCTCTGTCACACGTTGAACAATACCGCCATCGCCACGCCGCGCATCTTGATACCCCTCCTCGAAAACCACCAGCGCGCCGATGGGTCGATATACATTCCCAAAGCCTTGCGCCAGTACATGGGTGACGTGGAGGAAATCACACCGGCATAGGGAATTTAGGAGGGTTCACGCGGACAAATCCCGTGAGCCGTGCTCTCTAACTTTCACTGGCTGATTCCTTGCATCGCGACTGAGGAGGTTCGAGGGCCACTGCGGGCCAGACACTGAAGACATTGCAACGATGATTCGGTTGCCGGTGTCGGCGGGGTTCGGCATAAGCCTCTTTTGTCATCGGGTCAACATCGCTATCATGAAAACACCGCATGAGGAGGCGATGGCCATGGTAAGCATCATGACCCGAGTGGATTCCAGGACGCAAGACGGAACGACGGGGAGTTTCAAATCGCGGAGTGTCTGAGATTGCCGGTCACGGGGGCTTAACTCCAACTGCGGGGTGGCGACGGTCAGGACCTCCCTCAGGGAGGACTTCGGTTGATACAAGGAAATCAGGTGACGCTCCAGCCCTTTACCCGGGATATGTGGCGCACCTATTATCACTGGCGTCGGGATCATGAGGTGATGTATTGGGCCACGGGGGAAGCGCATCAGTCCAGCCTGGTCCCGGAAGAGGCGTTCATGAGCCGGTTCGATCAGGCCATTTTAACGGACCGGCACCAAGAGTCCGGGATTCTAGGAATCGTGACGGAATCCGGTGTGTTCATCGGCGAAGTGAGTTACCGGGACATGGATGTAGTCGCGGGAACCGCGGTGCTGGGCATTATGATTGGGGACAAGTCCTATTGGGGCCAAGGCTACGGTACCGATGCCGTACGGACCCTATGCCGGTTCCTCTTCGATCGGTTTCGATTACGCCGGATTCAACTGGATACCTGGGCTGGCAACGAGCGGGCGCTCAAATCGTACGCCAAGGTGGGATTTCAGATTGAGGGACGGTTGCGTGATGCCGCGCTCGTGAACGGGCAGCCAATGGACCAAGTCGTCATGGGCCTTCTCCGCTCCGAATTCGTGGCCCGCTAACCAAGTCCGTTACAAACCACTCGCCCCTGTTAGGCAACTAACGGGGGCGAGTGCGCCGTAAGCCGTGGCTACGCCTTGACTTCGAATATGCCGTAAGATGGAACCAAGAACCATGACGAGGGGTTGAAAAATATGTGGCGAACCTAAATGTCCACCTCATTGGGCGATTCTACAACGAGATGTGGAATCACTTCGACAAAGGTCTCTTCCCCGAATTGTTGGCCGAAGATATTCGGTTCCGGGGCTCCTTGGGCCAATCAGCCGTGGGCTACGCCGAATTCGGTCAATATGTGGACTACATACACAATGCGTTTCCTGATTTCACGAACCATGTCGAGGAGGTGATCACGGAAGCCGACAAATCCTTTGCCCGGTTGACCTATCGGGGGACTCATGAAGGAGAAATTTTCGGGATACCGCCCACGCATAAAGCGATTGAGTATGCAGGCGCGGCCTTATTCCATTTCCACGACGGAAAAATCTCGGAGGTGTGGGTCTTAGGGGACATCTACGGCCTCTTGCAACAATTGCAAGGAGGCTAATGGAGAGGAACATTTGAGGGCAAGAGCGTATTAGCGCGAGCCGGGATCATGGGACGGATTGTTCAGGACGAATCAGGCGGTGTGCGGACTCCTTAGGTTGGAACTTGCGCTCAAAATCGCTCTCGTTGGGCTCCCACAAGCGCTGCCAAACGTCGCCTGGGTCACGTCCAAGGATCCGTTCGCGTGTTATTCCCCGAGCAGTGGCTTCGGCGAGTGGTACATCCAACCAGATGCGATAATCCGGATACGGTACAACATTGGGGTGGAACAGTCCGACGCCTTCTAGGAACAAGAAACGTTCCATAACCAGATGAGTGGGAACGGTCTCCCATGAGTCCCAGTCGTCGCAACTGTCGTATGACAGTTCGCGAACGCCGCGGGCAAAGGGCGCGAGCACCTGTCTCACGAGCCGCTCCCGATCGAATCCCTGCCAATCATCGGATCGCCGGAATACCGCGCTCGTGCCAAATTCATCAATGGAGATCACCGGCGCAGACAATCGCTCTGCCAGCGCATGGGCGAGGGTTGTCTTCCCGGAGCCGCCATACCCCGAGATACCGATTGTCACCGAAGATCCGGGAAGACTTCGGATAGGTTCGAGGATCTCGTCGAGCGAGGGCTCCCACTGCCAGTAGTTTTTGGTCATGTATTTAGTGTACAAGAAATTAACGAAAAGTGTTCCGCGCTTAGTGTGATCCCGTCACGGGGTGCATTGCATCCTGACCAGCAGGCGGCTGCCTCCGGCACTTACGGGGGCGAGAGCGCCGGAAGCTTTGGTGTAAAGGTCTTGGCTAAAGACTAGTTTTGAGCCACGGTCCGAGATCTCACCGGCTCGTTCGCCATCAGCAGTAGCGGCCATAGGGCTTCTGAAATCGGCGCACGTGGTCGCCTGCACTTCTAATTGCTAGGTTCGTTTACCACCATTTATACCACCGCAAGAATACCACGACTCCAACAACTGCCACTATTGCCCCTAAAATCAAGGTGTCATAGCGTCCCGAAAACACGGCCCCGATGAAAATACCGAGAAGTAGCGCTAGCAGAGCTCGTGGTGGTAGTTCACACTTCGTTGGCTTCTTCTCCATGATCGTTAGCTCCATTGCTGCATATTTTCCGGGGCCTCGCACACCGGTCTAGTCCATCATACGGGAAGGGGTTGTCTGGCATCTGTGGAATCTTTTGGTTGCGCGTTATGCAACTCCGTACGCCATTATTTTGGGGGCGTGAATACGGCACGCCGTTAAGGCTTTCTGCTGTCTGTGGTTACCAAGGGGGAAGGAGTACAGCGAGCAAGGCGATCAGAAAGTTTACGACGTGGTGGCGGCGGGTTGGTTTCGGTGGTTTCTTCATGTTCTAGGTCTCCTCTGAGTATGGCGCCCCCACAAGTTAGCGGAATACTGGGGTGGTTCGATCTCGCCTGCCTAGTCTAGGCTAAAGGGTGTCATAGGACGGAATACGTATAGTCTTGGGACATACGGCGGGGGCAAGTGTCCCACCGGTCACTGTTTTCAGTACAACTGATTAACGACGACGGCTCTGTCTCACGACGCGGTTGTTTACGAGTACCCCAATTGGAACAAGGCCGAGTAGTCCCATCAAGCCGAGGTCTTTGAAGGCGAGACTCAATGCAACGACCATTAACACGAATACGCCGATCAGCGACAGCATGGTCGACCTGCCCATTGGAATCACCTCTTATAAGCTTAGAAGACAACTTCGCGGGAGGCGGGACGTGCACTTGGCTCTTTACAATTTTTGGGTGTTACCTCAGTGGCGGTGCAGTCACGGATATACGCTTGTGGCACACTCGGGGGCGTAAGCGCAGCAAGGAATCGGCCGCATTTTTTGACTGCCATGGGACTAAATCCCTCCCCTCACCCTTATACAGTACCACCATTCTGCGTTATACCTAATGGCCCGCATGCAACCGGGCGAGGATGAAATCGTCTGTGGGACACTGTCGCTTGAGCAGTTCTGGGAATTGCATGACAAGGAACAAATTCTGATGAACGTCTGCTACATTCTTAAGAACTAGTCGGGCCAACTTAACGACCTGCCAAAGTCCCGACGCCGCACCTGGTGTACTGTTGGGGGCGAACATTCCCATAAGAATGCTGGCCCATCGGGTATCCATTCGTCCGCACGAGCGGTGACAACATGGGTCGATCGTGACAGAATGGTCGGCAAATACTTCTACAAATGACAAAGGTGGTTGCCATGTCTGTAGACCGTCATCGTGCGCGTGATTTGGCGTTGCCCCGATATCGGGAGGAGCTGCTGGCCGCCATTACCCGCGACGTGACCACCGACTCTCGGGTTCGCGCAGCGTTTGTAGGAGGCTCGTTGGGAGCCGGCGATGTGGACCTCTACTCGGACATTGACCTGCGCATCGTGGTGGATGCTGAGGATGTGGCTGACCTTGTGGCGAACAAAACGGTGCGCCCTCAGCGGTGGGGTTCCGTCCTCTTCTACGAAGATTCGGGCCCGCGCGTTGCCCATACGGTCGCGCATTTCGAGGGGTTCATCAAGGTCGATTGCTTCTATTACCGTGTCCCCGAGGTGACGCCATCCCTCGCCTGGCAAAACATCCGCATTCTCCACGATCCCGAGGGCCTCATGGGCGATGTGCTCCGTCGGTCCCAGTCGCTCGTCTACTACCCGTCGGCGGCCGAGGTGGAACGCTGGCGCTATAAAGTGCTGGCGTATGCTCATGAGGTTTACAGGCGGTGTCGGCGCCGTGAATTATCCTATGCACGCCAGATGATCATCGGACTCGCCGGCTATGCGATGGCGGGGTGGCATATGGAAGCCGGGCGTTGGCCGGACCTGTGGGCGGACTGGGCGAAAGCGGAAGGGCCGCGATCGGTCTTGGCGTCGTGGCAACAAGACTTGCTCCGTGCGTGGCATCCGCCGTGGAGCGGGCCGGCCATGTTGGATCTGATGGCCACGATGGAACCGGAACTGGCCCGCCTGAACGATCAACTCAGCGAGTTGACCGAATGCGATCCGGACCACCGGGTGTGGCAGCAAGCGTGGGACATGGTGACGTAATGGGCCGAGAATCAGCCACGCCTTGCTAACGCATCTTCGGGGGCGTATCTGCCGTACGAGCAGACCAGACTGCGCTCGGGAATTGAGGGGCGGTAAACGTGTGGCTCCAGTGCTCGACACGTGTTGCTGCCCGAATATGATGGTGCTAGGGGCAGATTGTCCACAACGTCGGTCTTCAATGCCCATGGAGGGCCCGTACATCGTCTGGCATCCACCGGGACTATTACGCCGTCTGTGAAACGAATGACGAGGAGGGTATTATGAAATTTCTTCTCACGTCTGGGGGCATCTCCAACACGAGCATCCACGATGCGCTGGTGGATCTCCTGAGAAAACCGATTGCTGAATCGAGCGCTCTCTGCATTCCCACCGCAATCTACACCATCCCGGGCGGTGCGCGAAGTGCTTGGAAGCTGATTAACGGAGTGGCGGCCACCCCCTTGTGCGAATTAGGTTGGCAGTCGTTGGGCGTGTTGGAGCTCACGGCGTTACCGAGCGGGGATGGCGATGTATGGGTCCCCTTGGTCCAGGAGACGGATGCCCTGCTCGTGGGAGCCGGCGATCCCCTGTATCTGTATCGCTGGATGCGGCAGTCCGGGCTCGCGGACCTGTTGCCATCGCTCCGGGAGACCGTCTGGGTGGGGGTGAGCGGAGGGAGCCTGGTGATGGCCCCCACGTCGGGGCGGCGTTTGTCTACGGGAATCCCCCCCGGTAACGACCGCGCGTTAGGCCTGGTGAATTTTTCGTTGTTTCCGCACGTGGATCATCCGGCGATGTTGCCATGCCATTCCATGGCCCACGCCGAAAAGTGGGCCGTCGGTCTGCCGGTGCGCGGGTATGCCATCGATGACCAGACCGCGATCAGCGTGGTCGATGGCGCTATCGACGTGATCTCCGAGGGCCACTGGAAGCTGTTTACCCCCGGCGACGCAGAGAACTAAGTCATCGATTGGTGGCCTTCTGTGCGTCGTGTCGGCAGCGGCAGGCGACGCGGTCAACACGACAAATTCTTTACGTTACGAATGAGCTGCTTTCGGGGGCGAATATGCATCAGCAGACCCACACGATAAATTGGTCCCGCAAGGTCTCCATGCGGTCATGAATCTCGCCCGTGCGGTTAGATAACTCCCTGTAACTTCCTAGCGACAACAGGGGTCCTCTGGTCGAAATGTTGTAGAAGACTGTGCCAAACAAGGAACTTCTGTGGGTGGGCATTATGCCACAATACTCATCGGTTTAGGGGCACTCTTCTTTTTAGGTGCAACTGGTGCCATCATCCAAAATCCTCGATCTTGGAAGTCCCAGTGATGAGCGGGACATAGTTCACAGAGCTAATCATCGGAATTCAGGGGCGTAACTGCTGCAAGGAACGACGGGATAGGTCCGATTAGCACATGACTCGCATCGTTATAGATTGAGCTGCTTATCCCAACCCAAGTAGATCCTTCAGTAGCCGCGGGACTGTCGCATCCACCACTGAGACGGCCCCGGTGTCCTGAAACAGCACCTTGCTGTTCTCCGTTGTTTTGGTTTATAGTTTGATCTATAACTCAGATTGATAAAAGGAGTTGACACGATGCCCAAACACCTGGGACCCCCACTGACCGAGGGTCAGTATCAGTTGATCGCCCATCCGTTGCGGATTCGGATCTTGCATGCCCTCAGCTCGGGCGAACTGACCGCCGCGCAAGTAGCCGATCATTTAGGCGAAACGCGCGGGAACGTGCATTACCACATCCAAAAGTTGAACGCCGGCGGACTCGTGGAGGTGACGCGGACGGAACCGAACGGTGGCATCCTGGAGCGGTATTACCGCGCGGCCACGGCCCGCTTTCGTGGGCCCAAACAACCGGATGAGCCGCGTGATGCCAGGGCTGTGGAAACGTGGTTGGAACGCACCACGGCGGAGGTAGACATGTTGCTCGAGACCTTCGAGGCCCTCCTGGGGGTCTGGGAGCGGGTCGGTTCGGCGGAGCCCGAGCAGGCCGAAACGTGGCGGGTGACAGTGCGTTTTGAGCGGGTGGCCTCCGCAGATGATGACGACAGGGTGGATGGAGCCCCTTCGGGAACGGGCTCATGAAGTCTGACAGGTGGGCGCTGTCGGTCGTCTTGGCCGGTTCGGCAGCCGGCGCTCTGGGAGAAACGATGCTCTTGGTGGCGGTGAACGTCTTGATGTTGACGCGCACGCATTCCGCACCGGCGGTGGCCCTGTTATGGGTTGTGCCGCAGGTGGCCACGCTGGCGACCGGTACGCTGGTCGGGCGATGGACCGATCGGTGGGACAAGCGACGTACCTTATGGACCAGCAATGCACTAGGGGGAATCGTGGTGCTCGGGCTCTTGATCACCCCCAACGCATGGGCCATTTATGGTGTGTTCGGGCTGTTTGCGGTGGTAGACGGCGTGTTTCGGGCCGCGTTCAATCCCTATTTCCGCCTGCTCGTGCCCGCGCCGATGCGCGTCCGAGCCAATGCGATTAACGGCGCTTTGCATTACGGGGCGCTCGTCGTGGGCCCGGCCATTGCCGGGGCCTTATTGCTGACCGAACGACCCGACACGGTTATCGGTGCCGTCGCGGCGGCGCTCTTGGTCTCGGCGGGGTGTCTCTTCTTTATCCCGTCCTTGAATGGACCCCGGAGTGACCGGCCAGGGACCGCCCAACACGGTATGGGGGCCTGGTGGCAAGACCTCCGTAGCGTCGCAGACTTTCTGCGCGGTAGCGGGACAGTGGCCGGAGTGGTGCTGCTGTTTCGTTTCACCTTGGTGTTTGGGGCCACTGCGGACGCCCAAGAAGTGGTGTTTGCCCGGCGAGCGCTACACCTCGGCAGTAGTGGCTACGGCCTCTTGGTGAGCGTCGCGGGGGTGGGGTACGCACTCGGGGCTGTGGCGACGTGGCTCCTGGCCGAGCGGGTTCCCGTACGTTTCCTCGTAGGGATCGGGTCGGTCGGCGCGGCCCTCGGCTATTTGGGCTATGCGCTGGCCCCCGGATTTCTCTGGGCCGCCGCCGGTCTTCTGGCACTCGGAGTCTGTCAAGCGGCAGCCGCCACGGGTTTTGGCGCATTCACACAAGGGGCGTTGCCGCCCGAGGCCATGGGCCGGATCACCGCGTCCGTGCAGGCCCTATTTGCTGGCCTCACCATTGCGACCACGGCAGGCGGCGGGCTGTTGGTGGGCCATGTCGGGGTTCGGCTCTGGATGGTCGGGGCGACCGGGGCGATGGTTCTCTCTGCAGCGGTCTTGGCCGTGGTGTCCCTCAGCCGGGCGGGATCCCGTGAATTCCAGAGGGCAGCCGTGTCCTAGCGACAACATGTCGCCAGGACACGATTCTATTGCCTATCCCCAGGCAGTGCTGGTTGAAGTCACCGGTCGAGGGCCACCATTCACTGCTGTGGTCTTACTGAAAACATAGGGCTGGAGCGGTCCGAATCCACGCCTGGGGAGATCTCATAAGACACGGAAGCCCATAGGCTTCTCGCGCAGTGGTCAATGAGCCAGGAACCTTCGGCGAGCTTTACAGCGAGTGCTGGCGGAGCGATCCCGGAAACCCCCGCCTCAATCCGTTAGGATTAGGCGGCGGGAGAGTTCATGGGACTCGGTCCCCGAATTGGCGCCCCTCGCTGGGGGTAGAAGAGTGCATAGCATCGCTTCGTCAGCGACTACCCGACAACCCTTTTCCGATGTCTAGCCGGAAGTCAACTACCCCGGCCTGATCCCCTTGCGGTCGTTCACTCCCGAAAGGGAGGGACGACCGTGCGTCCCCGTAAGGGGAACGGAGGCCGGCGCTTGCGACTCCCCGGAAGTGCGGGCGACAACCGAAGCCGTCTCCTTCCTTAAAATGGGGTCGCATTGTAGGGCGGTTGACGACGCCCTCACGACTGCGGGCGTGCCCCGGTCGCACCTGTCACCCGGTACTCGATTCCCAGACGGTGCAGGTTCATGCCGCCTATCCGATCATCATTGGACCGGTAATGGCCTCGTTGACATGCAAAGCGGTGCCGTCGCTTGTCGCGATTCGCTCGCGCAACATGTCCACACTTCGGACACGTTTGGGACGTGTATCGGGGAGCCACGGCCACCGTGCGCGCCTGGTGCAAGGTCGCCTTGTATTCGATCATCTGCCGAAGCTGGTAAAACGCCCACGACACCGACGTATACCGGTTGCGCCGCCGGACCCGCGCGGTGGCTCCCCGAATGCCCGTCAAGTCCTCCAACACAAACACCGTCTGCGCGCCATAGCGATCCACGAGGGCCTTACTGACCTGATGGTTCACCGCGGTCATCCAACTGTTTTCTCGTTGACCAAGACGTTTCAGACGCCGCCGGGCGGAGGGTGTCTGCCGACGTTGCAACGAATCGTCTGCCCCTGGGAATCGTAGGCGGTCCCCAAAAAGTTGATCCCGAAGTCCACCCCGACGACCTGACGAATCTCACGCCAATCGGTCTCAGGCATCTCTTTCGTCATCGGAATATGGAGAAACCAACGGCCATGGCGGTGCGCCGGTTGGGCCGTACCAAACCGCCAGGTCCCATCAAAAAAGCGTTCCATCCCGTGCAGGGCAAAAGGGATGTGGACCACCCGGCCAGCGTATTGAGGGACAACCCACTGGACTTCAGGGAATAGTCGCGATTCCAGACGAGATCGAGGGCCGGTTTGGTAAACTGCACGTGGGTCCACGGCTGGCCGTTGCCCAGCACACTCTTATACCGCGCCATCACGGTTTTGATCACCGATTGGGCCATTTGCGAGCGTAACCCGAACTGCGTCCGCAATGGCCGGTAGGTCTTAGCGTGGAGGACGGTTTGCTGGAGGCAGTGCGTCGTCTCAACGATGCCAGAAACCCAGATGCACCCCTGCCGATAGGCGTCCACGGTCTGCTGGAGTATCGCCACCTGCTCAGGATCCGGATACAATCGGACTTTTGCGGTCAACGTGAGTTCCACCGCACAACCCCCGAGATTCACGAGTCATAGTACACCACACAGTGAGTGAGAACACAGCAAGGAAGGAGCTACTCTCCCACGGCTCCGCGCCGCAGTTCGATGAATCCGCGACGATCGATTGCCCACGGAACATGGCGACGGTACAACTGGTCCGCTCGATCTTTTAACTTGATGCGGACAACTATTACCGCGGGGAATGGCGGACGGACGGTGACGTTATACCCCTCGCGGACTACAATTGGAGATTTACGCAGCCGGTTTAAAGGTTTGAAACTTGAGTGTCAACAAGGCATTTAGCTTGGTTTTGTGGCGGCCGTTGGTCTCTGCCAAACAATCGATGGTCGATTGCTTGAATGGGGCAAATTTTGGGTAGTATCGGCCATGTAGGCATTCGGCCTTGACAAATTGCCACAGGCGTTCAATCAGATTTAAATTGGGAGAATACGCCGGGAGCCACAAGAGAGTAATTCCGAGGCGTTCCGTTGGTAGCGAGCATTATCCAGGACCAGTGTAATCGGCCAGTCGGTAAACTTTTCAGCCAGCTTTTTGAGGAGTGTGACGACACTCTCGCTATTGACATACGTGTCGTTGGTGGTGGTGATGACCTCATGCGTTACGGCGTGCAACGCGCCTAAAACATTAAAGCGCTGACGCTCAGAGGGCGTCGGCAAAAAATCCGGGTCAAGCACCACCGGTATGCTAACACAAAGTAAGCTGTCGGAGGAAATCCCCAGACCTGCCCAAAAAATCTCCGCCCTAAACGGCGGAGTTTTACGGCGCATCCGGATAAAATCCGCCCACCCCAAAAAAGAAGGCCCCAGGATATTGAGGCCTTCCGATCGTTAGTGGCAGTATTGCAACGATCCCCGCAGGAGCAAGGGTCCGATGTTTCCGGAAGTGGTGTTAACCGGATAGACCGACACTGTGCCTTGAGGAATGGTTTTGACGCCAGGAGAAAAAGTGCCTGCCCAGTCGCCCGGGTTGCTACTGCTCGTGGTCAACACCATGTTGATGCGTTCGATTACATTGCCGGTAACGGGATCTGTCAAGGTAAAGCGGTAGGCGTTGAAATTTCCGTAATTGGACGGCGGGTTCAGCATATTGCCGACTACGTCCAAGCTTTCAAACCCTTCTGCCTCGTTTATCACCAGCGTCGCCGCGCCATACGGGTGCACATCGGAAGTTTGGCTGGTCAGCCCCACCGAACAGACCGTGACCATCGGCACCGGCGCCGCCGGCCAGGCAACCGGAAGCGGGCTGGGAGCCGGAACGTTGTTGCGGATGCCGATGCGATAAAAGGTGACAGGTCCCACCACGCCGTCGGCGGTGATTCCCTGGGCCGTTTGAAAAGCCATCACGGCCGCGCGGGTGGCGGCGTCGTAATAGCCGGTGATGCGGCCGGAATAGTAACCTAAATCTTCCAGCACCACCTGCACAAACACCACGTCAAATCCGTCGCGTCCGGTGTCGATGGCTCGACCGCCGGCAAAGGTGTACAGCCAGCTAGCGTCATAGAATCCGTAACCAGCGATGGTGTTATCGGGAAATCCGGTGTCGCCATTGGCTTCGGCGTCCTGCTTGAAGGCCCGGACCGCGCTGGCGGTGTTCGGACCGAAGACACCATCCGCAGGCCCCCCGATGAGGCTTGCATAGCGGAAACAGTTCAAGCGATTTTGCAGGATGGTCACGTCGCCTCCGGTATCGCCTTCAGAGAGCTGGCGGCTGCCGTACACCGGGCCGCCAAAGGTAGTACGCGAGCCCACGCCCTGACCGAAGACGAAGTAGGTGTTGGGACCGGCAATCCCATCAACGGACAGGCCAAAATAGCTTTGGATATTTTTCACCGCCTGCACGGCAGCCGCGTCATACACCTTGGTAATGGGAATCGGGCTTCCCATCGGTCCCTTTGGCGGATTCATGACTTCGAGCATGAGATCATAAACCGCCCTCAGTACCGCAACGTCGGTCCCGGTAGCGCCGGAGGACAGGTTCCGGCTGCCAAACGGGTGGTACGGCGTAAAGGTATCATCAAAGAGTGCCATTGTGCATCCCCTCGATTTATAATCTGGTTCGATCCATCGTATTCCAAGTCCGGAAATTGGTTCCGACCACGGGAAATAAATTCCGCCTCGGTACGGCACCTTTTAGCGACAGCCGGTTTTCTTTAAAATGGAGAGGATGGTCTCAGGAGGGAGGTTGTCGGCATGGTCGAACAGGAGGGTCGCCTGTTTAAAGAGACCGCGCCCAAGACCGGCGGCAACCGCACCAGTATCTGGTGGGGTCTCATGGCGTTGGCTCTCCTCACCGCCATCTGGGGATACTGCAATATCCTCATACGGCAGCTGGAATTCTCCCTCGATCCGTCGGTTTTCCTGTTGATTCGCTATATTGTTGTGGGCCTCATTGGTCTCCCACTGATTTTTCTCGGACCGCGTCTGACCACCAAGCGTTGGCTGGCCGGCGTGGCTGCCGGCGCATTGTTGGCCGGCGTCACCTTTTTTCAAGCTGTCTCAATGGAGAGCATTCCGGTGGATGATGTCGCCTTCATCACCGCCCTTTACGTCGTGCTGACGCCATTGGTGATGGCCGTGTGGCGCCGGCGTGTTCCCCACCGCGTGGTGACTGCCGCGGCGCTGGCCAGCATACTCGGAGTGGCACTGTTGGTGGGGATTGGGCAGCTGACGTTGTCCGTGGCCGCCGGCACGTTCTGGGCGCTTTTGGCGGCGGTCTTTGCCACCTTTCAGATTATCGGCACCACCGAGGTCGGCCGCACCATGACCACGATTCAGCTCACCATTCTGGAAGCGCTGGGAGCGGGACTTACCCTGACTGTCTACACCCTCGTGGCTCACCCCCACGCCCTGACGGCACTATCCCTCAATCTGCCGTTTTCGGTCTGGTGGCGGTTCGGATTTTTGGCCATCTTGGGCACGCTGGTGGCCGGGTGGCTTCAAGTCTGGGGGCAACAGCGCCTGACTGCCACTGAGGCCGCCTTAGCCTTCAATATGGAGCCGGTGTGGACAGCGTTTTTTGCCTGGCTGGTGTTCGGTCAGTGGCTAAGCTCGCTCAAGTTGATCGGCGCCGCCCTGATTGTGGCCTCTCTGGTGGCCCTCTCCGTTAGTGCCCAAGAAACGGTAGCATTAGAGGTCCCGAACGCCAAAGCTCCATATCGCGAGCATTAGCATGCCCACCGTGTATAAAATGGCGTAGTACACCGTGCCCTCGCCCGGCGGATGGATAGCGCCGAAGGGTCCGGCCCCCACGACCGCCCCCGGATAGACGTGACTGCCCATAAGCTGAAATAAGGCGCGCCGGTATAGCGCGTCGGTGGGAATAAGCAGGCTGGTGACCCAGCCAATGATGTTGAAGGCGGGCGCCGGATTGGTCAGCGCCCCCAACTGCTGCAGCGAACCGCCTAAAAAGGCAATCAGCACTGCCGAAGAAACCACGATGCCATTCGTCATGGTGGCGGTCAGCGTGGACCCCAAAAGAGTGACGGTTCCGACCAAAATCCCCTCCAGCAGATAATCGCCGTAGGCGGCTATAAGACTCAGCGGGCCGCCCGCAACGGGACCGTACTGCCCTTGGTCAATCAGCACAATTCCGAAAAAGAGAATGGTGGTGTAGACCACCACCACCACCGAGAGTCCAATCCATTTGCCCAGTATGATCCGGGAGCGGCGGATAGGGCGCGGCAGGACCGCCAACAGCGTGCCGTCATCAATCTCCGCTGATACCGAGGCGACGAAGATAAGGACGGCAAATAGAGCAATCATGACGTACGCAGCAAAGAGTCCGAGATATAGATAGGTCATGCCGGCAATGTCGGCTTCGCCGGGGATACGGGGCGGCTGGCCCACCCAGCGCAGAAAGAGAAAGAAGAGCAGTAAAAAAAGAAAGGTGAGGCCGCCGGCCGCCACCAAGAGGCGCTTGCGCAAAGTCTCCACCAGACTATGGTGCAAGACCGTCAGCATTTACCGCGTATCCTTTCCCACTCGACTCAAGAACCATTCCTCCAAGGAGGAGTGATCAGGCTCAACCTCGTACACCCGGGCGCCCAACGACACCAGTTGGGCCACCAACCCGGGAAGCTCGGGGCGCATGAGGCCCACGCCAATTTCAGCCCGTCCTCCGTCGCCCCATTGTATCACGACATGGGGAATGGAGGCTTGGACGGCGCGGGCCGCCTCGGCGGTCAACTGGTCGACTTGCAGCCGATATCGGCGCACGCCACCATAGATCGCGTCTTTCAGCGACCCCTGGTATACCACCCGCCCTTTGTCGATGAGCGCGACGCTATCGCACAGTTTTTCCACGTCGGACAATAAGTGGCTGTTCAAAAATATAGTGGTGCCTTCGCGTTTTAAATCCTGCAGCAGCCGGCCCACTTCAAAGCGGCCGATAGGGTCGAGCGCCGAGGTGGGCTCATCCAGTAACACCAGAGCCGGTTTTCCCACGAGCGCCACCGCCAGCCCCAGCCGCTGCTGCATGCCCTTGGAAAAGGCGCGTACCCGCTCCCGCCCCCGCCCCTCCAGGCCCACGCGGGCCAAAAGTTGGTCACGGTCGTCCGCGCCAATGCGAGTCCGCAAAAGCCCCGCGTGAAACGTCAGCACCTCTTCTGCCGTCAGCCAGGGCGGGTACCGGAACAACTCCGGGAGATAGCCCATCTGTCGCCGCGGCACCAGTTCCTTAAAGGAAAAGCCCAAAACCCGGGCGGTTCCCGCGCTCGGGGCGACCAATCCCGCCAGCATTTTCACCAATGTGCTCTTGCCGGCCCCATTGGGTCCCAAAAGCCCGAAGATTTCGCCTTGATTGACCGTCAGGCTGATATGGTCGCAGGCAGGCTCTCCCCGACGATATTGCTTGGTCAGGCCGAGCGTTTGAATGGCTTTCATGGAAAGAGCCGCGCCACCTCCGCCTGAAAGGTCGCCCGGTTAATCGGTGTCGACTGGTGCTGCATTACGGCCACCACCAATCCGTTCTTTTGCACCCACGCCTCTCCCGCCGCCGTGCCCTGGGCATTGCTGTCCACGATGCGTTGAGTTCCTCCCACCGATACTGTTTGCGGGTGTCCCGGAAGCGGCACGATGAGGGTGTTTCGCCAGTTGGCCATCTCCTGCACTGCCGCCTGCAGTTGCGGCGGTAAAAACGGCAGATTCTCCAACGCTTTGGCAATGGCTTTCACCGGAACTTGGCCCGGAGCCGCCACCGTCGGCTGCGGCACTTCGTCGACCGTCCAGGCTCCCTGGTGAATGGAGGCTTCCGCTGGAATCGACAATGTAAAGGGCACCTGGTTCACGCTCATGGGGAAGAAATACCGGCCGCCCTGGCTGGAAATGAGCTGATTAATGTGGGGCACATTGAGTTTCAACGTAACCCGAAGCCCGGTCTGCACCGACGCCTGTTCGGAAGTGCCGAGCGCCGACGGCCACAGATTGGGCATGCCATATTGGGCGAGCTTAAAGACCGGCACCTTGGCTTCCTGCATTGGACCGGCAACCTTAATCGACCCGTAATGAGCGAGCGTCACCTTGCCGCCCTGAGTCGCAATCCTGGTTAACGAGGCCACCTGCGCCGGCGTCACGCCAACTGATCGGATGCTTTTGACTTGAAATAGTGAGCCGATGGCCGCTACCGCCTTTTGACCGGCACCGTTAACGGTAAGACCGAGCCCGGCCATCAACATAGCCGCCGCGGCAGCCCCCATCCACGCCTTTTTACCCCAGTGGCGGGCGCGTACAGTTAGCGGATGAATCAAATCCAGTCCCGCGTCAGCAAAAGTGACCGCGTCGCTAATTTCTTCAAAGACAGCTTGGCAGTGGCCGCATTGGCGCAAATGCGCACCCAGCATTTCCCGTTCGGCCAGCTTTCCCTCGCCGTCGAAAAAAGCCATCCACTGCCCGTCGTCGGGGCAGCGGTGCTGCCAAAAATTGTGGGTCGCCTTCATGCCTGCACCCCTCTCACTTGCCCGCTGTCAGTCTCCCCAAAATATATCCGCTTCAGTTTTTTCAACGCCCGAATCAAAATCACGCCGACCTGTTCGGTAGGGCATCCCAGCCTCTCCGCAATCTCCCGGTATGAATAGCCGGAATGACGCAGTATCAGCGCTTTTTGATCGCGACTAGCTAAGAGTTTCAAACTCTCCTGCACCCGCATCCGATCCATTTCCGTCATCGTGACTTCCTCCACGCTGGGGCCATGTTCAATGGTCGACACCCGCTCGGTCACCCGTTCCTCCACCTTAACCCGACGCACATAGTCGAGCGCCAAATTGTTGACCACGGTTCTCAGCCAGGCGCCCACGCGCGCCTGTTCGCGCGGAGGCTTGGTCATTAGCCGGATGAAGGCTTCTTGCACCAACTCTTCGGCAATATCGCGATTACCCGTGATATAGCTGGCGTGCCGGACCAACACCGCAAACTCGGTTTCGTAAAGCCGTTGAATGGCCGCCTCCGTTTCCGCCATAGCTCTCCCCTCTCGCCGTTCACGATATCGACGCATAGAGTCATTTGATTGTTACGATACCGCAATTTGAAACTTTTTGGGACAGACCGGAGGCGGAAGATTATGTGCATGCACCGCCCGTTAGGAAGTATTTGGATTTCTCGGGGCGATGAGGCAGAGAATGAGGGTTGTTAACCTCTCGTCTCTGCATTTCCGTGCCTCATAGGATTTGCCTTTTTGTGGAACAATGATAAAAATACCCGATATTGCAGGAAATGGGCCCGCATCTGGAGAACATCCGGATAGTTTTCATAGGCCGCTTCGAGTCGGTTGTGATTTCAATGTGAGGAGGATGTCAATTGCTTAACGTGAACGTTGAGCAGCTCGGCGAAGCGCGATGGACCTCCAAAACCACCTGGATGTTCGTTTCCTTCGTCTTGGGCCTTGCTCTCGAATCCTACGTATTCGCACTAGCCTCCATCGCGGTGGGCTGGGTTCCCATGCCCAAATCGTTGGGTGACCTACTTTTGGCCTGGGCACCGATTTGGTTGATTATCGGCATTGCGCTGGCGGGTCCGTTCTCGGACAAGTACGGACGCAAGGTCACACTATATGCCACTTTGGGATTATACGCAATCGGAGGCCTTATTCTGTTCTTCAGCACCACCTACGTTATTATTCTCATTTCGCTCGCCCTCATGTTAATTGCGGGCGGTGGAGAAATGAACTCCATCATGGTGGCGAGCCACGAGTTGATGCCGCGCAAGCACCGCGGCAAGGCCACCATGATGATTATCAATGGCATCAACTTTGGCGGAACGGTACTGGCCATCGTGGCGCTGGCGACCGCGGCATTAAAAGGGAGTCACGCCATCGCCGCTCAGCGCGACGTGGTCGCCATCGCGGTGTTGGTAGTCGTAGTGATTTTGTTTGCCACCCGCGTCAACATGCCGGAATCCTTCCTGTGGCTGCAGAAAAAGGGTAAGTCCGCAGAACTGGAAAAGACCATCAAGAGCTACTTCGGCCCGGAAGTGCAGGCCGACGCCATAGCGCAAGAAGCCATGGACGCGGCGAGACCGGCCAAAACGGCAGGACCTAGACCCAGCGCCGCGTATACCTGGTTCACTATGATCGTGATGGTCATCGTTGCGGCGGCCAACACCATTGGCTTTGGGCTTATGGCTTACGCGTTGGCGTTTACCTTCTTCCCAAGCCTGCAGCCAACAATTTTGGCGGTGTTTGAGGGCGCCGGGTTCATCATTGGGTTCCTGGGCCTGATCGCCGACCGGGTTTCCCGAAGGAAGTTTCTCTTCTGGAGCTTTCTCGGCACGTTTGTAATGACGGCCATCGTGGGACTGACCACACACACCTGGCAACATCACATGTCGCTCTTCTGGATTCTCTTGGTAATTTTGGCCGGGGTTAACTCGCTCTGCTATCTGACCGAAGACACGGTCAAAGCGGAGGTCTGGCCTACGGTTCATCGTGGGACCCTGACCGCTGTTGCGCGGTTTATATCGATCGGGCTGTACATTCCCAGCATCTACATGACCGCCCATCTGTCCACCTCAAACTACATTTTATTTAACGCGGGCGTGTGGTTCGTCGGGCTCCTGGCCTCGGCGGCTTGGCTCATCTGGGGCCGTGAGACTGGTCGCGGACTCAGCATCCAGGTAGCCTCCGGCGAAGCCTAGCACAGTCGGGGCACCACAACCTAAACGGCGCTTCCCTCGGAGGCGCCGTTTACGCCGTCAGCCCGAGACCATCGTTCGTGGATTGTGGGCGGATGAGGATGGAAATGACGGCGTGGCAATCTTCAGGTGGAACGCTTAAAGGCGCTGTTGGTGTCCGATGATGAACGGTTCCACCGCGCCCTCTATAGACAACAGTACCGGCCAGTCACCGGGGGCCGCGGAGGAGTGGTTGCTGGTTGCCTTGCCATGACGCACAACGCGCGAATGGTATAAGAAATGTTACGGACCGCGTGTAACTGTAACAAGGAAGCACAGTGCCCATGCCCATAAACCCATTGATCCATATTCCCCGCCCACGATGAATAATTTACGGGGGTCCGGATTTCTCGATTGATCTCTGCCGTAAGGGCGCTAACCAACGCCAGAACATTTTGAGGGGATGGAGCCTTTGGGCAGGCCAATGACCGTTGATCCAAAGCGGTAATTGGGAGTAGGCACTACTGCGTTAACGCCCCTTTTATCGCACTAAGGAAGGCAACACGCTTCTTAATACTGGCATGGCTTGTTCGTAATCGTTTGGATAACCGCCGAATGAGCCCTGCCCAACAAACTCAAATCCGGCCTTTATATAGATCGCAATCGCCCGATGACTCCACGTTTGGGTATGCAGAAAGATGTTTCGGTCGCCCTCCAACCACACCAACCGTTTGAGGCATTCGGAGACCAAGGCTTTCCCCAGGCCGAGTCCCTGGTAGTCAGGGCGGACCGCCAGC
This sequence comes from Bacillota bacterium, assembly GCA_021820965.1. Lineage (GTDB taxonomy): Bacteria > Bacillota > Sulfobacillia > Sulfobacillales > Sulfobacillaceae > Sulfobacillus_B. The sequence continues at coordinate 125,829 of JAKACZ010000002.1, read as the reverse complement.
CAATGGACTGAAGGATCCCGTCGCTCTTCCGTCGTGTTCCACCAACTCGTAATGGTGCCCACCGCGGCCCCGTCGGCTTGGCGTACGAACACACAGCGCCGTGTGAGCTCATCGCTATGCGGCAGATATGTGGCTTGGAAATACGTAAGGGCCTCGCTTTCCGTCATGAACTCGCCGACCGCGGTCTCGATGCCGGCCCACTGGACTTCGTCTCGGGGACCAAACCCCGCCAATGAGAACTCGGACGGCAGCTCGTGCGTTACGACGGGCAACCTGGCACGCCGTTTCATGATGACGTTAAAGTACGGTACGGTCTTATCCAGCACATGTCGCCACCTCTCTACAACGCGGGTTTACTCGTTCCATCCCGCCCGCTTGAGCCGAGATCTGATAAACGCACTTTTGCTCTCGGTGTAGGCCTCACGGTCGTGCATGAACCGATCGGCTAGTGCCATCTTCAACTCGGCGTAAGCCTTGGCCTCATCTGGATGGCTTCTCAGATAGGCACGGAACATGCGGCGAAACAGACATATAAGCGACGGGAACAGCACCCGGGCGCCATTCAGCCGTAGGCCTTTCGTATACCCATGCCCGGCGTCAATGCCGACGGGTTCAGTCATGTCATCACCTCTAAAAATTTAGTCTGGCGCGGCCCTACGCGGGCGGCGGCAGAAGGGAAGAAGGCCCTCATCGGGGCTCGGTTATGAACGCAGGGGCTCGGTGGGCCCTTGTGTTCGCATCGTAAGCCTGCCACGTAAGCGATAGGCCGGACGCTAACATGAGCAAACAAAAACACCGGCGCGGGTGAGCGGCCGGTGCCAAACGCGGGCTAGTCTGGGGCTAGGGTTCGAGCTCGTGGTCGTCTTCGTGCGCCTCGCGTTGCAAACGCAGGGCCGCCTGCCGAAAGGTCAACCGCAAGTGATCCCAGTCCAAGGAGACAAGCATCGTCACCCGTTTGGGCTGCACTTTTTCCGCCTGGACTAACGCCTGAATGAACCAATCCCGATCGAAGCCGAGATCTTTCATGGCGGCCCAAGTCATCAGTTGCGAGAGCCCGAAGCGTTGTAACAGCATGTACACATCCACGAAGTCCCGGGTTGTGGCCCGGTCGAATAGCGCCAACGTCTTATCCGCCGCCAAATCTTTCAGGGAGCGGGTGGGCATGCCGTCGATCGTGACGGACGACGGTTCTAGTTGGTAGGGACTATCTTGCGCGAGCTCCACCTTCACAGGCCGTTGGCCCACCCAGAAGCGGGCAAAAGTCGGATACGGTTTTTCAGGCCGCACCGGAATGCCCGCGGCTTTCCATGCTTCGGTGACAGCTGGAATGGCTTCGCGGAGCATCGCCGCCCCCGTGAATAAATCGAGGTCCTCCGACAGCCGGTGGCCCAGGTACCCCGCCGCCAGGGCCGTGCCGCCCGCCAGTTCCACACCGTATTGCGGCAGGACGGTGGCAGCGACTCCCAGAATTTCGTGTTGCTCGGCATCGAGCACGCGATCGCGGTGGTCGATGGCCCATTCCTCCTCTCGATAAGCATCCCAAAAACGCCGGACGTGCGGGTCTAGAGGAAGCCGATCCCAGATGGGCCAGACCGCGTGCCAGCGAATGGTGTGCCAGTCCTGGGCGTTCCCCTCTTCTAAAATGGTGGTGAGCACCGCGGCCACCCATTCCGGATCGCCCGCGTCTTCGGGCCCGGGCACGGAACTCGACCAAAACAATCGCCGCAATGGCCACGTATCGGGTGCCTGCGTGAGCCAACGCTGCCAGCCATCCGCCGTTTTTAGAGACTCCACCGTGCTCACCGTCCTTGCGTGATCCTGTTGGCCTCATTATACCCAGCTCTCAAAGGCGGCCGCAGGGAAAAAGAGCTCACGCTGCGGATGGCCCCAGAGATAGCCTTGCCCATAAGTGGTGATCAGGCAGGCCCTTAGGCGCCCTGAAGGCTTCCCGTCCGCCCTGAATTCCTAAATCACCTTCGTGCCGGTATCCGAGAGATTCCAACCGTTCCACGGCTACCGGGACGTTGTCGACCGATGCCACGACAACATCTATGTCGATGATCGGTTTAGCCGCCAGCCCCGGGACAGAGGTGCTACCCACGTGATGAACTCTCCCGCTACCTAACCCTCATGGGTGGAGGTGGGGGTTTCAGGGATCGCTCCGCCAGCACTCGCTGTAAAGCTCGCCGGAGGTTCCTGGCTCATCGACCACTGCGCGGGAAGCCTGTGGCCTTCCGTGTCGTATGAGATCTCCCCAGGCGTGGATTCGGACCGCTCCGGCCCTATATCCTTAGTGTAAAACAAAAGTTTTGACATGTCTAGCCCCGCGGGCTAACCTGCTTGACCCCTTCTTGGCTACCGCCTAAGAGGGGAATGCGCAGGTATTGTGTTCAATGGTGGTCTACGGCGATGTAGAGTCCCCGCCCGCCTCGGAGGAGACGGTCTGCCATCCATTGCCGGGCCATGCGTACGCTCTATCCAAACTGGAAGCGGAACAGCAACTGCATCAGATGGCGGCGCACGGTGACACCGAACCGGCGGTCGCTCGCATCGCCCAAGTGTACAGCGCCAACAGCCCGTCCATTCGGCGGTTTCCGCAACTCGCCGCCCTGGTCACAGGCTACAATTGGACACATCATTTTGTCCATCGTGAAGACGCGGTGCGGCCGCTGACCCTACTGATGCGCCTGGATCACGTACCGGGCACCTACAATGTGGATCACGTGCCGCGGATGCAGCGCCACCGCAAGCATGAGGTCGCTTGCGTCGCGAGCAGAAATTATCTAATGTCGCCGACGGCAAGCCCCTTAAACAAAAAAAAGGGGGCGTTGCCGCCCCCCAACGTGGCTGATGTGCAACTGTTATTCCGAAGATCCGGAGGCCGGGTCCGGCGGTGTGGCCTGCGCCTTTTCGGCCCGTCGCGCCAATTCTTGATCAATCACGCTCATCATGTCGGCGATGTCCGCCTGCCGCGCTTCTAAATGGCGTTTAACCGATCGCAGGGCGAAATCATCCATGTGGCGAACCAACTCTTGCTTGGGAAAGCCGACCATGCCGCGTAAATTCCCGGTCACTTGATTGACGAAGCCTTGAATCCAATCCGCCACCTGGCCGGGGTTAAACGTTCCGCTGTTCCATTCACTCACTGCTATCCCCCCTCACTTTGCCCTGATTATAACGCCAACTGCGGGAGACGGGTTCGGTCATTTAGCCCCCCGACAAATCTCGTCACACCCTTGCATGAAATGACAAATATTGCGATAATTACAGAACAAACATAGCAAAGGATTAGGAGAGGACACGGCCCGCCCCTAGGGTGCAAGAAAAAAGGAGGCGAAACCGGATGATGAGCGTACAGCAACAGCTGATCGGAAATCATTTTTGGGTAAAGCGCAGTCCCGAATGGAGCGCCGTTCTTGACACCATTGCGCTCCCCCTTTTTCGCGATAACGAACGGGATTTGTTGGTCCAATATGTTGATCTAGATCGGCGGACCATCGACTGGGACGCCATTCATCTCACCGCCCGAAATTTCTCTCAGGAGGCTCGCACCTTGTTGCGCATTGCCCACGCCCTCTATAATGGAGGGGACTGCCAGCTCGCGGAATTAGAAGGGCTGTCCAGCGCGGGGCGATCCGCCGCGATTTTGCTCATCGCGCAGCGATATCGCGAATAATCTCAAAGGAGTCCTTAATGCCGGTCATCTATGCCTTGTCACATGTGCCGCCCGAGGTCTGCGCCTACGGGATGGCCAAGTATTCGCGTTCCAGCGCCTCCATGCGGGATAGCTTGCTTGAGCTATCCCAGCAGAAGGCGGAAGCCTTTCTCAACACCTTTTATTTCTCCTATGGACATGCTTCCATCGCCGATTTGGCCCACGTGCCGCTGGCCATCGAGCAGATTTCGCTTTTGGCTGCCATAGAGGTTGTGGATGAACCGTTGTGGGACGGCCAGGAGCGTTCTACCCGATATCAAGATTTCTCGGAAAGTCCGTACTATACGCCGGAAGCCGCCAGTTCCAAGTACGCCGAGTCGGTGGCAGAACTCTTTTTGCTTTATGAAACGCTCTTTGGCGAAGCCGAAGCGCGCCTTCGGGAACGCTATCCCAAGCCGGAAGACATGAAGGTCGGGCCGTACGGACGCACGATGAAGGCCCGGGCTTTCGATTTAGCCCGTTATGCGCTCCCGCTGGCCACCCTCACCAGTCTTGGCCAGGTGACCAATGCCCGCGTCTTGGAGCAGCAAATTCGCCGGCTCATGGCGTCGGCTATTGAAGAGGTCCGCAATATTGCTCAAGGCATGAAGGCGGCCGTCACTCTGGCGGAGCCGTTCAACCTTTTGGAGGCGCGGCTGACCCATCGCAACATCCCGATTGCCGAAGCCATCCGTGAGGAAATGAACCCGGGACCCATCGCGCCCACGCTCACCAAGTATACCGAGCCTGATCAACTCATCCGCGACATTCGAGGCCGTATTCGTACGCTGGTAGCCGAGCGCTTTTCCGGGGTGAGCCCGGCTGAGTCCGGGGTCGTGTTGCACCAACTGGCCGACCCCGTGGACGATATGTTGGCCGGGCTCATCTATGAAGAATCTGCACTCTCGTACGCCGACATTATCACGCGCTTGCATGACCTTTCTGCCGGAGAACGGCGCGATCTGGTATCTAACCTTTTGGCGCTGCGAGGGCCGCACGATGCGTGGCCGCGTGCCTTTCAACAGCGCCCCCTCATTTTTGACGTCACCGTTGACATCGGAGCCCTTCGCGACCTGAACCGCCATCGGCGGGTGGATAAAGTGGTGCAGAGGCTGGATCACCGTCTCGGCTTTGACAGTCCCCCGGAAATTGCCGAAGCGGGTATGGCCTCGATGTTCAAATCTTCTCTTGAGGCTCATTACCTGCACCTATTGTCCCACCCGGACGAGGAGCGGCCATATCTCCTGCCCTTAGCCCAGCGACGCCGGGTGCTTTTACGCATGGACTTTGCCGAGGCAGCATATCTCATTGAACTCCGCAGCCGCTCCGCCGGTCATTTTAGCTACCGGCGCATTGCCAACAGCATGTGGCTCGCCATCCGCCGCGCCTTTCCCGACTTGGCGCGGGCGATAAAAGTGACCCCGATGGAGGAGTTCGATCCCTTCGAACGCTGAGCATTTTCCCGCCACGCTGCAATCGCGTATGATAGGGGATGAATGGACGGCCTATTTGGCCGCTTAACCAATAATTGAGGTGTTGCATTCGTGGCGCAGCAAATTGTTCTGACCGGCATCAAACCCACCGGCATGCCCCATTTGGGCAACTGGGTGGGCGCGATTAAGCCCACTGTAGAACTCTCTCAACAACCTGACCGACAGGGGTTTTTCTTCATCGCCGACTATCACGCCCTGACCGGGCTCAGGGATGCCAAGGCGTTAAGGCATTACAGCTACTCTCTTGCCGCCGCCTGGATTGCCCTGGGACTGGACCCGCACCAGAGCATCCTATACCGCCAGTCCGACATTCCCGAGGTGTTTGAACTCTCCTGGGTGCTGGCCTGCTTTTCGCCCAAGGGGCTCATGAACCGGGCGCATGCGTACAAGGCGCAGGTCCAAAAGAATCAAGAGACGGGCGAAGAGGACGTGGATGCCGGCGTCAATATGGGACTGTACACCTACCCCATTTTAATGGCGGCCGACATCCTTATCATGAACAGCAAGTGGGTGCCAGTCGGAAGCGACCAGCAACAGCATGTGGAGATCGCTCGCGATTTGGCGCAATATTTCAACCGACAGTACCAGCGCGAGGTCTTCACCCTGCCCGACGCGCTGATCGATCAGTCCACGGCGGTGCTACCGGGAATAGACGGCCGTAAGATGTCCAAGAGCTACAATAACCATATCCCCATTTTTGAGACGGCGGACCGCATCCGAAAACTCATTATGCGAATTGAGACCGACTCCTCACGACCAGGTGAGCCGAAGAACCCCGACACCTCCACCATCTTTCAACTGTATCGGCTGCTGGCTACACCCGAGGAAACCGCCGCCATGGCTCGGCAATACGAGAACGGCATTGCCTGGAAGGACGCCAAAGAAGCGCTCTACGCCCGATTCGAGGAATCGTTCCGGGCAGCTAACCAGCGTTACCGGGAGTTGATGGCAGATACCTCTGAATTGGACCGAATTTTCGCCGACGGCAAAGATAAGGCTCGTCAGGTGACACAAAAGACCATCGACCGGGTGCGCCGGACTGTGGGTGTCAGTTAGCAATTCGCGCTTAATCAGCCGTGTCTGCCCCTGCCCTTTTGTAGGATAACAGTGAGGGGGCGAAGCTTTGGACGACGACGTATACCGGCTTACCGTAGATATTCGACGCACCGGTCTCTCGACGGAGTTCTCCAATCTCTTCCGCAGTTTTGCTTCGCTGTACAACGCGGTGCATGAGGAGTTGGAACACCGCCATCCGGTAAAGCCGGCCGAACGTCTCAAAGTGGTGGATGTGGAGGTGCATTCTCCCGGGCACGTCACCTTCCAAGGGGTACCGCACATCACCCAATGGGTCGACATTCTGGTCACCGGGGCCAATGCTGCTGTCGGTGCGGCAGGTCTGTGGCTCGCATTCAAGGCACAGGGCCAGGCCGAAGAGCGCCATCGGAGGCAGCAGCTGGAGCAGCAACAGACGCTCATGAGCCAACAGGACCTCTTCGTCTTAAGCAAAGGCTTTATGGCCGAGGCGGCACAAATGGAGCGCGACTATGGGCTTTCAGACCGCGTCGACCTGCCGCCCCACCCTGGAAACGATGAGGAGGATGCGGATGCCCAGCTCACCTTCGATTTTAGTCGAAGCCCCTGGGGCGAGCTCTCACCCCACGACCAAAAGGGCATCCAAGCCATCCAGCAGATCAAATCGATGCAGCGGCGCCGGCTCATCGCGGAGCGCCGTTTGGATCGGTCATAAGCGTATTGGACGCTGTAACGGCCGAGAACACTGTTCGATGGAGATCCGTGCTTGTACTAGGCGGATTTGGGGATGAAGCGATTTAGCGGCACATCAAGACAGAACCCCGGAACCCTGGCGCACCCTTATCATCTTCGTTCGTAATCCTTGTCCTCTGCACGGCCCCTCACCAAATCACCCAAACCGAAAGCCCATTGCAGAACGAAGGTGACGACACTCGCGATAATGACGGCGGCCCCGGCCCATTCGTCGATACGGCTTTGAAGCCGGTGCGCAGAAAACCCAACCCAAGCCGGCGCAATCAGAAGCCAGATCCCACCGAGCAGCATAATGGCTAGCCCCACGTGCCCCGCGGGAAACATCCTTTTGCTGCGATTATTCATGAGTCCCCTCCTCCCGCGCCGACACCATCTCCCGGTGGCCGCTGGCCTGACGAATCTCCTCCAGCAAGCGCCAAGCCATATGGAACAGCTCGCTGTCACTCATCAGTTGCAGCGGCTTTTCCCCGGAGGTATCCTGCAGATCGGTCGGCTGAATCGCTTGAATCTCCCGGAGTAGCGACGTGGCGATACGCGCGAGTTCGTCTTCGGATATCGCCGTCCTCTCCGTCTCCTCCAGCGATGTCGCACCGGCATCGGCGGCGCCAGGCTGCTTTTGATCCCCAATATCTTTGAGAACCGACGCGGCTAGAGCCAGAAGTGCCTCATCGCTGACCGAAGCTTTAGGGTCCGCCGCATCTGGTGCGGCTTTCGGTTCATCGCTCCCTTCCAGCTTCACCCTCCGGCTTATGATCCCTGCCAGCTCTAACCGCCGGTTGAGCTCGACCCGGTACAGCATGATGGTTGTAAGCCCTAACACCACCAGGCCAATCCCGCTCCAAAAGTCGGTCTTGGTAGCTGGCGACCAATCCTGAAACCCGCGGCTTATTCCCCAAAGCCAGGGACTAGCCCCCAAAAAGATGCCGATGACGGTTATCGCCGTACTCCCCGCAACCGCTGTGATGGAACGTCCCAACCGCATCTTTGCCCTCCTCATGAATCCGTGGTGGCGGCGGTTTCGTTTTCGCCCACCGTCAGCGCTTCGTGATACGCCAAGTACTGTCCCAACAACTGGATCGCGGCGCGGCGCGCCCACTGTCGCTCAGCCTCGGTGGCAAACCGTCCGGCGGCGGCCCGCTGGGCCAACGCCAGCCCTAGCACCGCTCGCGCTTCCGTGCGGCCCATGGGAGCTCCTGTCAAGACATCGGTGCCAAAGTCTCCGCTCTTTTTCTTGAGCTCGATTTCCTTGAGGAAGAACAAGGTGACCAACGCCGCCGCCATCAGCACGCTGCCCAAAAAGAACACGCGGTCGGTCGCCATGGCCAGCGCAACCTTTACTCCATGCAAAAGCGCGCGGGCCAAAAGCTCACCCTGAGGCCCCAGCTTGGCAAATTCCATTCTTACGTGCGAGGCGGCGCTGGAAGTCAACAGCACCGACGGATTGGACAGGCTATGTAACGCCTGCGGCGGCAAGACCCGCGTTACCGCGGCCGGGATCTTTCGTGGCAGCTCGTAAGTGAAGCGCGCGGTGACAAAGGAGCCAAACACAGCCAAACCCACGGTACTGCCAATAGAGCGGAAGAACTGCAGCTGCGCCGTGACCGCCCCCATCATGCGAAACGGGAAGGCGTTTTGCACGACGATGGTGAAAAGGCTCATCATGGTGCCCATGCCTAAACCGGTGATAATCATGTTGCGGATTACCAGAGGGTTTTTGGCATCGACGCCCATCCGCGACAATAGCAGCATACCAGTTACAGCCACGGTCATACTAATGATGGCAAGCCACTTATATCGTCCGGTACGAGACAAAATTTGGCCGCCGATAATGCTGGATACCATAAAGCCAAGCATCATCGGGGTTAGCACAATACCGGAGTTGGCCGCCGAATCACCTACCACCGCCTGGGTGAAGAGCGGGATAAACATGATGGCGCCGAACATCCCCGCTGACACCATGAAGGAGGCCAAGACGCTGACCGAGTAGATGCTGTTCTTAAAGAGACGCGGCTCCACGATCGGCTCCCGAAAGCGCAGCTCCCAGAGAATAAAGGCAACCCAGGCAACGGCACTGAGCACAAACCCGCCCATCACGTGCCAATCGGTCCAGGCATACTGGTTGCCCGCCCAGGAGAAACCTAACAGCATGGGCGTAGCGGCCAGAATGAGAAGCGCCGTACCCCACCAGTCGATGGTATGCTGGGCCCGACGGAATACCGAGGGGAAGGCGAAGGCGCAGAAAAGCAGCGCCACTACGCCAATCGGCAGGTTGACGTAAAACACCCACCGCCAGCTCCAGTGGTCGGTGATGGCGCCCCCTGCCCAGGGGCCGATGATGGATGACAGGCCGAACACCGCCATCATCAGTCCCTGCCACTTGCCGCGTTCGGCCGGGGGAAAGATATCGCCAATGATAGCGATAGCAATGGGCATCAAGGCACCACCGCCCAAGCCCTGCACGCCCCGGAAAATAATGAGCTGGGTCATGTTGTGAGACTGGCCCGATAGGGCGGAGCCCAGCACAAACACAAACATCCCCAATAGATAAAAGGGCTTGCGCCCGTATATGTCGGAAAGCTTGCCATATAATGGTACTCCCACGGTGGAGGCCAAGAGATAGCTGGTAGTAACCCAGGCATACTCCTTAAGTCCGTGCAGATCAGCCACGATACGGGGCATGGCGGTACCGACCACCGTCTGATCGACGGAAAACAACAGCATCCCCAGCATGGTGCTGATGAGAATAAGTATAAGGCGCTCACGGCTGACCTGCGAGCGAAGCCCTATTGACGGGTCGATTCGCTGGGAGCGGCCACCAGTGGCATTCTTGTCACGTTCTCTGACTGCCATGATTATCTGTCTGTCTCCTTTATTGCCGGCTCTTTCGCGCTTGCCGTGCTAAGGCGCCCAACCCACGCTCTAAACTGGCCAAATCCTCTGGGCTCAACCGCTCCAGCCATTCGCGCACCAGACGCGGAGCGGTTTGCAGCTGGCGTAGGGCGGCGTTGCCTGTCCCGGTTAGGGCACATCGCGTCACCCGCCGATCGTGCGGGTGCGGTTGCCGTTCCACCAAGTCAGCCTTGACCAGCCGATCAACAATCTGGCTGGCCGCGGAAAGCCCAATGCCAAGTTCCTTGGCCACATCCCCGACCGAAGGCTCGGCACCTTTCCCGATTACCACCAAGGCTTTAACCTGGGCCATCGATAGGTCAGTATGCAACCAGGCTTCACTCCGCTGCTCGGCCACGCCGCGAAAAATTTCTCGCATCAGATCGAGGGTGGTGTCGGCGCGGGTCTTTATCTCGGTGTCGCCCACTTTGCTCATCTCCACGTACATTAGATTATATAAATGATCCGGCAATGTCAAATACTTTGTCGCATAAACTTTTTCGACAAATCAAGGAGCTTAATGCAGCGGATGCGTCGCAATCAAGCTAAGTAGAACAACCAGAAGCACCACGGTAGCGGTCCAATGCCCCTCAGGACCAAATGGCTCACCTTGGACCTCTCGGCGGGCCGGCGATGGCAACACGGTGCGCATTTTTTCGCCACTGACAGCGTAGCCCATCCCCCACTCGGCCACATTCCAGCCGGCATGAGCCGCCGACGCCACCCAAATTCCCCAATTTAGGAAGGTAAATCCGAGGATAACGCTGACAACGGAAAGATTTAACAGCGCGAGAAACGAAAGACGGCCATTGGGCCGATGGGCTGCGACAAACGCTGCCACGGAGAGAAGGAACGCGGGTACCAGGCCAATCCACCCTTCCAGTTGACCTATCATAAGCCAGCGGAAGAGAAACTCCTCAAAGAGCGCCAAGGGGAGGAAAAGGATTGCGATCGAAAAAAAACGAGAAGCGGAAAGCGGCACTTCACGCGGCGTGTACTCCACCAGTCTCAAGCGGCTCAAAAGCACCGACACGGCGATAAAAGCGAAAAAGCCCGCGGCAAATCCGAACGCCAACGCATTTTCCAACCACACCCGCCATCACCCCTTGAGTTTTCATTGTACCAATTGCGGGTGTGAGCGGTGCCGTCAGTGCGAACGACGAGCGCCTAGGTTTGTGCAAGGAGTCGTCACCAGAGTCCGTTGGGACCGAGGGCGAGTTAGGTAATGGCGCCTCAGCGAGCTGGAGCGGGTTATAGCGCCTGCCAAATAGCCACGACCACGGCCAACAGCCCTGAAATCGTGCCAATCCACACGGTGGAGACAGTGACGGAGGCATAGCGCCATCCCGCCAGCGCCACTTCTAACCCGCATAGCGCCATAATCCAATGGCGCCAGGGGCGCTTGTGGGCGTCGCCCAGTGCCCAGAGGCCGCCAATCAGGGTGAGGCCGCCCAGCACCAGCAGTGTCCATTGGTACCGCATTGAATGCGCCGGATTTACCACAAAGGCGGCGACTACGAACCACGCTCCTAAAAGCGCTGACAGAACATTGCGCCAAGCCATAACCATCACGCCCCCTGCCCCTCGGTTACGGCCACGGTATGCATGATGACGGACACGGGTGTCAGTCCCTGGGGAAATCTTCCGCTCTGAAAATCTTCAACAAATCGGCGGCATGAGGGCTTTCGCTTCATGGCCGATCTCGGCCGAGGGGTCTTCTCTCCAATCAAACCGTCCAATGCGCTGTTCCGGTTGCCGCACGACCATCAGAGAGCCGGGGGCGGGAGACGACCAGGGAGGAGCGTTCCCCGGTCTTTGCTCAAACGACGTAGACTTGTCCCCGCTAGTTCGAAGCCGCCTTCGGCCAATGACCGGCGTTATGCCAGTTTTCATCCCGCCGCATAACCTTTGCCAAACATCCCGTCATACCCGTTTTTGCATTGGATGGCTATATTCTGTGGAAAGTTGGGGTCTATAATAGTTCCAAGAATATAATACCTCTAAGAAATAGTAAGTAGTTTATCATGAGGATGGCGATTCGGATGGCTGGCAAGCCGACGCTGTCGCTGTCGCCACGACAGCAATGGGGGTTGCAAGGCTACTGGTTTTCATTTAACTTTCAAGGTTCCGCTCTCCTAGCCATCGTGGTTCCGGAGACGGTCCTGCGCTTTTCGTCCCGATCCTCTCACACTAGCTTACTGGCTCAAATTGCTACTCTGGTCGCTCTTACGGCCATGGTGATGTCGCCGCTAACCGGGCTGTGGTCAGACCGTGAACAGGGCGTCGCGGACATCGCCTCAGGCTTTTATGGTGGGGCACCGGATTCAACGTGGCAGGATTGGGTGGTGCACTGGCATCCCCATCTTTCGTTGCGATGTCTGGATGCATTATCGTCGCGATTCTGGGACAGACCGCGGCCCAGTCCGCATATCAAGCCATGATGCCGGAGGTTGTCCCGCGAGACCGCTGGGGCCGAGCGTCAGGATATATGGGATTCCATTGGCGGTCTCGGCATCGCCGGGTTTCTGCCCGCCGATGTGGCGTACGAATTCATGATTGCCACGGCGCTGGCGGGCGCACTCTTGACGACCTGGGGAGTGCCGTCGCGTCTGACCAACAGTCGGCCTGAAGCGGCAAAGGTGCGCGACCACAATGTCTTTGTGCGGGTTTTTGTTGCGCGGTTCGGTTTAATGTTCGGGCAAACTCTGTTAATGACCTATGTACTGTTCTTTTTTCGCGATGTGCTGCATGTTGCGCGGCCCGCGCGGGAACCGCCATCGTCGCAGGGCTTGCCATGGCCGGGGCGGTAATATCGACGCTGGCACTGGGCATATTGTCAGACCGGATCAAGAACCGCGCTGACTTGGTGGCAGCTGCCGGGGTTCCCATGGCGGTGGCGGCACTGGGTTTTGCGCTGTGGCCATCCACCCAACTGTTATTCATGTGGGCGTTACTCTATGGTGTGGGATACGGCACAGTCCTGTCGGTCGACTGGGCACTGGCATTGGACGCTATTCCGGACTTGGGAAATATTGCCCGCGATCTCGGGTTTTGGGGCATTGCCTCCGGTCTCCCGCCGGTGGTCGCCCCGGCGGTGGGGGGCTGGATTCTGTCGGCGGCGCTGCCACTGACCATTCGTTATCGCGTGCTCTTCTTAACCGCAGGGTTGGCCTTCCTGTTCGGATCTCTCATGGTGTTGATCGCCAAGAGCCCACGCCCTCGGCGCGAGTGGTCCCCGGTCCTGGCAGGGTTAGTGCTTATTCTCCTGCTGAGCTATAACCGGATTCGTTACCGCATTGGCGTACTAGCAGGAGTTTCCGAGTTAGTGAGTGCCAAACGCCTGAAACCCTAATAAAATCACGGTTTTGAGCATTTCGCACGTATTATACAACTTGGGGGCATTGTTGGCGGCATCGGTCGATCCGGTGAAGACGTGACGAGGGCCTCAAACTACCGTCTCATGCGGGATTCGGGGATTTCACCAATAACGGCTGGAACTCAAAGTTGGTCAACGGGAACCATAAGTAGGAAACTCCTGCTAGGGCGGCCTGCCCCCGGCCCTAGTCTTTTAGTGGTAGCCAATCATGCCCACGACTTGGAGGGCATGGTGATCCCCACGGCATTAGCGAGATTTAGGGGAATCCGGCAGCCGGTGATTTCCGCCGGGTCCGCACGCATCTTCGAACCCGGTTTCATGACTGAGCGAATTCCGGGCCGAGCGGCTCGGTATTTTGCGAGCTGGAACGTTGGCCATATCGTTCGGCTGCTCGGCGTGCGCCCTATCGAAGATCACCCGCTGGCGCGTCCGCTGGCTAGTTGGGCTTACCTCATCTTTCGCCACTTTGGCAATCTACCCTTGCGGGTGGTGTTTGATTCCCGCTATCTCCCGACTGCTCTGCCTATGGGTGCGCGCCTTTCTAGTTGCTGGAGCGCGCGCCATGTGCGGGCACTGCGCCAGGAGGTGACCATTTCCGCTCTAATGCCGGAGTTTCGCACCTGGGTCCGCGAACATCTCAGGCAACAGGTGGAAGCAGACCTGGGAGTATTCCTCGACCTGCTTGAGCAAGGACACGCCGTCTACACCACCCCCGAGGGGCGATTCAGCGAGGACGGCCGGCTGAATCGATTCAGGAAGAGCCTCGATTTAATGCGGGAAAAGGCACGTCATGTAACCGTGGCGGGCGTCAGTTATGATTTGCTCCGCCCGGGAAAGCTGACCATGTGGGTGCAGTTTGAGGAACCCCGATGGCCAGACCGGCTTGACCGGTCTGTGATTGCCGCCCGGCCAGTAACGGCCAGTCATTTAGTGATTCGAGCGTGGCTAGCTGGGCCGCATGTTTCGGCTAGCGATGTCATTATAGACGCCAAGGCGCTCATGAATCTAGTGAGAGAACGAGCAGTCGTGGCCAGTGATGTGTTAGCCGATCCGGACCGGGCTCTTGCGATCGCACTGAGGGAATTCGGTCGGCGGTCGGCTCACGGCACCCGGATAACGGACCCCCGCTTCCCCTTTGTGAATGAGTTTGTGGTCTACTACAACAATCAGTGGCTCGAGCTCATGACCGTTTTGGATCAAACCGCGTGGCCAAAAAAGCCGCAAGCGCTGTGAGTGACCTAATTGGTCAATTACAAAAAATGATGGCGTCGTCTTAACCAGACTGAACTCATTCCCAGACCGGTTCAGTGGACCCCTCTCACACGGTGGTTTGTATTACCATCTGAACATCGTTCGAGAAATATATTCGGGGTATCGCATCTTCGTGTGGAACGCGTTCGTCAACCTGCTTGGATATGCCGATAGTGTCTTCGGAAAATCGTATGAGAACGACGATGAGCGGATCTGGGGCGCAAGCGTGGCTCGTCAAGACCAATGACCAGGGGGTGAAGCATGCACCTCACGGTCACTCCCCAAACATCTCCACCAGCACGGTTAAGGCCTGAAACGGTGCACGGTGCTTACGCCAGATCAGTGACGTGGTCATTCGGCCGTTGTTCCCATCGAAAGGGTGACATTTTAAGGGGATACGGGAGGACAACCGATCCACCACCGCTTGAGGCATCAGGGTGATTCCCAGTCCTGCCGAGACGAGTTGCAAAATTGCTTCCACGCTGCCGCATTCCATGGCGCGGATGTGGGCCACCCCCTGGCCTGTGAGCCAATCTTCTAACCGACGGCGGTACGCACACCCGCATCGGAATGTCACCGTGACCACTTCCGGGCGATTCAGGGTGGCAGGCCAGTGGTCGTCCAACGCCGCGACGATCTGAAGATCCTCCACCGTCACGACCCGGCGGTCCAGGTCCAGATGATCAGGGTCTCCAGCAATGAACGCCGCATCCAAGGTCCGATCCAAAACGTGCTGCATCAGCTCGTCCGTCGTCCCGGTTTGCAGCGACAGGTCGACCTGGGGAAACCGTTGATGATACTTGGCCAGCCACTCGGCCGCATGAATGGCGGCGGTGGTTTCTAGCGAACCGATGCGGAGAAGACCAGCGGGCTCGGCAGGTGCGCCGAACACGGCCGTGGTGCGCTCCCATTGGTTCAACAAGGATTCGACCTGGGGCAACCATCGTGCCCCATCTTCCGTCAAGAACACCCCGCGCTTGGTACGCTCAAATAACGTCCGCTGCATCTCCTGTTCCAGTTTACGAATCCGCGCGGTGATGTGCGATTGGACGTACCCGAGTTCCTGAGCGGCCCGGGTCATGCTCCCTGAGCGTGCCACCTGATAAAAGATTTCGAGGTCCCGCAGTTCCATGGTCTTCCCTCATCATTCTAGGTGATGACGGTTATCACGAATCATCGTTATCCATCGCCGATGGGGTCCATTATCATAGATAGGACACGCGCCGTCAACGATCCGATTGTGTGATGGAAGGAGATGGGTATGGCCTTTCAACAACGCCTACCCGATAGGTGGTCTGGGCGTGACCTACGTCCGCTGATTGGAGGGATGCTCAGTCTGGTGGCGGCCATGGGCATTGGGCGCTTCGCCTACACGCCTCTGCTCCCGGTCATGCAAGCCCAGCTACACTGGTCCGTGTCGTATGCGAGTCTGTTAGCCTCGGACAATTATGCCGGGTATTTGGTCGGCGCGATCACCGCCGGGTGGCTCCCGAATAGAGGGATTTTCCATCGACTGACCTGGGTTCGGTTTGCACTCGTAGCCATCTCTTTGACCCTCTTGGCGATGGGTGTCACGACCGGGCCAGACTGGTGGCTCTTGTGGCGCGGATTGGCCGGCGTGTTCAGCGCATGGGTGATAGTGTTGTCCTCGAGTCTGATCCTGGATTGGCTGGGCCGATCGGATAATGCCCCGTCGGGGGGGATCTTTTATGCGGGCGTCGGGCTGGGGATTGCGCTCACCGGTCTATTGGTACCGTTATGGACTGGTCCGGGGAACTGGCGCCATGGCTGGATCGGGCTGGGTCTTGTCAGTCTTGTCCTCGGTGCCGCAGCCATTGTGCTGATGGCCCCACTGAACGAATTCACTAGGGCCATCATAGCGGACGAACAAGGGGCCGTCGCCCATCCCCCGGCGTTCCGGCTTTGGGGTCTGACGGTCGCTTATGGGATGGAAGGCCTCGGGTACATCGTGATGGCCACCTTCATTACCGCATTTTTTCGGCACCTTCCCGGGGCGCCGTGGATGGGAGACGCGAGCTGGATTCTGGTGGGTATGGCCGCTATGCCTTCTACGTGGCTCTGGACCCGGATTGCACAAACACGGGGATCACGCCGTGCGCTCTTGGCCGCCTTTGGCCTGCAAGCCGTGGGGGTCGTGCTTCCGGTCGTCTGGGCTAATGGAGGCACGGCGATCCTGGGGTCGTTGCTCTTCGGCGGAACATTCATGGGCATCACCACCTTGGCCCTCTCCCTGGGGCGGCAATGCGCCCCATCACGAAGCCAACGGGTGATGGCCACCATGACCGCCTGCTTTGGGATGGGACAAATGATCGGGCCTCTTGGGGCCGGAGCCCTGATGCGCGTCACCCATGCCTATGCTCCGGCCTTGCTGGGCTCCGGAATTATGCTCCTCGGGGCCGGTGGACTGTTATGGATGACGCGGGGAGAGACACCCGCTGATCGACTGCCGCCCTAAGAATACGACCCGCGTCCGGTTCGGACTACATTCTGGGTTCCGATTTTTCCAAGCTGATGGCATTACTGAAAGCGAAACACCGTTTAAAGACGGAATCCATACAGAGACTTATTTGGCAGATTGGATTCTGACGCGCACTGCTACACGAAAATACAAATACTCTATATCGTAACTCTTTGGATCTCGTTTCACGAATTGCCTCCATACCCGATGTCAACAAGCCGAGAATGTCCACTGCCCGGCCGACACTCTTTTCCACCGCCTAGCCCGTTACGTCGGCGCCGCGATCGACATACACCACTTGTCCGCTTGCATAATCGCCGGGGCGGATGAGGAGCGACTCGAGCACCTGAGCCACCTGATCCGGCGTTTGCCACCGCCCCGAACGGGTACGGCCAGCTAGGCGCCTGCGGCTCTCGGACGAAAGAGTCTCGCCCCAGCGGGTTAGCACCCACCCGGGCGCCACGACATAGACGAGGGCTTGGCCCTCCAGTGTGGCGGCCAGGCTCTTGGCATAGCTGGTGAGCGCCCCTTTCGTCAAGGCATAGAGTTCCGCCGATTCGCCCGCCATCCCCGCACTCGCCTGATCCCACCCCATCACTACAATGACACCGCCCCGCTTCATCTTGGGCAAAACCGCGCGAATAAGCTTGACGGTGCCGGCCAGGTCAACTCGGTACAGGGCTTCGAGCCGATCGAGGTAGGACGCCTGGCGCAGCGGTGGCGAGACGATGTCGGCCCCATGCAGACACACCAGCGCGTCAGCCCCGTCGATGGCTTGGATTGCGGCGGCAATGCGATCATTTGGCCATGCGGCATCGAAGGAGATGACGTGGCCGTTGGGCGCACGCGCCAAACCAATCACCTCCCAATCCGGGTGCAATCGGGCACGCGCGACAAACGCGGCGCCAATGCCGCCGCTAATCCCGCTGACCAGTATGCGCAGCAAGCTCACCTCCAAACAGATTGTCGCGCTCGGCAGCCGCGGCCGCCAACGCGGCCTCCAAAATCGAGACCAGTTCCCTCCGGGTGCGATCGAGGTTGGTGCCGAGAACCACCGGAACCCGGGCGATGGACCGAAGGTGCACATTGGCATGCCGACCGGGACCGTGTCGGTTTAGAAACAATAGTAAGAACTCCGGCATCTCCACCACCTGCACCAGCCAGTGGTACGTCAGCGCGGCACCATGCAGGCAGGGCGTGTCGCCGCAGCACATGCATTGGCTTTGAAACGATTTCACAACAAAGGGAACCCGGCACACCGGCTGATCGGCAATCCAGGACCAAAACGCCTCTTTACCCAGTTCACGCCCCCGCACCATCATGGCCCAGCGCTCGTCGGTATGCCAGGGCTCGACCGTCAGCCGCACACTCACAATATTTTCGCCGTCAATATGAAACGCGCCGCGCAAAAGCCCCGCGTACCCCTGCATTTCCGACGGCGCCAACTTCGCTAGGCTCTGAAAGGCGGGCAGGCCGAACTGTGCCTCGATGGCGGCTTGAAAGCGCTTCATCAATCGATCCACAATGTTTCCCTCAGTTCCACCAATTCTTTCAACTCCCGGTTGGATAGCTCCGCCACCCAACCCTCGCCCCGATCTTCAGACAGGAGTGTTTCGGATAAGTGCCTTTTTTGCCGGATCAGAGCGTCAATCCGCTCTTCCACCGTGCCTCGGGTAACAAACTTGTGCACCGTTACCAAGGACGTCTGCCCCATCCGCCATACGCGGTCGGTCGCCTGATCTTCCGTAGCCGGATTCCACCAGCGGTCATAATGAATCACGTGCTGCGCCGAAGCCAGGTTGAGTCCCACCCCTCCAGCCTTCAACGACGCTAAAAGAATCGGTGGCCCATTCTTGTCGGCAAATTGCTCAAGCACCTGGTCCCGCTCGCTTTTGCCAAGCGAACCGTGAAAACTCAAGACCGGCACATGAAACCGGCGCCGCAGATATGGAGCGGCCATATACACCCAGGTGACGTACTGGGTGAAGACCACCACCCGCTCGCCCGCTTCCAAAATCTCGCTGATTAGTTCTTCCAGCCGTTCCAGCTTGCCGGAGCGTCCTTTGACCGGGCCGGTTTGATGAAGGTATAAGGCCGGATGGTCGGTGACCTGCTTCAAATGGGTCAAAGCAGCTACGATGGCTCCGCGCCGCGCCAGGCGGGTCATGGTGCCCGATACTTCCCGAAAGAGCGCATCCACCACCGCTTGATACAGTGCAATCTGCTCCGCGGTCAACGTGGTCCACTCACGAATTTCGACCTTGGCCGGCAAATCGGGCATGACCGTCGGATCGGTCTTCATGCGCCGCAGCACAAACGGCGCCAACAGCCGTTTCAGATCAGTCAGCGCTCTCTCGCGACCGCGTTCAAACCGCTGGCGAAACTCGCGTCCGCTACCAAGGTACCCCGGATTCAAGAATTCCATCTCCGCCCAGAGATCTCCGAGCCGGTTTTCCACCGGGGTGCCGGTTAACGCTACACGCCATCCAGCGCCGATGCGGCGCATCGCCCGAGCCCGTTTGGTGCCGGGATTTTTCAACTGTTGGGCTTCGTCCGCTACCACCCCCAGCCAGGGGACCGAACGGAGCCAATCGACATCGCGCAAAAGCACGTCATAGGTGGTCAAGACGGCTTCCTGCGCCCGCACCCAAGTGATCAACGCCTCTCCTTGCAGCCGGCTGGTGCCCAGGTGCACACCCACTTGAATGGTGGGATTGAAGCGGGCAAACTCGCGTTCCCAATTGCCGACCACGGAAAGCGGCGCCGCAATCAACACCGGCCCGTTAAGCCCTGCGTCTTCCTGAAGCCGGGTCAACGCGGCAATGACCTCGACCGTCTTTCCGAGCCCCATGTCGTCGGCCAAAAGCGCTCCTACCGACGATCGCATGCGCCGCACCAGCCACTCGACCCCCTCTTGCTGATATGGTCGAAGGTCACCCTGAAAACGCTGCAAGCGGGCAAAAGGCTGGTGCGGACCGGTTAGCTGTGAGAGCATGTCGTAGACTTCGCCGGCAGTGACCAATTCCACCTCGTCGTCTAGGCCCCCTACGGCCCAGCGAAGCGCTTCTGCCACTTTGACACGATTTTTCCTGGCTCGCTCAAACACGCGGCGGGCTTCCTTGAGGATGGCGTCGTCGATAACGACAAATTGACCGCGAAGCCGCACCAAGGGAGTCGACGCTTTGACCAGGCCTTCCAATTCTTCCATGCTGATCGGTTGACCACCGATCAGCACCTGCCAATCCACCTGAACAATCTGTTCCATCCCTATCATGGCTTGGTCTTTAGCCTGGCGCCCGCGCAATTGACCGCGAACGCGAAGTCTGGGGTTGCGCCAATTAGCGGGCAGTTCAACCTTGACTCCAAGTTTTACCAACGCCGAAAGTTCGTCCCGCCAGAACTCTTCCGCCTCTTCCCCGGCAAGCGTCAAGAGCCGGTCCGTGCCACCGGAACTCAGGCGCTGCCACATGGGAAAGCGCAGCGACCATTCACCTAGTTCTCGCGGCGCAACTTGCGCCTGGATTTTAAGCGCGTCGCCTCGAAGTTCCAAGACCCGGACGATGGGGGCATCCAGGGTGGCGCGGCGGGAATGTTCAAGTGCGGCATGCTCCCAATCCGCCATGGCGGTCATGAGCAGCCTGCGGTCGCCGGCGTTGACATCCCATACTTCCCGCGGGCGGATCAAGCGCGCCACCAAACGGCGACCCAACGGTCCGCCAATGGCGCGCCGGGCTTCCAAGTCCGGTGCATGGCAGCGAACAAAGGCGTCCGCCCAGTCATCAACAAATTGGGTTAAATACTGCACCTCGTCCTCGGACAACTCCCCATCGGGCCAACGCGCGGCGATCAGTGCTGGTCCGTCAAACAGACGCCAGCGCGCGATCAGACCACCGTTGCACCGGTCCAATGCGGGCAAAAGCTCGGATTCCAAGAGGCGGTCGATGAAAAAGTCCCACCAGAAAAAGACATGGCGGTACGCAGAATCCAGATGGGTGAGAGCCCACTCCACCGCTTGGTCGCGCGCAACAAAGCGGCCCTCGGCTCCAATCAGAAATCCCCAACGGCCCTTTTGATATGACGGCCAGTCATGACGGCTTACTTCCACTGGTGTCATGAGTCAAGAGCCAGCCTTTCTTCAATGCGTTGTAATTTCGGGAGGTGGTTCTCATAGGCGACAATCACCCCGTCACAATAGGCTTGGGCCACCTGGCAGGCGTGCAGCAACGCCTCTTCGGGAACCTGGAGCCCATATAGCTCGATATAATAACGCCCCGGAATCAATTCCAAAAACGCCTCGGCTAAAATCTCCAGCCAGTAGGTGGTGGCGTAGTGCAGATCATAAATCGGCACCACGAAGGCTTCGACATCGTGAGCCAACCGATCCGGGTCGACGCCGAATCGGCGCTGCAAGTGTCCCGGAAACGGGTCGGGAAAGAGGGTCATGTGCAAATGTGGAGCGATCAGATGGGCCTGGCGCACGAAATCCACCAGGCGTTGAATGCGGAAGGCATTAAGGGTCATCCCGGCGTCTTGGCTTTTGGTTTGGCAAGTCTGGCACTGGCAGAAACCCTCGCGGGCGTAGGTCACGTCATCCAACCGCACCGTTCCTGATCCGCTTTGTCGTACGGCCTCAGCCACCCAGTTTAGCCCTTGATCAAAGGTAGCATCATGGCTGGGGCAAATCGCATCCCAGTCGAAGTACCGGCTGGCGCGTGTCGCCCGCTCACCGTCAGGTCCGATTTGCACCCACTCAGGATGAGCCTTCGAGAGCCGGTTGTCCCCGAACACGCTAATCATGGGGATAGCGTACGGCAGCGCGTTGTGCCAGACCCCGGTAACACCCTTGACCTCGTAATAGGCTGGGGTAAAGTGCTGAAGGTGGTCGGCAAATCGACTGACGACCCCAAGTGCCAAAAAAGATCCCCCTCATCTCTATATCCCGTCTATTCTACCAGAAGCTCGCGCGATGTGGCCAGATACAGGAGACTTTGCCAAGACCCGAAGTCGCTAAGCTTACTCCACGCCCGTCTATCTCCCCACGTCGCGTTAGCTTCGTCCATAACCTACGATGCCATCTCGTCGTTCGTTGCCATAATTGAGAGCGCTTCATAAAAGCGGTGGCTGCCAGAAGCGATATAGTGCCTCCCGGCGCGTAGGCGCCACCGCGGCTATGCCAATGTCTAGCAGACGGCCCTTTCAGAGAACGGATCTATTCCCTCACGTCTCACAAGATTTCCCCAAGGTGTACCTGGCGCCATGGCATAGGCGGGGTCGACGACATCGACGTCCCACGACACACATAGCCGCTGATCTTTAGGAGTCTAAAAATGGTGGCCACGGTTGCTTTTACCGACACGTGTGAAACTCCTTGATGATTTGAAGGGTGGTGTTGTGAGCTTGGCGGAGCGGCAAATCATCGGGCCCGCGGAAGCCAGGTTCCATAGATGTGGAATTACTGCCATGACTGTTGCGGTTGCTAACCGGACCAAACAACGTGTCCATCAATCACAGAATACGATTTTGAGTCCGCTTGACTACCATGCGAAAAACTCCGAGATCACTCAGGGTTACGAATACACAAGCTCAGCGCAAGACCACCATGGCGATGGCATCTAGCGCCAGTACCGCCAGCACTCCATAGAGATGGGGATGGGTCTCACCGCCGGCAATGGCTAAAAGCGGTATGGACAAGGCCAGCACCGAAGATATCTTTTGACTGCGGCTTTTCTTACGGGCAGAGGGTGACTCTCCGTTCGGGCGGATCAGCGGGGAATGCCGACGGCCCCTTCTTTCGGACGGAGGCCAAAGGTCTAGAATCTGATCGGCCAGATGGCTGTCAAACTCAGGGCCCAAATCCCGATGTGCCTTGAGTATGGCTAAGACATCATCTTTTGTTGGTGGGACCGGTCGCCGTTCATCCACCCCGGACGCCTCCCGCATGGATTTGACACGAGTTTAGCATGCTTTGGTCCGTATAGATCGTTCTAGCCGGTGATTTTCTGCAAGATTGTGCCTGACTCTGCTATCCCCCGTAGCGTCGCATGGATAACGCCAGCGCCAGACCGGTGGTAATGGGATCGGTTGCACTGGGCTCGGTCCCGGTGCTGTAGACCCAGCGCCCCTCTTGCCAGGCCACTTCGGTGTGCGGACCGTGGTGTTCGACATTGACGGCGATAAGGCCTTCAGCGCCTGCCCCTTGCGGCTCGGGCGCCGGCATAAAATGCGTGCGCAGATAGGACGCCACAATACGCGCACTGCGGATTGGCATGCTGCCCTGGTGTCCCACCACGACCACCCAACTGCCCTGACGCCACCCCAACAAATCCATGGACCCGCGTGTTCCAGCGGTGGCGGTGATGCCGCTCCCCACCGCCAACCTCGGACCTCCGGGGGCGGGAGATGCCAATCCGAGGCTTAGAGGTTTATTCTGCACATCACGGGTCGCGGCTGCAGCGCTGTCAAAGACCGCACTTGCGAAATTAGCGACCGGATCTGTCGGATGCGGAGACAACAGTGTCACTTGATAGCTTTCGATCAGGCCAGCCGGGCCGGCCTGTGATCCTTCGGTCGCGAACCGGTAGTACATCACAGTAGAGCCGGTGTCGGACCAGGGAACGATGGTCGGCGCCTCCGCCGACGATTTGACCAAGCCGCTCACGTGACTCATGGCCATCTTCGTGATGCTCGGAAAGTTGGGCCCGTCAATACCGATGGAGGTAGATTGGGGTGTGTATGTACGGGACGTTGACGGTGAGTTGCTCACCGATACCGACGGCGGGCTTGATGGGTACTGAGGGGAGGCCGACGACCTGGGGGGTACTGCAATCGGCCTGGCCTGCGCCCCACAGCCGGCCAACGATGCCATAATGGCCGATACCATGGCCACGGTGCCCGCTCTCGCATATCCATTTTTCATACCGACCCTCCTTGACCGTTATCCATTATGGTACCGCACGAAGCCATGACGTGCCCGCGTCATGCGTAACATATATACGCCCCGATGAAGAAAGAACGAACCCGGTGGAGTCGGTAACAAAGGCAAGTGAAACGACGGAGCCCCGAAATGGGAGCGCGGCGACTCGCTTCCAGGTCGGGCCGCGCTGAACCCAAAGGGTATGACGGTACACCATCCAGGAGTGACTGCCGACACGGCTTAAGAGTCCGTCGGTCTTGGCCACCTGAACGGCGTAAGCCGTCGGCGCGGACGCGAAGGCCGGGGCCGCCGACTCCATCTCGGGCACCGCCCCAGCCCAGCTTCGTCCCCCGTTTACGGTACGGTATAAGGTCTGCTCGGCGATGGCATAGCCCGTACCCGAAGCTCCTATACGCAAGTGCTCGACAACATGAGCGAGTCCCCGGACCGACTCCCGCTGCCAGCTTCCGCCGGTTCCCCTCTGGTATAGCGACGGGTGCCCGTTGACAGAAGAGAGTAAGAGATACACGGGCGCGCCGCCCACATTAGATATGACCGCCGCGAAACTCTCCCGGGACGATGGCGGCAGTAGCGCCGGAGCCCAGGACTGACCATCGTTGCCCGTGTGCCAAGCAGTCCATCCGCCCGTCCGCGCCGGCACTAAGAGCCAGCCCCTGGGTCCGGCGAACCACAGCTGAGCCCGCCCGCTACGACCCTTGATTGTCGTGATGAGTCGCCAACGACCTTCGGTCGACGGTCTGGTCCAAAGCCACCACGCGCCTGCCATAAACTCTGCCGCCCATAGCCGATGGTTCGATGCCGGGGTGAACGCCGCCACTTGCCCGGCGAAGGGTGACCGGTGAACGACGCTTTTGGCTCCGCTCGCCGCCTGATGGGTATTGGCCGAGGCCTGGGGTCGTGCCGCGGTCGCCGCCGATGACGAGGAAGAAAAACCGCCCCGATGGGACAGAACCAACGCGCCGATGAGTACAACCGCCACCACACCCCCTAACCCGGCCAGGATCCGGAGGGGGGCCATGACGCGGCTCTCCCGTCGGATGGCCCCCGTGTGGCGCGCGTCGCGAAGCACCCTCTGCGCCAAGTCCGCCGGTGCCTTGACTTCATCCAGCTGGCTGTGCCAGTAGGCTTTCAGCAGTTTTTCCGGATCGTGTTTCGGCGTCATCACCGACTCCCCCTTGCCGTTGCAGTTTCGCTCCCCCCGTTTTCAAACGCCGCTTTAAACCGTTTTCTCGCCCGTGAGAGCCGAATCCGAGCCGCTGTGGGGCTGATTTTCAGCACCTGTGCCACCTCTTCGGTGGTCAGATCCAGGAAATAAAAGAAGACTAAAACTTCCCGGTCGCGGTCAGCCAGCGCATGGAGCGCCCGGGCCACATCCAGCCGCTCCACGCCCGCATCGTCCATGCTGGCGACCATCCGCTCGTCAAGTGGCACGGTTGCCCTAGGCCAGCGCCGGGCCTGATCGCGTACTGCGTTGCGGGTCACCTGATACACCCAGGCATCAGTGGGTTCAAACTGGGGATGGTTCAAGCACCATCGGGCAATATGAAAAAGACTGTCTTGCGCAGCATCCTCGGCCCGGGTGCGCTCGCCCACCAACGCGTAGGCCAGCCGAAAGACACGGTCGGCATATTGCTGCACCCACGCTTCCGCAGCACTTCCCGCATCGGTCATCCGCTGGCTCCTCCTTAACGAGGCTTTCAGCGGACGGCCCCGTTATCTATTTAAACGCCTTTTTTGGGAAGAATGTTTCGTTGATCGGATGAGGAGGTGGAGGCGAGTGTTGCAGGCTTCTCGGGCAGCACCACCCGCTCCCGCCACAACCGAACCCCGGCCACCCAGGCGGCGACGATGATGCCGGCGGCGGGAACGGCAAACAACGCACCCCACACGCCTTGCAAATCGGCGCCGATCACTAGCGCCAGCACCGACAGCACCGGATGCAGCCCAACCTGGGAACGAATAATCCGCGGGCCTAAGATTTGCGATTCTAACAGATGCACCGCCGCGAACAAAATGACGACTTCGGGCACTTGAACTAAAGCGTGGCCGCCAAGCAGCGCCAGTAACACCGGCATAATCGCACCCAAGATTGGTCCCAGCATGGGAATGAGTTCCATAGCGCCGCCCACCACGCCAATCAAAATCGGAAACGGCAGCCCAATAATCCAGGATCCCACGCCGAAGGCCGAACCCACAATGGCCGACAACAGAAGTTGACCACGGACGTAGCCACCCACCACCCGGGTGAGAGTGTGCTCTGCCGCCATCAGGAGATCGCGGTGGGCGTGCGGCACCAGTCTCAGCACCGCCATCTGCATGCGTTCGGCATCCAAAAGCCAGTAAATGGTGATGAAGAGAATGAGGGCCCCATCCACCATGGCGCCAATGACATTGCTGATAATATTCAGGGTCCGTGTCACTACGATCGAGGAGACCTTGCCGGCATTGGCCAAAATCCGGCTTTCAATGCTCTGCACGTTCACATTGATGCCGTTATGGTGAAGCCATGACAAAAATCCAGGGGCCAAGGTGGAGACCTGGTTCACGTGTGCGGGGATCTTGCGCACCAGGGCAATAATTTGACCGGTCATCACCGTGCCCAATAGCGTGCCGCCTCCCACAATCACGATGACCGCGCCCAGCACCACCACCAAAACCGCCCAAGGCCTTCTCCAGCGCGTCGCCAGCCGATCGACCAACGGCCCCAACGTAATGGTGAAAATAATGGCTAAGATGAGAATCAGCACAACGCGGCCCAACCGGTATAACATGAACCAGAGACCGTAGATGATGGCCCCGGACCCCAGGATCACCAGCACGATGTCGCGCATCGTGGCCACAGTCCATTGAAACTGAGTGTTTCGCTTGCCCGGCATCTCCATCCGTCCTTTCCCTCATTGTAGCGGGATTTCGGCCGCTCCGACAGCCTTAAGCCAGGTCCCCCGGCAAATTGTGGGGCGTGGTGCTGTAGCAGGCTGTCCTCCGCTCGGGTACAATGGATTGGTGATTGATGGGAGGGTCTGCCTCTGGACGCGAATTTTCGCCGGCATCGCGGCCAAGCTCGCCAGCACAGCATCGGCCTCTCGGCGTCGTTGATTTTCGTCGCCACCCTCATCAGCCGTGTCAGCGGGTTTGCCCGTGAAATCGTTATGGCGCTGTTTTTCGGAACCAGTCTCAGTACCGACGCCTGGCTGATGGCTTCTGCCGTGCCCAACCTCCTCTTCAACAGCGTCAACGGCGCCATCAATGTGACTGTCGTGCCGATCATGACCGAGGCCGACGCTGACTATTCCCGGCGGTCGCTGGAGCGCTTTTTGAACGAAGCCTTTACGGCCTTGGCGCTATTGTCCGCGTTTTTAATGGCCGTCACGGAAATTTTTACCCCCTTCATCATTCATGTTATGGCTCCCGGGTTCAGCCGCGATCCGCATGAGGTCTCGCTCACCATCACTATGACTCGGTTCATGGTCCCCACCATCTTTTTCTGGGCACTATCCGGCTTCATCATGGGGATCTTGCAATCACGCGAAGAGTTCTTTGCACCGGCCATGACTCCTGCGGTCATCAATCTCGTCCGCATCGCCACCATTGTGGTGTTGGGGCATATGCTGTTGGGCATCCGCGGCGTGGCCCTGGGTTTTACCCTGGCGGTCATTGCGCAACTGGCCATTCTAATTCCGCGCGTCCGCGCCATGGGTATCCATTTGCATTTTCGTTGGCACTTCAGTCATCCTTTACTGCGGCGGATGGCCGTCATTGCCGGGCCGTTCTTTCTAACCAGCTCGGTCGGAACCATCGGCATCCTGGTGGACCGCATTCTGGCGTCAAATCTGGTAGTCGGCAGCATCGCCGCCTTGAACTATTCGTACGTGTTGGTGCAAATCCCCATCGGCCTGGTGATCTCGTCACTGGCCATGCCGATCTATACCCGGTTAGCCCAGCACCGCTCCAGTCATGATATGGAGACCTTCCGCGCCTTGGCCATGCACGGCTTTCGCTTGGTGCTGGCACTACTCGTGCCGATCACCATCTGGTTCATTGCCCTGCGCGTCCCCATTTTGCGGCTATTGTACCAGCACGGCGCCTTTAACGGCCGGTCCACCGATTTGACATCGGGCACGCTCTTGTTTTTCGCCGTCGGTCTTCCGGGATTTGGCGCCACCTATTATCTTCAGCGCCTGTTCTTCGCCACCCAGGACACAAAGTCTCCGGCACGCTTTTCCATCGTTACCATCCTCGTCAACATCGTCGGCGACATCATTCTAGTGCACTACATGCAGGCTGACGGCCTGGCTTTGGCGACCGGCGGCGCCAGCTGGGTCAACGCGATGCTGTTGGCCATGAAAGTGCTCAAGCCCCGGCGACACGCCAACCTGCAGCTGCGGCCAACGCTCCTCGCGCTGTCTTTTGCGGGCGCCGGCATGCTAATTGGCACCGAAGTCCTATACCACATTATGCACATGGGCACGCTTTTTGGACTGATTCGTCTGTCTTTGGCGCTGATCCTGACCGCGCTGGTCAGTGGCGGAATATTTTTTGCCCTGCTCTATCTGTTCCGTTTTCCTGATCTACCCTATCTGCTGTCCCGCCTGACTGGTAGACGCGACACCGCCCACACCATCCGCTGAATCAAGGAGAAAACATAAACATCCTACGTCAATGTGGCAGTTTATGCCATCCTGAACATGGCGCCTATGGTACCATAGAGAGGGAGGGATTGCCATGGGCACACCTATTCAACGACCCTTGGTGGTCGTTACCAACCGCGAACCCTATGTGGATGAACGCACTCGACACGGAGTGCGCTATGTGCAAAAGGCCGGCGGCGTGGTATCGGCGCTGGATCCGCTGTTACGCGAGCTTGGAGGGGATTGGATTGCCTGGGGAAGCGGTAGTGCTGACCGCTTGACGGCTCCCGGCGGGGTACGGCCGGTACCGCTGTCGGACCCGAAATACCGGCTGCACCGCATCTATCTCAATCCCGAAGAAATCCAAGGTTTTTACACCCGGTACGCCAATCAAGGGCTTTGGCCGTTAAGCCACCTCTTGATCGAGCGCGCCCGCTTTTCGCGCCGCGCTTGGACCATCTACCGGAATGTCAACCTCAAGTTTGCGCGCCGGGTTGCACGGGAAAGCCCGGCCTCGGCGCTGATCTTTTCTCACGACTATCAACTGGCCCTGCTCCCGAGCCAAATACGGCAATTACGTCCCGATTTGGCCATTGCCCATTTTTGGCATATTCCCTGGCCTGTGTTTACGGTGCTGCGTTTGTGCCCGCAGTACCAGGAAATCTTGCGCGGGTTGTTGGGCGCCGACGTGCTGGGATTTCAAACCGATGACGATGTCGAAGCGTTTCTCACGTCGGTCGAGCGATCATTCCGCCATGTCTCGGTAGACCGCCAGCGGCGGCAGGTGCACTGGCAGAGCCGGGTCATTGAAGTTCGCGCCTTCCCCATCTCCGTCGACATCAACGCTCTCGAATCCATTGTCCGTAGCCCTCGCATCACTCGGTGGTCGCGGGGCATTCGCCGCCATTTGGTCCACGACGGCCAACAGTTGGGCGTGTCAGTCGATCGCGCCGACTACACGAAAGGCATTATTCCCCGGTTGGAGGCGCTGCGCGAATTCTTCCGCCGCTACCCGCACCGCCGCGGCCAGGTGGTGTTTTTGCAGGTAGTGGTTCCCACGCGCTCGGAAGTTAGCGCCTATCGCGCTCTGTTTCGCCATGTCGAGCAAGAAACGCGCCGCATCAATCAAGACTTTGGCAACAATGACTGGCAGCCGGTGCTGAGCGTGCGCCGCTCCATTGATCGCAAGCGGTTGATGGGTATTTTCCGCGCCGCCGACTTCGCCTTGGTCTCGTCACTCTTTGACGGCATGAACCTGGTGGCCAAGGAGTTTGTCTCGGCCCAGGTGGACCAACGGGGAGTGCTCCTCTTGAGCGAGACGGCCGGCGCCTCTCACGAGCTGGAGGAAGCGTTGGCGATTAACCCCTGGGATCCGGAAGGCTTTGCCGCTTCGTTAGAGCAAGCGCTCTCGCTCTCGCCTGAAGACCGGCGGGTGCGCATGCAGGCCATGCAAGATCATCTCCACCAGCACACCCTGTATGATTGGGCCACCGATATTCTCACCACGCTGGAGCAGGTAACGGCCGCTTATGTCGAGTCCTGAACTGCTCACACCGGACTTGGTACGGCGATTCACGGCATCCCACCTTGCGTATTGGCTGTTTGACTGGGACGGGACACTGGTCGACCTCGCGCCGCGGCCTGATGCGATTAAAGTTCCACCTGCCCTACTGGACCATCTCCGCCGTTTAGAAAAATCCCATCCAGGACGAGTAGCCGTCATCAGCGGGCGCTCTCTCGATGATTTGGAAACCTGGATCCCGCTGCCTCGGCTCATCCTGGTGGGAAACCACGGGGCCGAATGGCGAGTGGAAGGGCAGCGCCGCCACGCACCACAGGATCCCGGCGCGGCAGCGGCTCTCGATGCGGTGCGCACTCCCCTCCACGATTTGGCCCGCTCCCTTCCCGGAACTGCCCTAGAGGACAAGGGTTGGACCTTCAGCTTTCACGTACGCGGCCTGGGAGCAGAAGAGCGAGAGACTTGTCGCACCGTTATCCAAGCCATTGTCGGCCCCCATCCGGCATTATGCATCCGCCCCGCCGACGGGTGCTGGGAGATTCGTCCTGTCTTAGGACCCACTAAGGGCGATGCCGTCAAGCGTCTTTTATCCAACGCACCCGCTTCGGCCGTGCCTTGTGTGTTCGGTGACGATTGGACCGACGAGGATGCCTTCGAAGCCGTCGGCACCGGGCTAACCGTTGTGGTGGGTAACCGCCGCCCTACACGCGCCCGTTATCACTTACCGACGCCCAGGCATGTTCGGGCGCTTTTGCAAAACCTGACGGCGTATTAGGTCGACGGACGGGCCGCGCTAGGATTCACGCACAAACCCCGCACCATTTCCTAAATGGCAAAAAGCTCTTCCGGGCGAAAAAGGGCCGCGTCTGGATGCCATTTTTCGTGCCGAGGGCACAATCGGCTGCCGCCGGAAACGCAGCCCGGTTGGAGCAGCTTAAAAGGCCTTTGCCGCTTAGACCGGGGAAAGCAAGGGGAAACCCTTCAGACTTCTCCGTCGGTTGCTGCCTGCCTGGTCCCTTTAACGTCGCACTCGGTCGGACGAAACTCTACCGCCTCGACACCAAAAGACCTGGATAATAGTGGTAATCGAGTATACTAGAGGCATTGATCGCCGCAGGTCCTCATGCCGAGGTTGGGAGTGATATTGATGTCCACCGCACGCGCCCATCAAAAGTCCGGACGCGATGGCCACGAAGGCGTCAGGCGCCATCCGTTTCGCAATGCCCTGATCTTGTCCCTGATTATTGCTGCCCTCATCTTGTGGCAGCTGAATCCCATCATTCACGGAATCCACGGTCTCTACACCATCCTCCTTCGTGCCGAAGGTATCAGACGGGTGGTGGCAGGCCTGTTGACCGTAGGCTACCACAAGGCCGCCGCAATTGTGACCCCGTTGGTCCATCGGATCGGCAAATAATCCTGAGCCAACTCTTCAGCCGCTCAAGGGGATGGGCAGGCACCGGATCCCACGCCCCGGGCCGTCCCAACGCCCTACAAAACCAGGGGCTTCAGCGCTTGACTCCGGTGAACTACACCACTCTGGGACGGCGCGCCGCGTCTGAGCATCTAAGACTTCCCATGGGGGAATCCTCATGACCACTACTTGCCAGGATTCCTCCGGCCGCGTCGGCGATGCGTGGTTGTGCTCAGCTCAGGGAACCTGTACCTAAGACTGTACGGACGTCAACAATGGCTCGTGGATTGCCGAGCACGAGCTGCGGAAGCTCAGACGTGGGCCCTTTTTCCGGTATGCTGACTTTCCGTCGGGTTTCCTGTTCGGATAAGCCGGGTGAGGATGGGTCATGTCCTTGAGCTCACTGCCTAGCGGATGCCGACACGGCGACGGGAACAGATCGCCGAGGACTGGCGCCACCTATCCGCAGACCAACTGGCCGAGCGTACGCTCGGCGGAGATCGGGGCGTTGCTAAACCGTTAGTCACTTCCGATGGACAGGCCTTCGATCTCCAGCCGGTGCAAAAGTCCCGGATTAAGAGAAATCGCTGGCAACGCAAGAAATGGCAGCGGCGGGCCGCCCGACGCAAGAAAGGATCCAAGAATCGCCGCAAAGCCCAGCAAAATGCCCACCGCTATCAACGCTACGAAAAGCACGTACGGTACGACTATGCCCATCAAACCAGTCATCAGCTCGTCGTTAATGACACCATCGATCTCTATGTCTTCGAGGATCTCAAAATTGCCAACATGACCAAACGCCCGAAGGCGAAGCGCGATGCCCAAGGCCGGTTTCTGCCGAATGGCAGAAAAGCGAAGGCGGGTCTCAACCGGGTGATCCTAGCCTCCACCTGGGGCACTGTCGTGTCATTCACGCGCTATAAAGCCCTCCGTCAGGGAAAGTTGGTCCTCACGGTTCCGCCCCCATACAGTTCGCAGGAACGTGCCGTCTGTGGGCATATCAACCTGGACAGTCGGCTGAGTCAAGCCGAATTCGTCTGCCAAGACTGCGGACATACGGATAATGCAGACCACAACGCCTCGGTCGTTATGAAGCAACGCGGCATCAAAAAACTTCTCGAGGGCTCATCAAGAAGCGCAAACGGACGCGGATTTTTCGGAAGCTAGGGCCGGAGCGGTCCGAAGTCACGCCTGGGGAGATGAGCGTAAGACGTCTGGGGCCAACGGCCCCGGCGCAGGGATCCATGAGCCAGGAACTTTCGGCGGGCTTTACAGCGCGTGCTGGCGGAGCGATCCCCGAACCCCCCACCTCGGCGGGAGAGTTCGTTCGCGCAATGAATCCGGACCGCACGATCCAGATTCTTCATGTATACCAATGTATGTTTCGTCATGGCTTCCCTCCAGTAGAGCCACACCCATTTCAGATAATGCAGCATTGTTGGGCCAGGTAGCCTCTTGGCGGGCCAGGGCCACCCCTTTGCCATTGACGACTATGGCGCCGGATATATGGGGCTGGCACGCTGATTGCGCTGCGACCACACGTTGTAAGAATCGATCGCGGCGTCGCTTTGGGTATTACCAGGGACCCCTTTGCGGAGCGGCGAAGGGGTCTCGGTCTATATCGCCAAAAAAGCGGACATGCTCCTCGTTGCCGAGGGTATCGATATTATCGAGGCTACGCCATACGAAAGCGTGCGGGATCCGCTGGGGCGGCCCGCCGACAACATCCCGCGCCGCCCGGCGACCGTCGGCGAGTGCTGACCCGTTAACACCATGATAAAATGCCGGTGCTCACCCCGCTTATCGCCGTCCCAGCCGTAAGAGGAACAAAAACAAGTTCACGATGTCAATTAAGAGCGAGACCGCCAGTACCACGGCCGTCCCTTGTGTGGGGACCACCCGGCCGCGCATCCGCATCAACGAGAAATTGACCATTAAGTAGCCGATGAAAATCAACGCGCCGATGAGGTTGTAGGCCTTGGACATCACCACCCCGCTAATCGACGGAACGAACCACGATAGCGCCCCGGTGACAATCAGCATGATCAGGCCGAGGAACAAGAGCGGCATCAGCCTCGAGAAATCCCACGGTACTACACTAACCAAAAGTGCCGAGAAGACTACGGCGATCACCAACGTGCCTAGGGTGGTCCACAAGAGCCCGCTCTGGGTTGCGGCCACGCTCCACACTACCGGACCCACTAATAGCCCCATGCCGATGGCCACCACCGCGCCCCACATAAACGCCCGTCCCGCTGTCAACGCGTTGCGGCCCACCATGATAGTGCCAAGCAGAGCGGCCGCAATTCCTATCCATATCCCCACCCTCCCCGCGAGCGGCGACAAGAGTACGCTGGCCGATAAAATGAGAATGAGGAGAGCCAGGTAGCCCAGCGTGCGACCCATCAGCGAGCCTGTCACACCGTCACTAATTCGAAGCGCCGACGAACGATTGTACATATTAGTCACCTCCGTGACTTTATCGCAACATCCATATACCACAAACGTCAAAGAAAGTCAAACGGTTTCCGGTGGTGTTAGGGTTGCGCAGCAACCGGGTTTCATCGACAATGAAAGTAGCGTAAAATCGTGTCACCCACCGTCAGCGTATCCACCGGCGGCGCGCCCTATGCTGTCGGCCTGGGATAATTTGCTGTAAGGAAGGGATGTTGGTGGAAGACTCGCTCTCCTTTGATGTCTTAGCCGCCAGTCTCCGGCGGGATACTCGTGATTTAGCCGTCTTCAGCGAGGTTTTAGCGAAAAAGCTGGAACAGGCCGTTCCCGGCTTTGTGCGGGTGGAGCGGCAAGGTGGCCTCTTTCAGAAGAACCCACCGGTACGGCGCCTGGTAGTGACCTTCGAGCCCTGGCAGTACATGCTGGAAAACCAACGCGGCCGAGTCAGTACATCCCGGGTTAAAATGGTCCGGGGCGTGGCCATTAAAACTGACCCGATGGAGTTGAATCCCTGGATTGATGCGATCTCCGAAGAGCTGGTGCGTGTCGCCAGTCACGAAGCGACGGCTCGAGAATCTCTGGAACGCTTCTTGCTCGATTCCTAACACACCGAAAAGAGGGATGCGCGTGAGCGGTCACCACCTCCATCCGGAAAGCGTGGTCGTGCACATCGGAGTCGGACAAGACTCCGTTTACGGAGCCGTCAGTACCCCTATCTATCAAACCGTCACCTACCAGCACCCCGGTGCCGGGCTTGGACGCTATGATTATTCGCGCACGGACAATCCCACCCGCACCGGTTTGGCTGATGGCTTGGCCCGGCTGGAAGGCGGAGCCGGCGCCAGTCTTTTTTCCTCGGGGATGGCAGCCATCGTCGCGTTGTTTCACCTACTGCGGCAAGGTGAACACGTGGTCTTGACCGAGGACTTGTATGGAGGCACCTATCGGGTCTTAGTCGATTTGTTTCAACGTTTCGGCATTGCGGCCAGTTTTGTCAATACCCAAGATATTGCCGCGGTGGAGCATGCCATTCGAGATACCACCCGTCTCCTGTTTATTGAGACGCCCTCCAATCCGCATCTGATGATCACCGACCTCAGGGCAATGGCCTCACTGGCTCGCGATCATCGTCTCTGGCTGGCGGTGGACAATACGTTTATGACACCGTTACGCCAGCGGCCGTTCGACTTAGGCGCCGACTTTGTTGTTTATAGCGCGACTAAATACCTCTCCGGCCATAATGACGTGCTGGCTGGCGCACTCATCAGCCGCGACCCGGACTTAGCGAAAAAGGTAGCCGAGCTGGCGAACAGCACCGGCGGAGTCTTGGCGCCCTTCGATGCCTGGCTG
Organism: Bacillota bacterium; assembly: GCA_021820965.1. Lineage (GTDB taxonomy): Bacteria > Bacillota > Sulfobacillia > Sulfobacillales > Sulfobacillaceae > Sulfobacillus_B. The sequence goes on along the minus strand of JAKACZ010000002.1, from coordinate 90,563 downwards.
GTGATCCGGGGATTAAAAACCTTGGCCGTACGGCTCGATCGGCAAGAAGCCAACGCCGCCCACGTGGCAAAGTTCCTTCAGTCTCACCCGGCAGTCAGGAACGTCTATTACCCCGGTCTCGCCAACCATCCCGGCTCCGCGCTGCATCGCGCCCAGTGCCTCGGGCCGGGAGCCATGGTGTCATTTCAACTCAAAGCCCGGGAACGCTCAGCGGATTTGATGGATGCGTTGGAACTCATCTTGCCGGCGGTGTCGCTGGGCGGTACCGAGTCCTTGATTACGCATCCCGACAGCGAAACCCACCGTGAGCTACCTGAAGGGATGCGCCATCGATTGGGGATCGGCCCGGGATTGATGCGGCTTTCGGTCGGGGTGGAAAACCGGGAGGACTTGGTTCACGACCTAGGACAAGCTTTAGACCGCGTCATCGAGCCGATTAAAGGCAGGGACGCCTGAACACCGTCCTTCTGGGATCAGCCTTTGCCGCCGCCGCAGCGGGACGAATGGGATGCTGAGGGACCCGGGAGGAGCGCACCGCGAGCCGTGCGCGACAGACAAGGCGCGACAACTTGGACAGACGGCCAAGCCCCCTGCGTAAGGAGCCCCATCGCAGCGAGAGCGAAGGGATCGGTGATTTTTTCTTGATACTCGGCGGGCGGAGGTTGGCGGGTGATTCAGACTGAATTCCATAAACGCTTAAATATCCCCCGCCCGAAGACTGCAAAACGTTTGGGTTTCAGGCAAAATGCTGGCGCTGATTAGTGACGGAAAAAGATCATTGTCGCCTGAATGGCAAAGCCCGCTTACCTGCTTACGGCGGTTGACTCCCGAGGGAGCGATGACTGTTCGTCCCCGGAGGCATTCCCGGTCGTTGTACTCCCCACCCTGGCGGAGAGGTGAATGGCGGGCAACCGTCACGGGATGCAGCCCGGGACGAGCCGCGAATAATCTTTGAGGTGTTTAGAAATGGCCAGATCGCCAGGCTTTGATGGAGACTTGCGCAGACCAGTCTACGCATGTTATAGCGGAAAGGACAGGAAAGATGACCAACGAGAAGCAGAAAAAAGATACGGGCTTTGTACATACCCAGGAAGGGCTGAACGCACCATATTATGCGCTGACGCCCCCTATTTTCCGCGCCACCACCTATCATCAGGCCGATCCTTGGAATCCCCCGCCTTATGACTACGCGCGTTCCGGCAATCCAACCCGGGCGGCTTTGGAAGAGGCGCTGGCCGGTCTGGAACAGGGCGTACGCGGCTTTGCCTTCTCTTCGGGGATGGCGGCCCTCACCGCCGCCTTCATGCTGTTTTCGGCAGGAGACCACCTTATTGTCACGCGGGACTGCCAGGGCGGCACTCAGCGGGTACTGCGTGGGGTGTTCCAGCGGTTTGGCATTGAGGTGAACTATGTGGACACCGATAATCTCTCTGCTGTCAATGACGCGCTGAGGCCCAACACCAAGGCGGTTCTGGTCGAGAATTTTTCCAACCCCTTTTTACGGGTGACCGACATCGCCCAAGTGGCCAGTTGGGCTAAAAGTCGTGGTTTGCTGACTCTGGTAGACAATACCTTTCTTACCCCGTACCTACAACAGCCCTTGACACTGGGTGCGGACTTAGTGATTCATTCGGCCACTAAGATGCTTTCAGGTCATTCCGACGTAACCGCCGGGGTGGCGGTGGCCAGGGATGCTGAGCTAGCCAAACGCCTGTACTTTATCCAAAATGCGTGCGGCATGGCATTGTCCCCCGACGACTCATACCAGGTGCTGCGGGGCATTCGTACGCTTCCACTACGCATGGAAAGGGCTCAGGCTAGCGCCCAGACCTTAGCCTCGGCCCTGACGCGCTTGCCTGAGGTCGTTCAAGTTTATTATCCCGGCTTTCCCGACCATCCTGGACATGACATCGCCGTCCTAAGCATCGGAGGATTTGGCGCCATGGTCACGTTTCGGCTGCAAGATCCCGCGTGGGTTCAAACTATGGCCAAGAACTTCCGCTTTACCATGGTTGGCGCCGGTTTTGGCGGCACCGAAACCATCGTCTCACTGCCAGAGCTGCACTGCCATGCCGCCCTCCTGCAAGAAGAGCGTGCCCAACGGGAAATTACCTCCGATCTGGTGCGTGTCTCAGTTGGTATGGAAAGCCCGGACGATATCGTCCAAGAGTTCGTCCGCGCCATTAAACGCAGCCACTAGCCGTGACACAAAGGTTTGGAAGCGGACGGCTCTCCCGAGCTGGTGATTTTCTTGGCGCCTCTTTCCCAGTTCATGTCGCCCAAGATGGATGCCTTCAATCGCGGTTCCCGCCCCAAGAGTCCCAGTCTGAAGACGCTCTAGAGCCCGTGGCAAAAAGAGCGTCGGTCTCTCGGTAATCTTGCGCAGTACTTGGAACCCACACGAGAAACGCGACAACTAATTTGAGACAAATGGCCGATTTTTGCGCCAAATCGTGTGAGACTTGACACGATTGACTACGCGCTCGGACGGGCAGTCCGCGCGACCGGATTCACACCGGTTAGCACGGTTACTGGCTGCACTACGCTGGGTCTCCCCCGGGGCGTTGACGACCCTTTCGAAGTCTCCGATGAGGGATTCGGTATCTGTCGCTCGCTTCCGCGTGTTTGCCCCTTTCCTGATGGCCGCCCACACCTGTCGACGCCTTTACCTCAGCGCTCGCGACCGAGGTCATGTGCCTCAGACGCTTGAGGTGAATTGATGATTCCCGCTATACGGCGTCGTGGAGAGACAGACCGCCCCCATCAGTTACAAATCCTCGTGGCCCCGTACTCCGCGCGCCGCCCCACACTAACGCCATCCTGGCGCCTCGGACGAAGATGTTAGTATCCGCGCGTAAGACGTGACCAGAGGCCCAGCGGCTGATACACGCGGTGCGTCTCTTCCACAATCATCGGCAAGCACCTATTGGCCATACGTGTTTCGTCCGAAGCACGTGAAACATAGACCTCCTGAGCTGGCGGGCCACCTGAGCCACTGGTCTTCTGTGGGAAACACGGCTGCGCCAGCAATGCACTGGAAATTATATGGAAGGCGCTGGCCTGCCCGGCGGGGAAGGCCGTTCACCCTCACTACGACAATTCTCGTAGCTTTTCACCCGGATCCGCTGCCCCTGGGTGCCCGGGTTCTGATCTCAACATTCGAATCTCCTCCAAAGACAGCGTCCTTCGGGAGGCAACACCCCAGTAATAGAAGGCGAGGGAGGCCACAGCAACGGCGATTTGGTCCCAAGGTGCAGGGATAGCATTGATACCACCAAAGCGCGAAGAGCCCAGGTAGGCGACGGCCAGCATGAAGGCAAAATAGGCCGCAAGCCAAAGGCCCGACTTGATGTCTTGCACCGGGTGGTCCATCCGGCGGAGCCCATAGACCACATAGATGATCGCCCCCGCAATTAAGAGGCCGGCCATCCAACGATTGATGTCCCAACCGCTCCAGTAGAAGATGAGACTTCCGACCACGAAGCCCAGCGGCCCCAAAATTTGTATGCCGCGCATCCGATACGGGCAGGCGGCGTCAGCAGCGCTAGTTGTCAACACATGGTGGATATTTCCCACCGGCTGGGAAACCGTAAGAAGAACACTGGGAGGCGAGCACTCGACATGACGAGGCGAATCAGACTTGAGACGCACAGCATCGACTTCATCCCCTTGTCCGCTCGACACGGCAAGGCAGCCGATTTATTTTTCCTGTGGTTTGGGGCCAACGCCCAAATGGCGGTGGTCACCACCGGCATTCTCACGATTTACCCGCACTTCGCCTTTTTCTGGGCGGCCGTGGGCATCGTGGCCGGGTCGCTGCTAGGCTCCGTCTTCATGGCTTACCACTCCGCCCAAGGGCCTCATTTGGGCATCCCCCAGATGATCCAAAGCCGGGCGCAGTTTGGCTACTACGGCGCCGTGATTCCGCTCGTTATGGTGGTGGCCATGTATTTCGGCTTTTACGCGGCTGGCGCCGTCATCGGCGCGGATGCCCTGTCGCTCCTGTTCCACGTTCCGGTCCATGTCGGCATCTTCATCTGCGCCGCCGCTGATTTGATTCTGGTGTTGGGCGGCTACACCTTTATTCACCGCTTCAATCGCGCCATGGCCTACTTTTTCACCGCTGTCTTTGCAGTGGTGACTGGTCTATTAATCTGGGGCCCGGGGTTGGGCCGAGGACTCCACCACGCTGCTGTCCACGGCCAGTTCATGACAGGCCCATTTTTGCTGGCGATCTCTTTGGCGGTGATCAACACGCTCGGCTATGCCCCCTATGTGGCCGACTACTCCCGCTATCTTCCCGCCAAGACCACTATCGGCACCACCTTCTGGTACTCCTACATCGGGGTGGTCCTTTCAAACATCTGGATGATGTTGCTAGGGGCCTTGGTGCAGACCGAATCGCCGCATACCGACCCAGTGCGCGGCTTTTTTCACCTCGGGCTACACGTTTCGCCCATCATGGCCATCGCGGTCCTGCTGGCAGCTTGGCTTGGTATCATCAGCATCAACGCGCTGAACATCTATGGGGCGTTCATGTCCACTCTCACCATCGTCAGCACCTTCTATCGCCGCTGGAAGCCGACGCTCTCGCTTCGCGTCAAGTTCATCATCCCCATCACGATCGTCGCCACCTATGTCTCCTTCTTCGACAAGAGCGCGCTTTTGGCCAGCTTCGAGACCTTTCTCACCCTTTTGATTGACTTTCTCGTGCCCTGGACCGCCATCAACCTTACCGACTACTACCTGGTGCGACACGGAACATATGATATCCAAGACATCTTCCGCCCCAACGGCCGCTACGGCCAAGTCAATGTCAACGCTATCGCCGCTTATATCATCGGCTTTGCCTGGGAGATCCCTTTTATGCATAACGCTTATTTCGAAGGTCCGGTTTCCCGGTTCCTCCATAACGGCGACATTTCCTGGATGGTCGGCATCGCGGTGGCAGGATTTATCTACTGGATAACCGCTAAATTCCGCACCCGTGCCCCAGCCGGTGGCGGAGACCTCCGTCAAAACCAAGGCCGCCTGCAGCGCACACGTACCTAATTAGCGGCGCGGCAGTACGTAAGCTCGGGCAGGGGACGCCGTTGGTTCATCTTCTATTAACATCCGCCCCACGGCAGGTGAATATATATAGCGGCCATGATCAACGGCATCGGAGATCCGAATAATAACAACACACTATTTGGCTGGGGTGATTTTATAGCGCCCAAAACTATTACAACACGTAGAACTCCGTTAACAAGTGTAAGAGTCAATATGGCTTTTGCGCCACAATTTGTGGCCGTGTCGAGTTACATCGACCCCACCGGCACGCCTCCACCGTTGCCAAGCAGTTGGGACACGCACTACACTACACCAGCACCAGCGTGCCCATCGGACAAGCGACCGCATTGTGGCAATACGCGGGCGACGCCAAAGCGAAAAACACGAGCACGGGAGAAGTATACGATGTCGGTTTAGACAGGGGGAACCCCAATCCGACGCTTGGTCAATATAGCCCCATTCCGTAGTTGGTGCATCGGTCTTTCTTTCCGAACGGATGAACGCTGAACTGTGCCTCCGTTTCCCGTTTAGTGACCCTTCTTGTCCAAGCATGATCCCTCTAGCGTAGGTCCTAGGCGGCGCGGTAGTAACTTCCGGAACGCGAATGGCATCCCCAGGAGACCCCGCCCGAAGTCAATGTCTATGGCGTCTATGATGTCACGACCGATGGGGGGGACTTGCGAATGTGGGGATGAGCCACGACACTGCGGAATTCGCACTCATGAGCGCCCGGCGATGGTGAGACCTGACGGGCCCACAGCAGTATCCCGAGGCCACCGCCCTCTATCTCACTGCCGACGGCGGTGGGCGCAACGACCATTGGTTAAAGCTCTTCAAAGCCGAACTCCAAGCCTTCGCCAACGACACCGGACTGGAGATTCACGTCAGTCACTTTCCCCCGGCACGAGCAAGTGGAATGCCATCTATTCTAGATCTCTACATTAGATTATGTGTAGCTGTCGGTTATGGTGAGTGGGAGCCGGGAAGTGTTGATATACCGTAATTGCAGCCCATAGAACTTAACATAACATTTAGAGGAATTCGCTCTGGTGGCAAGAGTCTCCAGAGCCATTACGGTCTATTTTAGTGCACAACCTAAACATGTATTCAGTTCACGGGTGTCAAACCGACGATAAGTGGCCGAATAGGCAAATTAATTCCGAACCGACACCAGCAATTATGTAGAGCGTTTGAAACTACTTTGCGTCTGGCGATTGAACTGTAGCCACTAACTTACCATAACCCACCGCTCCACATATGCCATCGAGCACGAGCTATTCAGTGCCATAAGTATCAACTGGCGCGGGCGGCCGACGAAGACGTTTGAAACGGTGGTCCAATGCATTGGCCATACGCGGCGCACCCGCCGAGGCGGAGCGGTCGTCCAAGCCGCACTGGATGAACGTACCTACGAGAAAGGCCGCAAGGTGGCTGACGAGACCTTAAACGCGCTCAATCTTATCCGAAACCCCTTTCACGGAGAGTGGAACTACGTGATCCCGCCGCAACTCAATTCATGAAAATTCCACGCCGCCTAAGTGCCGATCGCATGGTTGAATGAAGCTCTGTGTTATCATGAAATCGGAAAATCAGAATACAACCCTTGTCTGAATAGATCAGATTAAGAGTCAGCATACTTGTCGAGTCAGTGCAGAAGAACTGAACGGAGGTAACTATATGATAAAAGCAAAATTGGGCAAGCGATCGCAAATCGTGCTGCCCAAGTCAATTGTCGATTCGCTTGAACTGGAAGAAGGCGTGGAGTTTGAAGTGAAGGTTGTTGACGGGCGAATCGTGATGGAGCCGATGCTATCGATTCCGCGCTCCCAGGCATGGTTCTGGACTGAACGTTGGCAACACGCGGAGAAAGAGGCCGAGGACGATGTACGAAGCGGCCGTGTCAGTACCATTGCGAGCGAGGATGATTTGAAGACCTATCTTGATCGGCTTCACGTGGACCACGACTAAGACCCGATGATCCTTAAACCCACCACCCGTTTTGATCAGAGTTTGGCCGCGTTGGATCCGAAATCTCAAAAGGCAGTAGCCAAAGCCTTGCGACTGTTGTTGAACAACCCTCACCATCCGTCCTTGCGGACAAGAAAGATGGAGGGCTGTTCCCACGTTTTCGAGGCCAGCGCCAATATGGACATTCGGATCACATTCCACTACGAAAAACCTGATACAATTATCCTTCGATACTGCGGACATCACGACGCAACCTTATCCAAACCCTAAGGCGGCGCCCTGGCCTCAGTTGCCGCAGGGCACCAAAGATCGCTACACTAAGATGGATACTGGTCCCATGGAGGAAGGCTCGCCGCGAACGCGCATAGTTCTCTTCGACGATTGCTCAAGCGATTGAACAGCCCGGCATCCCGTGCCTTTTCCACGGTCGTGCTCATGGTCGGGAGTCTCATTTCCAAGGTATTCGGGATTCTACGGGAATTTTCCATGGCGGCCATCTTCGGAACGCAGGCCACCACGGACAGTTGGCTCATGGCCAGCATTATCCCCAACCTCATGTACGGCCTTGTCTCCAACACCATCACCAATGTGGTGGTACCAGTGCTCTCCGGTCACATCGAGGTGGAAAACAACGGTGAGCGTGTCCAGGTCTATATGGACGAGGTCTTTACCTGGATTGTCTCCGGATCTATCATTTTAGTCGTCGTCGGCGAGATCGTGTCATCCCAGCTGATTCACTGGATTGCGCCGGGCTTTACCGGCCTTCGTTATCACCTGTCGGTCATCATGCTCCGCATCATGCTGCCCACACTTCCGTTTACCGGACTCGGGGCACTGATCAACGGCATTTTACAATCAAAGCGCATATTTGTGCCGGCTACCGTGACGCCCATCATCATCAACGTCTTCCGGCTGGTCGGCATCGTGGCGTTGGGACTCTGGGTTGGCATCACGGGTGTCGCCATCGGCTTTGTGGCCGCTCAAGTGGCTCAGGTCGCCTACCTCGTCCCCACTTTAGCCAGCCACAACATCAGGCTTCGACCGCGCTTCACCGCCTCCCATCCCTGGACTCGGCAAAGTGCCCGTTTGGCAGTGCCCTTCTTGGTCTCGCATGGTGCCACCGTGGGGGGCACGGTGGTCGACCGAATCTTCGCCTCGACCCTGACGGTGGGCCGCATCGCGGCGCTGAATTTCGCCAACGTGCTGGCAACCCTGCCCATCAACCTTCTGATCACACCGATCATCTCGCCGCTTTACACCCAGCTTTCTAAGGCATTCAACGCCGATGACGATGCGGGCTTTCGCAAGGGCCTTGAGGGCGGATTCGAGCTGGTGACCATGGTGATTATGCCGCTCTGTTTAGGATTTGTGATTCTTCGGGCACCGATTGTTCGCACCCTCTATCAGCACGGTGCCTTCAACGGCCAGTCAACAGCGGTTACGGCGCCGCTTTTGATGTACTGGGCCATCGGGCTGCCCTCGGGAGCGCTGGGCACCCTCTTTAGCCGCGGTCTTTTCGCTCAGCGGCTAACCCAAGTTCCGGCCATGATGAGCGTCGTGGCCATTGTCGCCAACGTGGTCGGCGACTTTGTCTTGATCCATCCCATGCATGCCGCTGGGCTGGCCTTGGCCACTTCGCTGGCTTCCTGGGTTCGTATGCTGGGACTGGGATCGTGGCTGTACGCCCGGGGGGGCAATCCCGCCCCCCGTCTCAAGTTTGCCCTAGCACAAACCGCCGCTCTGGCCGTGTTCTGCGCCATCTTATTCGGCGGCGTATTTATCTTTCGGCTGCAGGCAACGCCTTTTGGGGTCGCGCTAGTGGGCGGCACGCTTTTGACCGCACTGGCCGCGCTCGTCGCCTATGTTCTCATTCTCCGCGGCATGGGAATAACGCCGAAATTAGGCAGGCGATTTACGCGAAGCACTTCCTAGAAATTGACGTCATATGGGTCGTAGTCGAACACCTGGCGGCTTTGGTTGAGCCCGCTAATCCACGCCATTTCCTCTTCGGTCAGGGCGAAATCGAACAGATCGGCATTCTCCCGAATCCGCTCGCCATGGACCGACTTTGGAATCGTGACCACTTCCCGCTGCAAGTTCCAACGCAGCACGACTTGAGCTGAGCTCTTGCCGTGCTTTCGGCCAATCTCCGCCAGCACCGACTCCTTTAAGAGTTCGCCGCCGCGAAAAAGAGGGCTCCAAGCCTCCAGTTGAACGTTGTGTTCACGGCAAAAGTTCCAGAGGCGATCTTGGGTGTGATATGGATGAAGCTCCACCTGATTGACCATCGGCTTGACACTCCCCTGGCTCATCACCTCCTCGAGATGCTCCGGCTGGAAGTTGGCCACGCCGATAGCTCGCACCTTGCCGTCTCGGTACAGGGTTTCCAAAGCACGCCAGGTGTCCATGTACTTTCCCGGCACTGCCCAGTGGATAAGGTAGAGATCCACGTACTCGAGCCCCAGCCGACTCAGACTGGCGTCAAACGCGGCCAGCGTCGATTCGTAACCTTGGTCCCCGTTCCACACTTTGGTCGTGACGAAAATCTCGGCGCGGGGCACGCCGCTCTCGCGAATGGCCTCCCCCACTCCCACCTCATTGCCGTACGCGGCGGCAGTGTCGATGTGTCGATATCCGAGCTGAAGGGCCGTTTTTACAGCCTGCTTGACCTCGTCACCATCACGGGCCATCCACACGCCTAGGCCCAGCCACGGCATCTTGACGCCGTTCCACAATGTTGTCACGCTAGCAAGTTTCGTTGCTACCACTCCATCACCTCACTGGAAGATTCGCCCTCATGGCGTAGTCCCATGATACCGCAAGAGAGCCACCCTGTTGAGCCGGGTATTCCCGGTGACCGCGGCCCCCTGGCCTCGACTCTCCGGTCAGTGCAGCCTAGACACCGTGACGGGCCGAACAGTCAGCCCGTCATCACTGGATTCTCGACACCGTATCCAACCATCCCCAATCCCACCCTCATGAGCCACACGTCCCAAAGTGCACCGTGCCTTGTATCCTCTGCCCCTGTGCGCTGTACCCTTTGCACTGTGCGAGGGCCGAAGGAGTGCCGGTTTCTCCAGCGTCCGCAGGACTTTGGAGATGGAACGTATTGCACCACTACACCACGCCTGGATCACTTAACGTCGTTTACCCAGCCCGCCTGCTGAATCGCCAGATCGAGAGCCATCCGCTCGCCGGACATAGCATCAATCCGACCCTGCAGCCCGCTCATATCTATTGTGGGCACCATGGGTATTTCCCGTGGAACCATGGCAAACCGTTCGTGCGGTCCCCCGGTCACCACCTGCATAAGTTCCATAAGGATGGCGATCTGCCGGGTCAAGCGGTCGCGCCGGGCAAGCGCCTCCATCAGTGTAAGCCCGTTGCCCAACCGCACCTCCACGTTGGTCCGGTTTATTTGCACGACGCGCTCCTCCCAGCGCTCTAGCGCCTGTTCAATTTCCACCAGTATTTCGGCGACCGCTTCCACTGGCGTGCGGCCTTCAGGTGCAATGACGCTATGGCGGGCCCGTTGGGCCAGCGCTGTTGCGCGGTCAGACAACGCCTTGCGCTCGGCCAGTGCCTCAGCCAATTTCATTCCGCTCACCTCGCTCTGCAATTCTCCGATACCATGATACGACCGTCCTTGCGATAGGTCTTCGCCATTTTGAGAACTCTTCCTGCCTCTGCCCGGGTATAACAGGAAAGAAACCTTTGCCGAAACCCGGGAAAAATTGCGACCCGCAGCCTTCACCTACTGATGCCTTCATCCAGCAATTCTACGCCGATACCTTATGGTTCATGCGGCAAGGGGCACATCTAAGGTGTCGCCGTGAAGCCTCTATCCGGGGTGCGCAGGTTGAAAGTCACTGCTGAATGCCGATGCGGCGCGATGGATGGGGACGCTGCGACTTGGGACATGGCAGAGTCAGCAGAATGCCTATGCGTACCGATGACGCTTTTTCGGGGTGGGTGCTACCATGCCGCCCTCACCGTCGTCTCCAGTCCCACCGTGACCGCCCCGCCGTCGAGCACTGGCGCGCTCGCCGCCATAGCAAAAAGCAAGCTAGGTGGAGGTTCCCGCATTTCGCTATGTTACCGCATGGCGCTCCATCCACTGATCACGTGCCAGTCGTCTCACGACTTTCGAAGTGGGCCCCAGCGGCAGCTCCTCGACCGCCTCGATGGCGAAGGGGCGTTTGTAATCGGCCAGGTTCCGTCGGCAAAGCTCTTCCAACTCAGCGACCTCGACCGATTTGCCTGGACGCGTCACCACCATCGCCGCCACTCGTTCACCACGTCGAGGGTCCGGTATTCCCACCGCTGCGGCCAACGCCACCGCCGGGTGGCTTAGTAGCACGTTTTCCACCTCGGTAGGATAGACGTTCTCGCCCGACACGATAATCATGTCCTTCTTCCGGTCGACCAGATACAGCACCCCCTCGGGAGTCAGATATCCCATATCGCCGACCGTGAGAAAACCATCTTCGGTAAACGACTCACGCGTAGCCTTCGGATTTCGCCAGTATTCTGTCATGAGTGACGGCCCACGCAGAAAGACCTCCCCGATTACCCCCGGTGCCACGGGTTGCTTATTTTCATCCAAGACCCGCACCTCTTGCCCGATGGCGGGATATCCGACCGATCCAACAATCCCGCCGACTTCATGGCGGATTAGGGTAGACGCACCTAACTCAGAGGCGCCGTAGACGTCATAGAGCTCAACATTGGGAAAACCGCGGAGGAGTCGATCCCTGAGCGTGGGATCGAGCGGTGCCGACGAGGTCATCATCACCCGGAGCGACTCCGCATCGATTTTCCCCTGCTCGACCGCATCGGCCAAAAAGGTTAACAGCGTGGGCACAAACATGCTGTAGGTCACCTTGTGCCGGTTCATCTCGTCGATGACATGCTGAGGGTGAAAACTGCGATGGGGATAGATGACGCAAGTAGCGCCCACGGCCAACGATAAGGTGACAAACCACATTGAGTTGACGTGAAACATGGGCAAAATGGCAAAGCCGATGTCCTTAGCGGTGATACCCAGCTCCGAGACCAACTCCAGCGCAATGATGACATTGGAATAATGCGAACGCACCGCGCCTTTGGGGCGTCCAGTAGTGCCCGAAGTGTACACAATCACCCAGGGATCCTGTTCGCCGATGAATACGTCGGTCACCCCATCGGGCTGCCCTTGGCTGATTCGATCCCAGTCCCGTCTGGGATCATCGTAGCCGCCCGTGTAAAAAACCGGCATCGTACCCGCAGCCTGATTTAGCAGCGGCGCCAATTCCCGATCGGCCAACACCATCGACACTTGGGCGTCCATCACTGCGTAGATGATTTCGCCGGGCTGCCAACGCAGGTTGAGCGGCACCCCAACCAGACCCGCCTTACCCAAAGCGAAATACGCCTCTGCCATGGCTAAGCCGTTCGGCAGCAGCAGTGCGACCCGATCTTGGGGCTTTAAGCCCTGAGCCAAAAAAGCATGCGCCATGCGATTAGCCCGTTGGTTCAGTTCTCGGTACGTGCGCATCTCAGTGCCAAAAATTAAGGCCGGCTTGTCGGGATACCGCCGTGCCGATCCTTCCAGCGCTTGACCCACCGTCAGCACAGGATTGTCCTCCTTTTGATTCCCTACACCCTCACCTGCCGTTTCAGAGGGCCGCGGGACGTCCGCCTGATTTCCACAGCCACCATAATGGCTGCCGTCGCCACACAAACTGCCGCCATGGTGCTGGTCGTGGCTCGAACAAAGGCGCCGACACTGTGCGAGTGAGATAGCCGCCAAATCCATACGCCCAGTCCCAGGCTTGTGGTGGCAATAGCTTCCCATCGTTTCGACGCCACCGAATACAGCATGGCGATATTAATCAAACCCAACGCTATCATACCCCATCCGTAATACGGGAGCCACGCCATAACCGGGGCAAAGTGACCGCCCAGTACCGTCATTACCACCCACCGGCGGTGGGCCAGAAAGAGATATTCCGCTAAACCGGCCAGCCCCCCGTAAACGATGCCGGTCAGCGCTAAAAAGCGGAACCGCCGCGTGGGATCGGTAATAATGGAGGTCAACATCACCGTGCCGAAGCTTCCCGAAATGAACTGAACCGTATGGCCGATGGTGGCCATCCCGTTAAACTGCCCGGCCGCCAACGGGCCTAGCGAATATTTCGCCAAAAGGCCGTCGGCGATGGCAAACAATGAGTTAATCACCCCTACGACAGCGGTGCCGGAAATGACCTCTGCTTTGGAAGGCTCACCCACCCAGGGAGCCTGGGCGGCGCAGCGACGGCTCACGTAAAAGGTAATGAAGGCGGCCAGTCCTTCTAAGATGCCAACCAAGAACAGTGGGTAAATCCGCACAAACACGGCGATGGCGGCGGCAATCACGCGAAACGCGGTAATAAGGACAGTGAGGAACCCGACCCTGAGGTACCACCGCACCCGCTGCAAGACCCCCATGTTGGCCGCCAACGCCAGCGACGGAACCACTTCCAGGCTGAACACAATGAGGAGAAACGGACTCACATGAAGCATATGGCCGAGCGGGCGAGAAAATAGCGCCAGCGAGATCCAGAGCGCCAGACCGCTGCTCCAAAGCCAGAGCGACTCCTGCTTCGACGCCGGGCCCCGCCTGCGGCCAATTCGGGTGTACAGGAGAGTGATGACCGGCCCCGGCAGCACTAAAAAGGCGGTGACATTGAGAAATGTGGCCAAGTCGCCATAGTGGCCCGGCCCCAGCACACGAGCCAGCACGACGTGATATAGATAGTTAAAAAGACCGGCGATGAGAGACGCCGCGCCGAACAGTCCATTGTCCTTCCAAAAGTCCTTGGAACGCGCGACAACCCCTCCCTTAACATGCTTCCCTGTTCAGTGTTGCCTATCGCCGCATAAAAAATGACACGGCCCCGAGAGTCAGCCTCGGAGCCCTGTCGAATTCGGCGGTTCATACGGATTACTGACAAATGAGAATTTCGACAGACAACATTTTATTTCCTACAATTTTCCTGGGTATTTTTAGTCGTCTGGCGACTAAGGCGCCAATAAGATTTTGCCGAACTGGCCGCGCCCGGCCATACGAGCCTGCGCCTGGGCAGCCTCTTTTAAGGGCATTTCCCGATCTATCACCGCCTCTAGCCGTCCGTCGGCTACCAGCTTCAAGACATCGGCCAAGTCCCGCCGGGTGCCCCCGTACGACCCCACCAAACGCAACTCCTTGGCGAACAGCGACCACAAATCCACCTCGGTCCGAGTTCCGGTCAAGGTGCCGCAGGTCACGACGGTGCCGCCGCGCGCCAGGCACTTGAGGCTGGACGCCATGGTGTCGGCTCCTAGGTGCTCAAACACCACATCCACCCCGCGCTTGTGGGTGATGCGCCTGACCTCCTCGACCACGTCCTGCCGGCGGTAGTTGATTCCCCACTTCGCCCCGTATTGAGACACGGCCCGAGACACTTTCTCGTCGCTCCCGGCCGTGGCAATCACCTCAGCACCCTGAAGCCTGGCGATTTGTACAGCAGCGCTGCCTACGCCCGAGCCCGCCGCCCATACTAAAACGACGTCTCCGGGGCGGACCCGTGCTTGTTCCACCAGCATATGCCAAGCGGTAATTGTGGACAGGGTTACCGCAGCCGCAGCGCTATCGCTAACTCCTTGGGGAACCGGCACCAGACTTTTTTCCGGTACCACCACATACTCCGCATAGCCTCCCATCGAGCCAAGCCCTAAGATGTCGCTTTTGAGGCACACGTTTTCTTCGCCGCGAAGGCATGACTCGCACTGACCGCAGTATAAGTAAGGTGCAACCGCCACCCGCAGCCCAGCCGGCACCGACGATAGTGGCCCGGCTTTTTCTACAACTCCAGCAACTTCAGAGCCGGAAATATGCGGCAGGGAAATCTTTCCCACCTGTCCCACACGGGCCATCAAATCCAGCCGATTGACCCCGACCCGCGACACCCTCACCAGTACCTCGCCTGGACCCGGTTCGGGCGTATCCGTCTCTCGATAGGCCAAAACGCTCTCATCGCCAAACTCATCAAACAATACGGCCTTCATCACGTCTCCCCCTTCGCTTTCCCGATTATAGCAGAGGGGTCCACATGAGCCGCTCCGAAAGTCCTCAACAAATACGTTCAGAGAGATTCCCGTCTTCTTGTTCGGGTAGCGAGGATTTCACGGAGAATGCACTCTTTGGGCAATAGGCGAGCGGGTGAGGCATGGCGTTGTACGAGTCTCGCGCGACCCCGATGGGCGGACCGTCTTGGGAGTAGCTGTCGGGCAGTTGTTGCTATGACTTGGACTCGTTGCCGCATGGGCGTTCGAAGCGCACCCTGCTTAAGCCCAAGAGACGGAGCTTCCCGGATCTTGTCGAAACCCTCACAAAGACCGATAAGTAGCGAGAGGGCGTACCTGCGAGAACTTAATATTAGCGAAAGCACGCGTTAGCCAAAGCACAAATCTAATGTGCGGACAAGGAGTATCCTCTGTCGAACCCGGTATTTCTCTTATGGTTGTTTACCGATCTGGTGCAGCAAAAGCTGATACACCGCATCATTGGCATAACCCGTGTGCCAGAGTGCAATACCAGCCACATGATCTCGCTTGGCCAGGTTGATCTTCTGGTTCATGCCCTGCAGTGACTCCCACCAGGCAATGATTTTTCCGCCAGCGCTGGGGTAGGTTGCGTAGGTTTCCTGGTCCAGGGTGTCCCATTTAGCATGACTGCGCATGGTCGGGGTCACCGCGTTGAAAGGCACGGTGGTCGCCTTGGTGCTGCCTGCATGCCAAGTATAGCCGTAGACCGCTACACCTAAGTCGATTTTGTATCCCGGCACAGACCGTTCCATCCGTGCCAGGATGCTCTGCACCCAGGGGGTTGCGGCCACAGGCCCGGCGTAGGAACCGTCGTCATGCTGGTCATAGCTCATCAGAACAAATTGGTTAACTTCCGGCGTGAGTTGTTTCCAGTTATAGGCGCCCGCGGAATGCGGAACTACCGACATGGTAAACACCGCTCCGTGGGGGAGAAAGTCACGCAAATCCCGCGAAAACGCATCTAGCTCTTTGGCCAATGACGTGTGCGGCGGCTCGAAGTCGATGCAGACCCCTTGAAAGTGTTCCTTTTTTACCATGTCGGCAATATTGCGTGCGGCGCTGATCTGCGTCGAGCTACTGGCCAGGAAAGCCTGGGTTCCGGTTCCGTCATTGACCAAGGGTGTGATGGGGATATGGTGGGCCCGCACTTGGGCCAGAATCTTGGTGTCAACCCGATTAATCAGCCGGCCCTGAGCGTCAACCGAATACCAGAAGGGTGCGAACCAGGTAATTGATCGTGGATATTTATATAGGCCGTTTAAACCGGACGTGGCGTCATTCGCCCAAAAGCCGATTACCTGCAGTGGTGGTGCCTCGGCATGGACCAAGAGCGTTGCTGACGAGCCCAACGCCAATAAACCACTCACCACCGACACGACCCCTGCTTTCCACCATTGCGCGATTATTCTCACCGGCGTCACCTCATCTTCCAGTGTTAGCCCAAACCCGACGGTTCACGCAGGAATTTTT
This sequence comes from Bacillota bacterium, assembly GCA_021820965.1. Lineage (GTDB taxonomy): Bacteria > Bacillota > Sulfobacillia > Sulfobacillales > Sulfobacillaceae > Sulfobacillus_B. The sequence goes on along the minus strand of JAKACZ010000002.1, from coordinate 73,967 downwards.
TAGAGGTCAGCAAGATCGGCCGACGAGACAGAATCCCTTAAACGCCCGTCTATTCTCATGTTGTCTACAATCAGCTGAGGACAATCATTCAACAAAACCTGCGACGCGGGATTGATCGCATGAAGGTTTTGGCACCTGGAACATGTCATTGTGTGCCGATGGAGGCCGCATCTTACCGCCCCCCACAAAATGGCATCCGACCATCCCGGAAGGCCTTTTTTCCAAGCCTCGGGCGCCCCATGGCAGGGGTACAAGGGGTACAACCTGGCGGAAGGGCAAAAACCTACGTCAACAAGCAAAAAGGAAAGGACGGCCATAGGGCGCAACGGACGATTGGTCATTCCAAGCCGGAACTCGCCAAACTATGGGACATTTGAGTGCCGGGCCCATGGAGCTCGATATGCTGACTTATCGCCCCGCAAATTTCTCCAGCTTTAACAGCTGGCTGACGGTGTCAAACTGATATCCCTGCGTTTTTAACGCGGGGATGATTTGCTTTACCGCATCCACCGTGGCCTCTGAAGAGTTGGGGCCATCGTGGAAAATGATGATGGCACCCGGGCTAGCCTCATTTTCTACCTGCTTGGCAATGTCTTCCGCCGTGTACCGCCGGCGCCAGTCTCGGGTGTCAATCGACCAGCCGATAACCTTGTAGCCCATCTGACCCAGCACCCGAAGCGCGGTGGAGTCCGAGGCACCGGCGGGAAGCCGGTAGAGCGTGGGCTTGGGCACGCCGAGCGAGGTAAGGAGCACTTCATTTTGTTGAGCCTCCTGCTTAACCACCTCCGCACTACTATGGCGCAAAATCTTGTGCTCGTACCCGTGGCTGCCAATCTCCATTTTGGCGTCCACTTCCTCTTTGACAAGAGCCGGTCGCTTCACGGCTTGATTTCCAATCACAAAGAACGTAGCTTTCACATGATTTTCTTTGAGCACTTGCAAAACCTTGGGCGTCCAGTTGGCGGTCGGTCCATCGTCGAAGGTGAGCGCCACCACCTTCTTAGTGGTTAGTACCTGCTTAATTAGCGGTGCCGGTCGGGTGACCGCGAGACGATGGTGAGGCAGCGGAAACCAGGAAAAGAGCGCAGCCAGAATAAAGCTTGCCCAACGCATCTACATCATCCTTCTCGTTAGAGCTGGGGGTAGGATGCGCCCCGAGCCCGGATATGATGCACAGCAGGAAATTTACTCAAAAACCGCGAATATCCCGTCGAAAGGAGCGACCTCACGCATGAGTCTCACCATCATTCCCGCAGGATTTTTCCACTCGGACTTGTCCGTCTTGTCACCCGAAGCGCCGCGGGGGCGGCGGCTTCGCATCCCCGTCTACACCTACCTAGTACGCACCAAAGACAGTCTGATTTTGTTCGATACCGGCTGCTCGCACCGCTGCCGCACCGATCCGGCGGGACTCTTAGGGGAAGATGCTGTGCCGTTGTTGACACCGGTTCTGACGCCGGATGATCATATTTCGGCCCAACTGCGAAATCTTAATTTGATGCCACTGGACATTGATTTAGTGGTAAACTCCCATTGCCACTTCGATCACGCTGGCGGCAACGAAGCGTTTACCAACAATGCCTTCGGCATTCAAGAGGCGGAATATCGCGCGGCGGAAACCGACCGCGCCACCTATCCCGATCTGGCCTTCCAACCCCCGGGCCCGTCGCGGCTGACGTTGTTCTCGGGAGATACCGAGTTAGCTCCAGGCGTCACTCTGCTCTTTACTCCGGGGCATACGTTGGGACACCAATCTCTGCTGGTCGAACTCTCCGATCGGGCCGTGCTCATCACCTCTGACGCCGTCTACACCCGATCGCACTTTTCCGTGGACCGGCTGGGCGCCGCCAAAGATCCCGTTCTGGCACGCAAATCGCTCAAACGACTCCTGAAGCTGGCCGAGCACGGAGCGCGCCCCTTCTTTAGTCATGACCCCGAGCAGGTGCGGGCGGAAGGGTGGAAATTAGCGCCGTTCGAGTACGCTTAGGGCGCCCTTGCCACCTACCCCGATTGCTTCCTGCTGTTTCGCCGGGGCATTCACCTTAAAGGGACGAGGAACGGGAGGGTTCGGACACGTCTTGCCATGACTTCCAGCGACGCTCAAGCCACGAATCCAGGGACCAGGGGCTGGGACCCACCGCCCGATCAAGTCCGAAAAGAGCGGCAAAAACGATAGCATAAATGATACCGGTACCCACATCAGTACTACCGGCCGTGTAAGGACCACCGAACCCTTCGGCCAAAGCCCACACTACCAGGCTGAAGAGGAAGCCGATGACATAACCACTGCGACGCGCGAATCCCAAAATGAGCCCAACAGCCGTGGCACTCTCCACAATCGCGGTCGCCACCGCAAAGGCACGGGGATCGATCCGAATGACCGACTCCGCCCCGTGAAAAAGCCACGCAAGCCAACTCGGCTGGCCCTGGGCGGCGGCCTTAACTTGCGCAAGATAACTGTGTTGGAACGACGGCGTCCACTTAAAAGCCGCATCAATAGCCCAAATGATGCCAAATGCGATGCGCAAAAGGCTGACGCGCTTAGCCAAGGTGTCGCTCGTGGGGGCGTACAGCAAACCCACCTCCTCCATGCTAATCATGTTATAGGGTAGCAAGTAGCACCGACCACGGTCAACCCAGTCTAAGACGAAGATTGCGTTTATCATGGAAGAGGACCCCCACCAACAAGCAGTGGCCTATGCCCAGTTGATCATCGAGTTAACCCACAACATCGTTCCCAAAATCCCCGGTCGGTCCTTTCCGCCAAAGCCAATAAATAATCGCTCACGAAACGGCGTTGTCTGTGGTAGCGGTACCCGGATCGCGCCGCACCTCACTCGTCCTTCATCCGAAAATGGCGTATCCCCTGCCATTAGCCCGGACCCACGGGGTCTGCCTGGGTTCTGAGCATTGGGTAGCGTGTTTGCGTGACTCAGACGGTGGCCGTTCACCCCGGTCCCCGACAGAATCCGTCCACCTTCCCTTCGATCCGCGCGCTGAAGTCCCCCGCCCCGGAAATTTCCCGGGGGCCAATTGGATGGCCTGGGTGGCGCGCCTTAGCTTGACAGCATTGCGGTCACCCCCCGTCGGCGCAGAAAAACGGACCGTCCCGTTGGGGACAGCCCGTCGTCATCTGGATCCTCCTACCGCTGCAGTTTCCTCAGTTCATCCAACAGCCGGTCATTTAAGACCCGAATGTGGGTACCCTTCATTCCCAGCGATCGCGACTCAATCACGCCGGCAGACTCAAACTTTCTCAGCGCGTTGACGATGACGGAACGGGTAATGCCCACCCGATCCGCAATCTTGGAGGCGACCAAAAGTCCCTCAGGCCCCCCCAACTCTTCGAAAATGTGCTGTACCGCTTCCAATTCGGAATAAGACAAAGTGTCAATGGCCACCTTCACCGCCGCCTTCTTGCGGGCTTCCATTTCCAGTTCATCCGACTTGGACCGGAGGATCTCCATGGCCACCACGGTAGCTCCGTACTCCGCCAAGACTAGGTCTTCGTCGTCAAACTCACGCCCAAAGCGGGAGATGACCAACGTTCCCAGCCGATCACCACCCCCATTGACCGGCACCACCGTCGTAATCTTGTTCTCGTACAGGCAGGGCTTGTCGTGGAAGAACACGCACTGGCGCTTTTCCTGGGAGACGTTGGGAAGCGTCTCATCTATCTTTAACAAACCTTGGTTGTAACTTTGCGGAAAAGCCTCCGGCGTCAGTACTTCGTTAACCATGACGTCACATTCAAACGCATCCAATAAGGCATATCCCAGCATTTTGCCGCGCCGGCTGACCACGTAGACGTTTGCCTGGACCAGTTCGCTCAAAAGTTGCGCCATTTCTTCAAAGTTCACGGGATGGCCAGCAGAGCGCTGCAAGAGTCGGTTAATGCGTCGAGACTTGTCTAATAGCTTTTCCAAGACAGTGTCCCCCTTCGATCGACATGAAGTCTAAAAATTTCACAGCACAATTATATCATGCAAAACGCAAAAAGGTGATGACGAAAACAAAAATTCAGAGTATATATCTATTGATGTCAATGTTCTCGGCAATCCGTTCTAGGCGTTCGTCGACGTACTGGTCGGTTATGGTTATAGTCTGTCCCGCGAGTTCCGAAGCACTAAACGAAAGTTCCTCCAACACTTTCTCAAGAATGGTGTGGAGCCGCCGGGCCCCGATGTTTTCACTGTCGCGATTGACTTGAAAGGCATAGCGAGCCATCCGCCGGAGCGCGCTCTCGTCAAACTCCACACTGACGCCTTCCGCCCCTAAAAGCGCACGATATTGGAAGATTAGCGAGTGTTTAGGCTCGGTCAAAATACGGTAGAAATCCTCTTCAGTCAGGGCGTCAAACTCCACCCGAATAGGAAACCGGCCCTGCAGTTCGGGAATCAGATCGCTAGGCTTAGAAACGTGAAAGGCGCCTGCGGCAATAAACAGCACATGGTCAGTTTTAACCGGGCCGTGCTTGGTCTGCACCGTGGATCCCTCGACAATCGGCAAAATGTCCCGTTGCACACCCTCCCTGGATACGTCGGGACCGCGGGTGCCCTCCTGGCCTCCGGCAATCTTGTCAAATTCATCGATAAAGATAATCCCCTGCTGTTCGGCCCGCCAAATTGCGTCGGCGGTCACCGCATCCGCGTCAATGAGCTTGTCGGCCTCTTCCTGCGTCAGTACCTTGCGCGCTTCCGCCACGGTCATCTTGCGCCGCTTGGTACGCTTGGGTAGCAAGCCCTGAAACATTTCGCCCAAGTTCATCTGGTTTTCCATGCTGGGTACGTTCCCCATCATCGGAAAAGCAGGACCCTGATCTTCCACGTCCACCTCGATCACTTCGTGCTCCATCGCCTTCATGCGAAGCTTTTCCCGGATTTTGCGGCGCTCTTCCTCAATTCGGCGGCGCTCCTCGGTATCGATCGTGTGGGTACTGCTGGGATTGGACGATCCGCCGAAGAACATCTCAAAGGGATTGCGGCTGGCAGACCCGGAATCTTCCGGAAACGGCGCCAAGACCTCGACAATGCGGTCCTCAGCCATGCGTTCCGCCCGTTCCCTCACCTGCTGACTACGCTCCTCCTTGACCATGCGGATGGAGGTCTCTACCAAGTCCCGCACCATGGCATCCACATCGCGGCCCACATACCCGACTTCCGTAAATTTCGTCGCCTCAACCTTCACAAAGGGCACCCGCAAGAGTCGCGCCAAACGGCGCGCGACCTCTGTCTTACCCACACCGGTGGGCCCAATCATCAGGATGTTTTTCGGCGTGATCTCTTCCTGCAGTTCCGGGTCGAGGCAGCTTCGGCGCCAACGGTGACGCAGCGCCACAGCCACGGCCCGCTTGGCCTCTTTTTGGCCGACAATGTACCTGTCCAGTTCTTCGACAATCCGGGCTGGAGTTAACAGCGATTCGTCCATAGCGGCCTCCTAAGGCAGAGTTTCAATGGTCAACTGGTGATTAGTATAGATGCAGATGTCGGCCGCAATCTCAAGCGAGCGCCGCACTAGCTCATCAGGCGGCAGGCCAGTATCCACCGACACCAAGGCCCGCGCCGCAGCCAACGCGTAGCTGCCCCCCGATCCCACCGCCACAATGCCGTCGTCCGGCTCAATCACCTCGCCGGTGCCAGAGAGCAAGAAAAGGTTCTCCCGGTCGGCCACTACCAGCAATGCTTCGAGCTTTCCCAACATGCGATCGGTGCGCCATTCGCGGCTTAACGCCACCGCGGCCCGGGGCAGATTGCCATGGCTTTCCTCGAGCTTGCCTTCAAACCGCTCAAATAGGGTCAGAGCATCGGCCACAGCCCCGGCAAACCCTGCTAGAACTTGACCGTGATAGAGGCGCCGAACTTTTTTGGCGGTATGTTTCATAATCGTGTTTTGCCCAAACGTGACTTGGCCGTCTCCGCCCACGACAGCTTTGCCGTCGCGCACCACCCCCAATATGGTAGTGCCGTGAAATTCGCTCACATGGTTCCCCCCCAATTACTCAGTATTCTACGCCCGGGGATGAGTATTTTGATAGATGCGGCCAAGCTGCTCCTGCGATACATAGGTATAGATCTGGGTGGTGCGCAGGCTCTCATGTCCCAAAAGCTCCTGCACCACTCGTAAATCCGCACCGCCCATCAATAGATGGGTGGCGTAGGAGTGCCGAAGCCAGTGTGGGCTGATATTACGGTGGAGTGCACTTTTGATGAGCGTCGCCTTGACGATGCGGCGCACGCTACGAGTTGTGAGCCGGCCGCCCCGGGCGTTGACAAAGAGCGCCTTCTGACTCGCCTTGGCCAACTGGGGCCGGCCCCTGTCCAAGTATTGCGCCAACGCCTCTAGCGCGTATCGCCCAATCGGAACCATCCGCTCCTTTTTGCCTTTGCCCAAGGTATGCACCCAACCGGCGCCGCGGTCGACGTGCTGAACATTCAAGTCCACCGCCTCCTGACTTCGAAGACCGCCACCATACATGACCTCGAGCAGCGCCCAGTTGCGAAGGCCAAGGGGACCGGTATCTTTCATGGCTGCCTCAATAAACTGGCGCATCTCATCTACGGTCAATACCCGGGGCAGCCCCCGGCGAAAGCGCGGAGCCAGCACGCGTTTAGCAGGATTGACGCTGATGCGTCCCTCCAGCTCGAGATAGCGGAAAAAACTTCGGATCACAGACAACTTACGGGAAACACTCCGGGGCGAGATGCCCTCCGACCCAAGATGGGCCACCCAGCCGCGCACCGCACGCGCATCAATCAAGTCGACCGGACCCGCCCAGCCTAAAAACTGGGCCAAGTCGCTTTCATACGCCTTAAGCGTATGACGGGAGACTTGTTCAACGGCGTCCAAATGCCGCAAGTACGCTTGGACCTCAGGGTGGGCAGTCTTAGGCATAGCGAGGGGCCGTTTCATGCGACCAGGTCCGCATGGCCGCCATCGCCCGGTCAAACATCCATTGCCGGCGCTCACGCTTGTCCTTTATCGCGCGCACCCGCTCCGGAAGCTCAAACAGGCCAAAGGTGGCGTTCATAGGCTGAAAGTGCTCGGGGTCGGCATGGCTGATGTAATAGAAGAGTGCACCCATCATCGTCTCACGCGGCAGCGTCATCAGGTCCTGGCCGCGGATCAGCCGCGCCGCGTTGATGGCCGCCATAATCCCGGAAGCAGCCGATTCGACATACCCTTCAACACCAATCATCTGCCCGGCTAGGAATAATTCCGGACGACCCCGCACCGAAAGTGTCGCATCCAAAATATTGGGGCTCCTAAGATAGGTGTTGCGGTGCATAACCCCGTAGCGGGCAAACTCGGCGGACACTAACGCCGGGATTAGGCGAAATACGCGTTTTTGCTCGCCCCAGCGCAGATTAGTTTGGAAGCCGACCATGCTCCACAGCGATCCGGCCGCGTTATCGCGGCGCAGCTGCACCACCGCATAAGGGCGGCGTCCTCCCTCATACGGGTTGGACAATCCCATCGGCTTCATGGGACCGAACAAGGGAGTGCGCTTACCGCGCCCAGCAAGTTCCTCGATGGGCAGGCAGCCTTCAAAAAATGCGGCATCCTCGAAGTCGTGGCGTTCATGCTGCTCCGCATTCACCAGCGCATCGTAAAAGATTTCATATTCCGCCTTGGTCAAAGGGCAGTTAATATAGTCGTCGGATCCTTCGCGCGATCCGTAAAAAGCGTGACTCATATCGATGGTATCGCCAAACACAATGGGAGCCGCCGCATCAAAAAACGATAACGGATTATTTTTCAAAGTGGCCATGAGATCCTGGCTCAGCGATTGGTGGGTCAAGGGTCCCGTGGCAATAACGGTCGGGCCTTCCGGAACCTTTTCCACCACCTGGCGTTGAATCGTAATCAACGGGTGATGCTCAATCGCGTCGCTGACCGTCTGGCTGAAGAGATCACGGTCCACCGCCAATGCCGATCCGGCGCCCACCTTGGCTTTGGCTCCAGCGTCCAAGACGAGCGAGTGAAAGAGGCGCATTTCCGACTTCAACAGCACTGCCGGGGAAAGCCCCTGGTCGGCGCCAAACGAATTGGAACAGACCAATTCGGCAAACCGGCCCGTATGGTGCGCAGGGGTCATCGACACCGGCCGCATCTCATGGAGGTCGACGGGTATTCCCCGCTCAGCCAGTTGAAAGGCTGCTTCGGATCCGGCAAGCCCGCCTCCGATTACCGTAACCCGGCTACTGAGCTTCTTCTTCAAACCCGCATCCCTCCCGTAGGCACACCAACGTGTCGTGGCGCCCCCGACGCCGCATCGCCAGGGATGAGTTGCAGCGCGGACAAGTCTTTTCCGTGGGACGCCACCAGGTGACAAAATCACATTCAGGATACGCCCGGCACCCGTAAAATGTCCGTCCGCGCTTGCTCCGACGAACCACCAAATCCGACCCGCACTTGGGGCAGACACCCCCGGTCTTTTCCACCAACGCCTCCGTATTCTTACACTCGGGATACCCCGAGCAAGCTAAAAACTTGCCAAAGCGGCCATACTTGATCACCATCGGTCTCCCACAGACTGAGCATACCTCATCGGTCGTCTCTGTGGGGATACTAACCTTTTCAATATCCTGGTCGGCGCGAGCCAGTTCTTCGGAAAATGGGCGATAGAAGTCGCTTAGCACGTCCCGCCACTCGACCTCAGCCTCCTCCACGCGGTCCAAGCGGTCCTCGACCGCCGCGGTAAAGGAAATGTCGACAATTTCGGGAAAATATTTTTGCAGAAGGTCAACGACGACACCACCCAACTCCGTCGGTACCAGCTTCTTTTGTTCGCGCCGCGCGTAGTCGCGTTGAAGCAGCGTATCGATAATCGGCGCATAGGTTGAGGGCCGGCCAACACCCAGTTCCTCCAAAGTTTTGACTAAGCTGGCCTCAGTGAAGCGCGGTGGTGGCTCGGTAAAGTGCTGTGCGGGCTCGATGCTCAACACCCGCAGATTCTCCCCTTCGCTGACCAGTGGCAGCGGGCCTTCACCCGCGTCATCCTCACCCTTGTCGCCTTCATCACGGGTTTCTTGATACAACACCGTAAAACCCGCGAACTTGACCACCGCACCATGGGCGCGAAAGCGATGTTCCTCGGCGGCAAGCTCAATAGTCGTGGCGTCATAGACCATGGGTGCCATCTGACTGGCTACGAACCGCTCCCAGATGAGCCGGTAAAGCCGGAGCTGGTCCCGTCCCAACGAACCTTTTAAAGAATCCGGATGGCGGGCCACAACCGTGGGGCGGATAGCCTCGTGCGCACCTTGCACGCCGGGCCGCCGCTTTTCCTGCCGTGTGGGACCAACCCCCTTCCAAAAGCGGGAACCGTAGGTGCTTTCAACATATACGCGCGCGTCTTTCGCCGCCACATCGGCCACGCGGGTAGAGTCAGTGCGGATGTAGGTCACTAACCCAACGGTGCCCTCTCCCTTCACCTCTAAGCCTTCGTATAATTGTTGGGCCACACTCATGGTCCGCTTCACGGAAAATCCTAGGCGACGTGACGCTTCCTGCTGAAGCGTCGACGTAATAAACGGAGGCGCCGGAAACCGCCGGCGTTCGCGCGTTTTCACCGATTGCACGCGGACCTCACTGCCCAAAGGCACCATAGACACGATCCGTTCGGCCTCCGACCGGCTAACCCGCCCTTTTTCACCCCACGGCGCGGCATACTCAGCCCCAAGCGCGGGCTCCGAGTCAGCGGCGAGGGACACGGTGTAATATTCTTCCGGGTTGAAAGCTTGGATTTCGCGCTCTCGGTCTACAATTAGCTTTAATGCCGCCGACTGCACCCGACCGGCGGATAGGCCGGGCCGGACCTTGCGCCAGAGCAGGGGCGATAGCTGGTACCCCACCACCCGGTCCAGGACCCGACGCGCCTGCTGAGCACCGACCAAATGCATGTCGATGGGGCGCGCGTGACGAATGGCGTTGGTCACGGCGTCCTTCGTAATCTCATGAAATTCGATGCGCTGGGCTCGGGCGGGATCAATGCCCAGGGCCGTACCCAGATGCCAGGCGATGGCCTCGCCTTCACGGTCGGGGTCTGTTGCCAAATATACCCGATCGGTTTTCTTGGCGGCATCTTTAAGTTCTTTGACCAAGCCGCCCTTTCCGCGAATGGTGATGTAGCGGGGCTCAAACCCCTTTTCCACGTCCACTCCGAATTGGCTCTTGGGCAGGTCGCGCACATGGCCCATCGAGGCTTTGACGTGATATCGGCTGCCCAGAAAACGGCTGATGGTCTTGGCCTTAGCCGGTGACTCGACAATAATCAAGGGCTTTGGCTTCGGCAATCTGCCACCTCCCGTAAATAAGCGTCCCCATAATATCGCATTATGCCACGGCGATCCAGAAATGCGGAAGAGGCACCGAAATCATCCGATTGTCGGGTGAGGGCGGGGGACACCTTAACACAATACCCGCGCATTCCCATCCTGCGGATACTGCGCCTTCTTATGCGATAGCCAAGAGGGGGTCAGAACTAGACATGTTGAAACCTTTGTTTTACAATCAGGACATAGGGCTTGAACGGTCCGAATCCCTCGTCGGGGCCTTCCAAAAGTCGTCCACGCCTGGGGAGATCCAGCATAAGACGCATGAGAGCTAACGGCCCGGCGCAGCGGTTCGTAGAATCAGGAACTTCTGAGACCGACCTCAGAAGCCCCCACCTCAACACACTGGGTTCGGTGGCGGGAGAGTTCATGATTGGGGTATCCGGATTGCAGAACAAGGGAGGCCCCACAACAGGAAAGGTGGAAAAAGGAGTTGTGTCCATGAGCTTCGAAGGTTATTGCTTCAAATCCGCGCGTGTCTCAAAACTTGCCGCCTTCACCGCCCTCGGAGGTTTTGTGCTGTTTTTAGGGGGATGGCTTGCGCTGCAATTCCTGACCCCCTTGCCGACCGTCCAAGACATTTCGATGGCGATCTGGGTGGGCTTGATGGCTGGGGCGGCTCTATATCTCGCTGGTCCGCGCCGTCAGCAATGGGGCCACGGATCCTTGACGGACACCCAGGTTATCTGGGAATCTGCCGGGACAATCCACGGCGGTCTGGTCCGCCGATGGCGCCCGCCCCGCGTGCTGGTTCAAGGTCCACGGTACTTTTGGCTCATCGTGCTCGGGGTAACCCTGGTTATGGCCGTCACCGGTCACGCGCCGACCTTGTTGACCCACAACAAACCCGACATGGCCCTCTTCTTAGTGTTGGCCTGGCAATCCTGGATTACCCCTCTCTATCGAGAGACTCTAACAATTCAGACCACCGCGGGCCGCCGCAGAATTTATGTGACGAAAATAACCACTGCCGATTCGGACTTGCCCGCCTAGCGTGTACTCTATCTGTCGAACTACGCACGGAACAGAAGGGACTTGGGGATGCGCGGTCAACTCACCTTTGACTCCCTCGACCCGAGACGGTCGCAAGCCCTCTTCGATCACACCAAGCGGTATCGGTATTGGCTCGATCGGATGTGGGATACGGAGCGGCCCATCGTAAACTTCATCATGCTAAATCCCAGCACCGCGGATCAATATCAAAGCGATCCCACCATGACGCGCTGCCTCCACTACGCCCGGCGCTGGGGGTTCGGCACTCTCATTGTCACCAACATCTTTGCCTATCGATCCACGGGCCCGAACCCGCTCTACACCTTAGATGACCCGGTGGGGCCGGAGAACGATGCCTACCTTCGCAAAGCTGCTGCCAGAGCTGACTTGCGCGTAGTGGCGTGGGGAACGCACGGTGCCCTCCACGGTCGGCACGAAGCGGTCCTGAGCCTCTTAGCCGACTTCCCGTTAACCGCCCTCAGCATCACGCAAGGCGGGTTCCCGAAACATCCGCTCTATTTACGAGCCGACGCGACATACATCCCCTATCCCTGACGGGGTTGGACGACAATATGCTATCGAAAAGCATGATGACACGGCTCGAGCCTCATTCTTTCTGCCGGCGACATAATTTTTGTGCTCCCAGGACAGGCTGTCCGATATGATGAACGCATTGCGAACCATATCCTCGAGGTGAAGTTTGTGACCTGTCCCTCATGTGGCCGACAAAACAGTGAACAGGCCCACTTTTGCCGATTCTGCGGCATGCGCTTGGCGTCGGCGCGCCGACGTGTGCGCTGGCGACGGCTTTTGCTTTTAGCCTCGGGTGGTTTGGTGTCCGCGCTGGGCATCCTTTTGCTTCGGATCACGTCAAATCTGCCGTCCGTGGGCCACTTGGTCACCCGCTTCGAATCGTCTCCCAGTTCTCTTCTCTATGACAGCCAAGGCCAGCTGATCGCCCGACTGGGCGGTCCGGAGCGGCATTTGGTACCACTCTCAGACATCTCCCCGAACATGGGCAACGCGATCATTGCGATAGAAGACCATAGCTTCTATCACAATCCCGGCTTCGACCTCCGATCGATTCTACGCGCCACCTACGTCGACGTGGTACACCATGCTCCGCTCCAGGGTGCCAGCACCATTACTGAACAGTTAGCCAAAGATTTATATTTGAGCGACCAAAAATCACTGACGCGCAAGGTCCGGGAGTTTCTCATCGGCGTCGACTTGGCTCGCCACTACAGCAAACGGCAGATTTTAGACATGTATTTGAACGAGGTGTACTTCGGCCAAGGTGCCGATGGTATCCAGGCGGCGGCCCATGTGTATTTTGACACCAGCCCGGCTAAATTGACCATGGCTCAGGCTACCTTGTTGGCGGGGCTTCCTCAGGCGCCATCACTTTATGACCCGCTGGTAAATTTCAAGCTGGCCAAGGCCAGGCAGGAGGAGGTGGTGGCGGCCATGGTGCGCTACCACGACATCAGCCCAGCCGAGGGTCGGCGCATTGTCACTGCTCCGTTGCATCTTCACCCAGAACCGGTCGCAGGTACCGGCTCATCTTATCCGTATCCCTGGTACGTGGACCAAGTCGTGCTAGAGCTGCGGCGACACGGCTTTACCATGAACCAGATCCTGCATGGAGGTCTCCACATCCACACCGCGCTTCGGCCTCGGGTGTACGCTGCCGCGCAAAAGCAGGTTGACCAGTGGATGATCAGAAACTTCGGGGCGGCCAAGGGCAATAATCCGGCCCACCAAGCGGCGGCGGTCGTGGAAAATCCGAAAAATGGACATGTCTGGGCCATTATCGGCGGCCGCAAACACTTTGCCTTTTTGCAGGAGGATTTGGCCGTGAATGCTCTGCGTTCCACCGGATCCTCGATCAAGCCGCTTCTTGACTATGCGCCGGCGCTGACCCGCGGCTATACCCAAATGTCGGTGGTGCAGGATGTGCCCATTTTTCATAACGTGCATGGACAAACCTGGTGGCCGTCCAACGACGATGGCAAGTACCGAGGATACATCGATCTGCGCGATGCGCTAGCGATTTCCGACAATGATGCCGCGGTGCATCTCTTGGACCGCGTCGGCCTATCCTACGCTATCCGGTTCCTCCAACGACATTTCGACATTTCCCCTCCGCCCGGCCAGTCCAAGAGTCTGGGCATGGCGCTGGGAGTTGACACCAACCTTCTCGCCATGACACGAGCCTATGCGGCGTTGGATGATCAAGGCCAGTTGCGTCAGCCCGTGTTTGTGACCCGAGTGACCTGGCACGGACGCACCCTCTATCAGCCCCACGCCAAGCCCACCCAAGCGGTCACGCCAGACCAGGCTTTTATCCTGACCAACATGCTCCGCCGTGTGCTGGATCCCAATCCCCTGCCCTCTATAGGTCCCGGAGCTTATACCACCGGGCACGACTTAGGAATCGGCCGGCCGGCAGCCGGAAAGACTGGCACCAACAATAACGAGGCGGATGCCTGGTTCATTGGATACGAGCCAGGGGTGGTAACGGGGGTTTGGGAAGGTGATCAACGCGGGGAAATCGCCCAACCGTACACTGAGTCCGGAAGCGGCCCCGCATACGGCGCCGTGGCGGCCGGCCCCATCTGGAGGCAAATCATGACCTCAATCAACACCTCACTGAAGTTGAACCGGGAGTCCTTTCCCGTGCCGCAGGGCGTCACTTACGTCAAACAGGTTAGCATCACCTCTGGAGACCATCCCAGTCCGATCACTCCGGCCAGCGAAGTGCAAGGTGCCTGGTTCATTGACGGCACCGCCCCGACAAAGCTCGATCCTAGTTGGTACCGGGTGCGGGTTCCAGCCACGGATCCCAACACACTCTGGCAGCCAGGATGCGGTCCCTTTGTCACCATCACCGTGCTGAAGCGCGAATCGGACTGGCATCCAGGGGTTCCCCTGCCCTTAGACGCCAGCAAGTGGGCGCCGACCACAACATGTTCGGTGAGGAATTTTCATTCAGCGCGTGGCCCCGGCCCGTCCCCACATGAGAAACCTCAGAAGCACCATCGCGACAAGAAGGGACATGAGCACTAATGGTTAGTGTATCGACATGATCGACAACTTTGCGTGTTCGAAAATATTCCGGTTGTGTGCCAGGAGTGACCCGTTTATCCAACACTTTTGCCACATATTAATTAATGCCGGTGGGTCCAACCAGATGGATATAACCAGTTTGAACTCCCCCGCCGCCTAACCCACGGGTTGACGCCGGCATTTCCAGTATCACTGCGGTAAGCAGGTTTCGTCTCCGCTTATTTAGAGAGCAAAGCTCTCTAAATTGACATCACTGAAAGTTGTCTTTGGATGCTTGTGTGGATTCGCTTATCGCACCTTCTGGATACGCGCCTAACGCCTTGATGACGCCTTTTTCCCCGTTCATAGTATCCCGGGCATTGGGCCTGTCGGCACCTACGATCCAGGCGGGAATCGCGGAGTTGGCAGAGCCGAACTCGTTTCCATCCGATCGTATTCGCCGCCCCGGCGGGGAACGCAAAGGCGAAATGCGCTCGTTGGCAACGCCGCGAGCTGACGTCGACACAGTTAAGCGGCGCTCTTTGGGAACAATCGCAATCCCTGTGCCATGAGTGTCTTGGAATAAGTTAAAAAGCGGCACATTCAGTGCGCGGGCCAATTTGCGTCTCGAGGGGCGCCCGCGCCAGTTGATACGAATGGCACTGAATAGCTCGTGTTCAATGGCCCACTGGCTGGTTCCCGGGAGAAGGTGACTGACGTGAATCTCCGGTCTCAATCCTCTAAGACCGTCGAATCCCGGTCCACCGTGGCCGTAAATGGACACCACGAGCGACGCACTTTTCTAAAACTTAACCGAGCCGCCATACAATCTTAATGTTCCTTCGGTAATCTGCGCTTGAGTCTATCCAACCTGCAGGAGGACATTGTATGACGAGTCACACCATCCTGGTGGTCGATGATGAGCCCGCGATCCTGGCCTTAGTTGAGCATCGGCTGGTCCATGAGGGCTTTCGGGTGATCACGGCGGCGGATGGCGGGGCCGCGTGGGACAGCATCGTCAAGGAGCAGCCGGATTTAATCGTCTTGGACCTCATGCTCCCGGGCATACCCGGACTCGAACTTTTGCGCCAAATCCGCGCCCATTATTCCATTCCTGTGATTTTGCTGAGCGCCCGGAAAGAAGAGGTCGATCGAATCGTCGGTCTGGAAATGGGAGCGGATGACTACGTCACCAAGCCCTTTTCCGTGCGAGAATTGGCCGCGCGAATCAAGGCCGTGTTCCGCCGGCAGAACATCCGCATGGTCGCGCCCGAACTATCTATGCACGGCATCTCCATCAATTTGGAACAACGCTGGGTGGCAGCCAACGGCCGTACGGTCAACCTGACCGCAACCGAGTTCGAGATTCTGGCCTTGTTGGCCCAACATCCTGGCAGAGTCTACTCACGTGATGAGATTTTCCGCCATGTATGGGGCCTGGAGGTAGCCGGCGACACGCGTACGGTTAACGTGCACGTGAAAAATCTTCGCACCAAATTGCTCGACGCTCAGGACGCGGTCGAGACAGTACGCGGGGTAGGGTATCGCATGCGGCCGCAATAGCAACTTGGCCGTGGTCGCCCCTGCCTCTGCACTATACGGCGAACCATTGTGCGATGCTAATCTATGTCAGCAGAGCCTTCATCGGGCATACAGGGTTGCCTGTCAATCGTGGGTATTATCATCGCACTCTGGGCCAGGCCAGCTTCTCAAAATGAATGGTTATACAGGTTTCCCGCCGCCCACGCTACGCCACGTACGCTCAAGCAGAAGGTCAGGTTCGCGTGTCTCCTCGCTGGACCCTCTTGGCCGTGTTTCACAGAGGGGGCTTGCGCGTTACCGGATTCAGCCTCTCAATCGACAATTCCCAATGGCGCAGACTACTAGCCGGCAAACAGAGCGCACACTACACCAAGACGATAGGAAGAGAACACCGGCTAGCGGACCGTTGGGGTGCCTGGGTGGTCGTCCACCCCAGCATGGCCAATGCGGGGGGCTTAGGCCCTTGAGCCAGTTTGGGATTTTCAGAGCAGCTGTTAATATATTTCGGATTAAACATAGGACGGTCAAAGTGTCATAACTCGAATAATAACGACAACTAACGTGCCCCACGACCAATATTGTGCAGGTTGGTCGAACTTCTGGTCGAATTCCCCATCGAGCGCATGGCTCTCTTGCCGCACCACGTTGGCGGTATGCTCTCGCTCACGGCGCACATCATCGACCCTACAGCACTATAACAGCTTCGAAACTACGAAGTCTTTCAGGAGACTCTGGATTTGAGTCAGCGAGCGCGTTAGCGGGTTGACCCGCTCCCCCCTGGGATGATCAAGGGTAAGCAAATCCGGGCTGAATGGGCTGGGCAACCCCGCGACGGCCCCTCGAGCCTGGGCGGCCAAGGCGCGGCATGCCGCGCTCCACCCCACAGGAAGCGTGTCGGCGGATGATCCCCTAAGCCCCACCGCCACCATTCGGACGTATCCGATCAATGCAGCGTACATGGACAGGCGGTGGCGAACCTGTGGTCGACTAAAGCCCCAGGCCAGCGGCGGAGTAACCGGGTCGGCCACTTGTACCAACTGGCGATAACGATTCTCCAGTTGGCGAACCATGTGCTCCAACTCGTTCGCGCGCTCCGGATGAGACGGTATGTCGGCTGCTGCATCCAAAAACGCCGTCAAATCCTCCATAAATCCGTCGCGGACCGTCCGGATAGCGTCGTGAGCGGACAAAGGGACGATAAATAAGGCCGCTACCAGCCCGCAGGCGGCGCCAATGGCTGTTTCCTCAAGCCGTAAGAGCAAGAGCCCCGAAGAGAACTCATGGAGGACGCTGTAAAGCTGCCCCAGCATGATTGTCAGGAAGAAAATGAAATAGGCGTAAGAAAGGCGAAACAGATAAAACCCGAAGAACATTGACAGCACAATCACGCCAAGCACCAAAAAAGCGTGGCCAGCCGTCCATTCGGCCAGCGCCACTGCGGCGACCAGGCCCGCCAGCGTTCCCACCACCCGATTAAGCCCCTTGAGCGCGGCCTCAACCCGTGTGGCGGTTCCCGCCGACATAATGAAAGCCGCTATCACCGCCCAATAGTAGCGTTCCGGCGACAACGCGCGACCAGCCAAAATAGCAAGTCCTCCTGCTACGGCCACCTGAATAGCTTGGCGGATGGGAAAATCCATGCGGGCCAGTGGGTTCCAGGTGTGCCCGCGCGCCGGTACAGTGGGCGCCAGGGCAGGTGACCCGGGAAGATTTTCTAAGAACAACTCCACCGCCGGTTCAAAATCACCGTCATCGCCGATCGCGTTCTCGACCTGGCGAACAAACCGCACCTCCGCCGATAACGCCAAGAACCTGGCGGTGGCTTCGGAAAACTCAAGGGCCGCCCACCGTTCCGGCCCCTCGATATCATTAAAATGAATGATAAGCTGCGCCGCGCGCTGATCATCCCGTTTGGCTAGGGCATCCGCGACCTCAGCTGCTAACTCGGCCGCTGCGCCATTTTTCTCCAAGCAAGACCATGGTGGAAGACGCCATCCGGTCCATCACCTGTTGTAGATCCAATAGCCATCGGCGAACCGTCAGGGCAGACCAGCCTTCCGGCAAGGCTTGCGGTTCCGCAAGCCATCCCTCAACCATGAGCGCAGCCTCCGACAGCTGAGCGGCACGGGTTCTAAGGCGAATCCGTAATGCGACACGCTGCGACTCATCTCGCTGCGCCAATAAATCGTGAAGCGTCTGTGCCACCAGTCGCGCCCGCACGCCGAAGGCCCGCACGGCCCTCGTCAGCGATCGGCGCGGACGGGTGCGAAGCACTGTGGCGGCCAAAAGCAAAACCCAGGCGGTAGCCACCAGCACACAAAGCATCATGAAGGGGAGTTGGGACCATGTGGCATGGGTGAACGAGGCGAAGAAGTACCCCATCCACCCCATGAACCCCGAAAAGAAATACGGAATACCCCATCGGCGGATAGCGACCGCGATGAACATCACGACGACGAAAACCGACAGCATTAAATCCGTGTTCGATGACGTAAGGACGCCGGCGGCCATACCCACACCTAAGGCCACGGGAAAAGACATCGCCGTTTTTACTTTTCGCGTCACACTCGACCCAGTCAGGGCCAAGCTGCCCGACATTGTCACCACAGCACCCAGCAGCATGGCAACAATCACGCCCAAGCCGGCGGCATGAGCGGCACGAGCCGCGCCGTACTCCACAGCCAGGCTAGTCGCCATTCCCACCGCCACATTAAATGCACTGCGGAGGCGCGTTAGCCCGGGATCGGACGCGGCAATCCAATCCCATGTTGTTTGGATCCAGTTCCCCATATCGCTCGCTTCCTCACACGATAATACCATGGGGTTATGTTGCTGCGGGTTAGGTGATTAAGCGCCCGAATGCAGGAAGGTGACGCGGTGAGCCGAGCACGGACCCAAGTGGTCCAGCGCTGCACGGTGGCCTCTGGTGGCGTAGCCTTTGTGCTGGCTAAATCCGTAGCCGGGAAATTGTTGGTGAAGTTCGTCCATATAGCGGTCTCGCACCACCTTGGCCACAATCGAGGCGGCAGCGATGGATGCCGATCGCCGGTCACCGTGAACAAGTGCCACGGTATGATGCGGAGCCCCTGGAAGTGTCATGGCGTCAGTCAAAACCACATCCGGCATCACCCGAAGCCGTCGGATGGCTCTACGCATTGCGACACGCGACGCCTCCAAGATATTGATCCGCTCAATGGTGCGCGGGCCCACCGCGCCAATGCCAATCGCCTCAGCGCCGCTTTCGATAAGCGCGAACAACTCAAGACGCTGCTTGGCTGACAGCCGTTTAGAGTCATCGAGTCCGGGGATAACAGCGCCGGGCCGTAAAACCACCGATGCCGCAACTACCGGCCCCGCCAGCGGGCCCCGTCCGACCTCGTCGGTACCCGCCACAATCAGGCCCTGACTACGGTAGAGGCTCTCGAAAACAGTCAGTTGGTGCCACCCGGGGCGGCTCATGACAGATCCTCCGGCATCTCTAAACTCAAGCGTCCCCAAGAAGCATTGCGAAAGCCGACAATAATGGCATCCGCGGTGCGCTGGCGGTCGACCACACCCCCGGCAGCCAAATATCCACGTTCTCGGCCCCAGTTCAGCCAATCCTCGGGATCGGACCCGGGGTGGTACAAATCCCAGGTGCGGGTCGCAATCTCCTCGACGTCTGTGGAATCGGCCGGCACCACCCCCAGCAGCTTGAGCCGCCAATCGCGTGATTTGGAAGGTGTCACCACCCCGGGCAAATCCAGCCACTCCCATCCGCTCTCCGTGCGAATCCATTGCGGTCCGCGCGTTAATCCGGGTTTCGCGCCGGTTTTGACCCGGTTTTTCCCCACCATCCGATTTAGCACCGTGGACTTGCCCAAATTGGGCAGCCCTACCACGGACAGGCGATAGGGCGGTTTTACGCTGCGCTCAATCATCGACTTAATCTGGTGCCGGGCGTCAGCCGATTGGGCGCTTACCGCCACGGCGGCAGTGCCCGCCCGTCTAAACCAGGCGATCCACTGGCGGGTGGTTTGCGGGTCGGCGGCGTCCGACTTATTCAGCACCAGAATCACGGGGGTTCTGCCGACCCAGGCAGCCATCGGGCGATGGCGGGTAAGGTTGGGTGCACGAGCATCCACTACCTCTACAAATGCGGCAAGATACGGGGCCAGTTCCCGTATGACTTTTTGCGTGGCCACCATGTGCCCCGGGTACCAACCGCGCTTGGACATCAGGAGAGCCACCGGAGGCGATTCAAGGGCCACCATATTAGAAAGGCCTGGCCGCGAATACGCGATTCAGCCAGCATTCCAAAATAGCGGCTGTCATAACTGATGGGGCGGTTGTCCCCCAGCACAAAGATGTGACCCGGCGGAACTTTGACCGGCGGGTAGTATTTGGCAACGTGACGATACTTGAGAAATGGCTCAGGATACTTCTTGCCATTGATGTAGACCACGCTGTTTTTAATGCTGACAGTTTCGCCCGGGGTTGCGATAACCCGCTTAATCCAATCTTGTTTGGGATTGACAGGACTTTGAAATACCACAATTTCCCCCGTCTTGGGCTTGCCAATATCAAACGCCAACTTGTTGACTAGCACCCGGTCGTTGTTGTGCAATGTCGGGAGCATTGAATAGCCCTGCACCTGAAATGACTCAAATACGAAGGTACGAATTAAAAATGCCAACACCAGCGCGATAATGAGTGTCTCCGCGAACTCACGGCCGCCGGTCTTCTGTTTACGTTCTGCCACCCTTTCACCTCGCACACGGAAATGGTTCAGGCGAAGACAGATGTCTTCGCCTGCCCTTAGCGCCGTTGGCGAATACGAGCCGCCTTGCCTCGCAATTGACGAAGATAGTATAAACGTGCGCGCCGCACCTTACCGCGCCGAACTACCTGAATCGATTCGACCCGAGGCGAATGGAGCAGGAAGGTGCGCTCCACGCCCACGCCGTAGCTCACGCGCCGCACGGTAAAGGTTTTGGACAAACCCTCACCACGCTTGCGGATGACAACGCCCTCAAACATCTGAACCCGTTCGCGGTTGCCTTCTTTAATTTTGACGGCGACCCGCACGGTGTCTCCAGCGCGAAAAGCCGGAATTTCCGACTTCATCTGGTCTTCTTCGATAAGCTTAATGTAATCCATTTCGACCGACCTCCCTTCATTCCTGATCTTCCAACAAATCGGGCCGGCGTTCTCGCGTCCACAGCCGCGCCATCTCTTCGCGGTAGTGACGCACCGCCTCATGGTCACCACCCAACAACACGCCGGGAACCTTAAGACCCCGATATTCGGGCGGCCGGGTGTATTGCGGCCCTTCCAGCCATCCGTGCTCCCGGCTAAAAGAGTCGTCGGCGGCCCCTTCAGCGGCGCCTAACACCCCGGGCAGCAAGCGGGCTATCGCATCAACCATAACCATGGCCGCGAGCTCCCCGCCGGTCAGCACAAAGTCCCCAATCGACACTTCATCAGCTTCAAGCAGAACTCGGGCACGCTCATCAACACCTTCATAATGGCCAGCGACGATGATGAGGTGCGGGTGCTGGCTAAATACTTCAGCCACGCGCTGCGTAAATAGGCGCCCCTGCGGCGATGTGAACACCACCCGGGCGTCATGTGCCGCATGCAGCATGGCCCACTCAACCGCCGGCACCACCACGTCGGTTCGCATTAGCATGCCCACGCCGCCACCGAACGGATAGTCATCGGTCTGGTGATGCGGGCCGACGCCGAATGGCCGAAGCGGAACGGTGCGCACGTCCAACCGTCCATCCCGGCGGGCCCGTTTCAATATACTCGAGCCCCACACCCCTTCAAACATCTCCGGGAACAAGGTGACGACTTGAATAATCACTCAACAATGTCCTCCAGGCCCGGCAAAAGCTCCACAATCATGCGCCCCGCACTCAGATCGACCCCTTTGACCAACGACTTCAACGAGGGGATCAAAAGCGGCTTTTTTCCGGTACGCTCCACCTCGAACACATCGTGTCCGGCGCCCGTACGGAGAACATGCGCCAGCCGCCCCAAAACCCGGTTGCTGCCTTCCTCCACCACCGTGAGGCCCACCAACTGATGCCAATAATACTCATCGCAAGGTAGCTCCGGCAAAGCGTCCTCAGGGACCATTAGCAACGCACCCCGCAAAAGTTCCGCCTGCTCGCGGGAGGTGAATCCGTCCAGCTGCATAATGGCAGTCGGAGGGGTCAGACGGCTCTTGACTACCGGTCGCACGCCGCCCAACGCATCAACCGCCACTTCTTTTAAGGATAGCAGCCGTTCAGGAAAATCAGTGGTCGGAAATACGCGAACCGATCCGTCAATCCCAAACGGAGCCGTCACTTTGCCGACCATGACATGTCCAGGCCATACGCGAGCCCGGTTACGACTCATTGGCGGTCGACTTTGGGGTATGGCGCTTTTCGTGTATCTTTTTCAGCACCCCGGTCTTTCGCAATAGTGACCGCGCCGTGTCGGTAGGCTGGGCTCCGTTGTTAATCCAACGAACCGCCTTTTCCTCGTCGATCTTGATGACGGCCGGATCCTTGGTCGGATCGTAATAGCCAATCTCTTCGATAAAGCGGCCGTCGCGCGGAGACCGGGCATCCGCCACCACCACGCGATAAAAAGGCCGCTTTTTGGCGCCGATGCGGCGCAAACGGATTTTTACCATGCTCTAGAACCTCCCTTCCTGTCAGCCGATCGGCGGAAAAGGCAGACGCCCCATGCGTTGACGCCCCTTCTTGCCTTTCATTTGCCGCATTATTTTTTTCATCGCATCAAACTGCTTAATCAGCCGGTTCACCTCTTGCACCGAGGTTCCGCTGCCGCGGGCAATCCTGAGACGCCGACTGCCGTCCAAAATCTCCGGCTTAGCCAATTCCCGTTTGGTCATGGAGTTCAAAATTGCCTCCACCCGGACCACATTGTGATCGTCCACCTTATCCTTCATTTTGGCCATCTGGCCCGTCATTCCGGGCATCATTTCCATCACTTTGGACAAGGGGCCTAGTTTTTTGACCTGATCGAGCATGGTACGGAAGTCCTCCAAGGTAAAGTCGGCCTTCTCAATTTTGTTGGCCAACTTCTTGGTGTTATCGTGATCCATCGACGCTTCCGCTTTTTCTAGCAGCGTCTGTATGTCTCCCATGCCCAGGATGCGGCTGGCCATCCGGTCGGGGGCAAACGGTTCCAAGTCCTCGAGCTTTTCGCCCGATCCGACAAGCTTAATGGGGAGGCCCGTGACATGCCGGATGGAAAGTGCGGCACCGCCGCGGGCATCGCCGTCCAACTTAGTCATAATTACGCCGGTGAGCGGCAGGCGCTCCTGAAACGCCGAGGCCACTCGCACCGCGTCCTGCCCGGTCATGGCGTCTACGACCAGTAGCATTTCGTGCGCGGGCGCGCGCTGATGCATCAGCTCCAGCTCGTTCATCAGCTCATCATCAACGTGCAACCGTCCAGCGGTGTCGATAATGACCACGTCTTTGGCCAAACGCCGGGACATCTTGGTGCCCAGCTCAGCCAACTCCACCGGACTTTTGCCTGGTTCGCTGATAACCGGCACTTGGCCTCGTTCTGCCAGCACCTTCAACTGGTCGATAGCAGCCGGACGATAGATGTCGGCGGCCACCAAGAGCGGCTGCCGGCCCTGATGGCGCAACATGCGTGCCAGCTTTGCCGCGGCCGTCGTTTTCCCTGCCCCTTGCAGTCCCACCAGGTAAATGACCGTAGGAGGGTTGGATGCCATCCGCACGCGTTCTTGAGTGGTGCCCATGAGCGCAATAAGTTCATCGTGGACAATCCGGATGACCCCTTGAGCTGGTGTTAAGCTTTGCAGAATCTCCTGACCCACGGCCTTTCCTTGCACCTGGTCCAGAAATGCCTTCACCACTTTAAAGTTCACGTCAGCCTCGAGAAGAGCGAGACGCACTTCACGCAGTGCTTCGGCCACATCTGCCTCAGTCAGGCGCCCTTTGTTGCGCATGCGCCTAAAGGTCTGCTGGAGCTTTTCCGTTAGTGCATCAAACATCGCTCACGCCTTCCTCTTCCGCCAGATGGGCAATGCTGGTTCGCACCTGATCGGCTTCCCGGCTGTTCCGCGGAAGCTGAGCCACTAGACGTAAGGCCTCTTCGAGCCGTGCCCGCCGGCGCTGGTGCTGAGCTAAAAGCCCCAGACGCGCCTCATAGTCTTCCAAAAGCTTCTCGGTGCGGTCCAGCAGATCGTGAACCGCGGCCCGCGACACTTGTTCTACCGTACTGATTTCTGCCAAAGACCAGTCTTCCAGGTAATAAAGTTGCCAGGCCTCTTGCTGATGTTCGGTTAAGAGCGGGCCATACAAATCGAACAACAACCCGGCACGCACCCGATCTGGCGATCCCATCGGCAACTCCCCTGTTAAGGTCTTTTGCTTGACAGACGAGGGTCATTGTACAGAACTTGTGTGACCGTGTCAACTAGCGCCCAGGTAAAACTGGGGCATTCGCCCGCGCTCCGCAGAGTGGATAGGCCGATGCGGTTAAAACTGTTCCGACACGGCACTTTCAACCGTCTCTCGGCGACTTCTGCCTATGCGCTCGATAGCTCCAGTTACCTCGGCTGGCTCTCCTTGGCTCAGACGCACCACCCGGCTCCAATTTATAACCACGGCGTGCGGAGGCACGGCCCCCCGTCGCATGTGCATGCGTAAGAGGCCAGTGGCCACGGTCGCCAGGTCATTCTCAAACCCCTCGGCCTCGGACCGGCCTAGATGGGTGATCCGCACCGGGTAATCTTCCAACTGGTAGACTCCCTCTTTAATCTGGAAGTGTACTTCCCACGCCTCGTCGTGCCATTCAACCGACCGAACCTTAAGCATCTTGCCCTCCTCACTCAGCTTGCCAAACCGCACTTGCGAAAACAGTCTGGTGCAATTATACCCATAACAAAACCCCGGGGGAAATAACATCCCCCGGGCCCACATGGGGAGCGAACCGCATCAGCCCACGTATTCCCGCTCCATCATTATCGGTTCCTCCAGGAATTGCCGCAGGCCATCAAGAACCCCATACGCTCCTTCGAAAGGCGACCGCCAAATTACCGCTGGCAAGTGCTCTTTTAAATCAATCGATCCGTTAGCCACTAGCACTCCGCGCCATCGCCCCTGTAATAAATCACCGTCGTTCTCGGCGTCACCAGCCACAAAGCACTGCTGGGTGCGAAGATTCAGCCGGGCCAGGATATGTTTCAGCGCCCGCCCTTTCAGTGCCCCGCGCGGCACCACATCCAGCCGGCTTTCTTCTTCATCCCACAACGTGCGGCAGGCAAGTCCCTCCTGAACTAACCGCGTGCGGGCGGCGCTGAGTGCCGGGTAATCACGGACGCCGTACGCAATGCGCCAATGGGAGCTACGGCCCTGATATGACACACCGTCGACCGTTTCCAACGCCCGCATGATGCGACGGGGGGCCCACTCCCGCCGCTGCTGAAAGGCCCAGGCTTCGTCAGCCTGCAGGTCCGGGCCCCAGAAGACGTCCGCGCCAATATCGGTAGCCAGCGCCAACGGTTCGGGAAACCCATAACTTTGAATTAAGGATGTCGCATTAGCCCGAGTTCTGCCGGTAAGATAGACGACGCCGATTTCGCCATGATCGGCAAGAAATTGGGCAAGCTCACCTTCGCCGCCATGACCGACCAGTGTTCCGTCAATATCAGAAGCCAATACCCACTTGATTCCGGCCAAGGCCCGTCACCTCCCGGTAGCAGGCCACCATCTCTTCGGCCATGTGGCCCACCGTATGTAAACGGTGAACCTTGTCCTGACCCCTTCGGCCCATCTTGCGAGCTTCGGTAGGGTCGCTCCACAGTTCGAACGTCTTGTCCCATAACTCGCCCATGGCCTCCGGGCTAACTAAATAGCCGTCCTGACCGTCCTCAATCCAATCTTGAACACCGGGGACACGCGTCCCCACCACCGCAACGCCCGAGGCCATGCTCTCCAACACCGCCATCCCCAGCGTTGGCCCCTGATTGGGGGCAATCGTGACTGCGGATGCGGCCAAATACGGGGCGACCCCGCGATGAGGCATGCCACCGACGAATTGCACATGCGAACCCAGACGCTGATGAAGTTCGGCCAAATCTTCGGCAACTGGCGTTCCCTGCTGAATTTGCCGTCGGGTCCCGCCTAGTACCAATAGAACAAAGTCATCGGGAAGGTCGCGGGTCGCTAGTTCTTCCAGCGCCTGTCTTAGCCCGCGGGCCGCTTCCAACCGGCCCACGTAAATAACCGGCCGGCGCGCCAGCCCCCGCGTCCTCAATACCGGTCCCGCATCGCGGCTGAAAAATTGTGTCGGATCCACCCCGGGAGGTACCACGTACACAGGCAGCCCCGGGTTGGCCCGATGAATGATCTCCGCTTCGGTCAGATACGATACCACCACGGCGTTGGGCATCTCCAGCAGCCGGTGTTCCGCCTCTACCCGGGTGGGATCAAGAACGTCTCCCGGTCGTTGGTTCCACTCCGCCATTTTGACGGGCGAGTGAATCCAGGGGAGACCCGTCGCCTGGTGAATTCGCTCAGCCACCAATCCGCTTATCCAGTAGTGGCTGTGTACGAGATGGTGCTGCCGACCACTCGCTTTCATCCAGTCCAGTGCTTGCTCGGCCAACTGGTCAGCCAATCCGAACCACTCGGCCTCCTGATCCTTGTGTAGCCCCTGGGATAGGCGGATAACCTGGCCCAAATGCCCCAGACTGAATTTCTCGGGCCACAGTGGATTCGCCTGGGCAGTCAGGACGTCGACACCGTACCCGTGATGCTGAATATTCTTGACCAGTTCGCGAATCAAGATTTGTTGGCCGCCGATGGCCCCACTGTCTCCGTGCGTCAACGGGTCGGCGTGTAAAGAGATTTCTAAAACTCGGCGGATCATGAAAGTCATCCTCCCTCAAAACCTGGACACAAAAAATACCCAGGAGCCCCGGGGGGAGAGGGAACATTCTGCGATGGAAAAACCCTTGAGCCCCCAACGCCTACGAAGTTAGCTGACGGGTTAGGGCCGTGGTCATGCCCCTTGCTTTTGACAATTCACCCCGACTGACTGGGTCCTCCGCTTCAAACGAATTCGGCGCTTTCAAGGTACTCCTATTATAATCGGCCAGAGTCTTCGAATCAATGCTGCTCAGTGAGACAGCGATCGACACGGCTGCACGAAAAGGTCGACGGCGAGCGACGTTCGCCAACCCTCGATGGGATAGCTTCTCATAGACGCCGCACCCCGGCGTTCATCCTGTCGGGTGGTTATGGGAACCAAGCCCAGCAAAGCTACGATATTGGCTCCGCTGACCACCCTCCGAACGCGGACTAAGGTGGATCAGCACGCATACCGTCTCCGGATCCCGGATCCAGCCGGGGTAAGTTTTAGGCCACCTGTTGGCTTCCACAATGCGTGGCCGTTAGTCAGGCGCGTCCATACCTAAAATCGCGCGGACGTACTGATCCGCATCAAACACCATCAAATCGTCCAACGCCTCTCCCACCCCAACAAACGCAATGGGAAACCCCAACGTACGATGAATGGCGAAGGCGGCCCCGCCCTTGGCAGTCCCGTCCAATTTGGTTAACACGATACCACTGACCTGAACCGCTTCGCCAAATACCCGCGCCTGTTCCAGGCCGTTTTGCCCGGTGGTGGCGTCCACTACCAAAAGTACTCGGTGTGGGGCACCCGGGCACTCACGACCGACCACCCGCATAATTTTCGCCAGCTCCTGCATGAGATGGCTCTTGTTGTGAAGGCGGCCGGCAGTGTCAATCACCGCCAAATCGAGGTGCCGGGCCTGGGCGGCCCGTACCGAGTCGAAGGCAACTGCCGCCGGATCAGCTCCTTCCGCCTGGCGCACAACATCCACATGAGCGCGCCGGCCCCACTCTGCCAACTGCTCCGCCGCGGCAGCGCGAAACGTGTCGGCAGCCCCTAAAATCACAGAATGTCCGCGCTCTTTCATGCGCTGCGCCAGCTTTCCGGCCGTGGTGGTTTTCCCGGTGCCATTGACCCCAACCAGCACCCAAACTGCTGGCCTGGCCTCGGGCAACGCATATGGATCCTCAATGCTGTCCAGCATCGCGACCATCACTTGCCGCAATAGCTCCAGCACCTCGGCTTGGAGCGCCGGATGACGCTCACGCACGGCCTGGCGCAAGCCGTTCAAGATCTCTTCGACCGCCTGCGACCCCAGATCCGCCTCGTATAAAATTTCCTCTAGATCATCATAGAGCGCGTCTGACCATTCGCGCCCGCCGACTAAGGTGCGGATCCGATCACCAATCTCACCGCGCGTCCGGGACATCCCCTGTTTTAATCGTTCAAACAATCCGGCCATGGGACCGCCACCTCCCGTACAATGTGCACTAGAAAGACAAAAGCCCCAATACCGACAACAACGGGCTCAACCCACAGTCTTGATGGCTAATACCGAGAAAATAGGGTGTCGTAAGACGTCATGAGCGCACCTCGGCTTCAATTTCGGTAAGCCGCACGGACAAGAGCCGACTCTGCCCCTGGCCGTCCCCGGCCACACCCCACAGGGCATCGGCCGCCTCCATAGTCTCGCGTTGATGTGTGACAATCACGTATTGAGCTCGCTCACGCGCCACCCGGATATACTGAGCAAACCGCATCGCGTTGGCCTCGTCTAGCGAGGCTTCCACCTCATCCAATACCACAAATGGCGAGGGTCTGACGGCCAAAAGCGCAAACAGCCAGGCGACCCCTCCCAGCGCCTTCTCTCCACCCGACAAAAGAGCCAGATGGCTGGGCCGCTTGCCCGGAGGCCTCACCCACAAGTCCACGCCGGCATTATCTCCGCTAACCCAGTTAAAGCCCCCGTCCCCTCCACCATAGAGCTGCCGGCACGCCTCAGAAAACGCATGCTCGACCTGGGCGGCGGTCTCCCTAACCCGGCGCTGCATCTCCTCATCAAGCTCGTCAAGCGTGGCTTCCAGTTCGCGCTGTGCCTGCCTGACATCGTCGCTTTCGCGCTCAAGATATTGTCGGCGCTCATCCAGTTGCTCAAAGAGAGCCAAACTGCCGGGAACCACCGGCCCGATTTCGTTTAAACTCGCCGTGATGCGCTGCACCTCACGCCGGGCGTTCTCTTCTTCCGACCGGCTCAGCACCTCGACATTTTGCGGCGGGCGATAGGATTCGAAACGCACCTCGATGGCCAGCGCCTCCTGATTCCAGGTGTGGCTCTTGTGCTCCATTTTCCGATCTTCCGATTCCAGCACCCGCTGGCGGTTTTCCAATTCCACCAGCCGGTCGCGCCGCGCCTTGAGCTCTTGCACTCGGGAAAGCCGGGCCTTTTCCTGCGCAAGGGCGTCTGTTTCGGCTTGCTCCAGCGCATGGCTCGCCTCGTTCAGGGCTCGCATCAACTCTTTTTCTTCCCGTTCAAGCTCCGACAGCCGCTGGCGCTGGGCTGATTCCTGGCGCGAGAGCCGCATCAGCTCCGCACCGATGCGTTGCCTAATCAGCTCACGTTCGCGTAGGGTTTGCCGGATCGCGGACAGGCGCGTCTCGGCCTGGCGGGCAGCCTGCTCCGCCGCTAACACCTCCGCATTCATTGCGGCCGCTTTTTGGGGCAACGCGGCAAGCTCCGCGCCAATGGCGTTCAGGGCGTCATCCATTTCGGCCATTTCTCGTACCAGGTCATGGGGGCTTCCCAGCTCGGCATACTGAGCCAGCGCCCGGCCGAGTTCCTGCCAGCGATGGCGGTGATCCGCCAAAAGCTCGCGAGCAGCGTCCAGCTGCCGTTCAACCTCGTCCGCCTCGTCACGCGTGGTCTTGAGCAAGTCCTCTTTTGCCGCCAGGACTTCGCTGTCCTCCCGCACCCGCCGAGTCAGCTCATCAATCTCAACTTGACGGGTGTTCTGTGACCGCCTCTCGGAAAGCCGGCTTCCGCCCGTGATGGCGCCGCCGGCATGGACCACCTGCCCGTCCAGTGTCACCATCTTATAGCGAAACCGGTGCATCGAACCGAGTCGGCCAGCTTCGTCCAGATTTTGCACAACCAGCACTCGAGCCAATATGTGGCGCACAGCCGGCCGTATCGAGGCATCCGCGTCTACAAGGTCGGCAGCCCATCCCACCACGCCGGCTTCCCGCCCCAGTCGGCGATAGTCGTCGGGGTTCACCTGCGGAGTCCGCACCGTGTCGAGCGGCAAGAACGTGGCGCGCCCCAGTGATCCCACCTTCAGGTACTGTACCGCACGCCGGGCCGCGGCTTCATTCTCCATAACCACGTCCTGATGAGAGCCCCCAAGTGCGGTTTCCACTGCCACCGAGAGTTCACCCGGGACCCGAATCAAACTGGCCAGGGTTCCGATAACTCCTTGGAGCTTTCCCTCCTGCTGCCCCTTTAACACGGCGCGAACGCCCTGGGAGAGGCCCGCTCCTTCGGCGTCCAACTGATGGAGCGCACGAAGCCGCGCCTGGCGTCCGGCCAATTGATGGCGCACACCGTAGATTTCCTGTTCCAGCCCTTGAGCGAATTGCTTGAGTCGTATCCTTTCGTCAGTCCACCGCGCCACTTCGGCGGTAACGTGCCGAACCATTTGTTCCAGATGGTCGGCTTCGGCCTGGCGTTTGCCGACGGCGTCAATCACACCCTCGTCGGTATCTTCAAGGTGTAAGATACCCTGTAGACGCGCCAAGCGCTGATCCAAGCGACCACGGGCATTGGTAATCGCCTTGGCCTCAGCCTCTTTCTCCGCGATCGCCTGCTGCAGCAACTGACGTTCGCGGCGGAGCCGCTCCCACTGGGCGCGGGCCTCTGTTACCGCCTGCTCTAGGTCTGGCAGGTCGGGAATATTATCATCCCCCGGAGCGTTTTCGCCCGCCAGTTCTTCGGCTTGGGCAAGCACCAGCGCGAGCGACTCCGTCAACGTTTGGCGCTCGCGCAACAATTGCGAGAGCCGGCCGTCAATCTCGGTCTTTTGCAAGCGAAACTCGGTCTCGCGCGCCGCTAAGGCTTTAAGTTCCTCGGCTTCGCGTTCCTGGGCGGTGCTATCCTGCTCGATTTGCCGCCTCAGTTCCTCGACCTGGGTCAGCACCTGGGTCAACTCTTCGGTAAGCGAACCGCGTTCTTCCGCTAATCGCGCCTGTAGCTGCAAGAGCTGCTCTTTTTTATCCATGGCCCGACGGAATTCCGTGTAGCCCAGCCGCTTTTGCCAATCCTGGCGCAACATCTCCCAGGTGCGATAGCGGGATTCGGTTTCGGCCCGCTCGCGCACCTCGTCCATTTGCCGCCGCACCTCGTTTAGCAGATCCTCCAGCCGAACAAGTTTGTCTTTGGTTTCTCGAAGATGAGTGAGAGTCTCTTTTTTGCGCACTTTATATCGCGATATGCCAGCAGCTTCCTCCAGCTGCTCCAAGCGTTCGGCCGGCTTCATCAGCAGAGCTCCCTCAACTCGGCCTTGGCTGATAATGGCATAGTTGAAACGTCCCAGACCACTGTCCAAAAAGAGATCGGTGATGTCCTTAAGCCGTACCGGCCGGCCATTAATCAGATATTCGGAATCGCCGTTGCGGTAATAACGGCGGGCCAGGGTTAACGACTCCGGCCAGTGCGGCATCTCTCCATCTTGGTTGTCGAACTCCAGCGTCACTTCGGCCATGCGTGCCGCCGGCCGTTCGGGTCCCCCCTGATATAACAAGTCATCCCAGCGCTCGGCCCGCAGTTCCCTGAGGCGCTGTTCACCCAAGGCCCACCGAACAGCGTCGACCACGTTGCTTTTGCCGCCGCCGTTGGGGCCAACCAAAGCTGTTATGCCCGGCTCGAAGTCAATGCTGACGTCCTGCGAAAACGACTTGAATCCGTAGATGCGAACCCGCCTTAAATGCATAATCCGCTCCTCGAAGCCCGGGTAAGAAGCCCGGGATTGTCGGGATTTTATCGCGGCTCGACCAACATGCGGACGCCCGTGCGAGCTTCGCCGTCGATAGCCAGCTCCATAAATTCTGGTTGCATAATCACGTCAAATCCGTCAAGGCTTAGGTAGGTGCGAGCGATGGCAATCGCCTTGATTGCCTGGTTGACAGCACCAGCGCCAACCGCCTGAATTTCTACGGGTCCCGATTCTTTGATGACAGCCGCAATAGCCCCCGCCACGGCCTTCGGCCGCGACGACGCCGACACGCGTAGTGATTGCATTCGTTTTCCACCCCGTCCTTCTCTATTCGAGACCTATTCGCGATTTCCTTCCGAGTTAGAACGTCAGCCGCCAAATTGATGGCTCGATGTACAGGAATCGTGTAATCCCTCTCTCCATTTATACCTCTTTCCTGTAAAGGGTCATGGATTTTTAGGGAGAAATTAAAAATATGCGGGTGATCGATCGAATTGCCAACCTCATTCTCGAGGACCCTCTAATGACTGCGGGTCGGATCGCCAATCGTCTAGGCTATGCCGAGGAGAAGACGGTCTATTATTGGCTTCACAAATCAAACTTCGCCGGTCTTACCGCCTTCAAGAAGGCGGTGCTGCACGGTCAATTCTTGCCGCACACAGGCGAGAGGGCTGAAGAGTCTCGAGGTCTATACGGCCGACTGCCCGTCACTGATGAGTGGACCGACGAAGGCAAACCGGTATTCCGCGGAGACACCTTTGCCGTGCCCAGTGGAGCTCCGGCTGAACTCATCTGGCGATACTCGGGCCCCTCACTGCCTACCATCCTGCCCCAGGACTTGTTGGTACTCACCCGCGTCGACCTCACTGCCCCCAGCCCTTGGGTGGTGGTCAGCACCTCCCGCGGTGTCGAGATCCGCCAAACCGTTATGCACGGCGGCCGCCTCATCACCCTTGACCCGGTTACGCTCCAGCGCGACAACAAATGCCATCCTTTGTATCAAATACTTCAACTCATCCGTCACTATTGAGGCATCAGGGAATTCCTGAAATAAGACCCAGCGACCACCAAGGTTTCGTGCCCTGGGATTATGCTACAATAAACCGCAATTAATGCGGTATTGCCGAATATTGTCATACGTGGGGTAAACCCTAACAACCTTTTGTGCGAGGAGCGAATGCCATGTTTTGTCGCAGCTGTGGTGAAAACATTCCCGTGGACAGTGTGTTCTGTCCTAACTGCGGCAAGAATCTCTTGGAAGTCGGCTCTAGGGCCGCTGGTACCGACTCGTCGGAATGGGAATCTGGCCAAGACGACAAAATTCCATCGCGGCGTTCTCGCCGAGGGCACATCATTGACGAGTTCGATAGCCAGGATGACGCCCCTGAGGCCGAGCCCCGGATGCGGGTGCCTATACATGTCAATTGGGCCATGTGGGAACGGCTGGGTCTGATGCGGGTTTTGTGGAGCATGGGATTGGCTTTTTCGACGGTCGGATTTATTGTCGGCCTTGCTGGCAACCCGGCTCGGGCGCTGACCTGGATCTTGTTTGGCTTCGCACTCATCGTGGCCGCGCCACACGCGTCTGGCACTGCCGCGCCAACCGAGGCCGCCGAAGAGGAGGAGGCGAACGAATAGCTTGGAGTGTCCACGTTGTGGGCGGGAGAACGGAGCTGGCTCGCTCTATTGTCGGCATTGCGGGAAAAAGCTTCCCAAAAGCGCGGCCATGAGCCCGGCCAACGGAGGATCGAACAGCGCCGGCGGGAAAAAGTCCACGGGTTCCACTAAAACCAGGCGGCGTGTGCGATGGAGCCGCGTGGCAGGCTTAAGCGCCGCCGCAGCCGTTTTGGCAGTCGCCGCTGGCGGTGGTTACTTGACGCTGAAATCGCTCCGTAACATGCCCTCTGTGACTAATTTAGTCAACCTCAGCACTGCGGGTCAAGATTCGGTGGTCTACGACCGATTCGGCAACCCGGTGGCGACGCTACACCTCTCGACAAACCGAGTGGATGTGCCCTTAAACCAAATTTCCCCCAATGTGCAGAATGCGTTAATTGCTGTTGAAGACCACAACTTTTGGAAAAACAACGGCATCGATTTCCGTTCTATTGCCAGGGCGGCCATAGCCGACCTGGTGCACCTGGGAGCGGTGCAGGGCGCATCCACGATTACCGAGCAGCTGGCAAAAGTTCTGTATTTGCATGACAATCGCTCCATCACCTACAAAATCCGGGAAATCGTGCTGGGGCTAGAATTGTCCCGTAGCTATTCCAAACAACAAATTTTGGATATGTATTTCAACCAGGTATATTTCGGGGATGGTGCTTACGGCATCGATACGGCGTCCAAGGCCTATTTCAGCGAGAAACCCAGCCAGCTAACCATACCACAGTCCGCCTTATTAGCGGGACTGCCTCAGGCACCTTCGGCTTATGATCCCCTGACCAATCTGAAAGCAGCCAAGGCCCGCCAGCTGGAAGTGCTGCAGGCCATGGCCAAGTACGGCTATATCAAGCCGTCCCAGGTGCAAAAATATTACAAGGCGCCCTTGCATCTGTCACCGCAGAAAATCACCACCGCCAATGTTGCCTCGCCCTTTCCGTACCCTTGGTACATCCAGCAGGTGATTCAGATTCTACGCAACCAGGGTTTCACGCCCAACGAGATCTACAATGGCGGACTTAAGATTTATACGGAGTTGGACCCAACCGTCTATAACATTGCGCAGAATGCCGTCGACCACTGGATGAACTACAACTTTGGCAAAAACCCGACCTACCAGGCCGCCGCGGTAGTGGAGAATCCAAAAAACGGCGGGATTTGGGCCGTCATCGGCGCCCGTAATTACACGCCCTTCGGTGAGGATCTTGCCACTTCGAAGCAGGCGCTGCGCTCCTCGGGCTCCTCAATCAAACCATTAATGGAATACACCGAGGCAATCATGCAGGGCCAAACCCAGGTCTCGCCGATTCAGGACGTTCCTACCCTTAAAGTCAACGGCAACTGGTGGCCTAAAAATGATAACGGCATTTACCGCGGATATATTGATGTGCGCGACGCTCTAGCCATTTCCGACAACGACGCCTCGGTGCATCTGCTGCAGACGGTGGGCGTGCAAAACGGCTACAATTTTGCCACCAAGGACTTCGGCCTGACAACTCTCCCCCCATCTGACGCCCAAAGCCTCGGCATAGCCATCGGCGGGTTTCAAAAAGGTGGTGTCAATGCCTACGAAATGACCCGCGCCTACGCGGCCTTCCCGAACAACGGGGTCATCATGAAGCCGATTTGGGTGCATAAAGTGGTGGACGCCAACGGCTCGGTCGTATATCAGCAAAGCCCCCAGGGAAAGCGCATTTTCTCTCCACAGGTGGCCTTTATCATGGACCAGATGTTGGCCCGGGTGCTGGATCCGAACCCATTACCGGGCATTGGCCCCCAGTCCTATACAACCGGGGCAAACCTCGGAATCGGCCGGCCGGCGGCAGGTAAAACGGGAACGAACAACCAAGAGAAGGATGCCTGGTTCATCGGCTACGAACCGCAGATGGTGGTTGGAGTCTGGGAAGGGAATAAACTGGGTGAAATCGCGCAGCCTGCAACCCCGAACGGCTTGGCGTACGGCGACATCGCTGCCGGCCCGATTTGGCAGCAAATTATGGAGCAGGTTAACCGCGCGGAAAAAATGCCGGTCAAGAACTTCAACCCGCCCAGTGGGGTGGTGCAAGAAAACCATATCTCCATCACCTCAGGGCAGCTGGCGGGTCCGCTCACCCCGCAGGCCGACATCACCAATGGCATTTGGTTCATTAAAGGCACCCAACCGACTACGGTGGGTCATTCCTGGGTACAGCTGAAGGTGTTGGCTTCCAACCATAATGTGTTGTGGAAGCCCGGATGCGGCCCGGCCGTGCAAAAGGTGTTCTTGGTCCCTGAAAGCAATTGGCACTCCCCCGCGCCAATGCCGTACGACCACATCTTTTGGCCGCCAACCACCACCTGTACGCCGAGCGCGCAATACTCGCCCTCGGTGTCGTCCTCATCGAGCACTAGCGGTAGCCCCAGTCCCTCGTCTTCGCCGAGCACGTCTCCCTCACAATCGAGCCCGGCCCTCCCGCCGAGCACCACGCCAGTTCCGCCGTCATCCGGTTCGTCTCCGAGCCCGGGAGGCAAGAAGGGGTAATGACTGCATAAAGCATCGGAGAAGTCTTTGCCATATCTCGATAAAATACCCAATCATTACCCTGCAATATTTTTGTCAAACATCAGGGTTAAGTCATAGTTTCGCACCGCTTGCGCGCCCGACCCGATGGCGTGATTCGCCCCCGCAACCCCGGAGGGGGGTCGCCAATTTCATAACGAACATACGAACTTTTCCACAAATTTAAGCTGCACCCGCGCCGGGTTCCTATGCTGGCGAGAACCACGCCGACAACAAGGTTGACCTGCGAAAATGTGGTGGCGTATCCAACGCCTCCCATTTCACCGTAGCAAGAATCCTTGATGCCGTCCAGTGCAGCCACAGATGTTTCCTTTGAGACGATACACGGTGACCCGTGCCAAGAGGGGCTCCGCTGTCGAGGAAAGGTTCACGTTCCAGAGATATGCTCCATTGCGACGCAAAACACCCATACATTACCATGATTGGTAGATACTCACGACAATGAGCTACAGCCATATGCGAGTAGCCCCGCGCTCGCCACTCGCCACGTACTCAACCCCGAATCGCCCTTCGAGAGATCCGACGATCAAACCGCCCACGATGGAGCCGACCATCCCCGCCACCATGATCCATCCCAGATCGGTGGCGGTACCGTACAATCGCGACTCCACGAGTTCCGGCCATAGGGCCGTCGTAACCATTCCCATATTGACCATGACACCAATCACCACGAAGGCGCGGATTGCAGGGCGTTCGAAGACCACGGCTAATCCTGATCGAAGTGTCGCCAAAAACGTGAGACGTGGGGAGTCATCCGTTGAGGCTGGTGCCGGCCGTATCCAGTGACGAATCCCGATAATAACGAGGGCAGCAGCCAAAGTGAACGTTAAAGAGTCGGTCACTAACCCCCCCCCCCCGATACCAAGGCCAGCCCTGCCGCGCCGTTTCCAGCCACTGATGCACCGCTATTAAAAGGGCTCCTCGCTATTTTGTGTGGGTAGCCTCATCCCAACGTGAGACGTGGCACGGATAGTTTGCCGGCGACCGACCGTGGGAGGAAATCCCCGGACCCGCCCAACAGCAGGGGATGACCGACTTCAATTTGTCGGCGGTGACAGATCGGATAGCTGCTGGGTTGTCAGTGGGTCCGCCACCTTACCCGTCAACTGCTTGAGTAATTCACGAGCCGCTTGCTGCTCTGCCTCTTTCTTGCTCCGTCCCAGAGCCCGTCCACGGGGTTCACCCGAGACCAGCACTTCCACTTCAAAGGTCTTGGCGTGATCCGGGCCATAAGCCGCCACCACTTGATACGACGCCTCTTGGCCGTGGCGCCGGAGCCAATCGTTAAGCGCAGTCTTGTGGTCGCGTCCCGCGTCTCGACCCTCCACTGTTGTGAGAGCGAAGGATAAAATGTCCAAGACAAACGCGCGTGCCGGGGCAAACCCCTCACTCAAGTAACATGCGCCAATAATGGCCTCCATGGCGTCGGCCAACAGCGATGGCTTTTTTCTTCCGCCGCTGCGCTCTTCGCCGCGGCCCAACCGCAACTGGGGGCCGACATTTAGCGATTGAGCGGCCTCCGCCAGCGTTGCCTCACACACAATCGCGGCACGCGCCTGGCTCAAGTGACCTTCAGCCCAATCCGGATGCTGCGTGTACAACCACTCGGTGACAATCAATTGTAAGACGGCATCACCTAAGAACTCGAGCCGTTCATTGTGGATGTCCTGCCGGTATCCTTCGTTGGCATACGACGAGTGGGTCAGAGCTTGGCGCAGGAGGTCCGCATTGGTAATCCGGTCAGCCAGACGGAGCGCCTCCACAGCTTACAACCCCCGGGCTATGAGACTGGCATTTTGTCCCCCGAACCCAAATGCGTTCGACATGACCGCCTTGACGCGCCGGGCCTCAGGCTGGTTGGGTACATAATGCAAGTCACAATCCGGATCCGAATGTTCGAAATTGATGGTTGGCGGCACGGTTTGGTACGAAAGGGCGAGAATCGAGGCAATCATCTCGACCGCGCCCGCAGCCCCCAGCAAGTGCCCCATGGAGGACTTGGTCGACGACACGGCTAAGCGGTAGGCGTGATCGCCGAACACCCGCTTAATCGCCAATGTTTCGGCAATATCGCCTTTGGGCGTAGAGGTGCCATGCGCATTAATGTAATCAATCGATTCAGGCGCCATTCCAGCGTCTTTCAAGGCCCGCTCCATCGCCGACGTGGCGCCCTCGCCCTCCGGGTGTGGCTCCACCACGTGATAGGCGTCGGCCGATCGGCCATAGCCGACCAACTCCGCCCAGACATGTCTGGCGCCCCGGCGTTCTGCGTGGGAGAGGCTTTCCAGCACCAGAAATCCAGCGCCTTCCCCCATCACAAACCCGTCGCGGTCGCGATCAAAAGGTCGGCTGGCATGCTTAGGATCGTCGTTTCGCGTGGACATCGCCTTCATCGAGCAAAAGCCCGCAAAGGCCAAAGGAATAAGAGCGGCTTCGGTCCCGCCCACCAACATCACCTCGGCCTCACCATGCTGAATGGCACGAAGGCCGGAGCCGATGGCATTGCCCGAGGATGCACAGGCCGTAACGACGGTCTCGTTGGGCCCGCGCAAGTTGAACCGAATCGCCAGCTGACCGCCGGCGATATTTCCGATCATCTTGGGAATGAAAAAGGGATTAATGCGGGACGGACCGCGTTCCAGCAGGATCTGGTGCTGTTCGGTCAACGTCTGCATACCGCCGATGCCGTTGCCCACAACGACTCCGGCTCGCTCGGGGTCAACTTGGCCGGCAATGCCGGCATCGCGCCAGGCCTCATCTGCAGCCGCGACGGCAAACTGCACGAACCGGTCCATATGCCGGGCCTCTTTCCGATCTAGGTATCGCAACGGGTCAAAATCCTTGACTTGCGCCGCTATGCGCGTAGGGTATTCGGATAGGTCATAGTCTTGAACCACATCAACGGCACTGTCGCCCGCGGTGATGCCGTGCCAAAATTCTTCCAGACTGGAACCCACAGGACTCACAATGCCCATGCCTGTAACGACAACGCGTTCCATGGAAATCTCTCGATCTCCTCCCCAATAGTCAGACAGTCCCGCACGGGACCTCTAACCTTACGAATTTTCCCGGATGTACTCGACGGCGTCATTGACATTGGAAATTTTCTCCGCCTCGTCGTCCGGAATTTCCAGGCCGAACTCCTCTTCCAACGCCATGATTAACTCAACAATGTCAAGACTGTCGGCACCCAAATCCTCAATAAAGGAGGCTTCCAATATCACTTCATCTTCATCTACCCCGAGTTGATCGACGATAATCTCCTTGACCTTTTCAAAAATCTGTTCTTTGCTCGCCACACATTCCACTCCCCTAACGCGTAGTTTTTGACCTTACCCGGATCATCCCGGCCCGCTTTCGCAAGCTTAATGCATCACCAGTCCGCCGTCGACGACCAGTGTCTGACCAGTCACGTACTCGGCGTTAATAAGATAGTGGACCGCATCGGCCACGTCTTCCGGCCGACCGGCCCGGCCCAGCGGAATCTGTTGGATTAACGAATTGAATGCGTCCTCGGACATGTGTTGAGTCAAATCGGTTTCCACCAAACCGGGAGCGACCACATTGGCGGTGATGTTGCGGGAGGCCATCTCTCGGGCTACCGACCGCGTAAATCCAATCACGCCCGCCTTCGCGGCCGCGTAGTTGGCTTGCCCGGCGTTGCCGAGGATGCCGGCGATGGATGCAATGCTAACAATGCGACCAAAGCGCTGCTTCATCATGGGCTTGACTGCCGCCCGCGTGCAGGCAAAAACGCCGGTCAAGTCGGTTTGCATCACATCGAACCAGTCCTCATCCTTCATTCTCAGAAGCAGGGTGTCTCGCGTAATGCCCGCGTTATTAACCAGTACATCCAATCGGCCCCAATGCTTAAGCACTGCTTGAACCAGGGATTGGCCTTGCGCTATGTCGGCAATGTCCGACGGGATTAAAAGGCAGTCCACACCCTCTTGACGGACAAGCTCTTGGACCTCTCGGGCCGCCTCATGATTGTCCCGGTAGTTCACGGCGACCTTCATTCCCGACTCGGCTAGCTTTAACACAATTTGTCGTCCGATACCTCGTGAGCCTCCGGTGACCAAGGCCACCTTATCGCGCCATGGAATTGTCATCATCGTCCTACTTTCCTGGGATTGACAGGTTTGGCTGAGGCTCCCCAACGCAATTCGTTGCTATTATAGCCTCCGACCTAGAGCAGTTCAAGTGCCTTTCGAAGGCCGTCGGGGTCCTCCACGGCGGCAACTTTGACGCTGCGGTCAATCTTCTTGACCAGGCTGGAAAGACTCCGGCCCGGCCCCAATTCAAGGAAATGGGTGACGCCATCGGCCAACGCACGCCGTACGCCGGTCTCGAATCGAACGGGGCGGGACACCTGTGCCACCAGCCTCGGCACAATGTCGTCCGGCTCCCAACACGGCTCCCCGTCGACGTTGGCAATAATCGGAAATGCCGCGCGCCCGAGCCGCATTTCAGTAAGCGCCCGCTTAACCGCCTCGCCGGCCGGCTCTAAAAGGCGGGAATGAAAAGGCGCACTGACGGCCAGCCGCACGGCCCGGCCCCCGGCCTCGCGGATTAGTGTTTCTGCCAGTTCAAGGCCTTCAACGTAGCCCGAAATCACAATCTGCCCGGGGGCGTTGAAATTGGCGGGGTCAACATGACCGCGATGGCTGGCCTCCTTACATATGGCCTCCACCGTCTGAGCGTTCAAACCCACAACGGCAAGCATACCGCCCGTTCCTTTAGGGACGGCGTTTTGCATAGCGCGACCACGTATCCGAGTCAGCCGCACAGCATCGGCAAACGCCATTGCCCCGGCAGCCACATAGGCCGAGTACTCTCCCAGCGACAGACCCATGGCCAGCGCCGGAACAAAATCCGGTTGTTCGTGCTTGAGCGCCCGCCAAGCGGCCACGCTGACCACCAAAATGGCTGGCTGCTGCACCTCCGTATCCTCCAGCTTCTCCGCCGGTCCCTTAAATATCAGCCGGGATAAATCGTACCCCAGAGCGTCGTCCGCTTCTTCAAAAGTCAAGCGGGCGAGATGGTCGTGGTGCGCGAGTTCATAACCCATTCCCACGGATTGCGATCCTTGGCCCGGAAACATTACTGCCCATTCAGTCACGATCCGACCTCCTGAAACTGTTCCTTTTGATCGTGGGTCAGCGGCAACATAATCAGGCCATACGCACCCGGGCCCACGTGGGTGGAAATTACGGGACCAATCACACCTTCCAGCCAACCCAAGACCTGATAACGGTCATTCACAGCATCCATGAGCTTTTGATGCGCGTCTGTCATGCCGCAGTGACCCAGGGCCGCCAGCACTGGCGACCCGGCCGGCACCCGCTGAGCGGCCGATGCTAGCATGGCCGGCACAATTTGCTGTTCACCGCGCACCTTGCGCTCCGGTCGAAAGATTCCCTGTTCCAATATGAGAATCGGTTTCATGTCTAACAAGGTACCCACTAGGCGCGCAGCCTGCCCGATGCGACCGCCGCGCGCCAGGTATTCCAGCGTGACCGGCGCGGCCAGCGCAAATAACTGCGACTTCAGCCGGGTGACTTCTGCGGCCAGACCATCCAGTGACACCCCGTTGGCGGCCCGGCGTGCTGCCCACCAAACCAAAAGACCAGTACCCAGGCTGGCTGATTCGCCGTCCACAACCTGGACGGGTCCGTCCACCATCCGGCTGGCTGCCTCGGCCGCCCGCACCGTGGCCGAAAGGCCGCCGGCCAAATGGACGGATAGAATCCCCTGCAAGCCCGCCTCCAGGCGCCGTTGGTAGACGTCTAAAAACGCCCCCGGCGACGGTGCTGCCGTTTTCGGCACGTCGCGCAGGTGCGGCAGGTCGGAAAGGAAGTCCTCCGGTTCCAAGTCCACCCGGTCTTGATAGCTTTGACCGCCGTATTCGATCGTCAACGGCACCACCGACACCCGGTGTTGCTCACAAAACGCGGGATTCAGGTCGGCAGCCGAGTCGGTGACAACCGCGATGCTCATAGCGCCTTGCCCCAGCGCAGTACGGTCGAGCCCCAGGTCAGCCCGGCGCCGAAGGCGGCAAAAACCAAGACCGCTCCCGGCTTGAGCCGCCCTTCTTGACGCGCCTCGTCCAACGCCAGCGGAATTGACGCGACCGATGTGTTACCGTATCGCTCAATATTCTTGACGACTTGGCATGCGTTCAGCTTAAATTG
Source organism: Bacillota bacterium (assembly GCA_021820965.1). Taxonomy (GTDB): domain Bacteria; phylum Bacillota; class Sulfobacillia; order Sulfobacillales; family Sulfobacillaceae; genus Sulfobacillus_B. The sequence goes on along the minus strand of JAKACZ010000002.1, from coordinate 31,753 downwards.
GCGCATGGCCGCATCAATGATGCGCTGATTGGCTTGGTGCGGAATTAAGAAGTCCATGTCGGCGATGCTAAGACCGGCCTGTTTAAGCCCCTGCTCCACAGCATCGGGCATCGCTTTTACCGCGAAACGGAACACTTCGTTACCGCTCATCTTTAGGAAATGCCATCTCGAATCGACAGTGTCATGTGATGCTGGCCAACGAGATCCGCCGCCCGGCTGAACCAGCAGCTCAGCACCGCGCCCATCGGCGTTAAGGTAACAGGCCAACACCCCAAAGGGGGACGATTCCCGCGCCTCCAGCACAATCGCTCCCGCCCCGTCACCAAACAAGACCGCCGTGGTGCGGTCTTCATAATCGACAATGCTTGAAAGCTTGTCGCTGGCCACTACCAGTACCTTGCGGTAGACGCCCGCCTCAATGACCGCGGCCGCTAGTTGAATGGCGTAAATCCATCCGGTACAGCCGGCCTGAACGTCGACGCCGGGAACCGGGCGGTCGGTCAGGCTTGCCTGCAATCGGGCTGCGGTCGAGGGAAACACTGTGTCCGGCGTGTTGGTAGCGACAAAAATAAAGTCGAGTTCGTCCGCCTTAAGCCCGGCATCCATCAGCGCCCGTTCGGCCGCTTGGTGGGCCATGTCCGACGTGGCCTCATCCTCCCGCGCCAAGCGCCGTTCTTTGATGCCGGTTCGGGACACAATCCACTCGTCATTGGTATCTACCATGCGCTCCAAATCTTGATTCGATAACACCCGCTCAGGGACATATGTCCCCAGGCCGGTGAGTACGGCACGTACCATTAGGCTTCGGCCCCTTCCTTGATACGTTCACGGATGCGATTTTGGGAATCGTGTCGACAGTAGTCATCGGCCCGGAGCAACGTGCGGTAAAACGCCCGCTCATCACTGGACCCATGGCACTTATATAAAATCTGATTTAAACCCAATAGCGGCGCCCCGCCTTGCTCTTGATAGTCCCAGCGGTTTCGCAGCCGCCGCAATCCGTCCTTGATCAGTAAAGCGCCCAGCTTTTGCCGCATCCCGCCCAAAAGCGCCGCCCGGACCTCTCGAAAAATATCCCGGGCCGCTCCTTCGATAGCTTTTAATGCAACATTGCCGGCGAAACCCTCGGTGACCACCACATCAGCCTGGCCTTGCAGCAATTCTCGCGGTTCCAAATTGCCAACAAAGTTCACCTCGGGATCTTTCTCCAACAACTGATGAGCCTCGCGCACCAAGGCCGGGCCCTTTTCCGGCTCGATCCCCACATTCAGCAGCGCTACCTTGGGGTTTTCGATGCCATACACTTCGCGGCAGTAGATCGAACCCATCACGCCGTATTGATAAAGTTGATACGGACGCGGGTCGAGATTGGCGCCGACATCCAACATCAGCACGCCCCAGCCGTGAAAGCTGGGCAAAATTGCCGAGAGCGCCGGTCGTTCAATTCCGGAAAGACGCCCCAGCACAAAGAGGCCGGCCGCCATCAGCGCACCGGTGTTGCCGGCGGAAATGGCTGCATCCGCCTCACCATCCCGCACCAGACGCACGGTGCGGACCAGCGACGAGTCTTGTTTTTGCCGCACCGCCTGTACCGGCGCTTCGGCGGTGTCGATAATTTCGCTGGCTTCAACCCACTCAATGCGCGCATGCGTCGCCAACGACAAAAGTGATTCAGGCACCGCACTGCGGTCGCCGACCAGAAATATGTTGATGTCCTCTCGTTTTATGACGGCCGCACGGGCCCCTTGGATTGCTGCCTTGGGCGCCAGGTCGCCTCCCATGACGTCAACCGCAATTTTCACCTAACCCAACGCCCCTTTCCCGCCTTCGACCGCGACCACAACCATCTTCGCCCGAAACACCGGCAGTTCGCGCACGGTGCTGACCACCAGCACCACCCAGCGGGGGCCCATATGACGCAAAACCTCCGCGGTTGCCCAAATCTGTTCACCGGCCATAACCGGCTGCTTGTACTTGGCATTGACCAACCCGGTCAATACCACGTCGCCGTCCACCACCGCCAGCGCCAGTGAGTCCGCCTGGGCGAATATATAATGACCGCGCAACACGCCGGTCCGTTCGAATCCCATGGCGGCTGTGGTATCCATCACCGACCGGCCCGATCGCCCCAGATCCAAGTCCACCAGTTCTCCCACCATTTCCTGGCGGCTCATCGCGCGAAGTCCGCGAACAGCTTGGCGAGCCAGCCCTTCCGACCTCAAGCGAAGCTCGGGGATGCCGAGGTGGAATCGGTCCAGGCGGATAGTGGGCACACTCACCCCAAAATAGCGGGCCAATTCTTCGTCGGTTTGCAGCGGATGTTCTCGGATACGCTCCTTAAGCAGACGCTGGCGCTCGGAACGTCCCAGTCTAGCCATCACCGACCTCCCATTCAGCACTTGCTGATGAATATGATCAGATATTATCACCTAGTCATATATCTCAGCAAGAAAAAAGCCCGATGCGACCAGTCGTCGATCGAGCCGCGAAATCGTGAATGGGTCACGAATCCTCGTGCCTTATGACGGTACGCCCGTCATAAAACCCGCAATGCGGGCAGACGTGGTGCGGCAGACGGTCGCCATGGCACCTTGGGCATTCCACCCAGGCCGGCGCGGTCAGCTTCCACTGCGAACGGCGCCGATGAGTGCGGGACCGGGATAGTTTACGCTTTGGTACGGCCATTTTTGTCTCGCTCCAATTCTTCGTGTTGCCGCAGGTGATGAGCCACAAGCTTGTCTAAGGGGGCCCAACGATTGTCCGCGGGCGGCGCGCACTGGCACGTTGACTCGTTCCAGTTGATGCCGCAGACAGGACACAATCCCTTACAATCGGGTCGACATACAAGGGCGATGGGGAAACTGACACCCACGGCGTCAGACACTATCTCATCCAGATCGATGGCATCCCCGGTGAACCGGGAATAGTCCAAATTCTCGTCGTTCGGGCCAGGCTCTTCCCGGAATTCCTCGGTCGCCTCGAACGGCAAGGCAATCTGGAAGGGTTCGGCACACCGATCACACACCGCCTTCGCTTTCACCTGACCGGAAATGTCCACCACCAGGGTGCCACCTCCGGCATTACGCACCAAGACACGGACTTGGGCGGGGTTTATCAGCGGGTAATCGACGCGTGCCTGGGCGTCTTCTGGCCAAGGTTCCACCATCTGTACCGCAGCTTCACGCCCGGCCCACTTTTTCACATCTGAAACCCTGACTTCCACCATTTCCACCTCGCGACACTCTCACTAGTATAGGACCGTACCAAATCCGTGTCAATTCACAGTTTGCGTCGACCCAAGCTGCTGATCGCTAGCCACACCCCCAGCGCCAACATGGCGATAAAGGCGTATTCGCCGAACGGCATCCCTGCCAGTCGGTCCAGATGCCCCTTGTGCACCACCAGCGCCAAACCCAGTATCCCGGCACTTAACAACAGCGTAACCGCCACCCGGTTGATGAGCATTTCCCAATGAGCCAACATCCTGTCAAGGTTTTTATGCTCCAGCACAATCCGGATCTCGCCGCGCGAGAGCGTCTTTAGCGCCCGCTCCAGCTCATCCGGAATATGAGCCAGGCTGGTTGCAATCTTCATGGAGCTTCTCAGCGCACTGGGTCCCCAGTTTTGCGGGTTGATGCGGCTCCATAAGAGTTCGCCGAAAAGCGGCTTTCCCATCGCCAAAAGGGAAAAGTCGGGATCCAGCGCCCGGACCACCCCATCGGCTATCACGGCTGTCTTGGCCAATAACATATATTCGACCGGTATGCGTAGCCGATGGCGCTGGGCCACCCCGAATAAATCGGTCATCGCCTGCGCCAACCGAAAGTCCTTCAGTTGTGTTTCATAGTACCGTCGGCGTAGCCGGTCGATGTCCCGCACCAGTACCCGCCGATCGATACTGTGGTCAACCGAACCCATCGCCATCAGTGCGTCCGCTACCGTTTCGGAGAGGCCTTCCGCCAACCCCAAAACTAATTCCACCGAGCGGTTGCGCATTTCCTGAGAGAGCATACCCACCATGCCCCAGTCCAGGAATATGAGCCGGCCTTCGGCATCCACATGGACATTGCCGGGATGCGGGTCCGCATGAAAAAATCCTTGCAGAAAGATTTGCTGGTACAAGCTATGCACAAACCGCTGCCCCAGCTCTTGCGGCGAGGTGTTAATCCGTGAAAGCCCCTGCGCGTCGTTGACCTTCACCCCGGTAAGCGATTCCAACACCAATACGTCTGGCCGAGTCAAGTCCCAGATGACGGAAGGCACCAGCACGTCGGGATTGGAGGCGAGATTTCGGCGGGCCGTATCGGTATTCTGGGCTTCCACCGTAAAATCGAGCTCGTCGCGCATCGTCAATACCAACTCATCCGCCAACCCGGTTAAATCATTCTGTTGTGCCCAGGCGCTACGTTTTTCCGCGCGTTGAGCCAGCACTTTAAGAATGCGGAAGTCTGATTCCGCGCGCTCCTGAATGCCCGGCCGCCTCACTTTGATGACCACCGGACGGCCGTCGTCAAGACGCGCCCGATGCACCTGACCAATGCTGGCCGCGGCCAGCGGGGTGATATCGAACCAGGCCACCCTGTCCGCGAGTGGCCGCCCCCAAGCTCGCTCAATAATCTGCACCGCCTGATCATAGCCGAACGGCGGAACATCATCTTGTAGATGCTCCAGGGATTTCACCAGAGCGTCCGGCAGCACATCCGGACGAATCGAGGCTAATTGACCCAGCTTGACATAGGTTGGCCCCAAATCTGCCAACACCAGACGCACCCGCTCCGGCCATTCGGCGTCAATAGTGGGGAGCGTCTTGGCGCGAATCCGTCCGCCCCAAGAGAGGTAACCGGATAAGCCGACGGTGTCTAGTATCCACAAAAGGCCGTGGTGGGCTAGGACCTCGGCGATTTCCCGAAGTCGGCTCCACGATCTACGGTTCCAATTCACGAATGCGCGTCCTCCACCCGCTCAAACATGCCCCGTGCCACCACATGCCCGTCTCTGACTAACACCCGGCCGCCTCCGATGACCGTCACAACCTGATTTTCGTCCGTGAGCATCAGGTCCCCCCGCCCCCCAACTTGAATGCGCCCCACATCATTCAGCTTAAGAATACGGGCCGGGGTTTCGGTGGCAGGCCGAATGGCCTCATTCCAGGCCCAGCCCAAACGCCGGTGCAGTTCGCGCACGGTTCGCCAAAGACTTTTGGCGCTGCCGATTCCCATATGCACCAGATGACCTTGAACATCAAACACCGGGGCCGAACCGCCGGCATCGGTACTCAACGAAATTTGCTCCAGCAAAATGCCTTCATGACGCAGAATGTCTACGGCCTCGACCGGGTCGACCGCCTCCCGGTTGTGACTGTCCGGCTCAATACTGGTGGTAATGTCCAAAAACCCGCCCAGTTTTCCGTAACGCACCGAGTCCAATAAAAGCTCCCGCCTTCGATTGAGGTGGGTTGGCACCATGGTCCCGATGGGCACGTCGGCCATTTCCAAGACCTCCAACACCGGATTAATCATTCGGCGTCCGCTGCCTACGTGTAAGTGCAGCACCCCGGCCTTGCCACTCAAAAGACCCCCAGTTCGGGCCTCACCGGCCAAATGAGCCAATTCACGGTCACTGGGGTGACTGCCGCGGTGGTCGGAAATAGCAATCTCGCCAATGCCAACGCAGCGGTCAATAAGAATAATGTCGTTGCGGGGACTTTGGGTTACGGTGCGGGTGGGCACCTCATAGGCCCCCGTATAAATGCGGGTGTTGAGCCCTTCCGCGGCCAACGCCCGGGCCTTGGCCAACAGTTCCTGAACCGACCGGGTTGTACCGTCGGTTCCGAGAATCCCGACCGCCGTGGTCAGTCCGTAGCGCGTCATGTCCGACAGAGCCAGTTCCGGCGTGCGAAACTCGGGACCGCCCTCACCGCCCCCGCCACTGAAGTGCACGTGCTGATCCACCATGCCGGGAAACACTAAAAGGCCGCGCGCATCAATAACCTCACCGCTTGCCCAATCGGGGAGCGCCAACTTGGGGCCAATAGCCACAATATGATTATTGACGGTGAGGATGTCCACCGCGCCTAAGGGCGCGGGCGAAAAGACCTCGCCGGCCTGAACCAGAAGCGCGCGGGCTCTCACGAATTCTTGCCACCACTACTACGATTGCCCTGGCCGAGCACCAGCTCAATTTTTTTGGCGATTTCCTGGCTTTCGCGGATAACGCTTTTCAATTTCATGAGATTAGCCTCCAATTCCTGGCTGAGCTGATACTGAGCCTGAGTCAGCACCTGTGCTACGGTCTCTGGCGACGACCCGCCAGTGGTGGACTGGCTGGACGGCGAACCGTCGGAATCTGACTGGTGCGAAGACGAACTGCGCCCGGAGTTCGACGGCTGCTGAGCATGGCCTTTTTTGACCAGCTTTTTAAGCCGCGATATGCTGGAAGAGTTAGACGAAAGATCACCACTCGCGGATCGGGCCCCCGACTCCGACGACCCCGGCTTCCTTGGCGAGGTTGATCCGCTCTTCGGCTGGTTCAGCGCCTGTTGGATCATCTCTTGCACTTGTTGAACGGTCAGCTGTTGCTGCCCACCCTGTCCGTGTTTCTGGCCCAGCGACCCTCCCCCGGAAACTGACGGGCCGCCGCCGGACGCGCCGCCACCAGTGCTCGACCCCTCCTGCTGCTGGAGCGCCTGCTGAATCATCTGCCGTACCTTTCTTGGGGTGAGGTTTTGATTTCCGCTTTCGCTTTGGGTCCCACGTTGGCTCGGCGATCCTGATGGCGAATCCTTTCCCGGCGATCCCGACGATCTGTTTCGCTGCTGATTCATGGCTTCACGAATCATGTCCTGCACCCGCTGGGCGGTGACGCCCGACGACTGAACATCGGGTGCCAATGAGGATGAGGCCTCCGTATCCAGCAGCGCATTTTGCTGCCGAATCATTTCCCCGGCTCCAGTCCCGGATCGGGCCGCCTTTTTAGTAAGACGGCCGCGGTGGTGTTCACCGTGTTCACGATGTTCACGATGTTCACGTAACGGCATACGCTTGCCTCCCTGGTGACGTTTGGCAATAGTATGGCCGCCGGCCGGGTCTTTAACTCGTGGCACTCTCGATGTCGTGTAGCGCCTGGTCGATGTTGGTGACGGCAAATATCTTCATGTGATACCCCATTTTGGCAGCCATGGCCCGGGCCGCATGGTAGTTAGCCTTTGGCACCACAAACACGCGCGCCCCGGCTCGATACACGGTCACCACCTTCTGCCGCACGCCGCCAATCTCGAGAACCTGTCCGTTCGGGGTGATTTCCCCGGTACCGGCGACAATGTGCCCGTGGGCAATGTTTCGTCCGGTGATTTGGTCGTAGATTTCCAGCGCAAACATCATGCCCGCGCTGGGCCCGCCAATTTGTCCCGCCTTAATCTGGGCCGGACGCGGAATCACCGGCTGAGTAACCGGACCCACCACAATCCCGATGGCGGGATCCGGATCATTGGGGATTCGTGTGGTCTTAATCGGGATAACCTGCGTCTGTCCCTGGCGCTTGACCGTGACGTTGATAATTTCGCCAACCCTAAAGTGGCTCATGACTCGGCGCACGTCGCTAAAGCGGGATACGGGGTATCGACCGATTTTGGTAATGACATCACCGGGCATGAGCTTTTTGTAGGCAGCCCCGGTCTTCAAAATGGCGACCACTAAGGCGCCCGACAGCATCCGAATGTGCGCGTTCAGCCCCGCCAGATGCTCGCCCGCAACCTTGGCGGCAATCTGGCTTTGGCTCATTAAGCCGTTGTTATATTGGATGTACTGGTTCATATTGAGCGGACCCAGCACTTGCCGTTCCGGGTGGAACGTCAATGTGGGCCGAAATCGGCCGGTCAAGTACTCAAACTCACTGGCGGTACCGATATCGACGGCCACCATCAGCATACGGCCGGGACTCAGTTTTTTGCCATGAACCACCGCCACCATCTTGGAAAGATTGCCGGTGACTCCCGGCGATTCTACCACTTGACCGCTGGGTATGAAACGCAGCACCTCAATCCCCACGGCAAAAATCGCCACAATCCAAAGCGGGGTAACCCACCACGGCCGTTGACCACCTTTTTTCATGCTGATCCCTCCAGCCGTCGTAATATTTCAGGCATGCGTTCCTCACAGGCCACTTCGCCCGCGCGAATAAATTGGTCAACCTTGGTAAACTGCGCATTGCGCGCATTGGAAAGACGCGGCTCAATCAGAACGTCCGCCACCACCGGCTTGTAATGCTTGAGTTCCCGTGCCATCATGTCAAAGGCTTGGAACAAAATATCAAAGACCGATTTGACCACCGGCGACATATCAATCCCGACATCCACCGCCACCACCGGCGCATCCGCCAGCGTACGCGCCAGTTCGACCGGAACCCGGTTCAATACGCCCCCATCTACCAGGACTCGGCCATCCTTGATGTACGGGCTGAAAATTCCCGGAATCGATGTGGTCGCCCGGACCGCTTCAGCCACACTACCCTGGTCCAATATTACCTCTTCTCCCCGTTCGATATCGACCGCCACCATTTTCAGCGGCGGCCGGCAATCCTCAAACCGGCGACCACGTGTCAGGGTATTTAACAATCCCAATAGTTTTTGTCCCCGCACCAAACCCATTTTCGACACAGTAAAGTCAATCCACTGGCTTTTGCGTAGGCTTAGTGCCAGCTCTTCCAACATGCCGGCGGTATAGCCGGTGCAATAAAGGGCGCCCACCAGCCCCCCCATGCTGGATCCGGCAATACCTAAGACAGGGACATGGTGGCGCTCCAAGCATTTCAGCACGCCGACATGGGAAAACCCGCGGGCGCCCCCTGAAGATAAGGCCAATGTGATGCCGCGTTCCATCCTGAACCCTCCCGGCCTTGCATCCTTAACATATTGCCCGCCGGCCAAAAGCATGAACCGGCCATACTCTTGTCCCTCCAGCATACCTTGTAAACGGAGGAATGCTATGAGAGCAGGAAAAGCCCGCCCCTGGGTTGCGTTGGTGCTGATGGCCGGCATCATCGCCCTGGCCGCGTCACATAGTTTTGCGACCCGCGACGCCGCCCGGATTGCCGTCACCTTGTGGTGGAACCATCTTGTTCCGGTTCTGCTTCCCGGCTACGTGCTAGCCTGGTCGGTGATTACCATGATGCCCCGTCCAACCCTCCTCTGGCTGGCTCTCTTGGCGATCTGCACCATGTCGCCGGTAGTGGCTATGGTACTCTGGGACTGGTCCCGGACTCGCTCGATTCCAGCGCAACAACTCGTACCATTCCTGTTATACACCAATCTCTATAATCCCCTGTTTTTCCCTAATCCACGCCTGGGTCTGTGGCTAGACGTGGCCGCACTGGGCTCCGCGCTGGTGCTGTGGCCGCCGGGCAGATGGGCTCGGCTCTCTATGCCGAAACAAACCCCGTCGCCGCGTACATGGATTTTAGACGGCATGAACTGGACGAGTATCGTGGGATTTCTCACCGTGACAGCATGGATCGGCCATGCCTGGCTGGCCCCGATTAAGGTGGGCTGGCTTGTCGATCCGATTAGCTTTCTCTGGGGAGGAGCGCGAACCCGGGTATGGGAGCCATGGGCGCTATTTTGGGTTGTGCTGGGCGGCTTGGCGTTCTGGGGACCCTTCTTGCTAGGACTGGGTCAAAACCGCGACCGAATGCGGGCCAGCCTCTTGCGCCTGGCCCAGGCCGCGCTATCGGCCCTACTGGTGTCGCTGGCCGGACAGTTTTTGCACCTTTAGGCGGAAGTCCGAGGTCGTAAGCTCTGTCGATTCTCCCGCACCGTATTTTGCAGCTTGGCAATTTGCTCGTCCAGGTTGGCCAGCACCTCGTCGGCGTACGCTAACGCACCCAGGTGAATCTCCTGAGCCCGCTTTTCCGCCTCTTTGACAATTTCCTGGCCGCGCGCCTGCGCTTCTTTCATCACTTGTGAGTCGCCAGCCAACGCACGAGCGCGGTCCAAGGCGTCATTCATCAGTTGGTCTGCCTCACGACCCGCTTCCTGGATAATACGATCCCGTTCTTGAATGACCCATTGCGCCTGGCGCACCTCTTCCGGCAACGCGTGGCGCACCTGTTGGACTAGCGTGCGGATGCTATCCACGTCGACCAACGCCTGATGCCCCCAGGGAAGGCGACGGGCCTGATTAACCATATCGTCAAGCCGCGCCAACAGGTGCTTTACTTCAGACACTGCTTTACCTTCTTCCAATTCTCACGCCTCATTTCGCGAAAAATGCCGGGCCAGCGCCGCCTCAACCGGTGGCGGCACCAAAGTCGAGATGTTGGCATGATACCCGGCTAGTTCTTTAATCAGGGTTGAGCTGAGATATGCGTGATGTTCGCCCGTTAGCATAAAGACGGTTTCCACGTCGGGTGCCATCCGCCGATTCATCAGGGCAAACTGGAACTCGTAATCGAAGTCCAAGACCGCGCGCAACCCGCGAATAATAACCCCGGCACCGCGACCGCGGGCGTAGTCCACCAGAAGGCCGGACCCTTCCTCCACCTGGACATTCGGTAGCGCAATCGCCTGACGCACCAGGTGCACGCGGGTAGCCGCGTCAAACACCGGCTTTTTGCCCGCGTTGGCAAAGACCGCCACCACCACCGTGTCAAAGATTGCCGCCGCCCGCTCGATGACGTCCACATGGCCATTATGCAGCGGATCAAACGAGCCCGGATATATGGCTATCATCCTATACCCCCCGCGTTTAAGGACTGGTCAGGCCAAACGCCGTCAGACGGGTATCGCCGTAGCGCCGCGTCCACAACTGATGGAGGCCCGACAACGGAGCAACCGGATTGTCCTGGCGGCTTTCCACCACGGCGATGCCGTCTGGTGCAAGCACGCCCGCCAGCCCATCACGGACCACCGACGAGACGCCAAGGCGCCAGGGCGGGTCCAAGAAAATCAAATCGAACTGCCGGCCCTCTCGATGCGCTTGAGCCAAATACTCTTCCGCCGTCTTTGACCAGATACGCGCTCGATCGGTGACGTTCAGGAGGTCCACATTGCGCCGCAATGTTTTGATGGCGTCACGGGCCGATTCCGAAAAATCAACCCAGGCGGCCCCGCGCGAGATCGCTTCCAACCCGATAGCTCCGGTCCCAGCATAGGCATCCCAAAGTTGGGCATCCGCCACCTGGGTTTGCCAGATGTTAAAAAGCGCCTCTCGTACCCGGTCTGCGGTTGGTCGCGTATCTGATCCGGGCACCGCTATCAGCCGCCGCCCCGAATGGATCCCGCCGATAATGCGCATACTCCCCCTCCATTATCTCGACTTCTTGGGTGCTGGTCCAATTTTACCAAATTCGGACGTAGAGACTGGTCGCACTGGGGATCGTTCCTCTTGTGGCGACGTACGGTCGTTCCTCGGGAGTGAGATGGTCAATCGGGGAATTCCTTTCGGCCATCAGTCTGTGGCCCCGCAGGGGCAAAGGCGGGGCGCGCATGACACAACCTGACGTATACGCGGTTGGGATCGATGATGTTCAAGTCTCATCAAGACGAATGCGTCTTGGCCGGGTGCAAAGCCGCGTCTGCGAACGCTGACCAAATTCGGGCGTAAAGCCCCGGCGGTGACGCCTGAGGACATAAGCTCGTAGGGGCCAAATATGGAGCAGCGGATGCTGTAACGTCCGCGCAAGCGAGGGTGAGATCCGCCCAGAGTGGGCTAGGTTTTTAGTATCCTCCGGCTTTAGCCGCGGGGAGATTCAGCAGACCTGGTCGCGTGCGCCGCGGCCCAAAGATCGGCCACGCTCGTCACACGATATCCCCGGGCGCGCAAGAGGCCGAGTATTATCGGAAGGGCTTGCGAAAAGGCGGCGGAACGGCTCCCCCAATGGATGACAATGACGGCCCCAGGCCGCACTCGCGCCATAGTCTGATGCACCAGCGCGGCAACACTAGCTTGGTCGGCGTTAATACGGTCGGCGGGGACGGGCAACAATACCTTAAGGTGCAGCCGCCGTGCCGCCGCCAATGCCGGTCCGCTCATTGCAGCATAGGGCGGATAGAGCCAGTGGGGTGCCACGCCGGTCGCCCGCCGGATCGCCTGATTGGCCCGGGCCAGGTCGGTCAAGTCCTGTTGGTAAGTGTGGACAGCCAGATTGATGTGGCCTTGGGTGTGACTTTCAATATCGTTCCCCAGCAGGCGGGCTTCTTTCAATTGGCGGCGCTGGCGCTCCACATTTAATCCCACCACAAAAAATGTCGCCTGGTCGCCTTGATCCGCCAAATCATTTATGACCGCCGCCCGAGGTCCGTCGGCAAACGCCAGAGCTATCACGCGGTCGCGTACGGCAATATGCGATACCACCCCGGAAACGGGGATATTTCGGGGCGGAAAGGCCTGGCGCGCGCCCCACGGAATATAAAACACCACCAGGGCAATCGCCAACGCACGCGCCCAGCGGCGCCTGATTCCGGTCAGCGAGATCACCAACACGGCTCAGCGGGTAGTGCCGTACAGGATACAAGCCACCCCGAGTCCGATCCAGAGGATTTTCGCCGCCGGCACCCTGCTCGCCGCCAAGCCGGCAATGCCCAGCAGCATGGTCGTAGTCAGCACCAGCGGTCCGGCCAATCCTAAAAATCCATTGATACGGATGGCTGTGTCCAGGCGGAAGTAACGCCACATCAAAAACGCGCCCGTAAATTCTATCGCGGCGGATAAAAACCGAATAATAATCATGCCCTTGAGAAAGATATCTTCCGACATCGCGTCCCCTCTTCCTATCGCCACCACTGCGAGACCCAGCTCACTAACTCGAACAGCACATAGGTCACACCGGCCGCCATCAAAGGCCCTACCGGCATGCCGCCAAAGGCCACAATGCCGATAATGGAACCGAGGATAAGGCTGATAATCAGGTGGCTCTGTTGGTTGAGCATTGTCAGCCCGCGCCCATTTAAATGAGTCGCCACCGCCCCCCCAATAAGGGCCAAGATGCCGGGCAGAGTCAGGAAACTGCGCGAAATGTCCCGAAAGTGCACCTGGCCCTGGGCAAAGGGAACCAGCATCCACAAGGTCAGAAATAAAAGACCGATTTCCACCCCATGCTCGTCGAGAATGGGCAGCATGAAATTAAGTTTGGCGATCCGGAGCACCAAAAGAATGCCGGCAGCGGCCGCCACCAGACTGGACCTGGCCGCCAGCCCGAGAATCAGCAGCATTACCAGTCCAAGATTTTCGATGGTGAACATCGCGCCTCCGTTCTTGTCCGAACGGCAATACATATGAGACGGGCAACATAAAAAGACCGGGCTCCCCAGGGAACCCGGCCTGCGACCGTCCGTCTACTCAGCCGCGCGAATCCAGCCGTCGCTGCATAATACCGGGACCACGCTTGAACTGTTCAGCTGTGCAGCAAAGGCCAAGTCCTCAGCTAATCCCAACTTGGCCAAGTCCTGGCCATGGTGGCATTCGGTGAGAGCCGTCACGAGGTGGTCCTTTTCCCGCTCATATAGAGCGCAAGCAATTTCCGCTGCGTCGCTGCGGTTGGTCCGGGGCCAGAAACTGGCCACCGCACCGCAAGCCAACACGTCCTCCAGGGCAGTCTCGCCCCGTGTTCCCGAAGCCACCAGCAATGTTGGCCGCTCCAACTGCCACAGATAGCGACTAACCGCTTCGGCATTAAGGAGTGAGGCCAGAACCATTCGCGCCACCGTATGCACCTTCTCTACCGCAGCCGTGCCATTGGTTGTGGTAAACACCACCCGGCGCCCGATGACCCGATGACGCGGCCAATCGAACGGCGAGTTGCCGCCGTCAAAACCTTCTGGCGGGCGATTGTTCCGCTCCCCTCCCAACAGCAATTCGGGATCCCGCGCCTTGAGCGCATAGGCCTCTTCAAGATCGGCCACAGGTCGAATAGCCACCGCCCCGCGTCCTAAAATCACGGTCATGGTAGTGGTCGCCCGCAGCGTGTCAACCACGGCGGCCGCCCCCACCTGGGCCACTACCGCATCCTCATGCCGAAATGCCACGTCAATTCTCCGTGTCACGCGTCTCCCCCTGCATTGTCGGTGCCTTGGGCCACTTCACCGGTTCGGTCAGCCCCTGCACGTTAAGATAGTAATGGCGCAACGTATCGCCGCGTAGCCCGACGCGCAGAGCCTCTAGTGCCAGGACGTCATCGCGCTGCACATTCCCCAAATTGACGTTGGGGCCGAACCGCATGATGAGTTCCTGCTGTTGCTTTTTCTGGGGCGCCTCCCATAAAAGCCGCTCCGGATCGGTGACATGTTCAACCATGTTCGTCACCTCGTCTCCTAGAATATTGCCATCCTGGTCATAAATGACAACCCCTTCTCCACTTTCCCGACCTTCCACGATGACGACATCCGATCCAGCTTCCAAATCGCGGTTGACTTGCTCATACAGCGGAACGGCGCCCGCTTGGTCGCGCGGATCCTTTTTCCCAACCTCGCTGACCACTAGTTCAAAGCCATAGGCCCGCGCCAGCTTTATTGTGTTGAGCCGGGTCTCTTCGTCAATATTGATGGTTCCGTCGGAAATCTCGACGCCCGTGAAGCCCAACTCCCGGGCGCGATCTAAATACGGAATGACGCGCCCCTGCAACAGGGCTAATTCGAGAAACGTGCCACCGGGAAAAATGTGCACGCCATAGGACTTGACCAGTTCGATTTTCTGCCTGAGAAGCCGGCTCTGATAGAAAGCCGACGTGCCAAACGTCAGTTTCAAATGGTCGATATAATCGGAGGCCAGTTCCATCAAATCGCGGGTATCGGTTAATCCCAGCCCCTTATCAATTACCATCGTGAGGCCCTTTTGCCGGGGCTTCTTATTCCGATCCCGGTACGGGAAGTCTAAAATGTCCAGCCACGCCTCCTGCTCGCCTAAAAACATAACATTCCCTCCTCACTCATTCGGTCCGTGGCATGATATGTGCCGCCCTCATCCTCGGTGACGGCCAAATTTTGACGGGATGACGCCTGGGTGAAGCGGTTAGTTTATCCCAGGGACAGTTTCTCAATGGACGGGAGGACATCAATGGCAGTCACACACAAGCATTCTGGATCCTCCTCTGGATCGGGGTCGGATCAAGACTCACATGCTATGAAACTCTGGATCTTATGCACGGTGCCCTTCATTATGGTCTTAGGCAATTCAATGCTGATACCGGTGCTGCCCAAAATGATGGGAGTGATGCACCTATCTCTATTCCAAGTCGGATTGGTCATCACGATTTTTTCCATCCCGGCCGGTGTCATCATTCCCTTCGCCGGCGCGCTATCCGACCGAGTAGGCAGGCGCGTCATCATGACGCCATCCCTCTTGCTGTACGGTTTGGGGGGGCTGGGTGCGGGTTTTTCGGCATGGCTTCTGCCCCACCCCTATCCCTGGCTGATGGCGGCCCGACTGCTGCAAGGCATCGGCGCCGGCGGCACCTACCAGCTGGCCATGGCGGTGGCCGGCGACATGTTTGAGTCAAAAAAACGGGCGTCGGCGTTGGGCCTTTTGGAGGCCGCCAACGGCCTCGGCAAGGTGGTGTCGCCCATTGCCGGATCTGCGCTGGCCCTCATTGTCTGGTTTCTGCCTTTTTTCGCGTATGGCGTTTTGTCCTTCCCCGTGGCGGCACTCATTTGGTTCATCATTCGGGAGCCGCGCAACACGCGGGCCCAAGGGGGCATGAACCGATATTGGCAAGGGCTCAAGCACACCTTCGCCGCCAAAGGCAGGTCAATTCTCACGACATTTTTAGGCGGCGCGGCGGTTCTGTTTATCCTGTTTGGGACACTCAGTTATTTAGCCGACATACTGGAAAAAGACTTCCATTATGGGGAAATTCTTCGGGGCATGCTGATCGCTATCCCGGTGATGGCCTCGGCCGTCACCTCCTATATATCGGGCACCGTGCTGCAAAAGAAAATCGCTAGTTGGGCCCGGCGAATCGTGGTCGCGGGCTTGGCCCTCATCGCCCTGGCCATGGCTCTGGAACCGATTTTCGTGACATCAAATGTGGTATGGGCACTGCTGGTGCTGGTATTCCAGGGAATCGGCACCGGGAGTGTGCTGCCGTCCATCAATACCATGGTAACAAGTGCCACCACGTCAAAGGAGCGTGGTGTGGTCACCAGTCTATACGGCAGTGTGCGTTTTTTCGGGGTAGCCATGGGCCCACCTCTATTCAGCATGGCCATGACCCACCGCTACCTCGTATTCTGGGCGGCAGCAGCGTTGGCGATGCTCACCGCTCTGCTCTCCTGGTTTCTTATTGACGAAAAGCGCATGCTACCTAAAAAGATCCGCAGCGATGGCGCCGAACCCCAACGGGTGAGGCACACCAAGCCGTCCCCCAAGTCTCGCGAGAAACTCTCATGAGACTTTTTTGTCGGGTGGAACGAACGCTTGCACATTCCCCTTTTTAGGCCGACAGTCAGAAAGGGATCAGGGCTAGACAGACAACACGCATGGTTAGTAAGAGTGCGTAGGGTTGGAGCGATCAGAATTTCCCTTCGGGAACTTCCAAGGCTGGTCGAGGTCTGGGGAGATCCAGCAACAGTGATACATCGCCTCACGGCCCGGCGTCGTGGTGGTAAAACCAGAAACTTCTGAAGGCACCTCAGGCCCCTCGCAGGGTTCGGTGGTGGAAGAGCTCATCACCCCAGTCGGCCAAATTCTTTCCGGCCGGCGGAGGTTCAAACTACTTACTACTAATATATGATTATCTATGGACAGGTGGTATAATACTCTCGACTTTCCACGAACAAGAACAACTTGAAAGTCTTGCCCTGATTGATTTAGGCGGCGCGGTAAGTCCACCCCAATCCATACATTTCTCGATGCGTGGCGGCATCAGGGTGTCAGCCACCATGCGAGTGTGGAACCTTGCGTGGACCCGGGCTCCAACGGGAGTCCCGGGAAAGTCCGTCGGGAGACCGTGCCCAGGGCTGGCGCCACTGGATGCAAGATCACCGGCAATGGAACGACACGCAGTATCGGGCAGAACGATTGGAGTGCCTGGGCGCGAGTTAAACGGGTCATAACGAAGACATTGGGATCACATCATCAATATTTGAGGGCCTGGTTAGACTATCGTAAGACCTTGTTGTCCGAATGACCAACAGGTCATCCCCTGTCGCCACCACGTGGCGAAAGGTGCGACGGGGCATCCAGAAGAGGGCCGGGTAACACCCGGGCCGAGGGTACCACCGAACGGACACCGGAACGGATCGCCGTTCCCTGCTCCGTGCGGGCTCCTCGGTGGTGAGCGAGGGAGTCACGTCCTCGCTCGATAGGGCGGAAGCCACCCCCGAGCAGACGAATCCTGTGAGGTCTGCGGGTCCCGTGAAGGGCCGAGAAAAGCCAAAAGAGATTATCATAGGTTTTTCTAATTAGGTTAGCATCAAGGTCAGCGGAGCCTCAGGAAATTGACGGGGACTGTATTATATGCCGGGAACCGTGGTTGCAATTACGAGTGATAACGGCACGCCTCGATGCTGTGCCCTACCAACCGCACAATACTACGAGACGCTATGTGGAGGTGGACAGACGGGACATTTCCGCTCAGAAGTGCACGCGGTTAAACGCATGACCCAAAAAGGCGGACGCGATGGCTGCTATAACCGCAACCCAAATACTTACGCGATTGGTCAGCCGTCCTGCAAGACCATCCATCCGCTTATCCAGCCCATCTATTCGGCGGTTGAGACTAGCGTTAACATCCTCGATGCGCTTAGAAAGGTTTGTGTTCACATCCTCCATGCGTTTAGAGAGGTTTATGTTCACGTCCTCGATGCGTTTAGAAAGGTTTATGTTCACGTCCTCGATGCGCCGCAATAGAGACGCGTTCATATCGTCCATGCGTACCGTAACATCGCCTAAACGCGCATTCACGTCATTAAACCGCTCGTTTAGACTGGTGTTTAACTGTTGGATTTGGTTACTAATGAGAACCCATGGCATCTCCAGCAACTGACTGGATTCCTGAGGCTTTTGCACCTCGTCGCTCATGGGCTCATCCCCTCTCGAGATGCCGTGCATTCTTTCCTCCAGTGTAGCACAGAATACTGATGTTCATTTTTGCAACTTTAATCTTCAGTAGCAGCGTGTTATCAAGTGGCGTCCCTGAAGGACCAAGTTATCGCGCCGCGAAGGTACTGTGTGTCAGATGTAAGCAAACAAGCGTGGCACGCTACCTGGTTACGATGGTCATCTGTTCCTCGCAATGTAATATACAAATGTTTATTAGTACCGTCAAGCGAAACCGTTCGATCATTTCCGACACCACCTTTACCCGATGGGATCAGCATCCCATGACTCAGATAGGAGGAATCTCCAGACCTGGCGAAAAACAGGGGACGACCGACGGGCGGAGGAAGTCCCCAAGCTGGCCCTTACAAGTTTTATGGTGCGCTGAATAAATCGGCCGGGCCGGTACACACTACCAACATCGAAGGAGGTGAGGCAGATATGGCACGCGGCAGCAACACCGGTAACAAAGCCCTGGTGCGCGACGCCAGCCAAGCTTTGGATCAATTCAAATACGAAGTGGCGCGAGAAATGCAGCTCCACATCCCCGAGGACCGCTATTGGGGTGACATCTCATCGGCCCAGTGCGGCGCTGTAGGGGGCCACATGGTCCGGAAAATGATTGAGATGGCTGAGCAGAATTTGGCCCAGCGCACCGCTTTTCGGGGACGTCGGTAAACATTACCGGCATCAAGCACATGGCCTGAACCCATACTAAGACCACTTCGCTAATGAGGAGGTGAAATAGAATGGCACGAGGCAGTAACACCGGTAACAGGGCTTTGGTGCACGCAGCCGCACCAGCCTTGGATCAGTTCAAGTACGAAATTGCCCGCGAGCTTGGGCTTCAGGGCGTCGACAACGGTTACTGGGGTGAGATTCCCGCCCGTCAGTGCGGTGCCGTCGGTGGGCAGATGGTCCGCAAAATGATTGAGATGGCTGAACAAGACCTGGCTGGTCGCACTACCCGGTAATATCATCTTCGGACTCGTAAATGTGTTGCACCTGAAAAAATGGACGGCCCCAGCCGTCCATTTTCTATTGCGCCCGCCGCCGGGACCGACACTGCGGCATTGGGCACCGTACCGACTGCATCTGCGCAGACGTGTCAGATCCGGTTCGGAGACTCTACGGCTATATTAGTACGCACAATGTGGACCGCGACCTTAGCCTGTGGGTCGCTCTCACACCACTTGGTCGCTCCACTCCAAACCATTGTGGGACACCCGGTGCGGGATCCGCTGACGCTGGGTGTAGATGGCGACCGGACCCTGCCAGATGCGCTCCGCCACCAATTTCAATGCAAACGGGAGCTCAGCGAAGTCCAAGTCGCGCCCGTCATATAAGTGGCGCAAGCTGAGTTCGCTGCCGCCCTTCTCCACCACCAGGCGGGGAAGACCCGCCCGATCTAAATCAGTGAGCAGCTGCTGCTTCAGGTCCTCAAGCGGTGCCAATCGGGGTACCGACTCAACATCGCGCTCACGATATAGCGCCAGCCCCGCCTGAATAGCATGGTCCGCAGTCAAATAGGCGCGCACCAGCCCGGCATCGTCATACAAGTCCCGGGCTTGAAATAGCTCAGGGTATCCACCGCGATGATAGGCTTCACTAAAAAGCAGGTACCCGAGCCGGTACGGATTAAGCTGGGGCGGCGACACCGCAACAATTTGCGCATTAAGATGCGCGGTCTCCCAGTGTTCAGCCGGGGACAAACTCAGTTCCCGGAGGATTTTACTGTGGAAAAAGGTGGCATATCCCTCGTTGGCCGTCCGCGTTAGTTGCTGCGGCCAAAAATACCGTGCTTCTTCCCACACAATCGACAAGACCTGGCGTTCCCAATCCAACAACCTGGGAGCGTTGAGTGTCACGTAGCCCAAGACGTCGTCGGGCCGCTCGCCGATGGGGGTGCCGGCCAGCGACTCCCCCGTAAAGTCCGCCAAAATGTGAGCTGCATCCAGCAGCGTTTCCACCGCCAGGTGCCCGTAAGCTTGCCGAAACTCCTCCAGCTGGCGGCGGTGGCGGGCCGCCACCGACACCATATCGATAGGCAGATGCGAAAACCCGCGATGATGGCGGAAGAAGTCGGCATGAGCGGAAACGTGGGCCACAATCATCAATGCCTGCGCCAGCGAACAGGAGCGGTCAACAAACGCGTAGGCAGGCACGTGGTTAATGACCAATTCATAAATTTGGGTCGCGCGAAAATCAAAGGCGGTTTTCAGACGCTGTTGGGTCTTGCCGAAACTCCAATGGCCATACCGCACTGGAAGACCTCCGTACGACGCCAGGGTTTGCACCAACTCCGCCGGTACCAGCTCGAAGTGGACGTGGCCCGGCGCCAGGCCCAGTTTCTCCGCCGCGGGAAAGACCCGCGCCGCCGCCTCTTCCAGCTCTTGTGCACTAAGCATCCCGGGTCTCCTCCTGACGCCCGAAAAAGTGTGTCATCGCGCGAAAAATATCATCCTTTTCGCGGAGAATAACCACCCCCATCTGCGGTACCTGGGTAAATTCCTGATATAGCGGGGATGGGTTGCGTTCCGTATCATGAATCTCTCCATAGCCAAACAACGTAACCTGACGGGCCAAATCGCGGCCCGCTTGCACTGCCATGGTGTTGTCTGATGTGAGGTTTCCACCGTCGGTAAAGTGAAAGGCGTAGACGTTGTAGTCCTCAGGCGGAAAGCGAGTCTCCACCACCTCCAACGCCAGCCTATAGACTGACGAAGAAACGGTGCCGCCCGATGCCCCCCGGCGAAAGAAACTCTCCTCATCCACTTCCCGGGCGCGCACATCGTGCGCCAAAAATACCAGTTCCACAAAAGGGTACTTCTGGCGCAGGAATTCGGTGGTCCAATAGAAGAAGCTCTTAGCCAAGTACTTTTCAAAGCTCCCCATCGAACCCGAGGTGTCCATCATGGCGATGACTACGGCCCCCCCTTGGTCGTCGGTCACCGCGTCATACACGCGAAAGCGTAAATCATCGGACAGAAGACCGGGGAATGGGTTAACCCCGCGTGATTTGCGCAATAACGCCGCCTGGAGCGTGCGCTTGCGATCCCACTGGGAATAAAGGCCGTGCTTCCCCACCGTCACTAGTTGATCGTTGCGGCCGACGCCGCGCAGGCGCTTGGTCGGGTCCAACCGCGGCAGTTCTAGCCGGGAGAATACAGCATCTTGAACATCTTCCAGCGAGACCTGTGCTTCTTCGATATCCACGCCGGGCTGGTCGCCGCCCTGTTTAGCGGCATTGCCGGCCTCCTTGCCGGAGTCGCTTGGAGCGTCTGAATTGCTGCCGTTCTGACCGGTCTGTCCCACGCTTTCCCTGGTTCCGGTATCAAAGCGTATGCGAAATTCCTTAAGCTCCGGAATCGGCACTGCCAGAGTGCGATGCCCATTGGAGACCAGAATTTTCTCGTCCGTCACCATATCGGCCAAATGCCGGCGAATGGCATCCTGCACCTTGGCTTGGTGGCGCTGCTGCTCGGAGTGGTCTCGGGGGCCCTCCACCAGCGGATGGGCCGAGACGCTGAATGACGCGCTCATCGGTGTAAAAGCCCGCCCACGTGACGAATAGCCTTGGACGCACACCGAGGACAGTATCGCCCGGTGGCGACCAGCGAGTTCACCGCGGCCTCAATTTTCTCGAGCGTGCGACGGTCCGGGACCGGGGACTGAGTGGTAATTTTCACCTCATCGCGCATGTCGTCAAGCAATTTTTCCTTCAAGGCGCGCTTAAGGCCGCTGTGGTCGAGGAAATTTACCGCGCGTTGCTGTTTTTTGGCCATTTCGAGCCGGGTAAAGATTTCTTCTCGAAAGGCCGGAGCCTGCACTTCAGAGATTTGCATCCGTTGCTCAACTTGCCGCAGCAAGGTTTCGTCCCAGCCGCGCCCGCCCCGACCGGACCGCACCGCCAGTACGACATTGTCGATGTAGTTGTGATACAAGTTGGTTAGTTCGTCGCTCCAATCGTTGGCAAAGGCGGCCAATACCTCCTGCTCCAATTGACGGTCGTACCACTCCCGCGCCATAGACACCCACTCTTGCAAGTAGCCGCGCCAGGTCTTATCCATGAACGGATCGCGGTTGGCCCCTTCTTGTATCGAACGCAGAACATCCAACGCATCAATGCATTCCACTCCGTCCTGGGCTATCAAGGCCGCCAGGCGATTCATAATAAAGCGGGGATCGAGGCCTTTCAAACCCTCACCATTAATCCAGCCCTCGCGCTGCGCCGAAAGTAAGCGCTCCCGGTCATTTTTTTGTACGTAGAGATGGAATTTACTGAGACGGTCGCCACCCGGCTTTGGCGACTCCTCAATGCGGGACAAGATCGATACCGCCGCCGCCGTGTCAAACGCCAGTGGCGCCACATGTACACTGTCGGGACGGTGCGGGCCCAGAAGCTTTTGGTAGATCTTGACCTCTGCCTCCAGGTCGAGATTGTACGGTACCGGCAGTATAAAGAGCCGCGAGACCAATGCTTCATTGCGCGGGTTCTGCACGAAGGCCTTGTACTCGCTTTCATTGGTGTGACCAATAATCACCTCGTCGGCGGAAATCAGCTGGTAGCGGCCGGTCTTGAAATTGCCTTCCTGGCTGAGGGACAAGAGGTGATATAAGAACTTCTCGTCTAACTTCAGCATTTCCTGAAATTCCATCAGACCGCGGTTGGCAATATTGAGTTCACCGTCAAAGCGGAAGGCGCGCGGATCCGACTCCGAGCCATATTGCGAGATCGCATGGAAGTCCACCGAACCGGTGAGTTCACTAATGTCCTGGCTTTTGGGATCCGAGGGCGCATAGGTGCCAATGCCAATTCTCCGCGCTTCCGAGAGCCAAACGCGCTCCACCATCATTGCCTGGAAACGCCCACCATGCACGCGGTCTAACTGATCTCGGCACACCGGGCAAAGCTGCCCCTCGATTGTCACCCCAAGGCGAGCGGAGAGTCCCGGCCGGAGCGCATCGGGGACCAGGTGTAGCGGCTCTTCATGCATAGGACAGCCTTGGATGGCGTACAGCGCGCCCGCCTCGGTGCGGCTAAACGTTTCCAAGCCGCGTTTCAACAACCAGACCAGGGTCGATTTACCGCCGCTTACCGGACCGACCAAGAGCAGAATGCGCTTTTTCACCTCATGGCCCAGCGCCGCGGGCCGCAAATATTCATCGACCAATAGTCGAATGGTATCGTTCACACCGAATAGCGTGTCGTCAAAAAAGGGGTAACTACCATCGGCAGTCTTGGTCCCGGCCGTGAGAATCATGCGGTACAACCGGCGGTGGGCCGATTCGGCGATTTCTGGGGTGGCCTGAACTTGGTCCAGGTATTGGTGGAAGGAGCCGGTCCACCGGGCAGGTTCAGGACTGCCCCCATTGGCAAGCGACAGGTCAGACATAGTATCCTCCTTCAGGTCTCGATGTAGTGACTCATCGCTTACAGTGTCTCCAGATATTGCCAACCCTAATCTTGCCGGCGGCGAACTTTAAGCCAAAGCAGCATGACAACCGCGAGAAACACCATCAAGACAAGAATGAAGTAATAACCCCAATGCCAATTCAGTTCCGGCATGTACTTCCAGTTCATCCCGTAAATTGAGGCAAGCGTTGTGGCCGGGAGCGACAGCGTTGCCACAACGGTCAAAGACCACATCACTTTATTGATTTGGTTGGACTGCAGCGCGGTATATCCTTGATCCATGGCGGCGAGTCCGGAGCGGATCGCCCCAACCTCCTGCCCGATTTCCTCCATGAGGAACGCCGCGTCTTGGAAATATGGGCGATTTTTCTTCTGTACGTACGGAAAATCCTCGCTCTTCAAGAGATTCATGATGCTGCGCTCCGGGTCAAGGATATGCTTAGCGGACATGGCGCGTTTGCGCATCGCTAAGATTTGGGGCGACATATCGCGATAAACGTGCTCCAGCATCTCCTGCTGCATCCCCTCAAACCGCTCTCCCAAGCTGGAGGAAAGCTCCTGCAGGCGGGCCAGATGCTCGCGCAGCACCTGGTACAGGGCAAAATCGACCCCCTCTCTCATCATCTGATCCCGTAAGACATCTTTCATCGCCTGGTCAACAACTGCGGAATCATCTCCGAGATGCACGGTGACTAAAAAGTTTTTGCCCAGCAGAAAGCTCAGGCGGTGCAAATCATCTTCCGGGATTGAGGTAGGAATGAGCGACAGGGTAAAGCTAACGGCGTCATCCTCAATGAGCAGGCTGGGGCGACGGTGCCCCTGCTGCAGCATGTGCTCCACCACTTTGGGATGGGCGTCGTAAAGTCGGCGGATGGTACCTGTCACCTGGTCACCGTCCTCAGGTCCCAGGTCAATCCACAGGTGGTCTACCGAGTCCGGCCACCTGTCCGATGCCATGGTCTTCCGGTTGCGGCTGAAAAGAAAGCGGGCCATGACGTACTCCTTCATATTGATGTCCTGCTTATCGTGTCCGAACTGAAGCCCAGTTACTACAATCCATGGGTAAAATCAGCCCGGCGCGGTAATACTACCGCCGTGACCAAGCATAGGGAGGCGCGCACATGTCAGGATCCTCAATCCCCGTAAATTGGGACCCCATGATTATCGGCTTTATCGCCGGCTTTATCTCCCGTGTTCTGTACCTGAAGCCCGGGCGAAGCCACACCCCCGGTTATCCATCGGGTTTCATCATTCAAATCGCCATGGCGATCATAGCCGCCATGATTGGGTCCAGCGTGATTGTGTCGCTCATCGGCAAGCAGTTCACTGCCGCCACCTTTTTAACCCTGGCCGCTACCCAGTTCTTCAACGTCCGCACCAATGAACGAATGACCTTAGAGCAAGAAGAAGGCCTCATCTTGGTTGGTCGCGGCGCCGGTTATATTGAGGGCATCGCCTTAACATACGAAGCGCGCAATTTTCTGGGAATGCTGGTCGCCCTGGCAACGTCAATCGTCGCCGAGTGGACACTCTGGGCTGGAATAGTCGCCGGTATCGTGCTCATCGCATTAGGTGAGGTGTTTATGTCGGGCCCCCGCATTGGCGAATGGATTGATGTGGAACCAGCCGAGCTCTCCTTTCAAAAAGGCTCGCTCCTCTATGCCGGCCCGGTAATGATGATGGAGGTAGGCCTGCCAGATTCCCGCCAGCGTATCCTCAAAGACGGGCTGGGCGTCGTTTTAAAGCCCCGCGATATGCGCGGCGAGGCGGTGCTGTGGAACGTGGCCCAGCGCCAGGCGATTGCACATCAAGCGGCTGCGGCGGTGGGCGTGCAAAAGGACGTGGGCTACCCCGAACAGACGCCCCTGTGCCGCATGGCCATGCCCCAAGGTACCGGGCAAGCGGCGCTGGCCATTATTCCGGTCGAGCACAATATCGACGCCTTGATTAAAGCGATTAAGCAGACGCCGGTGCTGGAATCCGGAAAGTGGTCCAATATGCGAAACACCAAGAACCGGAAGGAGGTCCGCGAGTTCCATGGCTGATGCCCCTACTCCCATTATGTTTGCCATTGTCACTACCGATAAGAATGCGGTGCAAGGCGGCATGGCCCCCATTTTCGTCGCGGCCAACGAGGTAGAGCGCGACCGCATCGCCATGTGGATCACCCGTATCACTAATGCCACGGCTCACGATTTGCACAACGGCGTGGTCATCCTCACCGTCAATAGTTCGTCATCCGCTCCCTAACCGCTATAACGTGCTCACGCATTTCTATACAGGTCCATGCAGAAACCTAACAGATCTGCACATTCCTGAGAACGTCTGGAATTGTTCGCTCTTCCCGGGTCGCAACGTCATCCCGTGACGGTCTCCCGCTACACACCCCTCCGCAGGGGCGGGGATGCAACCCGACAAGTTCTGCCGGTAGCCGTATGCAGCAGGCCCAGAGGCAGCGCGTCTCTGTACTGTGGTTTCCTTCCGGCGACAGGGGGATATCGCGGGATGACACCGCCATCCCCAGCCTCCGCCCTCGATCCTCTCCCATCCTCTTGCGAGTGAAGCGACTCCTTGCTGCATATTTCAACGCGGATTTTTGCAGCAGTCGAATTCTTGGCTGATGAGGAAGTCCAACGGACTGGCTTGTCTGGGCGAGGGACACCCTCGCCCTGTCGTGCTATTTCAGACAGGATGAGGCTTAGACGCCTGCCTGCCCTGAAATATCTCCATCAAGATCTTCTTGACCTTCTCTTTGGGCATCCGAAGCGTGATTCGCTCCCGTAGTTCGGGATCCGTATATATAGCAATGCTGCACGTTGACCGCACCGACTATATCGGCATGCGCCGTAAAGTGGCAATGCCAGCACTGAAACCGGTCTCCCTGGCGGTTGTCCTGGTGCACGAATCCACACTGCGGGCACTCCTGAGAGGTGTAGGCCGGGCTCATGGTGTCAAGGCGGGAACCTCCCACCCCGGACAGAAACTCCGTCCCTCTCCTTCAGTGCCGAACGCATCCAGCGAGACACCTTGCGCGACAGGTGCCGGGAGGCCGGACATATCCTCAACCACCACAACCTGGGGACGCCTATTCATGACTTGCCGACACGATTCCGCAATACGCCGCTTGATCTCGGCCTGTCCCTTGGCCTTGCGGGAGTTGAGCTTTTTCTGACCCAGGTTGAACCGTAGCATCCGGCTCACCTTGTGAGGTCCTGGGGATCCTGGGATGCGGCCAGGGTCTTAGCCCAGGCATGGACCCGGTTGCGTGCCGCGCCCGGTTGGGTGGTTTCCCCCGTTAGCCGGTCGAGAACCTTCCCGAACCCTTCTCCGTAAAGGTTCCCCTGGCTGTCGGCAAACACCTCGGTGACACCCCGGCATCCAGACCCACCACCAGAGGGTCCCTGGGGTTCGCTAAAACCCGCACGCGCACCGGGACCGCGATATGCGCCGCCACCGTCCGTTTTTGGGGGTCGATGACCACCCGAACATTCCCCGTGACCGCTTTGATCGGAACCCCCTAGAGGAATTCGCTCTGGTGGCAAGAGTCTCCAGCGTCGTTACGGTCTATTTTACTGCACAACCCAAAACAGGCATTCGGTTAACGGGTGTCAAACCGACGATAAGTGGCCGAATTCCTGTCCATAGAGGCAAATTCATTCCGAACCGATGCCAGCACTTATGTTTGAAACTACTTTTCGTCTGGCGATTGAACTGTAGCCATTAACTTACCATAACCCACCGCTCCACATAAGCCATCGAGCACGAGCTGTTCAGTGCCATGACCTGAGTTCACCATTAGCTGGCAGGAAAACCCGGAAACCGTTACTGGTCGTTGGATTCGAGGTTTGAATAGGTGTAAGGGTATACCAATACTTAAAGGAGTGCTCGATCTCCCCGCATCTGAAAAATTCGGCACGAGCATAAAACTCCTGCTTTGGTACGCAGGAAAATCATACCCTTACACTTCAAATGCCGCCAATAGCCCGTATTCATGCGGGTTTTAGGGATCCATAAACTGATAATGGCGAAACTCAGGCCATAAGTATCAACTGGCGCGGGCGGCGGCTAGAGACGTTTGAAACGGTGGTCCAATGCATGGCCATATGCGCACCCGCCGAGGGGGGAGCGGTGCAAGCCGCACTGGATGAGCGCCCCTACGAGAAAGGCCGCAAGGGGGCTGACGAGACCTTAAACGCGCTCAATCTTACTCGGAACCCCTTTTACGGGGAGTGGAACCGGCCGCAACTCACGTCATGAAAATTGTTATTGCGCGCCGCCATGGTCCAGGCGCTGGGCGCCCGCTCAGCGGACGAAGGAGTACAATTATATTAAATTCATTGTATTTCAAAAAAGGTGATCACGATCCCGTGTCGAAATCGTAGTTAAGATAGCAAAATTTTTACCGCGAACCTATAGTTACGGTGCCTGACGAAACGTCGGTTGTCCAGATCGCTCGGTGGTGCGTGAGACACAGACGGGATCGACACGTTTTCGGCAGTGTTCATGAGTGGTCCCTTGGTTTGTGCTGTATGTTGCACCGCGACCCGGTTCGCCGTCCTCCCCGCTATCTTATCGTCGCCATTGCGCGAGGGACTGCCCACATCTACTTTGACATCTAACCCCGTTCTGTGCCCCACTGGCGCCGTCGACCATGGACGCCGGGCTCGTGTTCTCAAGGAGGGATTCCAATCATGGTAATCCGCTGGAAAGAAGCTGCATTGGTGGGTGTTACTGCCCTATTGCTGGGAACTGTCGGTGTAGCGGTGGTCCCGTTCCATTCGCACCAGGCGCTGGCTGCCTCTGGAGATGGTGATGGAGACGACGAAGGGTATTACTGGTCCAGCACGACCATACCGTATGTGAATCAGGCGGCGTATGTCAACGACGCCAACGCGTGGTCCGCCGGCGCCAGTGCGTGGAACAATTCCGCAAGCAAATGGTATTTGCAGTCCGTTTCACAAGGAGGCAACATTGACCTACTTGACACGAATAATAGCAGCGTGACATGGGACGGAATCACCATCTACAACACGAGTGGCTCTAACTTCACCTCCGTCACGTGCTACCTAAACCATTATTATACCAGTGGCTACACATCAGCTGAAACCAAATCCGTCGCATCGCACGAATTGGGACACGCGTTAGGGCTGGCCCATGAGAAGGGCGCGATCGTGATGAATGCCTATACGTGCGGGTCCGGCAGCCGGTGGTGTACGTACGGAATCAACTCCCCTACAAGCGATGATGTGAGCGACGTCAATGGCGTCCCGAATGGTGGTTAATCGCTTGTAGCGGCTTTCGCGATTGGGGATGCGCCCTATGAGCATCATTACGCCCCAACTCCAGTGACAAAGGGACTCAACGGCGGATTTTCTGGCTAATAAATCCGCTGCGTGTAACAAACCGGGCTCCTGACGTCACTATACTGGCAGAAGGGAGGAGGCCATGATTGCTGAGCATACCGCCGGGACCGCCGCCCAAGAGTTGTTCGAGCGTTTTGGCCCCGAGGTCTATGACCATATTTATCTCGTGCTGGGCAACGCGCAGGACGCCGAGGACATCACCCAAGACGTGTTCCTCCGCGTCTTACAATCTTGGGAGCACTATCAACACAAGGCCAGCGAACGAACATGGCTCTGGTCGATTACGCGCAATTGCCTCCGGGAGCATTACCGGAAACAGCGGCTTGAGCAAAACCATCGCACGCCGCATTATGGCGACGACAGATCAATTGTGTTCGGCTCTCCTGCGGTACCGGATTCCGCCATCGAACTCCATGAGACTCTACAAAATCTAACGGTTCCCCAGCGCCAAGTGTTCGTCTGTCGAGCCGTACAGGGTCTATCCGGAAAAGAAACCGCTCAACTGCTTGGATGGTCGGATGTGAAAGTGCGCGTGACCTTACATCGCGCAATTCAACGTTTACAGGAGGTGTTGCAACATGAACAAGGAGGCCGACGAGCAGGTGGTTAGGAAGCTCGGTCAATTGTTTCAAGACCTTCCAGGCCGCCGCATGTCACCGGCCCTTCACGGTCGCATTCTTGAGAATCTGGGGCAACCTTCCGCAATGGTTCCGACCCATCGGCGGGCGCGGTGGTGGCTAGGAGGGGCCGCCGCGGCACTGGCGGCCCTGGCTTTAGTGGTTGTGGGGACCCGTGGGAGTAACTCTAGTGGGATGTCGACTGCGTTCACTCCTCATGTGACGAACCATTCTGGCTCCTCATCAGCAACCAATAGTCACCAGACGCATTTAGATCTCAGCTACGCCTACAATTACGGAAATCTCGCGCAGCTAACTCAGGCGTCGAGCGCCGTGGTCGTGGGTCAGGTCACGACCAGCATGACCTATCGGGGGGCTGACGGGATACTCTATACCGATTATGAGATTGCGGTGACCAAACCGTTAGGCGGGACGAAGGCCGATCCCACCATCGTACTCCATGTGACCGGCGGAACTTTGGGTAATACCAAGGAGACGGTGACGGGGTTACCGATGCTGAAGGCGGGTCAACAGGTTGTGGTCTTCGCCCAGCAGTACGCACCCGACCACTACCACCTGACGGGAAACCCGGAAGCGCTGTGGCTGGTTAACAATGGTGCCGTGGTTTCGCCCTACGCCAAGCACTTGCCCTCGGCGCTCACCGCGTTCCAAAGAACACCGTTGCAACATTTCATTGCCAACATTCCGTAGTTGAGTGCCGCAGAACGTTTCTTGTGAGCTGCTGTTCCAAGGACAGCAGCTCACCGTGTGTTCGCATTACCGCGAACGGGACCGGGGATCTCCTCATCCATTACAATAGGCAGCACTCCAACTGGGTCCAGAATCGTTTGTCAATTGGGTGAGCAAGTCTCGGGTCAATCGCATGGCATGGCTCTGACCATCCCCACGCTTATGGGCACAAATGAGGATGTTGATATCGACAAACTCAACCGTCATGGAGATCATCTCGCTTCTGATAAAGTCGTGTGCCATTCAAACCCAAATCATAGCCTTCGGACAGACGAGCGATTAGCTGAGCGGCCGCCACGGCAATGCGTGTCCATCATTATTGTCCACGGGTCCTCATCGCCCCCGGCGCCAATGTTTCATTTTACTGCGGCTATTGACACCTTCCAAGGGTCCATCGAATGTTCAGCATCAATCCGACAATTTGCGAATGAGCCTCGAAGGGGATGTGGTCACATGAACCTGCGCATTCAAATCACGCTGACGGATCAGGATGGCCACACGGAAATTCACCCGGTGGATGTCGAAGCGGTCCTGCCGGAAACTGGCGACATACTCATCGATAACGTAGAGCAAGAGATCTTGCGGATCAACCGGGACGTCATTCGCACGACCATTTCCGCGTATTTGGAGGAACTCTCAAAAAAAAGCCCGCCATGCGGGAGGATCTGATGAAGGCCTGGTCCGAACAAATGCCCATCCTTATGCGGTCGATGGGGAAATCGGACGATTCACCTTCCTGACGCATACGGGGATCGATGCCACGGGCCAGGCGTGGAATACGGCGACCCCAAGCATTCGCGGCCCTGGGCCGCGGGAATGGTACCGCACCACCGGAAGTGCAGGAGCTCTTATTGCAGACGGCCACCTACATGCCCTATCGGCCGGCCGTCGCGTTACTCAATCGGATGCGGCATGAAACGCCGGAGACGGGAACGCCGATGCGGACCGCCGCGGAGGTCGTCGAACGGGAAGGCACCGCGATGCAGGCTCACCTGGAGGGGTTGGCCGAGGTGTCACGCCCGAGGGGCAACCGCAGGATCCGGCTGGCTTTGCCGGAGTGGCAGAGGCTACGGTGCGGTTGCCGCAGGCAACCGTGGAGAATGCGGTCGCGCGCTACAATCGAGGCAAGACCGAGGCCTTTCGCATTGATGCCCTGGCGGCAACCGCCTTTTATGAGGATCCGGCACACACGATCAATGTCTCCATCGAAGATGTTGGCGTGAAAAAGCAAAAGACGACGGGACGCCGGGCCGACGCCCCAGCCAAAGCCTAATCTTTACCCACAGTGGTAGAATATGCCACATTATGTGAAACATGGCAGGCACACCTTGGTGTTGCGGGGATCATCTCAGTTCCGTTCCGCTCGGATCGCGCGGACGGCATCTCGGAGGGTGAAGGGCTGTCCCGACCGCCGCGCCGGGGACTGTGTGGCGGCAACCCGCTCTAGGGCGTCAATTTCGTCCGCCGAAAAGGCCACCGTCGGCGATTGATCGGGGTCGATTCGCACTTGATAGGTCATCCAGAGGATGCGCCAGGCCACAATCGTATAGAGGGTGATAGCCCGTTCCAACCGCTCCCGCG
>JAKACZ010000018.1 GCA_021820965.1 Bacillota bacterium | reverse complement strand
TGACAAATCCCTTTGGGAACTTGCCCGCGATCAAAACTTTTTCTTCGGCTGAGAATCGCAGACCCTGCGTGATGACGATGCCATAATTTGGCGGCTGCCCTTCAAAAGATATGGGTAAAGATTAGGGCCTGATGGAGGAGTTTATCCCCGGACCTGAATGCAGCATTGAAGGCCACGTACACAAGGGTCGCATCGCGATTGCCGCGATGACCAAAAAGCGGACGACTCCGGGTCCCCAGTTTGTGGAGCTTCAGCACATCGTGCCCGGCCGCGCGGCGCTAGATGCTGCAAACGCGATAGAGCGAACCGTAATTCGGGCATTACAGGTGCTGGGGGTCGACAACGTGGTGTTTCACGCCGAATGCCGCTGGCACGTTGAGCATCGCCAACCGTACATCATCGAAATTAATCCGCGGCCCGCAGGCGACCGCATACCGGACTTGGTGCGGGCCACCACGGGACTCGATCTCAGAACGGCGGCCCTAGCTATCGCGCTTGGGGAGACGCCGCAGCAGGGGCGCAAGCCCCCCACTGCGCCTGTGGCAGGAATCCGATTTTTCCATGCGGATCGTGCTGGGGTCGTTCGTCGCACGCGGACTGTTCAGGACCTCCGCATTCAGCAAGTCCATTGGTACGGCAAAGCCGATCAGGATGTAGGGCCAACGACGGACAATTTTTCGCGTCTGGGTTACGTCATGGCATCGGCATCAACCTATGAAGAAGTGGAAGCCGTGCTCACCTCGGTGGAAGACACGTTTTGCATTGCCACGGAATGACAAGACGAGGGGAGGGTTCGACGTGACGAGACGCCGTGGCGCATCTCGATTTGGGCCGAACTGTTGGTGGAGTTCTTAGCTACTGGCACCATGGTCGCCTTCAACGATGGCGTTGCGATGCTGGGCGACGTGCTGGATGCGGCCGAACACTTGACGCGTTGGGGATTGATGAACCCGGCCGCTTACCGGTTGTGTTTTCTGCAGCGGTCGTGGGGGGAGGATATGCCGGTTCTGGGGACGGGGGACTCCGGCGGCGAGGCGGTCTCTCGTTGGACTGCACGGGTTATCCGGCGTATTCAGCGGGAAGGCGGTCTTGTACGGACGATGGATCCGGATTTTTAAAGCGCGGCGTACCTCCAGATCCGGGTGTGACTGCAGTTTGATCATGGGGATCCTCCTCGACGAGCGTGGTATTGACTCCTCTCCATCGGGCTCCCTTATTCATTTGCTAGAATATTGTGACTACTGTTACCATAAAACTGGGAATGGGCCAGCCATTTTTGGGTAATTTGGATGGCACTGAATTATACCAAAAAACTCAGTGTTCATGCGGGTTTCGTCGCTTTTGCGGGGTAACAATTTGTTATGAATTCGCGGTGCGAAACTCAAGTTACATTATTAGCAGATGTGCCGATCCACGAAAATGGCCAAAAATAATGGTCGGAGAGACAGGATTTGAACCTGCGACCTCCTGCTCCCGAAGCAGGCGCGCTACCAAGCTGCGCTACTCCCCGACGACCATAGGTTATTATATGTCTCAGAGGGTTTTGCGTCAAACGCAGAATGCGTCAAGTCATAGAAGGGAGTTGCCGAATGAAAGGGCTGGTGCTTGCCGGCGGAACCGGGAGTCGCCTGCGTCCGTTGACCTATACGGGCGCCAAACAATTAATCCCGGTTGGAAACCGCCCGATTCTTTTTTATGCCATCGATGCGTTGGTAGAGGCCGGCATCGATGATATTGCGGTCATTGTTGGCGATACCGCGGACGAAGTGCGGCGAGCCTTGGGAGACGGGCAAAAATTTGGTGCGCGGCTAACCTATGTGGCGCAATCGGCGCCGTTGGGTTTGGCTCATGCGGTCAAGTCGGCCCGTGATTTTTTGGCCGATGAGCCCTTTTTGATGTTTTTAGGCGACAATCTTCTTCGAGGCGGGCTGTCCGGTCTTGCCAAGCGCTTTCGCAGCGGTGCGTATGCGGCCTCGATTTTGTTAACCGAAGTGTCGGATCCACGGCAGTTTGGCGTGGCAGTTTTAGACGGTGACCGGGTGGTCAAGCTGATGGAAAAGCCGCAAGAGCCACCGTCTCGGTGGGCCTTGGTGGGCGCGTATTGTTTTTCTCCCGCGATTCATCAGGCTATTGCCGGGCTCAAGCCCTCATGGCGGGGAGAATATGAAATTACTGATGCCATTCAACAGTTGATTGATTGGGGCATGGCGGTCGACGCCGCGCGGGTAGAAGGATGGTGGAAGGATACCGGCCGTCCCGAAGACGTGCTGGATGCCAATCGGCTAATTCTGGAAGACCTGCAAGAACGACTCCAAGGTCAAATTGACGAAGAGAGCCAGGTGTCAGGCCGAGTAGTGATCGAACCCGGCGCCCAGGTCCTACGATCAGTGGTGCGAGGCCCTGTTACCATCGCCTCCGGGGCGCTGGTGGAGGATAGCTACGTGGGCCCGTATACATCCATAGGGCAAGATGTGCGCATCTTGCGCACCGAGATTGAAAACAGCGTAGTATTGGCGGAAAGTGTAATCCAGGATGTGGACGTGCGCATTGATCAGAGCCTAATCGGCCGGGGTGTGACCGTGATGGGGCGTCAGCGCCGACCACGGGCGCTGGGGTTGGTGCTGGGCGACCAAAGCCGCGTGGAGCTTTAAGCGAAAAATTTCCGGGGGGACTAACATGAGCCGAATGGGCACGATCGAGGGTGTCACCGTCAAAGAGTTGGTGCGGCACCCGGACGACCGAGGTTTTTTTGAGGAGATATTGCGGGATGATGACGGCCTCTTGCGTCGATTCGGGCAAGCCTCGTTGTCCATGACATATCCGGGGGTCATTAAAGCTTTCCATTATCACAAGCGCCAGGACGACCTATGGTTTTTCCCCGTCGGTTCCGCGCAGGTGGTGCTGCATGACCTCAGAGAAGGATCCGCCACGAACAGCGTGACCCAGGTATTGTACCCCGGGGAGGACAATCCTATGCTCATCGTGATTCCGGTGGGCGTCGCGCACGGATATCGCGTGCTGGGCCCAAAACCTTTAATGATTGTGTATTTCACCACCGAGTCCTATGTGGCCAACAATCCGGATGAGCACCGGCTGGCCTGGAACGACCCTGCGATCGGGTTTGACTGGTCCACCAAAAATCGTTGAGCGGAAGGGAGGAGGAGGCTTGCGCATTCTTGTGACCGGCGGGCTTGGCTTCATTGGGTCTCATGTGGTTCGTCGTCTTCTTCAAGAACCGGATGTCGAGGTAACCAATTTAGACGCGCTCACCTATGCCGGAAATCTCGCCAACCTCGCCGATGTGGCCGAAGACAGGCGATACCGCTGGCATCATGCGTCGATTACAGATGAGGAGGCGGTCGATCGCCTCCTGGCCCAGACCCATTTTGACGCGGTCATTCATTTGGCGGCCGAATCGCATGTGGACCGCAGCATTGAGGGGGGAGTGCCGTTCGTTAAGACGAACGTAGCCGGAACCCAAATACTGCTGGAAGCGGCCCGCCGGTACCAGGTAGACCGATTTTTGCATGTCTCTACCGACGAGGTGTACGGAAGCCTCGGCACCGATGGCCTCTTCAGCGAGGAGTCTCCGCTTCGCCCCAATAGCCCCTATTCCGCCAGCAAGGCTGGATCTGATCTCCTGGCGCTGGCCGCTTTCCGCACGTACGGGCAAGACGTAGTGGTTACACGCTGTTCGAACAATTATGGCCCCTTTCAGTTTCCGGAAAAGCTGATTCCGCTGTTCATCACCAACGGGCTTGAGGGCAAGCCGTGGCCGCTTTACGGCGACGGCAAAAATGTGCGCGACTGGCTTTACGTGGAGGATCATGCGGAGGCGTTATGGCTGGCGCTAGTCCGCGGTAAAGCGGGAGAGGTGTACAACATCGGAGGCAAAAATGAGCGCAGCAACCGTGATGTCGCGGATACCCTGTTGAACATCATGGGGCTCGGCGCTGACACGGTGGTGCTGGTGCCAGATCGGCTGGGACATGACCAACGCTATGCCATCGACCCCAGCAAAGCGGAGCGGGAGTTGGGCTTTCGTCCTAAACACCACTGGGATGACGCCTTGGCCAGAACCGTAGACTGGTACCGACAGAATACCCACTGGTGGCAGGCGATTAAATCCGGCGAATACCTCGAATTTTATCACCGCCACTATCGTTCTCTAGGAGCTCGCCCGGATGAGCCTTAGAGCGCTGGCGGCAGTGCTGGCGGGGCGGTTGGCCGGGTGGATCAGCCGAGTTAGCGGCCGCGGCGGCAGTTCACTGCCGGGATTGGTGGCGCGGTGGATCGACCCCCGTATTTTAATGAGGATGGCAGCCCGCCTGAGTTGGGGCGCGGTTTTGCTGACCGGCACTAATGGCAAAACCACCACCGCATCGATGGTGCGTCGCATGGTAGAAGCCCAGGGCACGACGCTGTTGAGCAACCGAGCTGGCGCTAATCTCATTTTGGGGTTGACTGCAGCGTTTGTGCAGGCGGAGCGTTGGCGAATCTGGCCCCGCACCGCGATGGCCCTTTTGGAAACCGACGAGGCCACTATGCCGCGCGCCTGCCGTGAAATTCAGCCGCGGGTGGTAGCGGTCACCAATTTTTTCCGCGACCAGCTCGACCGATACGGCGAACTCTCGACCACGGTGAAGTTTGTGCGTGATGGCATCGCGGCGCTGGGCGAGCAAGCGGTGCTGGTATTAAATGCGGACGATCCGCAGGTGGCTGGACTGGCCGGTGCGGGGTTTAAGATATTCTTTTACGGTCTTGAAGGCGAGGCGGGTGAGGCTGGCGGCGAGGATGCCGTCGATGCCCGCTTTTGCCCCGGCTGTGGCTCTGCGCTCCACTATCAGCGACGGTATTATGCCCATCTGGGTCACTACCGCTGTCCCGGCTGCGGGTGGCAGCGCCCGCGTCCCTACATTGCCGTCTTACGCTGGAGTCGGGCCGAAAAGACAGCCTTGGTGCGTATCGGCGAGACTGAGTGTGTCTTGGCCTGGCGGTCGCCCGGGTTATACAATTTATATAACCAGGCGGCGGCCATTGCGACGGCGGCAGCGCTAAACGTGCCCATCGACGTGATAAAACGGAGTCTGGAAGAGTTTCGGCCGGCGTTTGGGCGCATGGAAAGTGTTACGGCGGGCAATACCCAGCTTTGGCTAGCGCTGGTTAAGAACCCGGTGGGATTTAACCAAGTGCTGGCAGCGGTGCACGAAGATCCAGAACCGTCCTACACGGTGATGATCTTGATTAATGACCGCTATGCCGATGGCCAGGATGTCTCCTGGCTCTGGGACGTGGATTTTGAGTACTGGATTTCCCGCCTTCGCGCCGGCCACTGGTTTGTCGGCGGCGTGCGCGGGCGTGACATGGCGGTGCGGTTAAAGTACGCGGGTGTCGCACGCGATGCGGTGACGGTTGGAGACGGGATGGAGGAGCTTTTGGACCAGGCGGTGAAGGCGGCCGACGGCGGCACGCTCTACATCTTACCAACCTACACCGCCATGTTGGAAGTACGCCGGCTTTTGAGCGATCGCGGCCTGGTTCGCCATTTTCGGGAAGGATAGTGCAGCAATGGAGAAAATGCACCCCGTCATTATCGGAACTGCCGGCCACATCGACCATGGCAAAACCACCTTGGTCAAGGCGCTGACCGGCCAAGACGCTGACCGGCTGCCCGAGGAAAAATCCCGCGGCATTACCATCGATTTGGGTTTCGCTCATATGACCCTGCCCTCGGGCCAGCGGCTGGCGTTCATAGATGTGCCCGGGCACGAACGCTTTGTCCGCAATATGGTGGCGGGCGTGCATGGCATGGACGCGGTGTTGCTGGTGGTGGCGGCGGACGAGGGGGTGATGCCGCAAACCAGCGAGCATTTGGCCATCCTTCGTCTCTTGGGTGTGGAACGCGGATTAACCGTGATGACCAAATCCGATCTCGTCGACAGCGAGATGCTGGAGGTGGTCAATGCCCTGGTGGACGAGGCCGTCGCGGGGACATTTCTCGAAGGCCAATCGGTCGTGGCGGTTGACGCCGTATCGGGCCACGGTCTGAGAGAATTGACCGACCGCCTGGAGGAGTTGGCCCGCCATGTCCGGCCCCGCCCGCAAGGCGGCCCGGTTCGGCTGCCGATCGACCGCGTCTTTACCGTCAAAGGATTCGGCACGGTCGTGACCGGGACCCTGGTGTCCGGCTCCATCCGGCTGGAGGACAGCCTGGAAGTGGTGCCCAGCCATCAGAGCGTGCGCGTTCGTGGTCTTCAAGTGCATAATCAAAGCGTCGATCACGCCTCATCCGGTCAGCGGGTGGCGGTAAACCTGGCCGGCGTCGATCGGGTGGATGTGAAGCGGGGAACTGTGTTGGCGTCCCCCGGCACGCTGGCCGGAATAGACGTGGCAGAGGTGGATCTTGAGATTTTGCCCCAGGCCAACACGGTGGCGGACAAGACCCGGGTTCATGTCCATGCCGGCACGGCGGAGGCGTTGGGCCGCATCTATCTCTTCGAGGGAACCGGCATCGAACCCGGCACCCGGGGCTTTGCCGAGATTCGACTGGAGTCGCCCATCCCGCTTGAGCGGCGGGACCGAATCTTAATTCGTTCCTACAGCCCGGTGGTCACCATTGGCGGAGGCATCGTATTGGAAGCGGGCGTGCACCATCGCAAGAAGGAACCGGAGCTTTTGCAGCGGTTTCGGCGGCTGGCGAGTGGCGATGACGAAGCCGCGTTGACCGACCTGGTCCGCGACCAACGCCAACCGGTCGAGGCCGCTCAGGCGGCGCGCCAATTAAATCTGGGCATCGACGAGATTCACTCTCTGGCCGAGTCGACGTCCGAATTGGTGACATTGGGCGACGGCTTGGTTTGGGGCCGTGCGCGGCTTGAATCATGGATAGCTGAAGTACGGGAGCGCATCGCCGCCTATATGATGAGACGTCCGATCAAGCTGGGAATGCCTATTGACGCGCTGAAAGCCGAGGTTGCCTCCAAGTGGCCGCTGCGCGTGTTTCGCGCCGCATTGGACGCCAGTGGGGTTGTCTTGGATCGGGAGTGGGTGCGTTTGACTGGGGACCTGCCGGAAATCGGCGCGGACGATCGCGCGCATGTCGATGCGGTCTACCGCACCATTTGCGACGGCGGTCTCAAACCGCCGCGGTTTGATGAATTACGTGCTCACCTGGGACTTGTGCCAGACCGCTTTGACGACATTATTGAGCGCCTCTATTTAGAGCGCCGGCTTTTGCGTCTGGAGGACGGCTTGGCTCTGAGCCGGGAAGCGTTCGATGGCGGGCGGACCACTGTGGAGGAAGCCATCAGTCGAGACGGGCCGAAGAGCACGGCGGAGCTCAGAGAAGCGTTGGGCATCAACCGGAGGATGACGGTTTTGTTTTTGGAGCTTTTGGACCGGGAACGGGTGACCAGGCGGGTCGGAGACAGCCGGGAGTTGGTGAGCTGATGCGCCGGGTGGAAGTGGCATGGAGCAAAATGCCCAAAGGCGGCCTGGGTCAAAGCGGCGATAGCATCGAACTGGTCGAGCGGCCGCTGGGGGGTCTCACCCTGATTCTGGCCGACGGCCAGGGATCGGGCCCGGGCGCGCGCCGGATTAGCCGTATGGTGGCGATGAGGGCGGTGCAGTTGATTGCCGATGGGTCGCGCGACGGGGCGGTGGCGCGGGCGGTGCAGGATATGCTCTACACGGCACGGGAAGGGCGGGTCACCGCCACCTTGGCGCTTTTGTCGGTGGATCTGCACACCCATACGCTGGTCATTGCCCGTAATGCACCCTGCCCGGTGATGGTGAGGCAGGAAGGCCGCGTCTTCTACCTGGAAGGCCATGCCGAGGTGATTGGTACCTATCGCAAGACACGCCCCGCCATGGCCGAGCTTCCCGCCGACGCCGATAGCGTTCTTTTAACGTACTCGGATGGGCTCATGCATGCCGGCCGCCGCTATGGCGCGACTATTGAGTGGGAGCGCTGGGAAAGCCGGCTGGCCACCCTTCAAGCGAAAGACATTCAACAGTTTGTGGGCGACTTGATGGACCATGCGCTCGATCTGGAACGAGACCGGCCGAGCGACGACATCTCAATCATGGCTCTGGCTCTTAGGGGAGATGACGAATCTGCGCTGCGAAACCTTCACGCCAGCATCCCCTATTAATCTCTTGGTATTGGTGGGGGTGTGCGCTGCCGGAAAAACCAGCGTCAGCCAATTGTTAAACCAGGCGGGGATCACCGCTCATCCGGTTGCTCAAGAGCATTCGCGGGTTCCGCATCTGTACCGCCGGTCGGGCGGATGGGTAGTAATTTTGGCGGCTAGCTGGGAGGCAGTGCACCGCCGGCGCCAATTAGGATGGAATCCCGCTTTTTACCGCGAGGAGTGGGATCGCATCGGCCAAGCCCGGCGCGAGGCGGCTCTGATTGTGCATACCGACTGGCTTGATGCGGCCGAGGTCGCGGCGCGCATCACCGCCTGGTTTGACCGGCGTGTCGGGTTTGACCAGTTGTGGCTCAGGTGCGGGGTCCAGGACCCCGAGGAGCAATCCCGGGTCCGCGCTCGGTTTCGGCCATGACAGGTCTTTAGTGGGTTTGACAGCATTTTTTGGCGAGGTCTATAATGAGGCGATTTCCGACAGGGGGCGAACCGATGCGCCAACGCAGCATCATTGCGCTGGTGGCGCTGGTGGCGGTGCTAATCGTGGCCGGCGGCTATTTTTCCGTAATTAATCCGATTACCAGTCATTTGAAGTATGGATTGGACCTTAAGGGCGGCGTGACCGCCACATATCAGGCCGAGCCGACTCCGGGCGCACCGGTGACGTCGCAGGCGATGACCAAAGTGGTCCAAATCCTTTCGTACCGCGTCAATAAACTAGGTGTGAGCGAACCGGTAATCCAGCAGGTGGGGAGGAACCGGGTCACGGTCGACGTGGCCGGGGTTAAGCACCCCGAGCAGGCTTTGCACTATTTGCACCAGACGGCGCTTTTGCAGATTAAGAGTCCCAGCGGCAAAGTATTATTAACCGGTGCCGATCTCTCCTTTGCCCAAGCGGGGATTAACGCTCGGAGCCAATACGTGGTGAATCTGACCTTTAACTCAACCGGCGCGGCCAAGTTCAAAGCCGCCACCACCAAGTATTTGGGCAAACAGCTGCCCATCTACCTTAACGGGAAGCTGGTTGAAAGCCCCGTCGTCCAAAGTGTGATACCAAACGGCAAGGCCGAAATGACTGGCGGGTTCGCCAGCCTCAAGCAGGCGCAGCAAACCGCTTTGCTGCTGCAGTCGGGGGCGCTTCCGGTCAAGCTCAAAGTGTTGAGCGAGACCACCGTCAGCGCCACATTGGGACACCAAGCCATCGTGGCCTCGAAGCGGGCGGCTGCGGTAGCGATCGTGCTGATCGCACTGGCGATGATTTTTTGGTACCGGCTAGCGGGATTTTTCGCCGATATTGCGTTGGGGGTGTATGCGTTTTTGCTTTTGGGGGCTCTGTGGGCGATACATGCCGTGCTGACCATTCCCGACATTGCTGGCATCATTTTGTCGATGGGCATGGCAGTCGACGCCAACGTCATTATTTTTTCGCGCGTGCGTGAGGAAATGGTTGGTGGCAAGAAGCCCCGCGCGGCCATCGAAGTCGGCTTTCGCAACGCCATTCGCGCCATTGTCGACTCCAATGCCACCACCGTGATTGCCGCCATTATTTTGTTCTTCCTGGGGAGCGGCGAAGTGAAAGGGTTCGCCTTGACCTTGATGATTGGCATCGTGATTTCGTTGGTGACCGCGGTGGTGCTGACGCGGCAGTTCATGCGCATGGTGGCTGACGCCGGCTGGGCCAAAATTCGCGCGGTGTTTGTGGGGTAGGGAGGCATATGAAGATCCAGCTGGATTTCGTCAAGCACTATAAACTCTGGTTTCTCCTCTCCGGCATGCTGGTGCTGGTGGCCTTGTTGGGCATTTTTATGCGCGGGCTCAATTACGGCATCGACTTTACCGGCGGCACGCAAATGGTGGTGAAATACCCTCGACCCGTCACCTCGGCGGCGGTTTCCCGGGTTTTGAAAAAAGAGAACCTCAGTCAGAGTCAAGTGCTCTTTATGGGCTCGTCGCATCAAGAAGTGCAAATCACCACGCCCACGATAAGTGAGCATGAACGAAACCTGGTGCTTGCCAAACTGAAGACTGTCGGCAACTATCAGGAGATTTCCACCAACCGCGTGTCGGGCATCGTGGGCGCGCAGACCGGACGCACCGCGCTGTTGGCCGTCTTGATTGCCACCGCCGCCATCATCATATATATCGCCATTCGCTTTGAAATGCGCTTCGCCTTGGCCGGCATTATCGCCTTGCTACTGGACGTGGTGATAACAGTGGGGGTGGTGGCGCTGATTCACGTGACCCTGACGGTCTACTTCATTATGGCGGTGCTGACCATCTTCGGGTATTCGATGAACGACCGCATCATCGTGTTTGACCGAATCCGCGAAAACCTCCACAAGCAGCGCAAAAACGAACCGCTGGAAGACGTGGTCAACCGCAGCCTCAACCAGGTGGTGATGCGCTCCATCAATACCTCCAGCACCGTGATGCTGGCCTTGGCCGCCTTGTTGATTTTGGGTGGGGCCTCCCTGCGCGACTTTTCCGTGACCATGTTGTTGGGCGTGTTTTTTGGGACCTTTACGTCGCTCTTTGTGGCCAGCCCGGTGTGGATGCTCTGGCGCAAACGCGACGATGTCCGCCGCGGCGGCGGTCGCCCCGCACGCGCTGACTAAAAAGCCGGCGTCCCAGCCAAAATAAGGCGCGGGGGGCGATCGGGTATCAATCAGGCACAAGTCAG
This sequence comes from Bacillota bacterium, assembly GCA_021820965.1. GTDB lineage: Bacteria > Bacillota > Sulfobacillia > Sulfobacillales > Sulfobacillaceae > Sulfobacillus_B. Next base: position 60,518 of record JAKACZ010000018.1, on the reverse strand, counting down.
TGGGTTCCCGAGGGGGAGTCCCAGGCTGCTTTTTTTGTTCTCCCTGCCCGGTGATAGGGAGCGTCCGGACCGGATTTTTGCACGATGAGAGTCGGAACATTACTCGCCCTGGCCGGGCTCGCCTGGCTGAGCGACTGGCCCTGGCTCATCGTGGTAGTGGGCTTGTGCTGGGTTTTTCGTGTGGGCCATTGGTCCTCACCTTGGGTCTGGGTCCTGGGACTTTCGGGCGCTTTCTTGATTGAAGCCCTTTTGGCTTGGCAACTTCCCAAATCGCGGCAATCGCTGCCGCCGTCCGATCTGATTATGGAGGGAGCGGCACTAAGTGGATTGTCGCTCTTATGGGGTCTGGTCCCGGGCCTCATCTTCTGGCAGGCCGCCCTAGGACGGGATGCCATGGCTCGCACCGAGCATCTTCTTCGGCGAGCCGGAAAAAAGGCGCTGCTTCGCAGTGTACGCGTTATTCTCGGGGTTTTGGCGGTTCTCTTCTATTCGTCCGGGTTGTAATGGCATGTTTGGTACAATAAGGCGGAGGTGCCATCCATCCGTGCTGACAACCACAAGCGACCACCGCAATCGGCGGGCGGCTACGCAAAATCTCCTATTTAACTTAGTCCTCACCGTGCTGAAGATTGTTATTGGCGTCATTGGCCGCTCCCAGGCCTTAATTGCCGATGGCGTCCACAGCGGGGCCGACGTATTGTCGTCGATTGCGGTCGTGGTTGGGCTGGCCGGCGCGGGCCGTCCGCCCGATGCCGGTCATCACTACGGGCACGCGAAAGCAGAGGCCGTTAGTCAAAATGTGGTCGCGACCCTCTTGTTACTGGCCGGACTGGAATTGGCCAATTCTGCTATTCACGGGCTGACGCATCATGGCGCCCCCCCATCCTGGTTAACCTTCGCGGTGGCTTTGACAGCCATGGTGCCGAAAGCGGTGATGGCGGTCAGCCAGCGGCGCTTAGCCAAACGCACCGGGTCGCACGGGATATTAGCCGCCGCGGTGGACAACCAAATGGACGCCGCGTCCTCACTGGCCGCTGGACTGGGGATTTTGGCTGATCGGATCGGATTCACGCAGGGCGACAGCGTAGCGGCGTTGGTGGTGGCGCTGTTGGTGATGTGGGCGGGGATTGATGTCTTTCGTACCGCCGCCAACGATCTGATGGATCCGGCAGCCGACACGGGCACCGAGGAGGCTATTCGCGGGGCGGCGCTAGCGGTTGCCGGCGTCCGTACCGTGTCGTCGTTGCGAACGCGGCAACACGGGGCCGGGGTGTTGGTGGACATGGAAATTGAAGTGAGTCCGCATCTCAGCTTGGTGGACGCGCACGATATTGCCCACGCCGTGCAGGATTCCGTTACTACCCTAGACCGGGTGCGGGGAGTGACGGTGCATGTGAATCCGGATCGAGAGGATGATCGGTCTTGAAGAATCAAATGTTTTGGCGGGAGCCGCTCTCGGCCGATGGTATCCGCCATGCTGCCCAGGCTTGGGAGTTGCCGCCCTGGGCGGCCGAGCTCTTATTGCGGCGGCAGGCCCAGCCGTCCGACCTGGACCCCGGCCGCCCCCTGGATGCGCCCGAGCTGCTTTTGGACATGGACAAGGCTATCAAGGTCATCCGACAACATCTTGACGCCGGAAAGCGGGTCAGGGTGTACGGCGACTACGACGCGGACGGAGTGACCGCTACCGCTGTCTTGGTGCGCGGACTAGCGCTGATGGGGTTTGGCGGCCAAGTGGACTTTTACATACCCAACCGGTTTGACGAAGGGTACGGACTTCATGAAGAGGCAGTGATTGATGCGGTTCGGGACGGCGTGAGTCTCATGGTGACGGTTGACTGCGGCTCCAGTTCGCCCGACGCCGCCGAAACCGCCCGACGACTCGGCCTTTGCTTGGTCATTACCGATCATCACGCCCTGCCCCACCTGCTCCCGCCGGCCGCGGCGTTGGTCAATCCGGAGCGTCAGCCGGGGACGGACAAGCTTTCCGGCGCCGGGGTGGCGCTGCAACTGGTGCGGGGCCTTTTAGGCGCGGACGCGCCCGACCTGTTGTACGGCATTGCTGCCATCGGAACGGTGGCCGATGTGGTGCCCCTGATCGGATCGAACCGCGCGCTGGTGTCTCGGGGGCTGGCTGCGATTCGTCAGCGCCAGGTGCCCGCGGCGACCGCTCTCTTTGACCGGGCGGGGCGGTCAGCAGAGCGGACTCAAGCTCAGGATTTGGCGTTTGTGGCCGGTCCGCGGCTAAACGCGGCGGGTCGCATGGGGGCCGCCGACGCGGCGGTGCACTTGCTCATTGAGGACCGTATCTCTACGCTGGAAACGCTGGCGGGCACCCTGTCCGAGCTTAACCGGGAGCGGCGATTGACGGAGCAGCGCATCATCGACGAAGCTTGGAAAAGGATTCCGCGAGATGCGTCCGGTCGGCTCTACCCCTTTACCGTCATTGCGGGTGAGGGATGGCACGAAGGGGTTATTGGGATTGTTGCCGCCAGGTTTCGTCACTGGCTACGCCGTCCGGTAGCGGTCATCTCCTGGGACGGGGAGTCCGGCAGGGGGTCGGCGCGCGGCGTTGATGGATTGAATTTAATTGCGCATCTGAGAAATTCAGCCGAGTTGTTCGCCAAGCTGGGGGGCCACCCCGGGGCGGCCGGGTTTAGTCTGATCAGGCGCGGGGCGGGGGAACTCAGCCGAGTGCTCTCCCACGGGTTGGCTGACGATGTGATTCGTCAGCAATACCTGGCCGATCCCTATGATTTGGCGTTTGAGGATGCCTGGCCGGTTGAGGGGCTGTGGCGGCAGTTGGAGCGCTTTGAGCCATTCGGGCGCGGCTTTGAGAGCCCGCGTTTTTTGGTGCGGGGCCATGTGCATGAGGCGCGCCTTGTAGGCAGTGAGGGAGAGCATGTCAGCTTCATCTTAAAAGGTCATCGGGCGCGGGCTATCGGATTCGGACTGGGGCGCCGGGCGTCGGGTCTGGAGCCGGGCGATCCGGTCCGCTTTGTGGCGGAACTTGAACCCAATTGGTATCGCGGGTCCCTTAGCTACCAGTGGCGGGTGCTGGAGTTCGACGGGCCGTTTCCCCGGCGCAGCATGCCGGTCCGCCAGGGGGAGCCTCCCGCATCGCCGCCGATCCGAGTGATATGGGTTGTGGATTCGGACCGAGCGGTTCGCCTAGAGGCGTCCCGTCGGGGCGCGGCCGCTTATGTGACCTCCAAACCGCTAGGCGAACTGGCCGCCATGGAGGAGCAGGCCCGTCGCGGTGTGGTGCAAAAGATCGTAGTGTCGCAATGGCGCCCCTGGCCGCGCCTTTGGGACTGGGCCGACGCGGTGGTATGGCTTTGCTGGCCGCGCAGCCGGCGCAAGCTGGAGGAGGCGGCTGCCCTGCTCGATGAGTCGGGCGAACTATGGCGAAGCGCTCTTGCAGTGCCGCCCAGGGTTCGGACTAAAGCCCAGAGGCTGGCGCTCACGCGGGAGAAACTCGGGCGCCACTGGCGCGCCTGGGAGTTCGGGCAGGTGGGGCTGATGGCCGGTCGCGCGGTCTTCGATGAACTGGAATTATCCCCGGCCCGCGCCAAAATGGGGGAACGCCGCTCACTGCAGGCGAGTTATGTGTATCAGATGGCGTTGTGGGAATCCGAGCGGGATCACGAATCATCCGGAACTTTTGGAGAGGAAGAGATGCATGGTCTGGACTGAGTATGTGCGAGAAATTCCTGACTTTCCCCAACCGGGCGTGTTATTTCGCGACGTGTTGCCGGTGATGGCGGTGCCGGAGGCGTGGAAACAGGTGGTGGACGGCCTGGAAGGGTTGATTAGGCCGCTGAAGGTGGAGGCGGTGATGGCGCCCGAAGCCCGGGGCTTCTTGTTGGCGGGCCCACTGGCCGACCGGTTCGGCGCTCGCCTGGTGCCGGTACGCAAGGCGGGAAAATTGCCCGACCCTGTATTTCGTGAAAGCTATACGTTAGAATATGGAGAAAATCAGTTGGAAGTTGAGGTCACCGACCGTCTCAGCGGGCGGCGCGTCGTTATCGTAGACGATGTATTAGCGACCGGGGGAACAGTCCGGGCGTGTGCGGAGCTGGCGCAGCGCTTGGGAGCCAAGGTCGCGGGATTCGCCTTTCTCATTGAACTTAATGCGTTAAACGGACGGGATCGCTTAGGGCCGGATCACGCACCGGTCTTATCCCTGATATCGCTTTAACGCCTATGACGATACAAGGGGGGGATGGGCATGACCGATTTGGACTTGGTCGAGCAATTTGGTTTCCGGGCCCATTCGCCCGAGGCCGAGCAGATCATGAGGGCCCTCGCATTCGCGCAGCAGGCGCACCGCGGGCAGAGCCGGGCCTCCGGCGATCCTTATGTCGCCCACCCCTTGGCCGTCGCGACGATCCTGGCGGATTTGAAAATGGACGCGCCCACTATTGTGGCAGCCCTTTTACACGACGTGGTCGAAGACACCGCATACACCCTCGACGATATTGAGGAACGGTTTGGCAGCGAAGTAGCGCAACTGGTAGATGGTGTCACCAAGCTGGACCGGTTGGAAGAGAGGACGCGTGAGGAGGAGCAGGCCGAGAATCTTCGCAAGATGTTTCTGGCCATGGCCAAGGACATCCGGGTCATTCTCATTAAACTGGCCGACCGGCTCCATAATATGCGCACCCTAAAGCATCTGACCCAGGACCGGGTGCACCGCATCGCCAAGGAAACCATGGAAATCTACGCGCCGCTGGCGCATCGCCTAGGGATTTTTCGGATCAAGTGGGAGCTGGAGGATTTAGCCTTCCAGCACCTGCATCCCGATGCCTTCCGGGAAATGAAGGAACTGGTGGCCACCAAGCGCCAGCTCCGCGAGGCGGCGGTGGACGAGGTTATCTTCGAACTGAAAGGGCGCCTTCAAGGGGTGGGGATGGTCAGCGAAGTGTCAGGCCGGGCCAAGCACCTGTACAGCATCTATTTGAAGATGTATGGCCAGGGCAAGAATTTTGCCGAGATTTACGATTTAGTGGCGGTGCGGGTTTTGGTGGAATCGGTGAAAGACTGCTACGCGGTGCTGGGCTTGGTGCACTCGCTGTGGAAACCGGTGCCGGGCCGATTCAAGGATTACATTGCCATGCCTAAGTCCAACCTTTACCAGAGCCTGCACACCACCGTGATCGGCCCCCACGGTGAACCCTTAGAGGTGCAAATTCGTACCTTTGAGATGCACCACACCGCCGAATATGGCATTGCCGCCCACTGGCGGTATAAAGAGGGCGGCAAAGGGGACCGCGAATTTGAGCAGAAGTTGTCGTGGCTCCGCCAGCTGTTAGAGTGGCAGCGCGACATGCGCGACGCATCGGAGTTCATGGAAACGCTGAAGGTTGACCTTTTTAGCGACGAAGTATTTGTCTTTACTCCCAAAGGGGAGGTGGTCGACCTTCCGGCCGGGGCGACACCGGTCGACTTTGCCTACCGCATTCACACCGATGTCGGCAATCACTGTGTTGGTGCCAAGGTTAATGGGCGGATTGTGCCGTTGGCTACCGCTTTGGAAAGCGGCGATATCGTCGAGGTGTTGGTCAACCGCAAATCGCCCGGGCCCAGCATTGACTGGCTGTCAATTGTGCGCACCTCCCAGGCCAAAACCCGCATTCGCCAGTGGATGCGGCGTGAACGCCGTCACGAACACCTGGCCCGCGGTCAGGAGATGTTGGAGCGCGAACTCAAACGCCAGGCCTTTCAGTTGTCCCCGGAACGGCTGGCCGAAATTGTCAAGCGGCTGGGCTACGGGTCAGTGGACGACGTGGCTGTGGCTTTGAGTGAAGGCAACACCAGCCCGCCCATGCTGATGTCGCGAATTCGCGATGAATTAGACCGGGAGGCCAAAACATCCCATCCGATTGTTCCGGTCGCGCCGGTTCGGGCGCGCAACCCGGCGGCCGCGCGCAGCGGATCGGAAATCTTGGTGCGCGGCCAAGGGCGCATGTTGACGCGGCTGGCCCGCTGTTGTGAGCCGGTTCCGGGCGATCCGATTATCGGCTACTTAACTCGTGGCCGCGGGGTGTCCGTGCATCGGTTGGGATGCCCCAACGAAAAGGAGCTGGCCAAAGATCCAGAGCGGCTGATTGAGGTGAGCTGGGATGCGACGGAGGCGGAGCTGGCACCCCATCCGGTGGAACTCAGGGTGTATGCCTGGGACCGTCCGGGGCTCTTGGCGGATGTGGCCAATGTGGTGGCGGATTCCAATATCATTTCGGCCAAAGCCCGCGGCTATCGCGACCGCACCGCCATCGTGGAAGTGCATTTGGAGGTGCGAAACCTCACCCAGTTGACTCATCTGATTACGAGACTGGAAAACCTGGCCTATGTTCAGCACGTTGACCGTGTCAGCCGGGAGCGCGCGTGAATGCGAGCTTTGGTGCAGCGGGTTTCGCAAGCCTCGGTGCGTTCTCAAGGGGAGACAATCGCATCGGTGGGTGTAGGCCTCTTGGTCCTTTTGGGCATAGCCGTCTCCGACAGCGCCAGGGACGCCAAGTGGCTGGCGGAAAAGGTGGCGGGCCTTCGGATTTTCTCCGATGAGGGCGGGAAAATGAGCCGGGCAGCGGCGGATGTGGGTGGCGAGTTTTTGGTGGTATCACAGTTCACATTATACGGGTCCATCGCACGGGGGCGTCGGCCAGACTTCACCCGCGCTGCGCCGGGTCCCCAAGCCAAGACGCTGTACCAGCTCTTTTGCGACGGCCTGGCCGCGCTGGGTCATCCGCCCAAGACCGGTATTTTTGGCGCGCACATGGAAGTCCGGCTGGTCAATGATGGGCCGGTGACTATCTACATCGATACAGACGAGGTGATGCCTCATGGGCTTTGAGGAATTCCAGACAGCGCGGGGCACGCGAGATGTGCTAGCGTCCGAGTGGTGGCAGTTTGAAGCCATGCGGCGCCTCACATTGTCCTGGGCGGCACGGTTTGGTTACGATCCGATCGAGACCCCTATTTTCGAGAAAACGCCGGTATTCCTCCGCATCGGGGAATCAACCGACATCGTACAGCATGAGAGTTACCGTTTTATCGACGCCGGCGGAGACGACTTGACCTTGAGGCCGGAAGGAACGGCGGCGGCGGCCCGCGCCTATGTGCAGCATGGTATGCAAAACGCATCCCAGCCTGTGCGGCTGTGTTACTTTGGCCCCATGTTTCGCCGGGAGCGCCCAGAGGCGGGACGCTACCGCCAACACACCCAATTTGGCGCCGAGCTTTACGGAACCGCATCGCCTTTGGCCGATGCCGAAGTGATGCTCTTGGCCACACGGGTGGTGGACGCGGCCGGATTGAAGAATCCGGACATCCGGGTGAATTCGATAGGGTGCGAGGTGTGCCGTCCCCGCTATCGGGAGGCTCTGATGGAGTTTTTCGGAGCGCGCAAGTCCACCCTGTGCCGCGACTGCCAGATTCGCCTGACACAAAACCCGCTGCGCCTGTTGGACTGTAAGGTCGACGTCGACTTAAAGGAGGAGGCGCCCGACCTTCAGGATTTTTGGTGCGATGCCTGTCGCGATCACATTGAGCGGGTGATGGAGATTGTGGCTGCCGGCGGCCAGAGTATTCGCCGCGACCGGCACCTGGTTCGGGGGCTGGATTATTACACCCGGACCGTCTTCGAAGTCGGACACCCTTCTTTGGGGGAACAGGTGGCGCTATTCGGCGGCGGCCGGTATGACGGGCTTACGGCGGAGCTTGGTGGTCCGTCGGTTCCGGCGGTGGGTTTTGGCATGGGCATTGAGCGATTGCTATCGGCCCTACCTAAGCCGCTGTTGACTCCCACGCCGCCGCGGGTATACGTGGCGCACCTGCCCGGATTTGACGCGGAGGCGAACCAGTTAGCGCTCAAGCTCCGGGATCAGAACATTGCCGCTGATTGCGACGTGCTGGGGCGGTCGCTGAAGGCGCAGTTAAAAGAAGCGTCGCGGCGAGCTAAACTGGCTTTGATTGTGGGGGGGCAGGAATGGAGCGGCAATACCGTTACGGTGCGTGACCTAGGCCGTGGCGAGCAGGACCTGGTGGCATTGGATGAGGTGGCTCACTACATCAAAAAACGGTGGCAGGAGGACGAAGCATGACCCAGGGGCGAACCCATTATGCCGGGGAGCTTAATGCCGAAAGCGCGGGGGAGATTGTTCGGGTGGCGGGATGGGTGCACCACCGCCGTGACCATGGTGGGCTCATCTTTATTGATTTGCGCGACCGCACCGGATTGGTGCAGGTCGTAGCAGAACCGGAAAATGCCGCGTTTAAGGCATTGGACAAGCTGCGCGTCGAATCGGTGGTGGGCGTGAGCGGGAGGGTGCGAAGACGTCCTGAGGGCATGGTCAATCCCGACCTAGCGTCGGGAGACATTGAGATTGTGCCAACGGCGGTCGATGTCTATTCCGTCTCGGAAACGCCGCCCTTTAACATATCCGACGCCGCCGGCGTCGATGAGGTGCTGCGGCTGAAGTACCGATACCTTGACCTTAGGCGACCGGAACTGACCGCTAACATGATCCTGCGGGACAAGAGCCTCATGGCCATCCGACAATTCTTTCACCAACACGGATTCTTGGATATCGAGACGCCGGCTTTGGCGCGGTCCACGCCCGAGGGAGCGCGAGACTTTCTGGTGCCGTCCCGAAACCGTCCGGGCCATTTCTACGCCCTCCCGCAGAGTCCGCAGATCTTTAAGCAGCTCTTGATGGTGGGCGGACTAGATCGTTACTACCAAATTGCCAAGGTTTTTCGCGATGAAGACTTACGGGCTGACCGCCAGCCGGAATTCACCCAGATTGACGTTGAGATGTCGTTTGTCGATCGGGATACCATTCTAACCCTGATGGAAGACATGCTGCGCCATCTGTTTGCGGCCGTGCTGGGCGTCACATTGGAGCCGTTTTTACGAATGAGTTGGCATCAGGCGATGCGGGAGTACGGATCCGACAAGCCTGACTTGCGGGCGGGCCCGCCTCTTAGGACGTTGACCGACATAGCCCAGCGGATTGACTGGCCGGTATTTAGCCAAGCCGGTAACCTGGTGGGCGTGCGGCTGGCCGATTACCAGCCCTCACGCAAGGACCTGGATCATTGGGTAGAGGCTGCCCGCGACCTCGGCGCCAGCGGACTGGTATGGTTCGTGTGGGGTGCTACGGGAGTACGGTCCTCGGCGGCGAAGTGGCTGGCCGCTGACGAAACCGAGGCGCTGTTGGCCGCGGCCGAGGTGCATCCGGGTGACACATTGCTGGTAGTTGCCGGCAATGACTGGGAGGCGCATCGCATTGCCGGTCAGCTGCGGCTTCGATTTGCCCGTCAAGAAAATCGGCTGGGGTCGGGTTGGCGCTTTCTCTGGGTGACGGAATTTCCCTTATTCGAGTGGTCGGAGGAGGAAAATCGGCTGGTGTCGGCTCACCACCCGTTTACCATGCCTTTTGGCGAGGACATCGCGCGGCTGGAGACAGATCCCGCTTCGGTGCGTTCAGAGGCGTATGACGTGGTCCTGAATGGTACCGAACTGGCGTCGGGATCGCTGAGAATCTACCAGTCGGAGCTGCAGGCGCGCATCTTCCGGGTGCTGGGATTAAGTACGGAGGAGGCCGAAGCCAAATTCGGCTTCTTACTGGAGGCTTTCAGGTACGGTGCTCCCCCGCACGGCGGCATCGCCTTTGGCCTCGACCGGTTGTTGATGCTGATGGCTGGCGCCGACAGCATCCGCGACGTGATTGCCTTTCCCAAGACGGCGCGGGGAACCGACCCGCTGATGAACGCGCCCAGCCCGGTGGATCCGGCCCAGTTGGCGGACGTGCACCTGGCCCTCAGACGGTGACGATCAAAAGGAGCCCTGACGGGCTCCCTTGCGCTGTCAGGCCTTTTAGCGAACTGCCGTGGGGATAAAGAGATCCACCAACCCAATCACGAACGCGGCAATCAGGGCGCCGATAATGGTCACATGCATTCCTGGCACTACCAATTGAGCGCCGTAAATGACGGCGGCCGAGACCAGGAAGCCGACGATACCGCGCCCATAAGGGGATACCGAGCGGCCGAACAGCGCCTCAATAATGTACCCCACCAAGGCGATAACCAACGCCGCCAGGAGCGCCGACCAAAAGGTCAGGTGCGAAAATCCCGGCACCACGTAACCCAACAACATCAAAACAATAGCTGCCACGATGAAGCGAACAATCGCTCCCACCCAACTCATCACGTCACCTCCTTCCACACCGTTGCCATTAGTGTGGCTGTGTTTGCATGAGAATATTCCCATGATAGTTTTTGCCCGTAAGGGCAAGGCTGATCATGGGCCTACAGGCCCGTCACTTAGTGGAGGAGGGGATTCATGTGGCGAAAGGAGTACCGTCATCCTTCCAGGAACTAAAGGCCCGGGCGGCCCAGCGCAAGCGACAGGGCGACCCGGATGTCACCGACGACATCATCCAGATGGGCGACGCCATGCTTCAGGGAGGCGTGGAACCGAAGAGTGCCCAGGACCGTATGGCCAAGAACGTCTGGCAGGCGGCCGGTCCCGAAGACAAGCGGAAATTGGCCGGTATGGTCTCTGATATGGCCGACAAAGACTCCGACCTCCAATAGGAGCGTTGTCCCAGCCGGGGGTGGTCTAATCACCCTCGGTTGGGATACTTTTCGGGTTGCATACACCGCCGTGCGCTTCTATAATGAGAGGCACAGGTTCTCCCTGCCGTGTTCGGGACCAGACCGATATGTTTTGAGCCAACACCAAAACATAGGGAACCTGACCCCAGTTGGCGGCCGTCCTGCCCCGATGGTAAGTGGGGACTGCGAAAGTCAACGGGAGGTGCCCACCTGCCTAGGCAGGTTCAAAACGTCGGACGTTGCGGCATGGCGGGGGTATTATACACTAACGGGACGGGTACTCCGTCCTTTTTTGCGCGCTCATTGGCAAAGGCGGGCAATCCGGGTAAAATTAATGCTATTGGAGGGAGATAGGATGGCAGAATTTGTGGTGACCGCCGACGAGAAGAATTTTTCGGATCTAATTAGCGCTGACCAACCGGTTTTAGTCGACTTTTGGGCGGCATGGTGCATGCCGTGCCGAATGGTGTCCCCAATTCTTGACGAACTGGCTCAAGAGCGCCAAGGGGCGCTCAGGGTGGTCAAGCTGAACGTTGATGAAAATCCCTCCGTGGCCGCGCAATATGGCGTCATGAGCATACCGACGATTATTCGGTTCCAAGGTGGGGAGGAAGTGGCGCGCGTCGTGGGAGCCCTGCCCAAGGCCGAGTTGACGCGAAGGCTTGGGTTGTAACGTGACGGGCCAATACGCGGTCGATCTGCGTTCCGACACCGTCACCCGGCCGTCAGCGGCTATGCGTCGCGCCATGGCGGAGGCGGAGGTTGGCGATGACGTCTACGGCGAAGACCCGACCGTTAACCGGCTTGAGCAAACCCTGGCCGAGCTTTTAGGCAAAGCGGCGGGACTGTTTGTCCCCAGTGGGACGATGGCGAACCAAGTGGCCATTTTGAGCCATACTGAACGCGGGGATGAGCTTTTCATCCACCGCGACAGTCACGCCTATTACTATGAAGGGGCGGCCGCCACGCTTTGGTCGGGCGCGATGCTGACGCTGCTGGACGGTGACGAGGGGCTCTTTTCCGCTGAAGCACTGCAAAATGCGGTGCGGCCCCCTAACATCCACCATCCGCACCCGCGGTTAGTAGCCATTGAGAACACGCATAACCGGTCCGGCGGGGCGGCACTGCCGCCCAATCGCGTCGATCCGGTAATTGAAGCGGCCCATGAACTCGGGCTTCAGGTGCACGTCGACGGAGCCCGGCTGTTTAACGCGGCCCAGGCCCTAAATATTTCACCGGCTCGTTTGGTGCAGGATGCCGATTCGGTGTCCATCTGCCTGTCAAAGGGTCTTGGCGCCCCGGTGGGTTCTGTGTTGGTAGGTTCGTCCGAGTTCATTACCAAGGCGCGCACCTACCGAAAGTGGCTCGGCGGAGGCATGCGCCAAGCCGGCGTGCTGGCCGCTGCGGGTCTCATGGCACTGGAGAACCGGCACCGCCTGGCGGACGACCACGCACGAGCCGGCCGCCTTCTGAACGGCTTGTTGGACATGGGCTATGACGCCTGGGTGCCGGAGGTTCCCACCAACATGGTGATGATTGAAACCCCGAGCTCCGCGGACGAGCTGGTTGAGGCCGCGGCAAAAGAGGGTGTCGCTTTGGGCACTATGGGTCTTCGGCGGATTCGGCTGGTCACGCATCTCGACGTGGACGACGCGGGGATCGATAAGGCGCTTGACACCTTTTCCCGTTTGCGCACATTCAATCGGCATGCCGGGTGATTTGTTTGACGGGCTCGGCGACGAGCGCCGCCGGGAGGCGGCACCGCTTTCGTTCCGGCTCCGACCCCAATTGCTATCCGAAGTAATTGGTCAGGAAAGGCTGACCGGACCGGACGGGATTTTGGCCGCAATGGCTCGGGGTCGCTTGCGGTCGAGCATTTTTTACGGCCCTCCTGGGACAGGAAAGACGACGGTGGCGGAAATTCTGGCGCGAGACCAACAGATGGCTTACGTGCCGCTATCGGCGGTAGCCACCGGCATTGCCGACGTCCGCAAGGTCGCCGACCAGGCCAGGAGCCGTTGGGGTTTGGAAGGCCGAGGTACGGTGCTTTTCCTCGATGAGATTCACCGGTTTTCTAAAAGCCAGCAAGACGTATTGTTGCCGTTTGTCGAGGACGGAACCTTTGTGCTGCTCGGCGCCACCACGGAAAACCCTTGGGTATCGCTCAACAATGCCCTGATCTCACGATGCCTCTTAATCGAATTCCGGGCCTTGGACGCCACCCACATAGAGCAGGTGCTCGCGCGCGCCTGGGAGAAGCGGCAACAATGGTGGCGCGACGCGGCTATCGATGATGTTGTGCTAAAATCGCTGGCAAGGCGCGTGGGAGGCGACGCCCGCATGGCGCTTGGAGTGTTGGAGCGGCTGACCGTGGTGGCCGACAGCCGAAAGGCCGATCGCATTACCGAGGAGATGCTGGGCCAGGTGTGGAAGGATTTCGCCTATTTCTACGACGCCAAAGGAGATCACCATTACGACTTGGCCTCGGCCTTTATCAAGTCTATTCGCGGCTCCGATCCTGACGCGGCGCTTTACTGGATGGGACGCATGCTGCGGGGCGGAGAGGACCCCCGGTTTATCGTCCGTCGGCTCTTGGTCCATGCCGCGGAAGACATCGGCTTAGCTGACCCGCGTGCCCTTTTAGTGGCGCATGCCGCCTCCTCGGCGCTGGAAACGGTGGGGCTGCCGGAAGCGCGCATTCCGATGGCGGAAGCGGTGCTCTACTTATCGATGGCACCCAAGTCGAACAGCGTCGTCAAGGCGCTGGCGGAGTTGGACCAGGCCCTGGAGCGATGGCCCAATGAGCCGGTTCCCGATGCACTTCGCGATCGTTCGTACAATCCTCGCATCACGGAATCGTATCGCTATCCGCATAACGCGCCCGATCACTTTTTACCCGACCCCTACCTCTCTCCCGCGCTTGAAGGGCTTACGTTGTACGATCCCAGCGACCAGGGCGAAGAGCGCGGCTTTTTGGTCAGGCTGGCCGAATGGCGACAAAAGCGCCGCCAAGCCTCCCAGCGGGATTGAGAATCTTTCGCCTAGGCTGACAGCTACAACCAATTTGGGCCGGTGATGTATACTCAAATAAGGTCGGCCAACTGGCCTGGCACTTTATGGGTATATCGCTGGAGGGGAATTCGCATGGCTCAATCCCTAGAGACAGCATCGGGACCGCGGCCTAAGGGCAGTGCCAAAGAAACGGCTTATTGGGTTACGCCCTTGATCACCGCCGTGATCCTGGGACTCTGGGTGCTGTATTCATTATGGGAAGTATTCTTTCACAACACTGGAACGTACCAGAACTATATTTCGCCGTATTTTTCACCGGGCGTGGGCGATTGGTTCGGCTGGCATGTGCTGGACGCGCTATACGTTGCTTGGGTGCCGTTTTTGTTTCGATTTTCCTGCTATTACTACCGGAAGGAATATTACCGCGGATTTTTCTGGGATCCCCCGGCCTGCTATCAGGTGGACAGGCCCCGGCCGCGCTACAGCGGCGAGACGAAGTGGCCGTTGGCCATCAACAATCTCCACCGCTATTTTTGGTTCTTGGCGGTAATCGTCCTGATCTTTTTGTGGAAGGACGCGGTGGAAGCCTTTTTCTTCAAAAACGGGTTTGGCGTCGGGATTGGCAGCCTCATCCTTCTCATTAACGCGGTGTTGCTAACCTTTTACACCTTTTCCTGTCACGCCTTCCGTCACATGGTCGGCGGAGGCAAAGACTGCTACTCCTGTCACGGCAAGCCTTCCACTAGTTACAAACTGTGGAACAAAGTGTCGCAGTGGAACGTTTTTCATGGGGCTTGGGCTTGGGCATCCCTGGCATCGGTGTGGGCCGCCGATCTCTATATTCGACTCCTGATCATGGGAGTCATTCATGATGTGAGGTTGTTCTAACATGGCGCAAGAATCTTACGAGACCCTTGATTACGATATCATTATCATCGGTGCCGGCGGCGCGGGCTTGAGGGCGGCAGTAGAGGCGTCCGAAAACACCGGACTCAAGGTGGCGGTCATCACTAAGTCGCTTTTGGGGAAGGCGCATACGGTCATGGCGGAGGGCGGTGCGGCGGCTTCATTTGGTAATTTGGACGGGCAAGACGGATGGGAGACCCATTTCTATGACACGATGCGGGGCGGGCATTTTCTCAACAACTATCACATGGCCGAGATCCATGCCAAAGAGGCTCCCGATCGAGTGTTGGAACTCGAGAATTGGGGCGCCGTCTTTGACCGAACCCCCGAAGGCAAAATCATGCAGCGCGCATTTGGAGCACACTCGTTTCGACGGCTCTGCCACATCGGAGACCGCACCGGTCTGGAACTGATTCGCACGATGCAATACAAGGCGATTCACACCGGTATCGACGTCTTCCAGGAAGTGACCATGACTAAGCTTTTAGTGAAAAATGACCGGGTGGCAGGCGCCTTTGGCTACTTCCGAGCGGACGGCCGTTTCGTCCTGTTCCGGGCGCGCGCTGTGATTATGGCCACCGGTGGCTGGGGCAAGGTGTTCAAAGTGACGTCCAACAGCTGGGAAAGCACCGGAGACGGCGCCGCTTTGGCGTTTCGCGCCGGCGTCGAATTGATGGACATGGAGATGGTGCAGTTTCACCCCACCGGGATGGTATGGCCGCCGGGCGTGCGCGGTCTTTTGGTCACCGAGGGCGTCCGCGGTGAGGGCGGTCTGTTGCGCAACTCCGAGGGCGAGCGCTTCATGGAGCGCTATGACCCGGAGCGCATGGAGCTCTCCGCGCGCGATGTGGTGGCCCGCAGTATCTTTCGCGAAGTGCAGGCCGGACGCGGCTCGCCGCACGGCGGGGCCTTCCTCGACATTAGCCACAAAGGGGCGGAGTACGTCAAGCGCAAGCTTCCGGGCATGTACGAGCAGTTCAAGACGCTGGCCGACCTTGACATTACCCGGGAGCCGTTTGAGGTTGCGCCGACCTGTCATTACACCATGGGCGGAATTCGGGTGCAAGCGGAAAACTGCGCCACCAACATCGAGGGACTGTTTGCCGCCGGAGAAGTCGCCTGCGGTTTGCACGGCGCCAATCGCTTGGGCGGGAATTCGCTGACCGACCTCTTGGTATTTGGCCGGCGGGCAGGGTTGGGCGCCCGCGAGTATCTGGAGGGAGCCGGCGATTTGGCCGACATCGACGAAGCCGAACTTCGCGCGGAAATGGAGCGCGTACTTGAGCCGTTTAAGCGGGAAGGCGGCGTGAATCCGTACAAGGTTCACGAAATGCTTCAAGAAATCATGACTGACTACGTCAGTATTATGCGAACGGAAGAGCTGCTCAAGACCGGTTTGGAAAAGGTCTTGGAATTGAAGGAATTGGCTCCCGCCATGTCGATTGACGGATCCCGCACTTACAACCCGGGCTGGCACGCCGTGTTTGACGTCGAGAACATGCTGCTCTTGAGCGAGGGCATTGTGCGCAGTGCGTTGGAGCGCAAGGAGAGCCGCGGCGCACACTGGCGCACCGACTATCCCGATGAGCTGCCGGAATGGCAAAAAATTAACTTCGTTGAGACCTTAGACGGCTCGTCAATCAAACTAAGGACCGAGCCTGTTGCAGAGATGCCGGAGGAACTGGCCACGTTGTTCACTTACGGCAAGGCTCCGGGACTGGTTACGCAGGTCGACGGAAAGGAGTCTTAAACATGAGCGAGGATTTCACCCTAAAGGTTTGGCGCGGGGATGAGTCAGGCGGCCAGGAAGTCGAGTACCAGGTACCCGGACAAACCGGGATGGTGGTGCTGGACGCGCTGCATTGGATTCAGCACAACGAGGCTCCGGACCTGGCGGTGCGCTGGAACTGCAAGGCCGCGCACTGCGGGTCGTGCGGTGCGGAGGTGAACGGACAGCCGAAATTGCTGTGCAAGACCCGCATGGACGACTACGTTGGACAGCCGGTGTCCATTTACCCGATGAAAACCTTTCCCATTATTAAAGACCTGGTGACCGACGTATCCTGGAACTATAAGGTGGCCAAAGAGATTCCGCCTCTGCAACCGACGGAGCCGGAGCCGTTCGTCATGCAGCAAATCGATGCGGAACGGATTCAGGAGTTTCACCGCTGCATCGAGTGCTTTTTGTGCCAGGACACCTGTCACGTGCTCCGTAACCACGAGGGGACCAACAAATACTTCGGTCCGCGCTTTATGATAAAGATTGCCGAGTACGAGATGCATCCCCTGGACGGCGCTGATCGGGTGCCGCTCTTGGCTAACGACGCGGGAGTCAACATGTGCAACGTCACTAAATGCTGCACCGAGGTGTGCCCGCAGCACATCCGGATTACCGACAACGCCATCATTCCGCTGAAGGAGCGGGTGGCCGACCGCTATTATGATCCGGTGAAGATTCTTTTGCGGCGGTTGCGTGGTAAAAAGTTGGAGACCACCGGCGCAGCGACCTAAACGCCGACTTAAAGGACCCGGCCTCATCGGAAGGCCGGGTTCTACATGTCGCGGGCAAGTTGCTCAACTGGTTTTCACATGCAAGCCCTCTCGGGGCACGGCAACGATTCCTTCCCAGGACTCTCACAAGCCAGATATTGAAATCCGGAGGTAAAAAATCGTATAAGTGGTTTTTGCGTATCATGCGTATCATTGGAACCAAAAAAATCGTTGTTAGGCAGCCCAAGGTGGCCTGCCATCAAAACTAGGGCGCCCGAAACGGTTGGACCGGCTTGCCAAACTACCATGGGCTTGATGCGCTAACGCCCCCGTTGCTTCACTGACCTGCTATTTAACCGACGACAGAAAGCCAATGAGTGCGTTGGACGCCGCATCACAAGCCTTCAACTTGTGGTGTTTCTGCTGTTGTTCGGTCAGTTCATTTGCATTATCGGATTCAGCCTTCATCCCCAAGTACGGAACACGGTTCACCGTACATACCTGGGCGAGCGCCGCCAACTCTTGATCGACGGCAATGGCCCAAATGCCCGACGCAAGGCTTCGCGACGCTCTGCACTGCGAATGCGGTGGTCCCCCGATACGACTACGCCAAAGTGGGCCCGTATGCTGGAGGCAGTGAACTCCCGAAACCGTTGCAAGAGACGGGCATCGGGCTCATACCAAGTTGACCGACCCTGATACAGATCGAACGGATCCCCTGGGGTGGCCGGGCTTTCCACATCGTGCTGACAAAACCGCACGGGCACCACGAGGGACTCGCCTAATAGCTCGTCTTGCAGCCCGCCGCAGATACCCGTCATGGACATCTCGCCCGGAGCGAACCGGGCAATTAGCAGTTGCGTGGCACTGGCACAAAACACCTTGCCGACCCCACTCACTACAGATACAATCTCCGTGTCGCCCAGATGGTGCCAAAAGAAGTCCCAGGCGCCGCGGGCGACATGGTCTACCGGGGGTAAGGTGTTGGTGCACGGCGTCCAGTTCGGGGGTCCACTTTAATTGTCGGACTGGCCCTCGGGTTGATAAGCCCTCAGCTGGGTAAGTTGCCGATGTATGCCCTCTGATTGGGTGTTCTGCTCGGTTGGACGACCACTTCCGCACGCCTTCAACCCGCTGCGATCCGAGGATGGTGGTCATCCATCGTACTATGGCTCGTCGCTCTCGTGACCTACGAAGTATACCTAGCCGTCATCTTTGCGCACATGGGCCAGTCCCTCGCATGGGAATCACTGGCGCTTGGAGTCCTGCTCACGGCGGTCGTGGGTGTGCCTGTCGCCGCCCTTTGGCACCGCAGGATCCGCACCCGGCATCTGTCCCGAACCATCAACCAATAAAGGCTCGTATCTGCCACAAAAAGGGCAACGAAACCAAAAAGCGAGCGGTCGCTTGATACACCCCCGTAGGTTGAAACTAATTCGGAGAAGACGCCTTTAGGATCAACCAGGGAGAAACGGCTAGAATAATGGGAGAGGGGTCCCACATGACGGAGTCGAACAGGATCCGAGCACGGGTCGTCGGCGGTATCGCCGTCCCCGCGATTCTCATCTCGGCGGTGGGTCTGTTCGTGCCGTTTTTTTCGGCTATGCGGCTGTCATTCAACATATGGGGGATTCACCACGCTTGTTCGGTGGTCAATGCGGTACTTAGGCATGGACCTACCACAATGATAATAATTATGCCTCCAATGTTCGGTTCGGCTCATCATACCTGTTCCGTGGTCGCGGTCGCATGGCCCGTTCTTGTCGGTCTGGGGCTCCTCGGTGTGACAGCGAGTACCCTCGCTCTCTTCTGGAAGTACAGAAGGGTAGTTCCCTGAGGCCCCGCGCCGATGGGCATTTTAGGTGAACCGTCCCCACGGTTTCGTATGTGCTGTGCTAAAGAAGAGAGCTCTCACCGCACTCGGTGAAAGCTCTCTATGACTCTTACGATTGGGGCGCCGGCGGAGTGGTTGGTCCGTAGGCTACGTTAAACCCGTCGGTGTCACTGTCCGGCAGGGACGGTGTGGAGACCTGCTGGTTCTTTTGGATCATCACGCCACCCTCCTGTGCGGTCAAACCGGGATTGCCCCCGTTGACGGTGCCGGGATCCACGGTAGTTTCCCCGTAATTGGCCAATGTGGCGACGTGCCCGCCGATGGTTGGCGCTTCCATAATCCATTCGGCCGAAGCAGCCGGCCCGTTATAGGCCTGGGTAGTGGTAAAGGTCTCGTTTTCGGTGAGGTCGTTCAAGGTAATAGTCCAGGTTCCGTTGCCGTTGTTGACGATGGACGCCGACATGTGATCTCCAGGACGGACGGTCATGGAAGTGATGACCGTTTCCGAGGCGGGCAGAATCTCCCACCAGGCATAGTAGCTGTTACCGGATTTCGATGCGTCTTGTTCGGTACCGGTCTGAATGAGATCGCTATTATTAAAACCATCGACGCCGATCCAGGCAGAGGAGTAGGTCTGCCCGTGAGTCGCCGTTACGGTAGGAACAATCCATGAGCCGGTAATGCTTTGATAGGTGCTGCCGGTGATGGCATAACCGGACCAATTGCTTGAGGCCCAGCCGTAACTGGTAGATGGTGGTCCGCCATGGCCCGGGGGCTTGGCTCGGAGGCGGGGCGCGTTTACCACGTGATAGGCAGGGGATGCCTGTGCAATGGTGGATGCCGCCGGCGCGGCAATAAGGGCCAAACTCAATGCTAGCGGCCCGGCCAGAGTCCAAATTTTCACCATAGATGCCCTCCCTTGGAAATGGGTATGATAAGGCTTTCGCGGTGGGGCTTCTGGAGTCCTTTTTTGACTACCGTGTATTTCCACAATTGTCGAATCTTGTGGGACACTCTGGGCCACGGTTAGGGTGGCGGCTGAATCCAAGGAATTGATTACTCGGGAACCGATTCCGGGTTAACCGGCACCGATTTCAAATTTGGACGTAACGCCCCAGCCTTAGGGATACTTCAAGTGTTTGGCCGGGTGGCAGGGATGGCAGCTGTAACAAGCGGGGGCCCACATGTCGACTCTGAGGGTGACCTGGGTGGCCGATTAGACATGGAAGGGCGGTGTTGCGAGCGCGGTGAGCACTATGCGACCATCCGGCGTGAAGTTTGCGATGCGATGACGCAGCTGGTGAGCCCGTTTTGAACCGATGAGTGTTTGGCCAAGTTGCATCAGCACGTCATGAACTCAGTGAACGCAGTCGCAAGGGGTCAGTACGCGAACTTTAATCTTGACCTGATCATGGGATTTTGTTGGATGTGGCCCGTGCACCGGTGGCAGGCGCACAATGGCGACCTATAAGCCGCTTGGCGCAGGCATGGATTGATTATCTGCTGCACACTGGGCAGCTTTCCATTGCCACTTTTTGTTCGGATTGAGGCTGGAAGGTGCCTTGAAATAGTGTGAGAACCGGTGGTGATTACCCATTAGCGCCCCCAACGTACCTATTGAACCGCCCGTGGGCTCAGTGCTGACGCATGAGTCGTGAAACCGGCCGGAGAGGTGGGGGAACGAGAAAAGTTTTTCCATGAGCAACCCATATCAGGGGTTGACTCTCCTGCTAGTGGAGACTGCTATCCTGAACGAGAGGAGGGAGATCCCATGCGCGAGTACTCTATTGGCGCGTTATCCCGAAAGAGCGGGGTATCGGTCAAGGTGATTCGGTTTTACACCGACCGCGGGTTGTTACCCCCGGCACGCGTGGCGCCATCCGGCTACCGATATTATACCGACGGGGAACTGGCTCGGTTGTATCAAATTATTGGTCTTCGGTGGCTCGGTCTATCTCTCCACCAACTTGACGCGCTGTTAGCGGACCAGATGACCCTGGCTGATGTCCTAGCTGCTCAGAAGGCGTCAATTGCGACCGAACTCGACCGCTTGCACCGGCTAAAGGGACGGCTTTCCGTGGCAGAGCAAGCGCTCAAAAACGGTGAGGAAGCTCTGTGGTCTCACCTCTATCAATTACGGGAGATGATGCAGGTGACAGTTGCTGAACGTCAGGACTGGTTGGAGCGGTGGTGGCGTGAACAATTGACCGGAAAAGTGCCGCCCGCGTCCCTAGACACGTTCGTGCAAAAAGCTAAGGCTATGGTGACGGATGAGGAACCCTCGTCCGTCGCCGCGACCATCTGGACGGGGATGCGCGACGGTCAATTTCCACTGGAAAACCTCCCCGGCCAACCGAAAGACATGGGTCTTAATACACAGGAATCGTGGTCTGGGCCACCCGCCTGCGAACGGCTATCACCGGCCTGAAGGCGGTGTGGACGGTCGAACCAGAGGATCCATCGTATCAAGCGGCGCTTCGCCAATGGGTAGGCTGCCATGGGCCGGTGACGGCGGAGACGGTAGAACGGTTTCTGAAGGGCATGGATAGCTTGGTGGCCGAGATGTTTGCCGCCTTGGACACCGAGGGCGCGAGCCATATGGGAATTAGTCGATTGCAGGAGGGATTGAGGTATCTTCAGCACACACTGGTTGGCGCTAATGCTAATCATCACTTCGACTAACATGCCTGTCACAGGATCTGCCCGGTATTGTCGGTTCATAGGGGGCCTGGGAACTTAGAAAAATCAGCCCAATGGGCTGGGATTCGCGTTTGGCTGACGGCTGAGGCGACGGCCGGGCAGTATTCGCCATCAGGTCACGGTACTGCTCTTTTACGGTCTGCTCCTCTTTGCCTTTCAGTATGCCTCGCGACGCGAGGCCAATCTCGGGGCGACCACGCCCGCCTTGACGGACGCGCTGGAGCAGAGCCTGCGCGACCGGATTACGCAACTGCTGCGCCGGCATGCGGTGCGCCAATACTTGGTCAACCACGCGTGGGTGGTCGCCATTGACGGCACACAGAAGTTCACGCGCCACCAGCGTTCGCGCCAAGGCGTTCCGCCGCTTAGCACGGCGGCTCAAAGACTGGTTCCCCCGCCGCCGCTTGCTCGTCGTGATGGACGGCCTCTATCCCAATGGCCCCATTTTCCAGATCTGCCGGGAATATCATTAGGATTACCTCATCGTGCTGCCGCAGAAGGTGCTGCCCAGTGTGTGGAAAGAAGCCCAAGCCCTCCGGTGGCTCGATACCGCGGGTGAACGGCGGCGCACGCATCGCTGGGGCGATCGCGCCCAAACCTTCACCTGGGTGAACGATATCGCCTATACGTGGACGCCGGCCACGGACAACCATGGTGCATGTGGCGTTCTGCCACGAAACCTGGGCGGACGCACAAGGCGAGGCCCACCAGACGCAGTGGGCCTGGGTCTCGCGCGAGCGCCTGACCGCGACCAATATCGTCGCCCGGTGTAACCGGGCGGGTCGCCATCGCTGGGCCATCGAAGCTCACTTTTTGGTGGAAAAGCGCCACGGCGATCATTTTGAGCATGCCTATTCCTACGACTGGCAAGCGCTAAAAAACTGGCATCGCCTCATGCAATTGGCGCATCTCTTGAACGTGCTGACCCTGTGGTCGGCTATCGGCGAAACCCTGCAACACACGTATGGCTACCGCGACACGATCCAGTTCTTGCGGGAGACGTGGAGCCATCGGTACTCTCCGACGCGTTTCTCCAGGCCTACGTCATTCATTGCACCGCGATTGCGGCCTAACCTGAGGGTCTTGCCATATCGACCAGTCCCCAGCCGTTTCTTACGAAACGGCTAAACGCGTAGGTTCTGCGGACGGCGCGGGCACTTTTGCTCCCGGCGATTGACTCGACTGGCCCCTAAACCGTCGCCACGCCATCGGGTTGAGCCGATTAGTGACCCGTCATGCGTCAGCACTGCCGTGGGCTCCGGTGAGTTGACCGAGAAGCCGCATGATGCTACGCTTAAAGCAAAGAATTGCGGGAGTGTCGCCCATGTTCAAAGTCTCGAGCAAAGGACGGTACGCGGTTAAAGCGGTCTACGAGTTGGCGCTTCATGCCGGTCGGGGACCTTTAACGGTGGGGAGCATTGCACATGCACAAAACATTCCTGAGCAATACTTGGAACAATTGATGCCGTCATTGAAACGCGCAGGCATTGTGCATGGTATGCGCGGAGCCCAGGGTGGGTATCAACTGGCCGGACGTCCCGACCAAGTTTCGGTTCGCGACGTGGTGCAAGCGGTAGAAGGCCGTATTGTCGTAGCGGACTGCGCCGGCGTGGAAGGGTCGGGCTGTGCGGAAACGAATTGGTGCATCGGACCGGACGTGTGGGTGCGAGTGCAGGAAGCGGTTGATGAAGCGATGAGCCAAATTACCATGGAACAACTGCTACGAGAACAACGCCTGGTCGCCCGCCAAAAGATTGAAGGGCTGGGCCTGGCTAAAACTGCAACGGGAGAAGGAGGATAGGGATGGGGAAGACTGTGGTCGTAGGTTTAAGCGGCGGCGTCGACTCCTCGGCGGCCGCCGCTTTGTTGTTAGATCAGGGTTATGACGTGATTGGGGTGACGATGCGGCACCTACCGGCCGAGACTACTAATAGTTGTTGCGGACTGGATGCCATCGTCGATGCTCGCCGGGTCGCCAAGAAGCTGGGCATCAAGCATGTGTTGGTGGATGTCGAACGGCCGTTCTTTGAAAAGGTGATTGCCCCGTTTGAGGAGGCCTATTTGGCGGGGGATACGCCAAATCCGTGCGCGCTCTGCAATCGCCACATCAAGTTTGGGGCGATGTGGGATTGGGCAAAATCCCAAGGAGCGGACTACCTCGCAACCGGCCATTATGTGCGGGTGCGGGAACAGGATGGGTTGTACCAGCTCTTGCGCGCGCGCGATCACGCCAAAGACCAAAGTTATCTTATGTACACGCTGGGACAGGCTGACTTGGCACACCTTCTGTTCCCCTTGGGGGATCTGACTAAGGCCGAGAGCCGCCAAATCGCGGAAAGCCGGTCCTTGGCCACGGCCCACAAGCCTGACAGCCAGGAGCTATGTTTTGTGCCCAAAAACGACTATCAGGGCTACTTGAAGGAGCACCGCCCAGAAGCCGTTAAAATGGGAGAGATTGTGGACCGCGAGGGCACGGTGCTGGGGACGCATCAGGGCATAGCGTTCTATACTGTGGGCCAGCGCCGCGGTCTTAATGTTTCTAGCCAGGAGCCGCGCTATGTGGTGGGGCTGGAAGCGGGCACCAACCGGGTGGTGGTCGGAAGCCGCGAGGACGCACTGAAGCGCTCAGTTGTTGTGCGGAATGTTAGCTATGTATCCGGAAAGACGCCGGAGTTCCCCGTTTGGGGAAATGCCAAGATTCGCTACAACATGGAACCGGAGCCGGCACGCTGGATTTCCACCAGCGACGGTGCCGAGATTGAATTTGATCAGCCGCAGTGGGCCATAAGCCCGGGGCAGGTGGCTGTGCTATACCAGGACGATGTCTTGGTTGCGGGAGGGAAGATTACCAAGCCTTCCTGATCGGGGGCCGGATATGTTGACAGGATGGCACGTGGCACATTTGCCGGTGCGGCTCACGGGAAAGCCGCGTGTCTGGCAGCGGATTGACGAGGTCGTGGTGTCGTGGCCGGAACTCGCGATTGAAGGGTTCCTTTTGATGCCGCGACCCTTTTATACGCCGTTCGTGCCGTCTCGGGCGACGTTTCGGTTGACCGGTCTGGGATTGGAGTTAGCCGATGCTTATCAGGTGGTACACAAGAGCCGGCGATGGCGCCGCGATGTTCTGCGCCGCAATCAAGCCTTTATGAAACGGCCGGTGTCGGATATGTCGGGACACCTCTACGGACGGCTTAACGATGTGATATTTGATGAGACGACGCTGAAGGTAACGCACCTGGTGGTGTCGCGCGGGATTTTGGGGGACCTGTTGTTCGGGGCTCTCATGGTTTCCGATGCTCAGATTAGCCAGGTAAGCCCCGCAGCGATTAAAATTCACCCGCCCGGGGCACCCTTTTCTATGAGATAACCGATTGGGGGGGACACCCATGGAAAAGAATCCGTTGTGCCCTTCGTGCCAAGGCAGGAACGTAGGCCGGGTGGGAACAGGTCAGTACTATTGCTGGGATTGCTTCATCGAGTTTGCGCTCAGTCATAAGGGCGTCCGCATGTTTCGGGTTGAATCTGATGGAGAGCTGTCTAGAATCGAGCCAGGCGACATGGAAGGGGTGGTATCGTGAGGCGCTATGTAACCGGAATGGTGACGGGATCGCTGGTGGGCGCCGTGATTGCCGGAGTTTGGCTATTAAGGCGCCCACGGCGCACAATGGCTGCCCGCGCATGGCGTGGGGCCCGGCGCTTGGCTCCCACCATGTATAAAGTCGCCCGCTATGGAGGAAACCGTTTGGTGCACGTGGCCAAGCGGCGACTCAGCTAACCGTCGGAGCACTTATGCGGCCGTCATGGACTGAAGAACTCCAAAGCCCTCGGCGGTGGTGCCGCTGGGGGCTTTTGGCGTGCGTAGCGCTAGCCGTCATTTGGCTCATGGCGTCGGCCCGCGGCGTGTTGTTCCCCTTCTTTCTGGCATTTGTCTTGGCCTATCTGCTGGCTCCGTTAGTCGAGGTGTTATCGCTTTACGGACGCATTCACCGGGTCATTGCTATTCTCCTGGTGTATGCGTTGTTCGGGCTGGTGGTTTTTGCTGGGGTGGTGTACGCCATACCCACTCTGGTACAGGAAAGTGTCCATTTGATTAAATACCTACCCAACCTGGCGACAGCGGTTCAGACATCCTGGAACTATTGGCTGGAGCGGTTTTATCATCAGCCCATGCCCGAGCCAATCCGGTCAGCCATTACCTCCACCGGAGCCCACCTGAAAACGCAGCTGCTGCGGGCATTAAACGGGCTGGTGGGAGCGGCCTTTGGACTGGTACCGGGGATGCTAAGTTTTCTTATCGCGCCCATCTTAGCCTTTTACCTGCTGGCGGATTTGCACCGAATTCGGGAGCGGTTCTGGCAGTTCGTTCCGGTAGATTGGCAGGCATCGGTTCACAAACTGGGTTTTGATTTGGACAGCGCGCTTAACGGCTACATTCGCGGGCAGCTTATCGTGGCGCTGGTCGTGGGCGTGTTGTCGAGCGCCTGGATGATGGTGCTCCATATTCCGTTTGCGCTGTTGATTGGCGCGGTGGCGGCCCTGACAGATGTGGTGCCGTATGTCGGTCCCATTGCCGGGGCAATCCCGGCGGTGCTTTTGGGCTTGATGCAATCACCCTGGGTGTCGCTTTACGCGGTGCTTGGCTTTATCGTGATTCATCAACTGGAGGGGACTGTGATTTCGCCTAAGGTCGTGGGTGATTCGGTCGGGCTTCATCCCTTGGTGGTGATCTTTGCCATACTGGCCGGCGGCGAAATCGGGGGATTCACCGGACTTTTGGTCGGTGTGCCGGTTGCCGCCGCGCTGAAGGTGCTGCTGGCCCATCTGTACCGCCGCGTCACTGTTTCCCTTGACCATGATTCCACGCCCTCGGTACAATGAGACATCATACGGGGAGGAGGCGACCGGTTGGAGGCCGCCGTCATACGACAAAAGTTTTTGCAGTTTTTTGAGGAGAACGGGCACCAGCGCGTCCCCAGTTCCCCTCTGGTGCCTGCCGGCGATCCGACCTTATTGTTCACCAATGCCGGTATGGTACAGTTTAAGGATGTCTTTTTGGGCCTGGAAAAACGCTCCTATCAGCGCGCTGTCACTGTGCAAAAGTGCATGCGGGCCGGAGGCAAGCATAACGACCTCGACCAGGTGGGCCGCACCGCCCGCCACCAAACATTTTTTGAGATGTTGGGCAACTTCTCGTTTGGCGACTATTTTAAGCGAGAAGCCATTCGCCTGGCCTGGGCATTCTTAACCGAAGAACTCCACATTTCGCCTGAGGTGCTCTGGGTGACGGTGTTCGAGACCGACGACGAGGCCTTTCAGTTATGGCAAGAGGTTGCGGGCGTACCTTCGCATCGCATCGTGCGCATGGGGGCCAAGGATAACTTTTGGGCCATGGGCGATACCGGTCCCTGCGGACCCTGTAGCGAGATTTTCGTCGATCGAGGATCGGCGTACGCTTGCGGCCCCAACTGCGGGCTGGGGCGATGCGAATGTGACCGGTTGCAGGAAATCTGGAATTTAGTGTTCATGCAGTATGATCGTGCGGACGACGGCACAATGACACCGTTGCCGCGACCCAGCATCGACACCGGCATGGGACTGGAGCGGGTGGCGGCATATCTTCAGGGCGTCGACTCCAACTTCGATACCGACCTATTGCGCCCCCTGATTAGAGCCGTGGAAGAGCTGTCGGACCGGCCTTACCAGCTCGGCACCCAAGGGATGCCCTTTCGGGTTATTGCGGACCATGTGCGGTCGATTAGCTTTCTCTTGGCGGACGGGGTCTCCTTCAGCAACGAGGGCCGCGGGTACGTGATGCGGCGGATCCTGCGCCGGGCCATGCGTTACGGACGGGAGCTGGGATTTGAGGAGCCCTTTTTATATCGCTTGGTTCCGCAGGTGACCGCTATTATGGGTAGCGCCTACCCAGAGCTTCAAACCGGTGTTTCCATGATTCAAGAATTGGTGCAACAAGAAGAGGCTCGGTTCCTCCTCACCCTGAACGCCGGGATGAAGGTGCTGGAGCAAAAGTTGGCCGGTCTCGACGCCGGGGACGTGCTGTCGGGCGAGGATGCTTTCTTACTCTATGACACGTTCGGCTTCCCGTTGGATTTAACGCGTGACGCGGCGGAAGAACGCGGCATCAAGGTGGCGGAGAGTAGCTTTGACGCCCTGATGCAAGCGCAGCGTGAGCGCGCGCGACAAAATCGCGCTGCCACGGTGGAGCTCTTACCGGCCATGGATGCGTCAGACTTTATCGGCTACGAGTCTTTGTCGCTTGAGGATCAGCCCATCGGTGCCCTTTACCTGGGTCAGGATCAAGTGGTGCGCCTGGAGATGGGGGAGTCCGGCTGGCTGTATAGCCGCCGCACCCCGTTCTATCCGGAAGGAGGCGGACAGGTCGGAGACAGCGGTGTGATCACTACCGACACCGGAACAGCGCTGGTGCAGGACACCATTAAGGTCCAAGGCGCCATTTGGCATTGGGTGACGGTGCAACAAGGCCACCTCCAGCGCGGTCAAACGGCCACGTTGCAAGTGGACGCGGACCGGCGTGCCGGTGCCATGCGCAATCACACCGGCACCCACCTGTTGCATGCGGCCCTGCGCCAAGTGCTGGGAGCGGGCGTGCGCCAGACCGGGTCGTTGGTTGCGCCCGACCGGCTGCGATTTGACTTTTCTTATAGCAAGCCTTTAACGGCAGAGCAAATCCGAACCATCGAGCGGCTGGTCAACGACTGGATATTATCGGACATCCCGGTCTCGATTGACTATGTCGGCCGCGATGAGGCCCTAAGCGGCGGTGCGTTGGCTTTCTTCGGCGACAAATATGGCGAGCTGGTGCGGGTCGTTACCGTTGCCGACGCCAGCCAAGAGCTATGCGGCGGCACCCACTGTTCGCGTACCGGGCAGATTGGCCTGTTTGCGATTGTTGAAGAGACTAGTGTGGGCGGCGGGTCAAGGCGCATCGAGGCGGTGACCGGCACCAATAGCTGGGCGCGCTTTGACCAACAGCGGGCTACCCTGGCGCAGCTAGCGCCCTGGTTCCCCGGTGTGGATGCGGCAGAATGGCCCAGCCGCATCGAAGCCTGGCTGGCCGAGCTGAAGCGCTATCAAAGTGAGCGCGAAGAGCTGGCACGCAATCAACGGGAGCGCATCGGGCGTGAGCTGGCCGCGAAGGCGGAAGAAGTTGGCAGCCTGCGTTTTGTGGTAGCAGAGGTACAAGCGGAATCTTCCGAGGCCTTAAGGGAAGTGCTGGATGGGGTCAAAAGCGCCGTGGACGGTGCCATTTTAGCAGCACGGCATGGTCAGCGGGCCTCGTTGGTCGTATACTTTGGGGACAAGGTACGCGGACAGGGATTTCGCGCCAAAGAGGTGGTCCAGCCCCTGAGCCGCACCATCAACGGCGGGGGCGGAGGGCGCGATGACCTGGCGCAGGCCGGGGGTCGTTCCCCCGAAGGTGTGCCCGAACTCTTGCGCGCAGCGCGGGAGTGGATTGATAAAAACTTTGGCATGGCAGGATAATCGCCGGGCGACCGCGAAGAAGGGCACCCAGAAAGGATGTGGAGTATGAGCATGTCGGACGAAACTCGGCGTCTCGGGGATTACCACGACCAAGAAAAGGAAGCCGACATGGTGTTGCGCGAAGTGTACGCCGCCCTCAAAGATAAGGGGTATAATCCCATCAGCCAGCTGGTGGGGTACCTATTGTCCGGCGACCCGGCCTACATTACCAGTCATATGGGCGCGCGTAACCTGATCCGCCGCTTCGAGCGCGACGAGTTGTTGGAGGAGCTGATCAAACAGTATGTCCGGCGCTTAGAGCTGACCTCTTCCCACGATGGCTAAACGTATAATGGGCCTTGACGTCGGGGATAAATGGATTGGGGTGGCCGTCAGCGACGAAACCGGACTTATTGCCCAATCCCTGCCGCCCATTCGTCGAAGCTCGGGCGCCCAGGATCTTAAAAAGGTTAATCATATCGCACATTCGTGGCTGGTCGAGAAAATTGTGGTAGGATTGCCTTTGAACATGAATGCCACGGTCGGGCCGCAAGCCGACAAAACCCTTCAGTTTGTGGAGCGGTTGCGAACATCTTGCGCGTTGCCGGTGTCTACCTGGGATGAGCGCTTGACAACGCGGGAAGCGGAACGGCTGTTGATTGGACAAGATGTACGCCGAGAACGTCGCCAGGCGGTGATCGACGGCGTGGCTGCAGCGCTGATATTGCAGGGCTACCTCGACCGGGAGCGTATGGCCGAGGCAAGAGAGGAGACTCAGATGGCGGACGACAAAGATTTCGAGGCGGGTTATGCGGAAGACGAAGATGAAATCATCACGCTCACCGACGACGAGGGGAAAGACCACGAGTTTGTCGTAGTCGACGTGATTGAGGTGGAGAACAAGGAGTACGCGATCTTGCTTCCCATCGACGCCGAGGAAGACGAGGAGGCGGAGGCGGTCATTCTTCGTTTAGAGAAAGATGCGGACGGCGATGATGTGTTGGTCAACATCGAGTCGGAGGAAGAGTGGGAGCAAGTCGCCCAAGCCTACGAGGAACTGCTCGATGATGAAGGTGACGAATAATCGCGTAAGGATCGCGCCGGTGTGATTGAGCCGTCGGCCAACAGTCGTCAGCCCGAGTGGTATCGGCAAAAGCGGGTATGGATCGGGGCGGCCCTGTTGGTGGCCGTCCTGTTTTTGGCGGCCTACGTGCTACGCCTCATGCAACCGGTTCGATCGGGCGTGGCGATTGATCGATATGTCACGGTCAAACCCGGGGATAGCGCATCGGCCGTTGGTGCGGAGTTAAAACGCCGCGGCATTATTCGCAGTGCCTGGGCGTTCGATTTACTCAGCCGGTTGGGTGGATTGGCGACCCACCTCACCGCGGGGACATACCGGCTATCTCCGACGCAATCCTTAGGCAGCATTTTGGCCGCGATGAAGTCGGGTGACGTGGTGGTCACCACGGTTACGATACCGGAAGGCTATACTGTGAAGCAGATTGTCGCGCGTTTGCTTCAGGCCGGCGTCGGCACCGCCCGGCAATATCGCGCCTTAGAAAAAAAGCCCTTGCCGGGAATGCCCAAGCCTTCCCCCGGGGTGCGAGACCCACTTGAGGGGTATCTCTTTCCCGCCACCTATCAGTTTCCCTACGGTACCACGGCAGACGAGGCCCTTACCACGATGTGGGACACATTCGAGGCGCGCGTTATACGCGGGCTATACCGTCAGAGCCGCACCAAGCTGACCTTGACTCAATGGGTGACATTGGCTTCGATTGTGCAGGCGGAGGCGAAAAATCCCAATCAGGATGCCGATGCGGCGGCGGTATTCTTAAACCGGTTAAAAGTGGGCATGCCGTTTCAATCGGATGCCACCGTTCGCTATGCTGTCGGGCATCGGCTGGCAGGGGGCCTGGTTCGGGCCGACCTCACTACTCCCTCACCGTACAATACGTACGCTCACGTCGGTTTTCCCCCGGGGCCTATTGCTAACCCGGGGATGGCCACCTTGAAGGCGGCGATGCATCCGGCTCACGTACCCTATCTATACTTCGTGTCGCTGCGCAGCGGGCGACTCTTGTTTGCGGCGACCTACCAGCAACAATTAGCCAATATTCAGTATGCCAAACGCCATCCCAATGCATAGGTTTGAATTTCCCGGAAACGGGAAAAACTTCCATCGAAGGAGGTTTTCCTATGCGTTGGAATCGTCGCCTCATGGTGACGTCATCGACGGTGACGGTCTTGGCCCTGGCCGGCTCGGTGCTGCTGTTGGTGAAGCCGGACATCATCGGCAATAGAATGCCGGTGAAGGCCGTCAGCGTGGAGCCGGTGCTTACCGGTCCCGTCACCAGTTCCGAAGGGCGGCCGTTAACGGTTACCCGCCCGCAAAAGGCCCTGGTGATTAATCCTGCACAGATTTCCCCCAAACGTCGAAAACTATTGGCGCGAAAGATCGGTGAAAGACGGTTGGGAACAAAACCCACGCTGTGGCTGGCGCCGTCGGCCGCCCGCCGGGCATTTCAGGGCGAGGCCGGGGTGTGGTCTGTCACCGCAGAAGTCATTGAACCCAAACCCGGCATATCTGCACCGATGGTTGACAGCATCGCCACACTGGCGGGGGACGTCAGTCGGGAACCCTGGGTCTTCTCACACGGCACCTATCATCTAGCACGGACTAAACGCGTGATTCACACATCGATTCAGACGGGCCTCACTCGGGCCCTGGACAACAACATCCAAGGAAACGGGTCAATCGTGGTGGCGGATGCACACGGTATGATTGAAGCGATGGTGGGCGAGGGCACCGGGTCGCTTTGGCGGTCTCATGCCGTCAATCTGGCGCTCCTGCCGCCGCTGTTGGCGCTGGCGCTCAATAGCTCGGCCGTGCGGCACGTACTGGCACAGGGCGCCATCCCGCTCAAGCAGATAGGCCAGGTCTGGGGCACCAATGCGCTGCGCCAAGGCTTGCTGGCGCTGGGGATGGGACAGCCAAGCCTAAGTCGGTCGCCCAAAGAGCTGTCCCAGGTTCCGACTCATCCTGTGCCGTCTACACTGAGTCAGGGAACGGGCCTCTTTGCTACCCCGGAAGAACTCGCCAGAAGCTACCTCCCGTTTGTGGACCAGGGGCAGGTGCCGCCGCTGGCGATAGAACCCAAGCTTGGGCACACTCCCGCCTTGGCCGGGATGTTTTCGGAAACTTTGCAACAAATGCCGGCGATAAAGCAAAACGGGGTCACCTTTCGGGTGTGGCGTCCCCAAGGCAGCTACGCGGTAATTTTGGCACCGGCGCAAAAACGGGTCGCGGTGCTAGAAGGCGCGGCCGTGGTGAATACGCTGGCGGTGATGCAAATTCTGGCGCAAGATCGTCCCTAAAGAAGGGATTCGACCGCGTCAGGCGAATCCTGAGGCCGAATGGCAGGTGAGCCGATTGGGCGATGTCAAGTGTATGACATGGGTGGCACCGCGCGTGTGGATTGTGGCTGGCATTTGGGTCTGGGCCTTGCCCATGGTATTTGTATGGATATGGACCGGGTCTCAGACGCGGCTGGGCTGGCGATTGGGTACGGTGGAGGCCCTGGTGACTTGGGCCTCATTGCTGGGCGCCCGCGGGATTGGCGTGTGGTTGTATAACCGCCTCTGGTCCCACTCACATCCCCTGACCTGGATTAGTGTCGATGGCCGGATTGTCCGCGTGCCCGTAGGCATCAACAGCCGGGCCCTACTAACCTTGGCCTTGCCCTTTGCCTTGGCAGGGGGGATATTGGCCAATGTTTGGGGTTGGACGGTGATTATTCCCGAACGCTGGATGCTGTTTCCGGTGATGCTTTTGATAGCCTCGGGGGTCTATGCCTTAGGATCGTTAACCTTGTACAATCAGTTTGTGACCAGGTTGGGGGGAGCGGTGACTTTGTCGCGGGAGCATACGCCACAGGGTCATCAGGTCATCTGGATTGTCGGGCGCCCCTTATTCGGTGCCGTGGCGATGCTGGCGTTTTTGTGGATTTTGAGTGCCATTGTGGTGATTTGGGGCGTGGCGGCGATATTGCTTATCATGTTGGCCCACCATTTTCCCGCCGGCGTGTTCGGCGTGGAAGTCGGCCTGTTTAGTGCGGCCCTCACGCTCTTTTTTGGCTACTGGACCGCCGTATTGGTGGGGTTGTGGTATGCGCTCGGCGCGCGCCTACTGCGATCGTGGCAGTACCGCCGCGGTCCGGTAAGTTTTGGTCGGGCGAGGGACGAGGCGATGTCGTGAAACGAGTAAAATACGTCGCCAAGATTGACGATTTTCGCTTGAAAGCCTTTCAATCCGGCGTCATCGGCTGGTATCGGCAGCACGGACGCGACTTGCCTTGGCGCCAGACCCGCGATCCCTATGCGATAATCGTGTCAGAAATTATGTTGCACCAGACCACTGTCGCCACCGTCATCCCCGTATACCGCCGATTCATCGCGGAGTTTCCCGATGTGAAGACGCTAAACCTGGCGCCGCTGGAAGATGTCAAAGCGATTACCGACCCGCTCGGTTACAAAATTCGCGGACGCTGGCTCAAAGACATCGCTGCCGCCGTGGTTAACCGGTGGGGCGGTCGGTTTCCCAACACGGTCGAGGACTTGATGAGCCTTCCTGGGGTTGGACGCTACACGGCCGGGGCGGTCTTGTCGTTTGCGTTCGGTCAGGACGCCCCGATTTTGGATACCAACGTCAAGCGGGTATTGGGCCGGTACTTCGGCATTGACTTTAAGGAAACCCGCGCGGAAATGCACCATCGCCTGTGGGCGCTGGCGGAAGCGGTCCTCCCCAGCGGAGGGGCGATGGACTTCAATCAAGCGCTGATGGACTTTGGTGCCATGGTGTGTACAGCACGAAAGCCGGCATGCACCATTTGTCCCCTGCTGGACGCGTGCGTGAGCCGGGGATGGGAAGACTCCGCACATGCGGCTGAAGATGGTCAGGTGTACCAGATTGCACCGCGGCCCAAGCCAGCGGAAGCCTAAAGATCTAATGATGGCCACGCGTTCTCCATAGCTATCCACCCGGCTTCAACCAAGCGGTCATAGTCTTTAAACCCAAAAAAGGCGACATGTTGGGTATCGGGCCGTACGGTGATGTGGGCTTCGCGCCCCGCCCGCAGGCGCGACAGGGTATCAGTCGCATAACTTTCCGAACGGCTCAGCACCTCAGCCAGTCCTACGCCCACGGCACTCACCAGTGGCGGCGTGGCGACGTCGATGGCGACCACGCGGTCCGCATATAGGGCATAGGCCCAGTCGATGGGAAGTGTGTCGGCGGTGCCGCCGTCGACCAGAACCCGGTCGCCGGGACGTGGCGCCTCGAATAGTCCCGGGAGAGCCATAGTGGCTTGCATGGCCAGCAAGAGCGGTTGATTTGTCAGGACCTGCCACCGACCGCGCTCTGGATGAACCTTGGGCCGATTGGTGAAGGCGATAGCTTGAAGGCTGACCAGGTCCACGCTGGTTAGCACGGTAGGAATTGTCCAGTCGGCTGTATTCTTGGCATGAGGAGCGAGCCCCAAGAGACGCTCCAGAAACGGCTGCGCTTTGATCAAGCCCGTAGCAGGAGGACCGGACCCGCGCCAGATCTCGTGAATCAACCCACCGGTATTTAGGTGGAAATAGTGGGTGGGGTGCTGTGACACCTCACGGCCAGCGGCAATGACTTGATCCAGGGGAACATTCAGCGCGTAGAGGGCGGCCACCAAACCGCCCGCGGAGGTGCCGGCCACGGCTTGGGCGTGCACCCGTTTCTCCTCTAGGAACTTCAAGGCGCCTAAGTGGGCTGCCCCCAATAAACCGCCGCCCGATAAAGCGAGAGAAAAGCCGCGCATCGCATCGCCCCCTATCGGACAGTATGCGCGGCGCGGCTCTTCTGTGCCCGTCCGCTAAACGCCTAATTCCCGCCGTATGACCGATGTTAGCTGAGATTCCGGTACTGCTCCGACCTGCTGGCTGTTTCCGTTGACGATGGTCACGGGAACACTAGAGACGCCATAGCGGTCTGAAAGCGACGGAAACGACGCAGCATCTACCATATCGGCTACGACGTATTTTGGATTGACTCGTGCCATTTCGTGTGCCAGGCGAACCGCCCGGGGGCAATATGGTCAGGTCGGGGTGACGAAGACTTCCAGATGCACCGGCTCTTTTAGGGACTGCAGCCATTCTTGTGTCGCCGCGCTAAGCGAGACGTCGCTGGCTTGCGACAGATCCAGCAAATCTTGAAGGAACGTGCTAAATTCCTGCCCTCCAGGAAATCCGAGATATCGGATGCCAGTGAACGCGTCGTTGGTCGAGAATGTCGTTACCGGGCCTTCAATGTCGCCCGGGTTTTCCGGGGCAATTGGCGTAGCGGCCTGGTTGTGCTGCACCACGCGGATCTGGGGCGCGATGTCCTGCAGCTCGCTTAGCAACTGTTTCATCGGATCGCTAGCCGGACTTTGAGGGTGCGGATAGAAATCAACCGTCACCGGATCCCGCATGTCCTTTAAAAACTCTTGAACCTCGCCACGGATGTTTTCTTGAATAATCGCCATTGATAACCTCCTCGAAATCGACAATCACAATTTTGCTGCCTCGCCCGGTGCCCGCTATTACTGGCGCCGATGTTCGCCGCGGCAGTCGCCTTGGGTTCTCACGTCGGCCTAGGGGCTGTGTCCGCGCTTTGCGCCGCTGGTGACGATGGAGCTAGGCCCATGATACACGAATCTCTACGCTCTTAAGAGCGGCTCTCTGGTTGTCGGCCTGAGTACCACCTTGACCATGGTGTCGCCGAATCCATTGTCTCTGCCCTCGTAAGGGATATGTGTTGACACGATGGCCAACCGCCTTTCATTTCGCCAGCTACGACGAACATGCTGGTGCAGCGCCAAACAGTACTGAACCTGCAAGATGGCGGGCCCTCTTACCAGGCCCTTATGGCATGAATCTATCATAGTTTGGCCTAATCAAGCGAGCGAATACCCAAGGCTCGGTCCAACTTGGGCCGGTTAAATCCGACGATGATTTGCCCGTTGACATCAATCACAGGCACTCCGGTCTGGCCCGACTTGCGCTTTAGGCTTCTGCCCGCTTCCTCCGATCGGCTTACGTCCACTTCGCGAAATGGAATACGCCGCTCTTTGAGATAGCGTTTGGCCGACTTGCAGTGTGGGCACGTCGGCGTCGTATATACCACTACCATAAAAGACCCCTCCAGTTCTGCATTGGGAGCGGTTTAGTTTGGCCGTCCTCTAATGTATAATAACATATACCGGCTGGGGTATACAGAGGGAGAAAGAAGGAGGAGTATGACGTGAGCCGCAAGGTGTATTGGGATGAACGAGACGTGTTGAATCGGCTTAAACGGATCGAGGGCCAGATCCGCGGAATCCAGCAGCTGGTCAGTCAGCAGGAGTCGTGCCATGCCATTTTAACCCAGGTATCAGCCGCCCAAGGAGCCCTTGAACAGGTCGGGCGTATCGTACAAACTTGCAGTGTGGCCGAGGCGCTGCTCAACGCTGAGGCTATGGTCGACGTTGACGTGGAGACGGTCCGAGGCACCTTAAAGGACGTCATCCGGGGGCGGTGAGAGGAAGGCATCACTGTTGAACACAATGCCTGCGCCCGCCCCTGATTAGGCCGGCGATCAAGAGTGGGTGGCGCGTGGTTTTGTTATGCATTCAAGGAGCCTGTCCTAAAACGCGGCTGTGCGCCGGGGTAGTTGACTCGGTGGTTCTCGCCATAGGATGAGACGGTTCGTATCCATCTGCCATGAGTAGCGTTCACCATGGGGCTTGGACGTCGACGGCGCAGCCATTCTAGGCGCGGCCGATGGCATCCCCTCACCAAGGCGTACATCAGGGCCCCGGTACGACG
Organism: Bacillota bacterium; assembly: GCA_021820965.1. Classification (GTDB taxonomy): domain Bacteria; phylum Bacillota; class Sulfobacillia; order Sulfobacillales; family Sulfobacillaceae; genus Sulfobacillus_B. The sequence goes on along the minus strand of JAKACZ010000018.1, from coordinate 23,572 downwards.
TTAGTGCCCATACGGAACACCTATCGCCGTCTCCTTCGCCAAAAGGAGCTCAAGTTTTGCCGTAGGTGTCTAACTTCGATAAAATCAAAGCCAAGAACCGCTTCGGGGCAAGCCCGCATAAGGCGAGGCGAACAATGAGTCCGAAAAGAGGATTCATGTGGGTTCAAGTGGAGGGTAAGAACCCGCCGCCAAAACCAGGCAACCCACCCTCAAAGTCTTACACAGACCAGCAGAAAAACCCAGCGACCGTTTATGAACTGGAGGTCAGCCTCCAGTACGTTGCGCCCAGGGTATGGCGGCTTTTCACGGTGCCGGGCACGATAACGCTGAGACAGCTTCATGAAGCACTTCTTGCCGTTATGGGATGGACAGGAGGACACCTTTGGGAGTTTGACATTCATGGTACGCAGGACGGGGACCCCGCGGCCGCGGGTGATGCCTTTCTGCAACGAGCGGACAGTGTGGTTTTACAGGATGCCATTTCTCGACGGGGCAGTGTCTTTGATTACATCTATGATTTGGGGGATGAATGGCACCATCGGATAAAGGTGCAGCACATCCGGCACCTCCAAGCAGGGGAAAAAAAGTCACCAGGCATTCTCGACGGCGCCAATGCCTGTCCTCCGGAAGATGTGGGAGGTGCGCCCGGGTATGCCATGTTCTTGGAAGCCATAGAGGATCCCGATCATCCCGAACACGAAGAAATGCTAGAGTGGGTGGGGGGCAAATGGAACCCGAAAAAATTTGACCGCAAGGCGCATCAGCGCAATCTAAGTTCAAGGGCCCAAGCTAGGCTACTAGGCTCAACCATAAAAAAGGCATAAGCGCTGGAATCGGATCAAACGGGTCATAGACCCCACGGCTAAAGCCGGGGGCTTGTAAAAGCCCGACTATGACCAGTCTTAGCCGCCGGAACTGACAGCAGCTTTCGCAAGTAGGCTGCGGGAGGCGAGCGGCTCCGTTCCCATGGTGCAGACCCGGGGGTGCTTCTCCAGCCCCCGGCTCTCTCCCGGGCTTCAAACGAAGTCCCGGGACTTTGGTCCTCCGTTAAACGCCAGCTCGGGGTAGTGCGAGCCGTGCGGAGGGACGATGCAACCCAGGGGAACATTGGCGCGGAGAGATCTTTGCACGAAGACGTTACCAGCCCCCTTACGGGGGATGGCGAGGGAGGAAGTCTCATGGTTTTTGTGTTGGACCGACAGAAGAAACCCTTAATGCCCTGCAGCGAAAAACGAGCCCGCCAGTTGCTAGAACGGGGTCGAGCGGTCATTCATCAGATGGCTCCGTTCACCATCCGCTTGAAAGATCGGGCGGCGGCAGAATCCGCGTTTCAGCCGCTTCGGGTTAAGTTTGACCCAGGCAGCAAGACGACCGGAGTGGCCATCCTCTTGGAGGGAGCCAAAGGCCCCAAGGTCCTCTTCTTTGGGGAGATTGTCCACAAAGCGGGCATCAAAGCCAAGCTGGATGCCCGACGCGCCCTCCGTCGAGGGCGACGGCATCGCAAGACCCGCTATCGCAAACCCCGCTTTCAGAACCGCAAGCGCAAAGACGGGTGGTTGCCGCCGAGCTTGGAAGCCCGGGTTGATCAGACCTTGCATGCCCTGGCGAAACTCCGAAAATTCGCGCCGATTACCGATCTCAGCGTCGAACACGTCAAGTTCGATACGCAAAAGCTACAGAATGCAGAAATCTCGGGCGTGGAATACCAGCAAAGCACCTTGCAGGGCTACGAAGTGCGGGAGTACCTGCTAGCGAAGTGGGGGCACCGCTGTGCTTACTGCGGCGCCACCGATGTCCCCTTGCAGGTGGAACACATCGCACCAAAGAGCCGGGGTGGGACCGATCGGGTCAGCAACTTAACCTTAGCGTGCGAACCCTGCAATCTCACGAAGAACAATGAGACCGCGGCGGAATTCGGACATCCGGACATCCAAGTCCAAGCCCGGAAGCCCCTCAAGGATGCCGCCATGATGAACGCCACCCGGTGGCGGTTGTATGAACAGCTGAAAGCGACGGGGCTGCCCGTCGAAGGGGGATCCGGCGGACGCACCAAGAAGCAGCGGCTCGACCATGGATTCCCGAAGGAGCACTACTTCGACGCCCTCTGCGTGGGCGAAAGTGCACCGGATAGGTTCACCCGCCTGCCGGCCTCCGTGCAGATCTGGACCGCGAAGGGGCGCGGCAACCGGCAACTGTGTGGGACCGATGCCTATGGCTTCCCGATCCGGCATCGGTCACGGCAGAAGGTCCACTTCGGGTTTCAGACCGGGGACCTCGTGCGGGCGGTGGTGCCGAAAGGGAAGTACGCCGGAACCCACACCGGCCGCGTGTTGGTGCGGGCCAATGGCCGCTTTGACATTTCCTCCCATGGGCAAAGAGTGGCCCAAGGGATTTCGTATAAACACTGTCGCATTCTTCAACGCAATGAGGGGTGGCATTATGAGAAAAAACCTGTTTCCGCCTAACGGCGGAAGCCCGCTTTCCTCCCCACGCCTAAAGGCGGGGGCTTCTCGCGGGCATTTGGTGAATGACTCCCGTCGGCGCTTCACCAAGCCGGGTGGGAGTCGAACAAAACCTCTGACATGTCTAGCCCTGCGGGCTAACCTCCTTGACCCCCTCTTGGCTGCCGCCTAAGAAGGCGCAGTATCCGCAGGATGGGAATGCGCAGGTATTGTGTTCAAAAGCGGACTGACGACGAAATCTCCGGAACGATGGGGGCATGAAGTCAATAACCTTCAGCGGTCAAGCGATAAACGTTTACATACAAACAAACTGGCGATCAATGTATGCTCGAGATGGCCACGTATTCCGAGCAATCGCAGGGCTAAGTCGGAGTTGTTCTCACCGCGGCCGACAGGCCGGGCGACCGGGCAGTGCACCAGTTGTTTGCGACGCGAGGTGTACTCCCCGATGGGGGTTGCGCTCTTGGACCCGAAATAAGGACGTAAACGAGTCCGTGAATGCCTGCAAGACTATCCGTTGGGCTGAAGACAACCCCGAGGTTTCTTTGAGATAGCGCATTGCAGCAATGGGAGCCCGCACGAAATCCATCAAAACGCTGCTTTCGTCTTCACTCTCGAGGGTTATAGTCCCGTGCTCCACCACCCCTAGCAGGCGGGCACCGTGCATTAGCTGCGACGACGGTAAGATCTGCAGCAACTGGGGATGTAAAGCCCGAGCGACTCCGCGGTAAGTTCTATAACGCGCAAGATTGTTCAATGTCTGACCGCCCCTCACCGCAACTTGCGTTGCGGATTAGATCGTCATAGGTCATGCCCACTTCAGAACCGTACACGATATAGAGTATCACAACCCACATTTTCGCGCCTCGCAATGAAGATAAGTAGTATGGCGAGCCAGTCCAATTCGTGGACTGGCCGGTCGGGTATTTTGAGCCGAACCGGCGTCTGAATCGCCGGCTCGGCTGCGGGTTAGGTAAAGTGCTGCATCTGCCAACTCCATTGAACATAATGCCCGTGCAATTATCCTTCCCGGGCGAAGCCGGGAGCGTGACAATCTGAAGGGTGGAGTCAAGGGATTTCCTTCGGTCACGGGCGGTGGCCTCTTGGCCGCCTCGCGGGGTTTTTCTTTTGTCCCTTGAGTCTCGACATAGCGTTTTACCGTCTCTAACGATGCTCCGTCGACACTCTCGACGTAATAGGCGCGGTCCCAAAAGTACGGTTTCCCATAAAACGTCGCGAGATGATTGGCAAACCGGTTGCGCATGCGGCGAGAACTGGCTGGCGGACTTGAGATTATTGATCAGGGTGGAGAGATTGAGTGCCGGATGGATGCCCACCATGGTCTTCCCCACCAAATTCGATCAAGGTGCAGCGCCAATCCGCCAGAGAGCAACGCGGCATCAAAAAACTTCTCGAGGGAGATTCGCTCACCAAGAAGCGCAAACGGATGCGAATTTTTCGGAAGCCAGGAGTTGGTCGTCATCAATCTCCGTGGCTTTAGCCGCGGTCATGCTGTATCACAACCGAGGGTTGCTGGGGTACCTATGAAAAGACTACGTCGGAGTGGGTAGCCTAAACGCCGGGCCATGCTTTAACGCCTTAGGTTGCGAAATTCCACAGATAGAAAAGGTGTGGTCGCGCCTTTTAAAAGTTAGGCACCGTACAGACACCATTTGGCTCTGATTAGCATAAGCTATGGAAATCCGGACTCTCCCTGCCATCGCCGGCAGGCAAAGGGGTGGGGACAACATGCTGGGCAGTATCGGCGCACTGGTCCTGATCGTGGTGGCGGCGGTGCGTGGGGCCGTCTGGCTGGCAGGATACATAGGCGGCAATGCATTTCCACAGCCGCTCACCGACGAGGAGGAGCGCGAGGCGGTGCTAGCGCTCAAAGCGGGTGACTTAGGAGCACGGCAGCGCCTGATTGAACACAACTTGCGTTTGGTTGCGCACGTGGTCAAGAAGTACCACACCAGCGGGGAGGACCCGGATGACCTCATATCTATTGGCACCATTGGCCTCATCAAAGGGATCGACTCGTTTGATCCGGGCAAAGGCGTGCGACTGGCCACCTATTGCGCCCGTTGCATTGACAACGAAGTGCTCATGCACCTGAGATCGCGCAAAAAGAATGGCCGGGAAATGAGTTTGTACGATCCCATCGGGGTAGACCGTGAGGGTAATGAAATTTCATTGCTCGACGTCCTCGGAACCGATGGCGACATCGTTGCCGACCAAGTAGAAGTCGATGTGGTCATGCAGTGGGTACGCAATTTCGTCAAGGACCTCACCGCCAAAGAGCGGCTGGTGCTTGAGCTGCGATTTGGGATTAACGGACACGGACGCATGACACAGCGGGATATTGCCCGACACCTGAAGATTTCACGCAGTTACGTCTCGCGTATTGAAAAGCGGGCAGTTCGTAAAATTTTACGTGAATTGACCGTGGCGGACCCGTCGCAATCGGGGCAGAAGCGATAACAAGAGGGCCCGAGAGCCCTCTTGTCAGTCGTCAACATCGATGAAAACCCCGTTATCCTCGACTTTCACCGGGAAGCTTTGAACCGGTGAAACGGCAGGGAAGTGGCGTGCCTTGCCGGTGCGAATGTCAAATCTGCCTCCGTGGCGCGGGCATTCCACGAGATAATCGTATTGCGTGCCCTCCGATAAAGAGGCTTGGGCGTGGCTGCAAAGGTCGTCAATGGCGAAGAGCTGGTCGCCTACGCGGAAGACCGCTACTTCAATATCGCCCACCACCGCCAAAGCCGGGCGCCCTTCGACGACATCTTGGGCGTCCATGACCCGAACAAACGCCACTAGCCAATAGCCCCTTCCATCTCGAACTTAATCAGACGGTTCATCTCCACGGCGAATTCCATGGGCAGCTCCCGGGTGAAGGGTTCTATGAAGCCCATCACAATCATGCGGGTAGCTTCCTCTTCTGAAAGTCCGCGGCTGGTGAGGTAGAACAAGGCTTCCTCGCTCACCTTAGTGACCGTGGCCTCATGCTCCATCTCCACATTGGCGTTGGAGACCTCACTGTAGGGAATGGTGTCCGAGTTGGAATTGTCGTCCATGATGAGCGTGTCGCACCGCACGTTGGCCTTTGATTCCAACGCATTGGGGGCGAAGTGAACCAGTCCCCGATAGGTGGTTTTGCCTCCGTGCTGGCTGATTGACTTGGACACGATGGTGGAGGTCGTGTGCGGAGCGGCATGAATCATTTTCGCCCCGGTGTCCTGATGTTGGCCCTTGCCGCCCACGGCAATCGACAGCACCATGCCTTTGGCACCCTCTCCCACCATGTACACGGAGGGGTATTTCATGGTGAGCTTCGAGCCAATATTGCCGTCTACCCACTCCATCGTCGCGTCACGATATGCCACCGCGCGCTTGGTGACCAGGTTATACACGTTGGGCGCCCAGTTCTGCACCGTGGTGTAGCGCATGCGCGCGCGATCCTTGACTAGAATCTCCACAACCGCCGAATGCAGCGATTCGCTGGAGTATACGGGGGCGGTACAGCCTTCCACATAATGTCCGAAGGAGTCTTCCTCGGCGATAATCAGGGTGCGCTCAAACTGCCCCATATTCTCTGAATTGATGCGAAAATAGGCTTGCAGCGGAATGTCCGAGCGCACACCCTTAGGAATGTACACAAACGACCCGCCCGACCACACCGCCGAGTTCAATGCGGCAAACTTATTGTCCTCAGGCGGAATCACCGTGCCGAAATACTCACGGAAAATCTCGGGATATTCGCGCAAGGCGGTGTCGGTGTCGGTGAAGATGATGCCCTTTTGCTTGAGATCGTCGCGAATGCTGTGGTAAACAACCTCAGACTCGTATTGCGCTGAGACGCCGGCCAGGAACTTGCGCTCTGCCTCCGGAATACCCAGTCGCTCGAACGTGTCCTTAATCGCCTGCGGAACCTCGTCCCAGGTTCGGCCTTGGTTTTCCGAGGGCCGCACGTAATAGACAATGTCGTCGAAGTTCAAGTTATCCAGGTTTCCGCCCCACCTTGGCATCGGCTTCTTCATGAACACATCCAGCGCGTGCAGGCGGAAGTCAAGCATCCACTTCGGTTCCTGCTTGATCTTGGAAATCTCCTCGACGGTCTCACGGCGGAGACCTCGGGCAAACTTGAGAACACCGACATCACCGTCGTTGAATCCGTACTGGTACTCGTCACTGACTATCGGCTTGGATGCCATGGTTCTCTCCCTCCTTTAATCGCTTGCGCCGTCGGTCAACGCCTTCTCTAGGGCATTGTGCGCCAATGTGGCGCATTTGACCCGGCTCGGAAACTGGGAAACCCCCTGCAAAGCTTCCAAATCCCCCAATGGCTCAGCACTTGGCGTGCCGGTCAGAAAAGCTTTGAAGCGACGGACCAATTGGAGTGCTTCGTCCACCGATTTACCTTTGATGGCTTCCGTCATCATGGAGGCAGAAGCCATGCTGATGGAGCATCCGTGTCCTGAGAATCCCACATCTGTCACTTTGCCATGATCTAATTGTAGATCCAGTTTGATCTGATCGCCACAGGTTGGGTTTAATAAACCGACTGTTTTGGTCGGATTTTGAAGTTCGTGGCGATTGCGCGGCGACTGGTTATGGTCCAAAATTGTTTCCCGGTATAGATCCTCTAGACTCATCGTCGGAAAAACCTCTTTGTCTCTAAGATTGCCTCGCGCAGGCGGTCGATGTCAGCATCGCCGTTATAGAGATAAACGCTGGCCCGGGCGGTCGATCCGACACCAAGCCATTGCATCAGCGGCTGGGCACAGTGATGTCCAGCCCGGATCGCCACCGCTTGTGCATCAAACACCTGTGCGACATCGTGGGGATGGACGCCCTCAATATTGAAGGCCACCGCTGCGCCATGTGGTCGCTGGGGTCCGTAAACGGACACCCCGGGGATATCGGCCAGTACCTCAAAGGCCCGTTCTCCCAACGCCTGGCTATGCTGGGAAATCCTTTCCATGCCGACCTGTTCCAGATAATCGACGGCCGCGCCCAATCCAATCGCGCCAGCGATGTTTGGCGTTCCGCCTTCGAACTTTTCCGGCACCTCGGCCCAAGTCGCCGTGTCGCGGTCGACGTAGCTAATCATCTCGCCGCCAAATATCACTGGTTCCATCTTCTCCAACCACTCCATCCGTCCCCAAAGCGCTCCAATGCCGGTAGGGCCGCACATTTTGTGCCCGGAAAAGGCTAGGAAATCCGCGCCCAAGTCCTTGACATTGGTAGGTTGGTGCGGAACCGACTGAGCTCCGTCTACCACCAGTACGCCGCCCACCCGATGGACCATCTCTGCCGCTATTTCAACCGGATTGATGGCACCCAACACGTTAGAGATTTTTGACAGCGCAACAACCCGGGTCTGGGGTCCAATAACCTGCTGTAGCCCCTCGGCCGTAATGCGGCCATCCTCAGTTAAGTCAACATACTTTAACAAGGCACCCGTACGCCGTGCCAACTGCTGCCAGGGGATTAGATTAGAGTGGTGTTCCATCGGCGAAAGCACAATTTCGTTGCCTTCTTTGACGAACATGTCGCCAAAACTGCGTGCCACCAGGTTTAGGCTTTCCGTCGTGCCGCGGGTGAAAATTACTTCCTCCGCTTGATCGGCGCCAATGAACCGCGCCACTTTTTCCCTCGCGCGGGCGAAGGCGGTGGTGGCTTCGTCGGCCAACGTGTGGACGCTACGCAACACGTTGGCGTTGGATTCGCGGTAAAACCGGTCCACCGCCTGAACGACCGCTTCAGGCTTCTGCGAGGTCGCCGCCGAGTCCAGCCATACCAGCCGATGGCCATTGATTGTTCGATTGAAGATGGGGAAGTCGCGTTCAACATCGACCAATGGCTCAATCATTCGCGGATCTTCCTCTCTACCGCGTCCCACACCTCGGCCCGGAGTTGCGCGCGGGGAATGGTGTCAATGACGGGGGCCAGAAATCCGTGAACAATCAAGCGGACGGCTTCCGCTTCAGTGAGCCCGCGGCTGGTCAGGTAAAAGACGGCGGCTTTGTCAACCGGACCGGCGCTGGCGGCGTGCGCGGCGAACACATCGTGTTCATCGATCAGCAAGGAGGGAATAGCATCGGCGCGAGAATCGTCGGACAGCATTAGCGTTTGTTCCTTTTGCCGCCCGTCGGACCCATGCGCGCCCTTGTCGATTTGGGTGAGTCCGGTGAAGATGCTGCGCGCCTTATGCTTCATGACACCCCGAGCAACCATGTCGCTGACGGTGTGATGCGCATGGTGGTAGCTTCGGGCGGTATAGTCCTGATGCTGCTGATGCGACCCAAAAAAGACGGTGGTGCTGCGGGTCGATGCGCCAGGTTCGGCCAAGTGGGTGTTGTGACTGGCTACGATTAACCCTGCCCCAAACTCGCCGATATTCCATTCCAGGTGTCCGTCCTGGGCAACCCGTCCCGATCGCTGAATGAAGCCGTCGACCTTAGGGTCGCAATGCTGAATGGCCCCATACTCGAGGCGACTGCCTTCGTCGACGACGATTTCGGTGTTTTCCGACAGCAGCATCTTGTCGTCGCGGGGACCCGTGGAGAGCCTCTCCGTGACCACCACCCGGCTGTGCGATCCGCAGACAAAAAGATTCTTGGTGAAAAGCGTTCGGACGTTTTTGTCGGCGTAGTGTTCCACTGAGACCTCGACCGTTTCGTCCAGTTCCGGCGGCACCCGCAGAAATACTCCGTTCTGCCACAGCGCTCCGTTTAGCGCCGCGATTTTGTCGCTATCATCGGCAATCAGCGAGCCCAGATACTCTTGCACCTCGGGCCGGGTGAGCGCCTCCTTGAGCGGCTCCAGCACTACGCCCTGATGAAGCCAACGCTCAGGCACGGTCAGCGACACCACTTGGTTGTTGGATAGGCGGATAACGACTCCCTCGGCCGGCGAGCCGTCCTGTACGGCCATCGCCGGGAGAGCCTGAAACACCGGAATATCCTCTAGCTTGCGCAATTTCAGCGGAGTGCGTTCAAGACGAGGCCAATCCAGTGCGAAATAGTCTTGGGCGGCCTTCAGGCGGCGCTTTAGCATCCACTGGGGCTCACTGGGGAAACGCTCAGCGATTAATAATTTTAGGTCAGCTTCCGAGCTGACTATGGCTGTCTCAGTCATTCTGCCCTCCTAAGCTCGGCCCGCGTGCGCCAGTTCGCTCCGCACCCACTCGTAGCCTTTCTTGTCCAACTCTTCTGCCAGGGCAGCCGTACCCGATTTGACAATGCGCCCGTCAACCATAATGTGCACGACATCGGGCCGCACATAATCTAAAATCCGCTGATAGTGCGTAATGATAAGCGCGCCGAAATCCGGTCCCTTCAGCGAATTGACTCCCTTGGCGACCACTTTGATGGCATCAATGTCAAGTCCCGAGTCAATCTCGTCCAAAATCGCAATGCGCGGCCTCAACATGAGCATCTGCAGGATTTCGTTGCGCTTTTTCTCCCCGCCGGAAAAGCCCTCGTTGAGGTACCGGTTAGCAAATTTCGGGTCCATGTCCAAGAACTTCATGACCTCGTCCAGCCGGTCGCGAAACTCTTTCAGAGGAATGTTGTTTCCCTCGCCGCGCCGCGCGTTGATGGCGGCCCGCAGGAAGTTGGCGGTAGTCACGCCGGAAATTTCGCTCGGGTACTGCATGGCCAAAAACAGCCCCTGGCGGGCTCGTTCGTCGGGTCGCATGCGGAGTACGTCATGGCCGTCCAGGGTGACACGCCCCTGAGTCACGGTATAGCGCGGGTGTCCCATGAGCGTCTGTGCCAGGGAGGTCTTGCCGGTTCCGTTGGGACCCATTACCGCGTGAATTTCGCCACCCCTGACGGTGACCGTTAGGCCGCTCAGGATGGGCTTATCGTCAATCTGAATGTGAAGGTCGGAAATCTCCAAAACTGGTGCTGACATGTTAGCCTCCTCGGTCCGAATCATTTCTGAGTAGTTTACTCAGTATTGCTAGTTTCAGTGTACCGGTACGACACAAAATGTCAACCGGCTGGATCAGACGCCCGCCCAACCGGTTTTTCCACCGATAAATTGTTGGTGAACGTTAGAGAACTCCCGCTTCCTGGTATACTCATAGGGAACGGTGCATGAAGGAGCAGTGGTATGATTCAAATTCTCCAGCCGCAGTTATTCGTACAATCGATTTATGACATCGATTTAAACCGTTTAGTGGAGCGCGGTGTCAGGGGGTTGATTCTCGACCTGGACAACACGCTGGTTGGCTGGAATCAGGCTACGGCGTCCGACGAGTTGCGGAGATGGCTGGGCGAGGTCAAGGCGCATCAGTTGAAGACCTGCATTGTATCCAATAATATGAGCGAGCGGGTCGAGCGCTTTGGTCGGCATATCGGTGTGATGACGATTGCTAAAGCGGCCAAGCCGCGGCGGCGCGCATTCCGTCTGGCCATGCGAAAAATGGGAACCCATCACCGGCAGACGGCGGTCGTGGGGGACCAAGTCTTTACCGACATTCTCGGCGGCAACCGCCTCAAACTTTTTACCATCTTGGTGCTCCCCCTAAACGAGCGCGAATTTTGGACGACCCAGTTGGTGCGCCGCCTCGAACGTGCTCTGCTGCCGCGCCGAGAAGCGCCCCGGCTGGGCGATCAGGCCTAAGGCCGATGAGCAACCGCATGGCCCTATACGCTGTATTCGGAAGTCCCATCAGTCATTCGCTGTCACCGGTTCTGCATAATTATGCATTTCAATCGCGCAAGCGCATGGCCTTCTACCTTCCGGTCGAGTGCACCCCGGACCAGCTCGGGCAAAAGATGGATGCCTTTGACAAGTTGGGCGGTCACGGCGTTAACTTCACCAGGCCCCTCAAAGAGCAGGTACTGCCCATGTTGGCCGCACGTGACGTATGGGTCAGCGACGCGGGTGCGGCCAATACGGTGCGCATAACCGCCAACGGATGGGCGGGGGCGAATACCGACTGCGAGGCTCTGTTCCGGCTGGTTCCTTTTGCCAGCGTGCGGGGGTCAGAGGCCCTGGTGCTGGGATCGGGCGGAGCGGCGCGTGCCAGCGCGGCGGTGTTGAACCGGTTGGGTTACCGCGTGGCGGCGGCCGCCCGGCGCCCGGAAAAGTGCGATTGGGCTCATGAACGCGTTTCATGGGACGACCGTCTCAAACCCAGGGGGTGGCGCGTGGTGGTTAATGCCACCCCGCTTGGCCAATTGGGGGAATCTTTTCTATCCGAATGGCCCGTACCCGCGCCGGGAGGATTGGCCGTAGAATGGGTGTACCGCCCGCGTCAAACGCAATTCGCGACGTTGGCCCGTGATGCCGGCAGCGTGGTTATCGACGGCCTAACCCTTCTGATTGAGCAGGCTGCACTTGCCTGGCATTTCTGGTTTGGGGAGGAAGGTCCCCGCGATGCCATGTGGGAGGCGGTTAGACCATGGCTTTAACGGCGGCCGCGGTGTTGGCGTGCGCCTTGTTAGTTTATGCGTCGGGGCCCTGGTGGGGAGCTCCCGCCACCCGCGCCGACCGGCTTTGGGCTGCAGGACTTACGGTGATTGTGGGACTCGGCACCGGATGGGTTTTCATGCGGCCCGGCGACATCGAATGGTTTGCCCCTTTCGTGGGTCTCTTAGCGGTGGTCGCCGTGGTTGACCGCACTCACCAAATCATTCCCAACCGACTGGTCGCACTGATGGGGGTTTGGGCGATAGCAGCGCGTTTTCACTACGGCCACTGGCTGAGCGCGGCTCTGGTCGCGGTAGCGGTGTTCCTCTTTTATCTCGCGGTCAATCTGATCAGCCACGGCGGACTGGGCATGGGTGACGTGAAATTTTCCGCCGTGCTGGCCTTGGCGCTGGGATATCCGGCCGGTCTGGTGAGTGTGGTGCTGGGTATCTGGACAGCCGGTCTTTACGCCTTGGCCTTGCTGCTGCTCAGTCGCCGCCGGCGCAACCAACTGATGGCGCTGGGGCCATTTTTGGCATTGGGCGGCTTAGTTGGACTGGTAGATATGCTGCGCAAGTAATCGAAATCCAGGGGGTCCGAAACGTGGAACAGTGGCGGTTTGTTACGGCCGGCGAGTCGCATGGGCCGGGTTTGGTTGGCATCCTGGAAGGGGTTCCGGCCGGGGTGCCGTTGACCCGCAACATTATTGACGAAGATTTGGTCCGGCGGCAAAAGGGCTACGGTCGCGGAGGGCGCATGGCGATTGAACGGGATCAAGTTCAAATTTGGGGGGGCGTTAGGCACGGCCGCACACTGGGAAGTCCGGTCGCGCTGACCGTCAGCAACCGGGATTTTGACAATTGGCGGGAGTCAATGTCGCCCGACCCGGGGACGCCCGATCGGGTGGTAACCCGTCCACGTCCCGGGCACGCCGATCTGGTGGGCGGCATCAAGTATGGACATCGCGATTTGCGCAATGTGCTGGAACGGGCTTCGGCGCGCGAGACCACCATGCGGGTGGCTTTGGGTGCTGTGGCACGCGCCTTTCTACGCGAATTGGGCATTGAGGTGTACGGGCATGTTGTGAGCATCGGCCCGATTCGCGCCCGCACCGGGGACTGGAGTCTCGCCGAGATCCGTCGTGCGGAAAAATCTCCTGTTCGGGTGGTTGACGACGCCGCGGCGGATCAAATGATGCGCGCCATCGACGCCGCAAAAGAGTCGGGAGATACGTTGGGGGGAACATTTGAAATCGTCGCCTACGGCATCCCGGTCGGTTTAGGCAGCTATGTCCAGTGGTATCGCCGGCTAGAAGGGCAACTCGGGCGGGCGTTGCTTTCAATACCTGCCATGAAGGCGGTTGAAGTCGGAAGCGGATTTGAACAGTCGGATCAGCAGGGTTCTGCCGTCCACGACGCCATTTGGTGGGACCAGGATTCAGGTTTTTCGCGACGTAGCAACCGTGCTGGCGGACTGGAAGGCGGTATCACCACCGGCATGCCGCTTAAAGTCCGTGTGGGCATGAAGCCTCTCTCCACCTTGATGTCGCCTCTGGGCTCCTTTGACATCGAGAGCAAGGAGCCGTTCTTGGCCACGGTGGAGCGATCGGACGTCACCGCGGTGCCTGCCGCTGTCGTTATTGGCGAAGCCATGGTGATGCACGTGCTGGCCGATGCCGTGCTGGAAAAGTTCGGCGGCGACAGTCTGGGCGAAATAAAGGAACGGGCCCAGGTGTGGCAAGAAAGGGTGCGGAGCTATTAAACCGCTGGCGTTGATCGGCATGATGGGTGCGGGAAAGAGCACGGTCGCCCAGCAGCTGGCCGAGCGCCTAGGGTGTCCCTGGTACGACCTCGACCGGATGGTGGAACAGCGTTTGGGTAAGTCCGTCCACGACGTGTTCGCGCGGACGGGAGAGGCGGCTTTTCGTGAGGCGGAAGCCAGCGCTTTGGCCTACTTGGTCGAGTCCGCCAGCACCCCGTATGTGCTCGCTACGGGCGGGGGGACGCCGTTAAAGCCACAAAGTCAGGTGCTCTTGGGGCGGGATTTCTTGGTGATATGGCTGGATGGGCGGCCTGAGATCCTGTTTCAACGGGCTGAGGGCTCGGCGCGGCCGCTGGCCTCCCAGGGGCTTGCCGCCTTTGCCCGCTTATACGCCGTGCGGCGTCCTCTGTACAAAGAGTTGGCACTGCTTCGCGTGGACACCGAAAGCCAAGACCCAGAAAAAATTGTGACGGCACTAGTGCGATGGTGGAAGGAACATACAGATGACAGAGGGCGATGATGCGCGAGAACTCAGCATTACCAGCGACACCACCAGGCGCTCGGTCATCTTGCTTGACGTGCCCTGGCAAGCCCGGGTGCGAGAGCTCGGACCTCGGCGGCTTTTGGTGGCCGATGCCACTTTGGGTCGCTGGGCGAACGACCTGGCTGGGGATATTGGCGCGGACGGGGTGATGCTGCTCGAACTAGGTGAAGAGAAAAAAACTCTGGGTACGGTTGAAAGGGTGTACAACTGGTTGTCCGAGCAAGGGGCTACCCGCGACACCGTTGTAGCCGCGCTGGGCGGGGGCACATGCACCGATTTGGTGGGGTTCGCGTGCGCCACCTACCTTCGCGGGATCGCCTGGGCGGCTATTCCTACGTCGCTCCTGGCTCAGGTGGATGCTGCCATCGGCGGCAAGGTGGGAGTGAATACGGCGTTCGGGAAAAACTTGGTGGGGGCGTTTCATCTCCCTCAGATGGTGGCGGTGGATACCAAGTTTTTGTCGACCTTGCCCCTTCGCCAGTGGCGTGCCGGTCTGGGCGAAGTGTTGAAGTCGGCGCTTATCCAGGGCGGATGGTTGTACGACATCTTAAGCGAGGTCGATTTAGAAGAAGGCTCGGTGGGAGTATGGGCCGAAATTGTGCGGGAAACTGCCAAAATCAAGGTCGCTCTGGTCAACCAGGATCTGTACGAAAGCGGACCCAGGATGTTCTTAAACCTTGGTCACACCATCGGCCACGCTATTGAGAACTTGCTCGGCTATGGGGTGATGACGCATGGAGAAGCGATAGGCTTGGGCACGTTGGCAGCGCTCAGACTGTCCGAGCGGACGCGTGGACTCTCGCCCGCGGTTCGCGAGCGGGTATCCGCCTGGCTGACCCGCTGGGGCCTACCTAAGGTCATGCCCGCCTTGGAGTTTTCGCGGTTGTGGCAGCAGTTGTACCGAGATAAAAAGGCGCGCACCGGCGGTCTCACCTGGGTGCTACTGGAGGATGTGGGCAGGCCGGTTTTAGTGCGCGAACTGGATGCGGAGTTGGTGCGTTCGGTCGTGGAAGAGCTTAAGCGCTAAAGCCGCAATGGGGCCAGGCGGGCGCTCCTCCTCCGCTTATGCGAGAATGCCGCGATAACATTGTGTCCTGCCAGTCGAGACGCTATCATGAACCAGGAGAAGCGAAAAGAGGTGTCCCATGCGTGAAACGCCATTAACCGCTTGGCACCGTCAGCATCGGGCAAAGATGATGGAGTTTGGCGGTTTTTCCATGCCGGTTGATTACGGCGGGATTATTGATGAACATAATCGCGTGCGGCGCGATGTCGGTATTTTTGATGTGAGCCACATGGGCGAGTTTTTCGTCTCAGGACATGGCGCCGCCGCGTTTCTGGATTATTTGGTCACCAACCGGCCCTCTTCGCTTGAGCTGGGGCAGGCGCTCTATACCCCGATGTGTTATCCCGACGGCGGCACGGTTGACGACTTATTGATTTACCGGGTTGATCCCGAGCGGTACATGCTGGTGGTGAATGCGGGCAATACCGACAGGGACTGGGGCTGGATTAACCAGATGGCGGTGGGATGGGATGGAGTGAGTTTAGAGAATGGTAGCGCCGACACCGCGCTGATAGCCGTCCAGGGTCCAACCGCCAAAGCCTTATTGGCACCCAGAGTTAGTGCCGACTTGAACGGTATGGCCTATTACCATGCCGCGGCGGCCAAGTTCGATGGGCTAGACCTCTTCATCTCGCGCACCGGCTATACCGGAGAGGACGGATTTGAGCTTTATCTGCCCGCGTCCAACGCGCTCGCGGTTTGGGAAAGGCTTATCGATGCAGGCGCCGGCCCGGTGGGGCTGGGCGCGCGTGACACACTCAGGCTGGAGGCACGACTTCCGTTGTACGAGCACGAGTTGACGCCGGAGATATCTCCGTTGGAGGCGGGGTTGGCCCCTTTCGTCAAACTGGATAAAGAAGATTTCGTGGGCAAAGAAGCCCTGGCGCGACAAAAAGCGGAGGGGTTAAAGCGCCGCATTGTGGGTCTGACGGTGGACGGCGGCATCGCCCGCCCGGGATACCCGGTGAGGGCATCGGTTGACGGTCATGTGATTGGCCGGATCACATCTGGTACGAAGTCGCCGACGCTGGGCCAGGCGATCGCGCTGGCCCTGCTTGATATCGCATCGGCTAAAGTGGGTACGCCGCTTTGGGTCGAAATCCGGGGTCGGACGGTCCCCGCCCGGGTTGTCAAGACCCCCTTCTATCGACGCGCGGCGGATTCGTAGACTGCACAAAGAGAGGGGTTAGGGTCATGCAATTTCCAGAGCACTTGCAATATACCAGTGATCATGAATGGATCAACGCGGACGGGCGAGTGGGGATTACCGATTACGCCCAGGATTCTCTTGGAGATGTGGTTTTCGTGGAGTTGCCCGAAGTAGGCGCGCCGGTTGAGGCGGGCGACACCATTGGCGTCATTGAGTCAGTCAAGTCGGTCTCGGATTTATATAGTCCGGCGTCGGGAACCGTACGTCGCGTAAACGAGGCCCTGCAGGGCAGCCCCGAGCTCATCAACCAGGATCCGTACGGAGAAGGGTGGATCTTTGAGCTTGAGGATGCGGTGCCCGGCGATGTCATGTCCGCCGACAGCTACCGGCAAAAGATCGAAGGAGAATAACTTGCGTTACATACCACACACTTTGGACGAACGGCAAGCTATGCTTGAGACACTGTCCATCGATTCCGTCGATGCCCTTTTCCAGGACATTCCCGAGAAGGCTCGACTCACACGACCGCTGGACTTGCCCCCGGCCCTCACGGAGATGGAATTGACGCGGCACCTCACCGGGCTTGCCGCAAAAAACGTTAACGTGACCGAGATGCCGAGCTTTCTAGGGGGCGGGTACTATGACCGCTTTATCCCCGCGGCGGTGGGGGCACTGGCGAGCCGCGGTGAGTTTGTCACATCCTATACTCCATATCAGGCGGAGCTCTCGCAGGGGACATTGGCCGCTATTTTTGAGTTCCAAAGCATGATCCAGTCGCTGACCGGCACCTACGCGGCGCAGGCCTCGATGTATGACGGCGCGTCCGCGGTGGGTGAAGCGGCACTCTTGGCTTTGGCCCATAAAAGCAAGCGGAACCGCATTGTGGCGCTTAGGGGCACGCATCCCGATAGCCGCCAAGTGGTGGCGACCTATCTCAATGGGCGTGGCGGGGAACTTGTGGTGGTCGATGGCATTGACGAGCTTCACCGGGTCATGGACGAGACGGTGGCGGGCGTGGTCGCACAATACCCGGACATGTTGGGGCGCCTGACCGAGGTTCAGCCCGCCATCGACGCGGCCCACCTGGTGGGCGCGTTGGCGATTGTGGCGGCGGATCCGGTGTCGCTGGCCGTTTTAAAACCGCCCGGCGACATGGGTGCCGATATCGTGGTGGGGGAAGGCCAGCCGCTGGGAAACCACATGAACTATGGCGGCCCCACGTTTGGGTTTTTTGCCGTTCAGGAACCGCTGGTGCGAAAGATTCCGGGGCGTCTGGTGGGAGCCGCCCAGGACGCCGATGGGCGCCGGGGCTTCGTGCTGACCCTGCAGGCACGCGAGCAGCACATTCGCCGCGAAAAAGCGACCTCCAACATTTGCTCCAACCACTCGTTAAATGCCTTGATGGCCACTATTTATCTATCGCTTTTGGGCCCGGAGGGACTTCGCGAGGTGGCGGTGTTGTCCGCCCAGATGGCACGCTATCTTGCCGATCGCCTGGCTGAGGTCGGGATCGCCCGACCCGATCCCGACGCCCCGTTCTTATATGAGTTTGCCGTGCGTGTTCCGGGTGACATTAAAGAGCTTAATCGAGCTCTTTGGCAACAGGGAATATTAGGGGGCATGGCGCTGGGAGATTGGGAGCCCCAGTGGCAGGGCCTGTGGCAACTGGCGGTCACCGAACGTCGGACCAAAGAGGATTGCGACCGCTTGGTCGAGGAGGTGTCGGCATGGATGTCCCGGTAATTTTTGAACGGTCCCGACCCGGTCGCCGGGGGGTGCGATTTGACCCGCGCAATGATGTGCCCCCGTTTGACCCCGCATCGAAAATTCCCCCGGAATTGCTCAGGACCACCCCGTTAGGCTTGCCCGAGGTGGCGGAAAATGACGTGGTGCGGCATTACACAGCACTTTCCCATTTGAATTACGGTGTCGATAGCGGGTTCTATCCATTGGGTTCCTGCACCATGAAGTACAACCCTAAAGTGAATGACTGGGCGGCCTCGCTTCCCGGCTTTGCCGACGTGCATCCGCTCCAGCCGGAGTACACCGTGCAGGGCTTGCTTGAGCTCATGTATGGGTTGGAGGAGGGCTTGAAAGAGCTGTCGGGCATGGACGCGGTCTCGCTCCAGCCGGCGGCGGGCGCTCACGGCGAATTGACCGGCATTTTGATGATTAGAGCGTATCTGGCCGATCGTGGCGAAAAGCGGACGACAATTTTGGTGCCGGACTCCGCCCATGGAACCAACCCGGCTAGTGCGGCGATGGCCGGGTATCAGGTAAAGGTCGTCCCCAGCAACAGCCGAGGCGGGGTTGATGTGGATGCGCTACGGGGATTGGTGAACGGACAAACGGCCGGCTTAATGCTAACCAATCCCAACACTCTGGGACTCTTCGAGGAGGACATCTTGGAGATCGCGGACGTGGTTCATCAAGCGGGCGGACTTCTGTACTACGACGGAGCCAATGCCAATGCGGTGATGGGGCGAGTGCGTCCAGGAGATATGGGATTTGACGTGGTGCACTTAAACCTGCATAAGACCTTCTCCACGCCGCACGGAGGCGGGGGCCCGGGGTCGGGTCCCGTCGGCGTTAAATCGCCACTTATCCCTTACCTGCCGTATCCCCGGTTAACCCGCGATGACCAAGGGTTTCGGTGGAATGACAGCCGCGGCCGCTCCATCGGCAAGGTCCGTTCGTTTTACGGAAACGTCGGGGTGCTGGTGCGAGCCTATGCCTACCTGCGTTCGCAAGGTGCCCAAGGCCTCAAAGAGGTCTCGGAAACCGCGGTGTTAAATGCGAACTATCTCTTAAAGCGGTTGACACCCGACTATCACACACCGTATGCGCGAACGGTGAAACACGAGTTCGTCTTGTCGCTCACAGAACAAAAGCGCCGGGGAGGCAAGGCGCTGGATGTAGCCAAGCGCATTATCGATTATGGCTTCTACCCGCCAACCGTGTACTTTCCGCTGGTGGTGGATGAGGCTCTCATGGTTGAGCCGACCGAGACCGAGTCCAAAGAGACGCTGGACCGGTTTGTTGACGCCATGCATGCGATTAACCAGGAAATCGACCGGGATGCCGAGATGCTGCATACGGCCCCCCATCATACGGTGGTCCGGCGTTTCGACGAAGCCGCGGCGGCTCGCCGCCCGGTGCTAACTTGGGCACAACTCAAAGGGGGATCCGGGGTATCATGAGGTTAAACGAGGTCGATCCGGCCGTGTACGCGGCAATTCAACAAGAAGAACGGCGCCAACAGCAACACCTTGAACTTATCGCATCGGAAAATTGGACGTCGCCCGCGGTGCGCGAAGCGGTTGGCTCGGTCATGACCGACAAATATGCCGAGGGATATCCCGGACGGCGGTACTACGGCGGCTG
The DNA here is from genome assembly GCA_021820965.1 of Bacillota bacterium. Classification (GTDB taxonomy): domain Bacteria; phylum Bacillota; class Sulfobacillia; order Sulfobacillales; family Sulfobacillaceae; genus Sulfobacillus_B. The sequence goes on along the minus strand of JAKACZ010000018.1, from coordinate 3,776 downwards.
CGAGAATATGGACACGGTGGAAGAACTGGCCCGCGAGCGTGTGAAGCAACTCTTCGGTGCCGAGCACGCCAACGTGCAGCCGCATGCGGGAGCGCCGGCCAATCTGGCGGTGTACCTCACCGTGCTAAAACCGGGTGACACCATCATGGGTCTGGAGCTCAGCCACGGCGGCCATCTGACGCATGGCAGCCCCGTCAGTGTGTCCGGCCAACTTTATCATGCCGAGCATTATCAGGTAGACCCTCAGACCGAGATGCTAGACATGGATCAGGTTCGGCAACGGGCCCATAGTGTGCGTCCGGCACTCATTGTGGCGGGCGGCTCCGCTTACCCGCGCATTTGGGACTTTCCCGCTTTTCGGTCGATTGCGGACGAAGTCGGTGCGCTGTTGATGGTGGATATGGCGCACTTTGCCGGATTGGTGGCCACCGGTTTGCACCCTAATCCGGTGCCGTACAGCGACTTCGTGACCTCGACCACGCATAAGACGCTGCGCGGGCCGCGCGGAGGATTCATCCTGACCGGTCAGGGTTGGGCCAAAGCCATTGACAAGACTGTCTTTCCCGGCCTTCAGGGAGGTCCTCTGATGCATGTCATTGCGGGCAAGGCAGTCGCTTTTCAGGAAGCACAGAAGCCCGAGTTTCGGGAGTATCAAAAGCGGGTGGTGGACAATGCCGCGCGGTTGGCACAGGGCCTGATCAGCCGAGGGATTCGGCTGGTGTCCGGTGGGACCGACAACCATTTGATGCTGGTCGATGTGAAAGCTAGCGGCATTACTGGGAAAGAGGCCCAGCAGCGATTGGCCGCGGTTGGCATTACCGTTAACAAGAACACCATTCCCTTCGACCAGGAAAAACCTACGGTCGCGTCGGGCGTGCGGCTGGGAACCCCTCAAGTGACCACCCGGGGCCTTGACGCCACAGACATGGAGCACCTGGCGGAGATTATCGCTGCGGTCATTCAAGCGCCATCGGGTGCGGATTTGAGCGGCTACGCCAGCCAGGTGTCCGAGATGGCCGCCGCACACCCGCTGCCCGGATTGACACCGTCATGAAGATCGGCGTCATGCACGGGCCCAACTTAGGTCGCTTGGGCGAGCGCCAGCCGGATATTTATGGCGGAACCACGCTAAAGTCGCTGCAGCACCAACTGACTGAGGCATTTCCCCAGGTTAGTCTGCTCTTTTTTCAATCCAATCACGAAGGGGCTTTAATCGACCGCTTGGAATCTTGGCGGGATGAGGGGGTCGAGCGATTGGCGATTAACCCGGGTGCGTTGACGCATCAGTCGTATGCGCTGCGGGATGCCATTTCCGGATTGGGATTCTTGGCGGTTGAGGTGCATATTAGCAATATCTACCGCCGGGAACCCTTTCGCGCCCATTCCCTAATCGCTCCGGTGTGCCTGGGCCAAATCAGCGGGCTGGGGGTGGATGGCTATCGGCTCGCCGTGCAGCATCTGACTCACATGGTTTGGCCCGAAAAAGTATGATATGTTGGAATTACTTTTTCAAAACTTGACCGAGGAGCGTTGGGATGATTTCGAGCAACGACTTTCGCAACGGTGTCACCCTGGAATTGGACGGGGTCGTCTTTCAGGTTATTGAGTTCCAACATGTGAAGCCGGGCAAGGGTTCGGCGTTTGTGCGGACCAAGCTGCGCAATTTGCAAACCGGCGGTGTCGTGGACCGCACCTTTAACGCCGGCGAGCGCGTGCCGCAAGCGCGCGTGGAGAAGCGCGAGATGCAGTTTTTATATGCCACCGGCAACGAATACACCTTTATGGATACCGAAACCTTTGAACAAATCGCACTGTCGCGCGAGGACATTGGGGACGGGGTGCAGTTTCTCAAAGAAAACATGTTATGCCATGTGATCCTGTTCAAGGGCTCCAGTATTGGCGTGGAACTGCCCAACTCGGTGGATTTAACTATTGTGGAAACTGATCCCGGATTTAAAGGGGACACCGCGACGGGCGGCACCAAGCCAGCCAAGCTGGAAACCGGCGCCGTGATTAAGGTGCCGCTGTTTATCGAACAAGGCACGGTGATCACGGTGGATACGCGCACGGGCCAGTATGTTGGCCGGGCCTGACAACAAATCTCGAGGACGCCTTGCGGGCGTCTTTTTTTTGTGCATGAAAGCAAGGCGATTGGTTAGGTTATGGGTGTAACGGATAAGGAGGTGCTCATGTGGCAGAGCTGCGGCGTCGAGTTTCACAGCTGGCTAACCTGGCGGAGCGCATTGATCTCCGCGAGCGAGGCCGCGAGGGTCAGATCATGGCCGACGTAGTTGACGTACTTCGTGAACTGGCCTTAGATGTCGAAGAGGTCAGTCAAAATCAGATGGAATTAGAGGAATATGTGGAGGAGATCGACTCCGATTTAATGTCCTTAGAAGAGGACGTTTACCTCGGCGACGGCGAGGAAACCGACCGATTCGATGACGCCGGGGAGGATGACAATGTGGCCTATCTCGAATTGGAGTGTCCAGTGTGTGAGCTTGAATCCTCCTATAATGAAGCGCTCTTCAGCCGAGAGGGCGTGCAACTCACCTGTCCTCACTGCGGAAACGTGGTATTCGATGCGGATGAAGACTGTCTCGTTATTGACGACGACGAAGATGATGATGGTGATGATGATGATGAGAACTGGGACGAAGATGACGCGCAGTTATTCGACTAGTCTTAGCAAATTCGGTCGTAACATGTTCCCCTTGCGGGGAGGACGAACGGCCGTCCTCCCTTTCGGGAGTGAACGGTCGCAAGGGGAATCCCTTGCTGCGGGGTCGATCCGGGGATTCCCTTCGGTCTATACCGGAGGGAAACTCGGGCTGATACTCTCTAGTATGGCAAAGACCGAGTTCCAAGGCCACTCTCGAAACGACTGGGGACACTCTATACAAATCTAGGTCTTTCCGCCAAGCAATCAACCGGATCAACGCTTGAGGGCTTCGTGCAGATTCGCCCCCGAGACCGCACCAAGCAAGTCCCGGTCCAGCCCCATCCCTGTTATTCTGCGCTGGCGCTGGAGTCTGGCATACGTCGTGTCCATCGATAGGTCGGCAACAGGCCGCGCGTCGCGAGACGGCCCACAACGATCCCTCCCACCCCACAACCGATCCCGTTCAAGACCACCTGCTCCACGGCCGGTGACCGGTATGCGAACCCCAATACGCCGTCCAGCGTGTACTGGGCGGTTTCTATGGTGACCGAGAGGACGATACCGGTAATCCATGCCGTGTGGGTGGACACCTTCGCAGAAGTCAGTGGTAGCAGAAGCCCCAACGGGAACAACAGAAGTAGGTTTCCTCCCACACTGTAGACGATATCGGGCAGCCGATCGTGGGTCAGGGTTAAAGCCAATGAGCGCAGAGGGTTCCACGCGATGGCGGCGTGATACCCGGCCTGGTGCAGGCTACGGAGCAAGGACGGCTGAACCGGTAGCGGAAAAAAGCAGACCGCGACCACGCCGACAATGTAAGCATAAAATACGGCAAACATGAGATGTTCGCTGAGGGCTCGCCGTTGACGCAGGTGTCGGACGAAGAGCCCGATGTACACGAGCACGGCCAGTAGTACTAAAGGCATCACATTAATCATATGGAGTCATCCTCTTCCGTCTAGCAACGCACGTTGGGCGTATCACAGGCCCTAGGGAGCTGGTGCAAAAGTCGCCAAAATCTCCTCAAATCCGGGTCCGTCGAGTTCCGCTTCAAAAATACGGCGATGGCGGATTCTCACGCGGAATCTCCATCACCGAGCACGGCACACATTTT
>JAKACZ010000017.1 GCA_021820965.1 Bacillota bacterium | reverse complement strand
GCTCCTTATATTAGAGTCGAGCCTATCATCTCAGAAATTTTTTACTAGGTCCAGAGGGTCTTATGGAAAAACTTTTCTCGTTCCCCCACCTCTCCGGCCGGTTTCACGGCTCATGCGTCAGCACTGGAAATCGCAACGTCACCCCAGGTCTTCGGCAAACTTATTGTGGTCAACTGGTGGCAATTAGCAAACCCTTCCCGTGAACGGGACGTGGTCACTGGGGCAGCCGCCGCGACACCAGTGACCCGTCCGCCAAGCGCCGGTCCAACGCGTGACCGGGTTTCAGAATTCATGGGTGGTGTCCGAATTCGGATATCTTTAGGGCGCTTATAATATCGCCAACGCGATAGCCCACCCGCTTTTGGCGCAGGTTTTCGGTGATGTTCCGCTGGCCCTTCAGGCCAGATCTCCAAGACCGCATTCCGTAGGCTCGCCATCACGCGCGGGGCCGCGCCGGTGCGAATTTTCGAGACGTCCTCCCGCCACGCGGTATCGCGGACCCAATGCATGATTCTCATTATCATGGTCCAACGAGCCCGTACGAAGCGGAGGAGATTCTGAGTGTCGCCCGATCAAGCCCGCGGCTCGTCAGCCCCACCACCACCTCTTGCGAGAGGTGCTGGTGTTTGACGTGCGTCACCGTCCATTCCCAGCAAAAGACTGAACCCCCCATGCGGAAAGGTGAGGGAGTCAGGTTGGTACTCATGCGAATGCCCCGGTGTTCGATGCACCCGTAGCCTGGTTTTCTTGGACACCTTGCGCGCAATGTAGAGGGGGATTTCCAGTTTCTCATACCGCAGAGCTTTCGTGTTCGGTTGGATTGGCTTGGCTTGGCTTTTGGCGATCGAGTGAGACTTCTAAGATCCAATGGTCGGCCCCTGCGCGGACGCGCAGGAGGGGATTACCCTGCTTCGTGCGAGCCCCCCGGGCTGACCGCCGTCCATCCCGGCTCTCCTCCCATTCTTCCCGCCACGCTGCTGCCGTTTCTGTTCTGCGATCGGGTCATCGAGGGTTTTGAACCGGTTCAGCCACCGTTTTTGGTGCCAACTACCACGGGAGGAAACGTGCCGGCCTCGACATACTGTTGGTAAAAAAACCCTGCGTTCTTCTTAGTGCGCCAGCTTGCGTTCTTGTCCCGCAATCCGTCGCCCATTCGGATGGGGAGAGGGGTGGAGTGCGGTCAACCGGTCTCGGGTCTTTCGGACCCGCTGCGTCCATAAGGTGAGCCCGTCTTTCATGGCTTGATGGCGCGCCCGGATTAAGTCTTGGCCTCCTGCACCGCATCCTTGGCATAGCACCAGGGAGCGTGGTTTCGCTGGATAAATGTCGTTCCCACGCGCCGATGTTTACGAGCCCCTCCCGTAAGCGTTGAAACGCAAAGCGCAGCATAAAGCCATATTTACCGCATCAGGCGCCCGCCGGAAGATCGTGTCTTGCGCAGGCGTGACGTCGAGTAACACGCCAAAAATGACCGTTTTCATTCCGAAACTCCTTCTTGAGCTAAGGTCGCCATCGCTTGTCGCACGGTCTCGTCGATCTTGTGACCCTCGCGTTTGCCATCAATTCGCGCAGAGAACAATGTGGTGATCGCGATCAAGTCGTCCACCAGTTCTTGTGGATCATCCTTTGTGGTTTGATCCATGACGACCACGCGCACACCGAAGGCGTGCAGAAAGGCTTCCAGATAGCCAAAACCTAAGCGCGCGAGGCGGTCGCGATATTCAATGACAACGAGGCCCGCTTGATGTTCGCGAGCCACGCCAAGCAGTTGATGCAACCCCGGGCGCTTTTCGTTGAGTCCACTGGCAACATCGGTGAGTGCGGCGACGACCGTCCAGTGCTGTTCTGCAGCGAATGCCGTCAGCCGACCCAATTGGCGATCCAAATTCCCGGCCTCTTGTTGTTTTTTCGTGGAGACCCGTGCATAGAGGATACAACGCGTGTCCAGCGCAGGGCTCTGTACCTCCTCGTGCATCAGTGCGTGTAAGTCCGCCACCCGATAGCGGCGATGATTGGTCATCGTGCGTACGGGAATCAATCGCCCTTCCCGCTCCCACTTCCGTAGCCCGTCGATGCTCATTCCCAGCATCTTCGCGGCCTTGCCAATACTCACAAACTGTTCGTCCATTGATCTATCACCTAGAAGGATTATACAATATTATCGGCGCTAATCGTATATTTATTGTAGGCCGTTTAACCTGCCTCGAAAATCTTAAACTGGGTCAGGGGCATACCAACCTAAGCCCCCCCATCTTGGCCGTCCTGAGGTGGGCGACCAGGGGTTGCTGTAGCAAACGACCGAAAATGGCAATGGCCATACCGAAAGCCATGCTTTCGCCCGAAAATAGTCCCGCGCGGCCCCATTTCTCGCCTGAACGAATCACGGAAACTTCTTGATGAAGGTTCTTGTGCCCAACCTCACGAATGGCGAATTCATTGCATATCAACGAACGGCAGACACCTGAAACTGAGCGTTAAACTGTTCTAAGGTCGTTGGCTTGTCTAAACGCACCTCCTTGAGGAAACTATCGACAATTCGATTAAAGCGCTCAATTTTGCCTTTTGACTCTGGTTAACCGGCTAATCTTTGCCCTTTCATGATCGTCGCCCTATCCACGTTTTTTTGGCAATTGGTTCACTTTTGGTCCATTGGAGTCTTCTCCCGTCATGATTTCGGCGGTTTCTGCCCGTTCATACGGTACAACCCTAGTAATCGGGGAACCTTGTGTCGTCATCGCCCGTGCTCCCCTTCCTCGGGATGGCTCCAGCCCGACGGGCTGGACATTCGCGGGGCTGCAGCGGAGTTAAAGTGGTGCGAGTGCGACGACGTGATCGGTCGCCCTCGTTTCGTCTGACGGGTACCCGGGACGATGGGCAAAGATCCAGACGGACTCGGTTGGAGACCGAGTCCGTCTGGAAGACAGCGCACTTAACGAGACCGACCCCCGGACCGCTTTGACGAGGCCGGGGGAGGTAAGTCAGCCAATAAGACTTCCAGACGTTCCATCGTCACGTGATGCCGTTGACGTTCATCATCCCATTGGCGTAATTCCGCATCTTTCAGGAGTAACCGCGTGTCGACAAGCTCTTGTTCCAAGACGGGGCGGGCCTCCGGCAGCGGCACGAACGCGGAACAGCGTTCGCAAATATTGGCATACGGGCAGGCATGTTGCTGGATGTCACGTAGGCAATACCCATGCGCTAACCGGGTTTTCAGACGGTGTTGGGCCATCCAGTCCTTGGCGGCCGATCCGCCCGCGAGGTTGGGTAGAACGGGTAATTCCCAGAGACGATCGGAATACGTCTGCCTGACGTGACTTTGCGCCTGCTCCCAGGCGGCACGGACCGTGGTATCATAGACTTGGCCATATCGCAGGCTCATTTCCGCGGTACGATGGCCCAAGAGTTTCATCAGCGTGGGTAAACTCAGCCCCGCATTCATCAAGCTCGTGGCAAATGTGTGGCGCAGCACGTGCGGCGTGACCCGCAACGGCTCGCCGGTTGCCGTCTGGATTTTGGCCTGCTGCACAGCCAAGGTGAGGCCGTCCCGGAAATATTCGCGACTCACGCGTTTCCCGTGCCGCACAAAGAGAAATGCCGTGGCGATGCCGGTATCGGGATGCGGCAGGCTCCGGCCGTCGTCGCGGTGTTGCTGGACTTCCTGGAACAGGGCCACCGTGGCATCGTCCAACGGTACTAGCCGTTCAGTGCGCAATTTGCCCAGTGGCACTTTAAGCCAAGCGCCCTGTTCCGCGACGATCTGCACGCAGTCGACCGGCAGGTCGACTAATTCGCCGATACGCAATCCGGTCCAACGCAGAATTTCCAGACCGAGGCGGCGCAGCGGATCGGCAATCGCGCGAATCGCCGCCAAAACCTGCCGATCTTGGTCTTCGGTGAGTGCCCGCGGTACGGGATCGTCCAAACGGGGCAAATCGCTGCGATAAATAAGGACGCGTCCGGGCGCCTCGGTCCATTCCCACTCGGTGATGGTCTCGAAAAACGTCTTCAAATCGAGAATCAGGTTCTTTTGATGGACCCGACTCATCGGGCCCGGACGGGCCCGTTCTTTCTCCCGGGGGGTATTCCACTGCATCCAGGGCTCAATGTGCTCCCGGCGGGTGATATCGTGGAGCGTCTGGACCGGCGAGGCACAGTGACTCAGAAATTCGCCCCAGTTGCGAAACGTCGAAGCATACCCGGTGAGGGTTCCAGGTCGGCGCAACGGCGCCATCTGAGACAAGTAACGGGTCATCACCTGGCGAATCGCGGGCGGAAGCGCCCGTAATCGGTCTTCCCAGGGGTCAAAACGTTGACTCCGGTGAACCGGAGGGCGGTCGAAAATGCCCAGGTGGTAGAGGACGTGTCGGGCTTGCTGGCACGCCAGCCCATAATGCTTCAACGACCGCTGCGTTCGATCTTCGCGCGCCGCGATGGCATCTTCCAACCCTTGCAGGTCATCTGGGGTGAGTGCGTGCAGTCGACGCCCACTCTGCACGAAGAGCCGAACAAACGCCAGCGGAATCAATTGCGCCCGTGTGCGGGGATGAAACCCCAGCCGAATGGCCATCGCCTCCACCGTTTGGAGATCCTCTGCCCACGGTGTCACGCGCAACGACCGCCACAAGCTCGTGAAAGTGCCTTCGAGCAAGAAAGCATACCCCGGATGCCACTCATTGGCTATTAGCAAAAAGATGCCGAAGGCTTTCGCCGAGGGCGTCAATTCGGTAAAAGTCCAAGGCGGCGGCGTCATCCACTGATCGCGGGGCCATTGGTCGAGAAACTGTCGAGGAGCGCGTTGTAATGCGTCATACCACTTGCCCCCTAACGCCAGACGATACGTCTGGTACGCCCGGACCAGGGATTCTAGGTCGTCTAGGGACATGGCGGCTCGCCTTCTTGTCGACGCCGCCACTGCGCCATCGCGGCGTCGTAGGCCTGTCGCACAGGTTCTGGGGCGAGATGGATGTAGGCCAGGGTTTGATCAAAATGGGCGTGACCCATTAGGCGCTGAAGTACCGCGGGGTCAATGCCCCCTTGGGCCAAATTGGTCGCATAGGTATGGCGCAAGCGGTGCGGGCGCACCGCGGCTTGGTCGGACACGATCCGGTGATACCGAAACACACTCCGTAACCCCGCCGCGCTGAGCGGCTCCCCCCGATGGGGTCCTTTCTGCACGACGAAGATGGTGGTGGTCGAGGTGCTCGGCCGTTCCATCAAAATATAGCGATGCACATGCGTTAAGGTGAGGTCGTTCAGCGGCACCCAGCGTTGGCGACGCCCTTTGCCCCGCACAAGCACCTGGCCTTGGCCCAAGTCCAAATCGTCGAACCGGAGTGCTCGAACTTCCATGGACCGCAAGCCCCCCATGACCATCAGTAGGGCCATTGCTTTGTCCCGCACCGTATGAAAGTGGCTAATGAGATTCTCAACAGCCTGGATCGGCAACGCCTGGGGTAAGGCATGATCTTCCCGAACCCGTAAGGGTTGACGTAGTGTGCGTCGCCGTACGTGGCCCAACAGCCCCTGCGAAGAGGCCCCGCTGGGGCTGGGGATCGTATGGGCCGGATTCCCGAGCCCTGGATCATCCTGGACCAGTTGCCACCACGCGAAAAAGCTGTTGAGCACCGCCAACCGGTGATTCAGTGTGCGGGCGCTCAAGCGCCCGCCCGGCAGACGACCCCGGGGGATCTGGGTCGATTCCAAGTATTGCACCAAATCACCCCGATGGACCACTGACCAGTCATGGCCCTGTTCTTCAAGCCAATCCCAAAAACTCCGCAGGCCATAAGCATAAGCCCGTAGCGTGGCCTCGGAGTATTGTCGTGTCTGTAAGTAGTGGAGGAACTGCGTAACCACCGTGACCGGTTCGTGCGTGTTCGTGTCTTCCAGGATCCAATGCGGGATGTCCGAAATGGCCCGCACATGATATGTCATGAATTTGCGCTCCTTGCGTTAGGATTCACGTCTTGATTTGGATGGATCCAGACCAAAACGGATTCAGCCTAACGACTCGGAGCGAGGACGTCAAACTTTAGATTAGCCGGTTAATAGGGGCGCATAGGGCTTCGTGTAGACCACGCGGATCCCCAGCTTGGCGCCCATGCGGGCAATTTGGTGCGATTTATAGGCTTTCCCGTTATCAAAATACAGTCGCACTGGGATGCCGTAGCGGCGCATGGCCGTCCGTAAACTGTCCTCGACAATGACGCTGTCCTGCGTGGGATACCAGGCGGCGTGCACGACATAACGCGTGGCATCGTCAATGATGGCGGATAAGTAGATTTGTTGGGGTTTGTGGTCGGGACCAATCGGGAGCCGCGGCCCATATTTGATGTCACTCTGCCACAAATCATTCCGATGTTGGCGCTGAAAGCGGCGGGCGGCGACGCCCGCCTGCGTGTAGATGCGCATCTGGCGTGTACTATAGCCGCGGGCGGTGAGCTGGTCTTGCAAGGTACTTCGCTTCAACTGGCCGCGGGCGACCCGCCCTTCCCATTCCAGCACTTCGATAATTTGGCGGACGCTGCGATGCGGCGCTTCGCGCCGGAGCTGGATCGCCTGGTCCAGGATATCGGGCGCAATCGCCCCTGAGGGGCGGTTGCGCGCATGATCCGCGGGGAGCAACCCCCGAAATCCCTCGGCTTGATAGCGCGCGACGTAGCGTCGAATGGTCCGTTCGGAGAGGCCGGACTGCGCACGAATCGTCGCTTTCAGTTGACGGGCGACCGCTGCATCAACAGGATCTCCCAAGAGCGGGGCAATCAGTTGCATCCGCTCGGTGGCAATGGCCTCCGCCTTGTCACGGTCTTTCATGGGCAAAACCCTCCTTTAGATTGGCTTCGCCTCATGGTAAATCGGCCGCGCTAAGTCACCAACGCCGAACGGGTCTGTCGCCAAAGGGCCGCCTCGACGAGGCGGCGGACAACGCGCGCCAGCCAACCGGGGGCGGCCCCAATCGGCCAAGGGGCCCGACGCGGGAGTACAGCAGGAAACGGCGGGGCCTCGCCCGTTTCCTGTGGCTGTCGTGCGTCCAGCGCTGTCCAGCACCCATTCACATAACGAAACCACGCGCGAAACCACGCCTCCCAGCGTTGCAGGGTGGACTCGTCGGCGGCAATCGCCCCCGCCCGTCCTTCCATGGCAAAGGTTTCGAGGCTCTCGGCGTCGTATCGTTTGTAGGGCACCAAGCAGTCGGGAAGCTCGTGATGAATCCGCCGGCACGCCGCACATCGGAGCCGACGGATCACCAAAATCTGGCGCGTACCATCGGGAGGGCGCCGCGTTCGGGGCCGGCTCCCAATGACCGTTAGCGACGCCTCACAGAGCGGGCAACGGCTCACTTCTGTACTCCGTACATAAAAACCAGGGGATCGGCGCTCGTTTCGAGCGTATAAGCTGTTATAATGACCACGGATCTTTTGGGGGACGCCTGGGGAATGCCTTGAGTAAGCATTCATGAACCCAGGCGTTTTCCTTTCCTAAAATTTAGTCTCGTGGTCATTTTATCCAGCAAAGGATGGACAGGCAACTGCGTCAACTTTTGGGCTTTTAGAAACGGCATAAACACTAATAGTTCCATTAGGACTGGTGTTCACCGCCGGGCAAGCCTTCGCGTACAGCTACAACGGGGGTGCTGCAGCCACTTATGCGGACACTTATTGGTCGAATTACAACTCGAATTACCCCAGCTTTATCGACGACTGTACCAATTTTGTCTCCCAAAGTTTATACGCGGGGGGCTTACCTCAGTATGTATACTATAATTTACATACAGGAGTCCCAGAAACGACTTCCAACAATGCGTACTGGTTTATGGACTCAGGTAATGTCAACTACGCCTATTCGTGGACGGTGGCAGCTGATCTCTATGCCCATCTGACGCAATATGGCTACGGTACCCTCTATGCCACACATCCCGGTACAGATACCGTATTAATGACCGGGATGGTCAAAGGCGATGTTTTATTTTACAACTGGGGGGAGGCTGGTAACCCTTCTGGTACTGCTGGAATCAATCATGCGACAATCCAAACTGGATATGGGACCACATCAGACAGCTATACAAACGCAAATTATGTGGATTCCCATACAAATAATCGCTACCACGTACTATGGTCTTTATACACCTATAATACACACAGAGCGTCCACCACGATTTATCTCGTCCATATTCCATAAGGAGGTATCCCCATTGACTAAACACCAAACATTTTTTCTTCTCATGAGTAGCATAGCGGTTCTCGGGCTAGCGACTGGTGCTTCTTTATCATCTGGTACAGGAACAAGTACTCCCGCTACCGATGTGGCGATTCAGCACGTATTGGAGCAAGCCATCTCTATGTCTATCCAAGTGATCCCGACTACTGTAGTGCCGTTGGGACACGTTCCTTCTTCTTCTGCGATGGCCCCACTGCTTTCATCGGAAACCGCTGCCGCCAACCACGTCTTTACCCCCACTGATCCCTATCTACAAAAGATTCCGATCTATTACCAAAACGCTTTGAACATGGTAGGGTCGGCGCGCAATGACTCCAACACATTTACGTCATTCCATTTCACTTCAACGGTTTTTAATCAAACCGACACCAAAGCCACGGTCGCATTTACAGCTCAATCGACAACCCTCAGTCAAGTGCGCACAGGGGATACATTTACAGGACCTTGGCGCGCCCACCAGTTACCTGGAGCGTGGACCGGTTCGGCCACTTTACAATATAGCCACGGCCATTGGTTTATTGCTACTCTTACCCTCAATGATAGTGCCGCTGGTTAATCTATTTTGATCCATATGAACTGAATCACGATCTCGGGGTTTGGGTAGTATCTGACCGAAAAGTGCAGTAGAACCCGAAAACCAAGCCTAGTGCGGGATTCACCGAATAGATAGAGTCCCCCTTTTTGACCATTCATTCCAAAATCGCTCACGCGGGGCGTCCAAGGGCGGTCTTCTGGGGCATTTCATGACTTTTCAAGGCGTCTTTGATCTCTAACCTGAGTTTCGCCATTATCATTTTATGCATCCCTAAAACCCGCATAAATACAGGCTTTTGGCGTCATCTCAAGTGTAAGGGTACGATTTTCCTGCGTACCAACGCAGGAGTATTTTATGCTCATGCCGAATTTTTTAGATGCGGGAAGATCGAGCACTCCTTTAAGTCTTGGTGTACCCTTACACTTATTCAAGCCTCTGATTCAACGACCAGCAACGGTTTCCGGGTTTTCCTGCCAGCTAATGGCGAAACTCAAGTCTAATGCAGTTTTCGTTCTGTTACTACCCGAACCCCTAAAACGCCGCTGACGCGGTTTAAAGGCGTCGATTTGCATAGGATGGGAGCAATGGGTATAGTGTAAGCAAGAACCGCCCCCGCGGGAACAGGGGCGGCGTGAGGGCCTATCGGTCTTTCGATCGCATAGTGCGCCACCAAAGATACAGTGCCGTCGCCGGCAGCGAGATCGACACCGTAATCGTTAGGTGCATTGCCCTCACCTCCTTTCGGAGGTTGCCCAAGGGCATACCCTCACAGTTATCTTAGCAGGTCCGTTTTCCTCATCTGGGGGAAACGGACTTGTTGCATCAAGAACTAGCCCTGTGGACACGGAGACGGCGCGGAGGACCGACCTTGTGAGACTCCTGATTGGCCGACCGGTCAAAAATTCGTCACGGACCGATTCGAAATACGGGCATAGTTTAACTTGACGTTCGCACCGCGAATTCACAACAAGTTTCGCCCGCCCGCCGAACACTGGTTTTTTGGTATAAGGCACCAGTCACCAAAAACAGAGCGTTTATCATGCGGCAAACCGACGTCAGAAATCAATAAGAGTTCGATAAACACCTGTATTGAATAGACTTGATTGTATTCCATGTCCATGCAGACCTTCAAGCTCGATTCCATTGCCCGGCAGACGCGGCTTGAGAAGCAAGAGGGATACGCGGTCACCGAAGTTTTGGCCCTCCTGATCATGTTCCCCTGATAACGTTAAGCAGCATCCGTAGCTTCTTTCACAGCGAGTTTCAAGCGATAACAACCATGAAAAACGATACCATATATTGCCTGAAAAATAATGGGGTTCCCGTGGCACGCGGTTTATCCACGGATACCGCGTGTCCTTTATCGCCATGCACGGCAGCCGAACTAGCCGGAGAAAATGGGGTTCCTGTATCATTGGAACAAAAATGGCAATAAGTCTGCCGTTCGTTGATATGCAATGAATTCGCCATTCGTGAGGTTGGGCACAAGAACCTTCATCAAGAAGTTTCCGTGATTCGTTCAGGCGAGAAATGGGGCCGCGCGGGACTATTTTCGGGCGAAAGCATGGCTTTCGGTATGGCCATTGCCATTTTCGGTCGTTTGCTACAGTAACCCCGGTACTGACCGCCGTGGAGAAACCCCCAGCAGATCCGCCGAAGGGAAAAGGGGACGTCACGCCAAACGTAAGTAAGGCAAGGGATTAAGGTGCCAGCTGTCTGTAGCCAAGTCGGCCTGAAGGAAGAAAATGACTGGGATGGGAAGACTCAAGCCCAGTGACCTTCAAGGCCAATGGAGCGTTTTAACTGGCAACCAAGTTCGAAAGAGGGTACGTAATTTGAAATCCGTTCGAGTGGCCGGCATCATAGGGGCATTCGTTTTCATCGGTGCGATCTCAGCAGGGTGCGGCCCCACTAAACCCGTGCTACCCACAAAACATCAGACGATCAAAAATACCCCTTCGAACGTCTCTGCTAGCCAATCGGCGATGGCTCCTCGCACACTGAATCCACAATCTCTCGTCGGTCATGCAATCAGCGCCTTACAAAACCACCGTACGTGGGTGACTATTCATGCCCATCGCAACCTAATTGTTGAAACGAGCCCCTCCACATCACGTCCTCACTTAGTCATTCCCTACCCCACGATAGACTGTGCCGGCTCCGGGATGCTGAGTCATGTGGGATTCGACACCGTGGTGACCGGTTGCACGAACCTGTGGGTCCTCCATCAAAACCACTGGATTGCGAGAACGCTACCGTCGTTTTTAGGTAGTGCTGCGTCCATTACCGGCACGGGTCACCGATGGTGGTTCCTCGCGTACGGGGCCGGCGCCTCGGGAAACGAAAGTATCGCCATCTGGACTAGCACCAACGAAGGGGCCTCATGGACTCGTTTAGCCACGAGCTCGAATCAGCCCCATGCTTTGCCGTATTATGGGGACAAAACCGGTCTGGCCGCCGATCCTCAGGGGAACCTGTGGCTAACCGGGACCACGATGGGACTCGGGTACGGCTGGCTTTATTACGGCCGAGCCGACGCACGCCGTTGGTCATCGAGCCCCCTCCCTGTACCGAACAAGTGGGCGAATTCTGAGTTAGCTTCGTATCCTCCGGTATTCCCGAGCGATCATCGCGGCTTTTTGCCCGTAACCGTGAATGGCACATTTAACGGACTGGCGATCTATTCCCGTGATCAAGCGACAAACCGTTGGAAGCTGACCGGCGCGATTCCCGGCCCCGTTGGGACAACGCAATGGGACTTTACAGCGTCCTCTTCGACGTCGTTATGGGTTACCGTCGGCCACCAACTGTGGGTTAGCCACGACGCGGGTATTACCTGGCATGACGCATGGAAAACGCCACCACGGTGGGACCTGGTTAGCGTGACTTTTTCTGGCCCCCGTGATGGCGATCTCCTGGCCGTTCGATCGTCAGGCAATGCTTATGCGCTGTGGATGACACACGATGGTGGAAAAGCCTGGCGGGCCCTCCGCACCCCACAACGATGAGTGACATCCTCGTGCCTCTACACGATCGACAGCATATAACTTTGACCGCCCCGATTATCCGAACTATCGAGGTCCAGGTTCTGTCCGCCAGCAAATCCCTTGACCCCACAGATATTTAATGCCGACCCCGGTTCCATATACTGATAGAGGTACAGGGGAACAGGGAACTTGTTGCCACATCTGGTCTGCGTGAAACTGCCGAATACAGACCAATCAGGGATGGCTGTTGGATCGCTCGCATAGCTGCAGTCCTCGGGTTGAGCCGTCCAGAGCCCATAGCACGTGTATTCATCATCCGGCCAATACTCGCACACAGTATTTAGGCAGTTTTGAACAGACGACTGGGGATACCATAGCCCACCCGATGGCGTGAACTGGGTGTAAATGCCAGGAAGGAAGGGCAGTACGCCATTATAGTCGTAGTTGAACACCGTGTTCGCCCAACCAGCCCAATAGGCTGGCGCGATCTTAACTCCGGGTTCCACATCCAACCAAACTATGACCGGATCACCATTTGAGGGGAGGGTCAGTTGCTTAGCTGCAATCGCGCTAATGATGCTTTTACACGTTGCTGTCGCATCGGAAATTCCCCAATTGTGTCCATCGATTCCTGCGGTTTTCTCATGGCCGGATAACCCACCTTGTAACGGCGCTATTCGTACAAGGTTTCCATCAGTATTCTTTTTAGCCGTGGTGAACTCTCCGGAATACCAATCCGCCCCGCCGTAAAAATAACGACCGGCCCATTGAGGCCAAGCCTTTTTCCAGTTATAGAACGCAGCCCAATCGATGCTAGCCAAAGAATCCACCGTGTCTACTGCCCATGCCATTGTGAATCCACCTCCACTTATCAAACGCTTGTATGCCTTCTCCATCTGAAGGCATCTTCAGCATAGGGCCCGAAATCGACACTAGGAGGACTCTTGATCGACACTTGTTAGACACTTTTCGGACATTCATCGGGGAGGCGAAACGTTAAGAGCCATCCCGAAAGCAGTACCCCACCCCCCGACGGTTCACCAGAATTCGTGGCTGTTTTGGGTGAATTTCAATAGCCTGACGAATCCGGTGAATATGCCGCGATAAGTCGCTGGGAGCATGCAGTTCCCCCGGCCACCCGATCGCCAGCAGGTGATCGATTGCCATGACCGTGTTGGGGTGCCGCGCAAGGCAGCTTAAGATGGCAAAGGTTCGAGCCGGCAAAGGGATAAACCGTGTTCCACGCCACACACCTTGTTGAGCAAAGTCAATGCCAATCCACGGGGCAATTAATAAACAGTCCTGGATACAGAGCTCTTCGACAGACTTCGCCATGTTCTCCCTCCTCGAATTTGTGGGTGGGGTATGACCTTCAGCAACGGCCTCCCATCTTGTCCATTTTCTGGTAAATGTATAACGTTGCCATAAAACCCGAAGTTACGGTAAGTAGGCGCGCTTGTGGAATTTTCGGGCAAGGAAGCAACTAGCTTATGTTCAACCTAAGATGGCATGACGATAGTGGCCGAACCATGGCCATGGCTATGGCCATGGCCACAAAAATATCTGAATAAATCAAGGATTGGAGTATCCTGACGGCATGACGACGGAATCCCGGTCACGAGGTGGTTGAAATGGATGATTGGCTAACCGTAGGCGAGATCGAACGACAGACACGAATCCCCGAACGGACCCTCCGGCGGTATTTGGAACTTCACGGCCATCATCTTCAGACCCGTCGGCAGGGCCGGCGCGTCTTGGTGGCAGAATCCGTGATATCTATTCTCCAACAGATCCGAGAGTGGTATGAGGCGGGGTGGAACGCGGAACGGATCGAGGGCGCGTTATCCGAAAGCGGCCTGCAGGTCACGGTGGCGGTCGATGGCCATGATATGGCCATGACGGCCACCGAAGCCTTGCAAACCCTGCAACAATCCCTGGCCACAGCCATGACGGCCATCGCCACCGAGATGGCCCTTTGCGGCAGGAAGTGGCGGAAAGCCGCCAAAAAACGGAACAATTGCGACGCGTCATTGATGATCACCTGGACGCCCGAGACCATCAGTTGATGAAGGCCATTCGCGCCATGCAACAACAGGCAGCAGACCACGCGCAAGCCCAAAAACGCTCATGGTGGCCGTGGAAGCGATAAGAAGGGAGCAGGGCGGCCGCCATAAGCCATGTCCTGGATTAAAATTCTTTCATTGACACCGCCATGCGCAGAGCATTCAGCGGCATCGTGGTTTGATCGCTGTATGAGATGGGTCCTCGGGTCCATATCACCAGACTTTGGCTTTGGATAGTCTCGTGGATCCCTGTCGTGTTGTCATTGATGATCACAAGGCCGGCTTGATCCGCCCGCGGAAAGGGGGTCTGGTGCGTAAAACGAACGATTTGTTTCGCTACTGCGGTACGAGCGACGTTGTGGGAGTCATTGACCTCGAAAAGCCATCGTCCGACCTGCCATTGTATGCTGGTGACATTGCCCATCGTGTAGATCGTGGCTGTGACGTGATAGCCTAGTGCCACGGCGCGTCGTTGTTCAGGCGGTTGAGGAATGATGCCTTCATTCGCGTTCCAGGCGGAAAGCGCCCGCATGGCTTGGGCTGACGATGGCCATCGTGAAGCGCCAAAAGAGGCTACCTCGGGGTACGTACTATTGGCAAGTGACGGCGCATTCACTGCAACCGGAGATTTTGTCGTCAACAGATTAACGTGGTAACTGTTTGGTGACACTCCCCCCGGGTTTTTGGTGGCCGTAAGATGTCCGCTCCCCGTAGGGACAAAGGTCGGGGCGAGGAGAGGGATCGTGGTATGCCCTTTTAGGCTCATCATGACCTGTTGCACAATCGAGGGGAAGCCCCCTGTCCCCTGGGGGCGCAGAGCCGTTTCACCCCCATGACGGGTGCCGCATCCTGTAAGAGCCGCCAACAGAATGAGTGCGATTCCGATTTGCTTCTTATGGGATTTCATGCTCGGCGAGCCTCCTCTCAGCAAAAAACGCTGCCATGATCTGTTTGGTTACGCTCCCGAGGTGTCGATAATAAAGCTAAAAAGTCAAAGATTGCTCTGCTCTTTGACTTTTTAGATCGCTCGCTCGATATGCTTAGACATTCATCTCATCTAAATCGGTGGGGACCCCATCTAAAGTGGCAATGCCATATTGCATATAGGACCAGTTGACCCAACCACCAAAAAGGTGTAAGGGGGGCAATACGATTCGCCATCCATTGCGGCGAGCCACATGGCAATGTCGGACCAATTAGTGGGGTTTCCCAATAGTCTCACTCATGTATCCTTGTTGGCATAAATCACCAGGTTGCCCAAGAAACCGCCGAGTTTTGCGGATAGCTCATTGATAAAGTCATTGACAACAGTGACCGAGGGTGTCCCTGTGGAACTACTGCCATTGGGTTCTTCGATATCCACCGCTAAAATACTGCCCTTAATGTTGTATGTCGGGTTCGTAAGCGATTGCACTTTACTCCAGAAGTGATTAGCCTGTTTTGTACCTGAGTACTGCCAATCAAGAAAATGGTAAAGCCCGGTGCCACTTTCACCATTCACCGCATTGCAGGCAGCCCACGCTGACTGGGCGTAGGGATTTACGTAAGAAATTCCTTCGGTGGCTTTGATCACTCCAAATCGCACGCCGTTCTGACTGCGAATCGTTTGCCACCAACTCTTAGTGCCAGGTGCAGTTGGGGTTCCTGTATCATTGGAACAAAAATGGCAATAAGTCTGCCGTTCGTTGATATGTAATGAATTCGCCATTCGTGAGGTTGGGCACAAGATCAAGAAGTTTCCGTGATTCCTTCAGGCGAGAAATGGGGCCGCGCGGGACTATTTTCGGGCGAAAGCATGGCTTTCGGTATGGCCATTGCCATTTTCGGTCGTTTGCTACAGCAACCCCGACTACCCAGGTACTCCGCGGTCCGCTAGCCAGTGTTGGGGAGCGAGTCGGTGTCGTCCGATGCGGCGGGCTGCACGGTCACCCGGTAGCCGGGCTTCTCCAGCCGGCGGACCCAGCGCTTGGACAAGGCGGCCAGGAAGGTGTTGGTATGAGTCACGGCCCAGGCCGCCAGATGATCGGCGTCGGGGAACCGGCTCAGGTCGGGGCGGCGTTCAGCCAGGATCACTTCCCCGATGCGCCGGCTAATCCCAGGAATGGTGCACAGCTGTTGAGGCTAAGTTATTTTGTCATGGGTTTGACTCATTAGGTTGTCATCATGGTTTCCGTTGTGAGCACTCGCTACGTTAAGATCCTGGGGATGACTGTCGAACGCATGCGCCTCCCCATAGCATTCGCGTTTGGCGCACGTCGTGAGCTTCAGCCGTCAGCCAAACGCGAATCCCAGCCTGACTCTTCTACATTCCCAGGCCCCGTCTGAACCGAGAATACCCGGCAGATCCTGTGACAGGCATGTTAGTCGAAGTGATGACAATTAGCATTAGCGCCAACAACAGCAGCTGGATGAGGGCCTCGAAGGCATCCACGCGACGGGCGATCTCGGCATCAAGCGCCTCAATGAGCACGGTCAACTGGTCGACATGCGTGAGGAGCTACTGGAGGAGGAAGCGTTGGTGCGCTCCCATCCGCCCGTCCAACGCGGGAATCAAGGCCGCACACTTGGCCTTCAGCCGGCCCACCGCGGTTTCCCCGGCGATAAGCTGCTCGATCATGGCCCGCCCGGACACGCCCAGGACGTCGGTCGCCACGGAGGCCAGCTTGATATTGGCGCCTGCCAACACCTTTTGGATGCGGTTCACATCCCGGGAACGCTCGGCGGGATCCACTGGGTCCGCTGCCGCGTGAGCTCCCGCAGCTCGCGCTGCGGGCGATCGGGGATAAAACTGGGCCGCAGCAGACCATGGCGCAAGAGATCGGCAATCCCGGTGCTATCGTTGACGTCTGTCTTCCGCCCGGGCACGTTCTTGATGTGCGCGGGGTTGACGACCCACGTGGTGAACGGGCCGTCCAGCAGGTTATACACCGGCTTCCAATAGGAGTCGGTGGCCTCCATCGCCACATGGGTGACCCGATGGCCAGCCAGCCAGCCAGGCTTGGAGGTCCAGCAGATCGGGGGTTGTCGTGCCAAAGGTGCGCGTGCGAAACGTGGCCCGACCGCGGGGATCCGTCAGGCAGATGCTGGCCACGACCGTCTTCTTGTGGACATCCAGCCCCGCACAAGCCGGATATAAGACTTCCATCGTTGGAACCATCCTTTCCGCACCCGTAACGGCGGCGCAAACCGCCGGTCCCACTGGGGTCGGGGGAGGGCATGATCTCGACTATAGCGCTCAGATTCGGACCACGCTTCGGCCTCGAGCCTCCGCGTTGTGGTACCCCTGACCCCCTGAATGAAGTCAGGGGTCTGCCGTACGGGGCCTTTTCGATCAGGACGATAACTCTCTGTCAATACATATGTTTCGGCACAGTGTATCATGGTCCCCGCGCAGAGTCAATCCACCAGAGGAGTGGTGTCGAACGATTTGTCCTCTGAAAGGGTCATTGATCCACTCAGCTTTCCACGCTCGCATTGTGGCTGACACCCTGATGCCTCCACGCATTGAGACATTGATGGATTGGGGTTGACTTACCGCGCCCCCTAAGTCAATCAGGGCAAGACTTTCAAGTTGTTCTTGCTCGTGGAAAGTCGAAGCATTAGACCAGCTTTCCATAGATAATCATATATTGGCAGTAAGCAGTTTGAACCTCCTTTGCTCCGTAGGCTATGAAGAAACCAATGCAGCCTCTTCTGCTGTTTCCAGCCCTACCGCCACCGCCAGCAATTCGGCCATATCCACCACGCGGATTTTCTCCTCGACTCCCATTGCCGTCACCGATGCAGAAAACATGGAGACATCCTTGGGACAGGCCACCACAAAGAATCCCACACCGGGAAGCGCCAGCGCTTCGCGGATGCGCTGATTGGCGGGCCGATCCTGAATGCCGGTCTCGTCCATCCAGATGCGCCCCCCGCCGGCACCGCAGCAAAAGCTCTGCGCGCCGTGCCGTGGCATCTCCACCAGATTCACCCCCAGGCGCTGCATGAGCTGCCGGGGCGCTTCGACGATGCCGTTCCAGCGGCCCAGGTAGCACGGATCGTGATACGTGGCCCGCACCGGCACCGAGCCCACCGATAGCCGTCGCTGGTCGATGAGTTCCAGAAACGCTTCGGTGTAATGCAGCACCTCCGCCTCAAACCCGAACTTGCGGTATTCGTTCTTGAGCGCGTTTAAGGAATGCGGGTCAGTGGTGAAGATGCGCCGATACTGCGCCTTTTCCAGCGCCTTGATGTTCTTTTGAGCCAGAGCTTCGAACAGCCCGTACTCGCCGATGCGCAGCGCCTCATTGCCAGAATTGGCCTCCGACTCGTACAAGATGCCAAAGTCAACCCCCGCGTGATGAAGGAGACGCGCAATCAACTGGGTCAGCCGCTGCACCCGCGGATCCCAGGAGGCAAAGTCCCCCACAAACCACAGCCAGTCCACCGGCTCCTTGCGCGCATCCTTGATGGGCACGTCGATGCTCTTCGCCCAGGCCGGACGCTTTCGCGCCGGCTGCCCAAATGAATTGCCCTGACGGTCCCACGCGACCAGAACCTTCTGTGCGTTGGGGTCCACTTCACCCTCCTCAAGCAGTGCCGCACGCAGGCCGACGATTTTGGGCACGTGTTCAATAAAGACCGGGCAGGCTTCCTGACAAGCGCCGCAGGTGGTGCAGGCCCAAAGCTCTTCCTGGGAAACCACCCCGCCGGCCAAGGGAGACTGATCGGGGTCGTTGAGGGTGCCGTTGGCAATGCGCTCGTTGAGGGCGTCGCGCAGCTCAAGAATCACCATTTTGGGGGAGAGCGGCTGACCCGCCGCATGCGCTGGGCAGACCGCCTGACAGCGGCCGCATTCCGTGCAGGTGTAGAGATCGCCGATATCCTTCCAGGTCAGATCTTGAAAGGTACGGATAGCCATGGTTTCTTCTACCGGGTTGGGCAGCAGCTCGCCTTTGGGATTGAGGTTTCGGACGAAGATGTTGGGCACCGCGGTGAAAATGTGAAAGTGCTTGGAATAGGGAAGGTAGGCCAGAAACGCAAACACCATGCCCATGTCCAACAGGTACCCCACCGCATAGCCAATTGAGGCGGCTGTCGGTCCGGTCCATCCCAGGGACACCCACAGATGGGACAAACCATAGCCCAAAAAGTGCGACTGGGCCACCGGATCAGGCACGTGCAACACTTCCCGGGCCACGAAGGGGAAGAACGAATCGTGCACAACAATCCCGATAATAATAGCGGCGATGAGGCCCAGAATTAAGAAGGCATCGTGCTCATCCGAGCCCTTAAACCGCGCGGGACGGATCACCACTCGGTTGTAGAGCGCCATCACAATGCCGATGGCGACCAGGATGACCCAAACATCGACCAAGGGGGCGAGAATCCGTCCCACCGTGAATCCGGGGAAGAAAATTTCGCCTACCGTTTCGACGATATCGATCAAGAGAACCACAAATCCGCTGAAGATGAAGTAGTGCAGTAGGCCGGAAAACGTAATGCGAAACATCCGGCGGTGAAGCACTACGTGCTCCACCACCGACTTGATGCGCTCGCCGATCCGGTCCATGCGGTAAATCGGCCGGGCCGCCTTCATCACCCCATAAATGGTCGCAAGACGCCGCAGGAAGAGGCCGCCGCTAGCCAAAATCATGGCAATAGTGAGAACCATCAACAGGGTGCGCACCGCCATTACCCAGCCCTCCCTTGAAGCTTCTCCGTCAAGGCCGGCATCAAATCGAGAATATCGGCGGTGGCTCCGTAGTGGGCCACCTCAAAGATGGGCGCGTTCTCATCACTGTTGACGGCGATGATGATCTCGGAATCCTTCATGCCTTGCAGGTGCTCAGGCGCGCCGCTGATTCCCAGTGCCAGATACAACTTCGGCTTGACCGTTTGTCCAGACTTGCCCACCTGGCGCGACCGCGGCAGCCATCCCGCATCCACCACCGGACGCGAACAGCTTACTACCCCGCCAATCGCCTTGGCCAGCTCGTCGGCCGGTTCCAAGTTGTCCGGATCCGCAATGCCGCGGCCCACGCTGACCAGAATGTCTGCCCGGGTAATGTCCACATCACCGCTGGAGTCGGCCTCGACCACCTTCAACACCGTGGTCTTGGCCTCGGGCGCCAACATGTCACGCAGCTGGGGAGTGCCCGCTTTGCCGCTCGCTGGCCAGGAGCCGGGAATGACGGTCACAATCGTGCCGGTCGGCACTTCCACCTCCGCCGCCAATTTTCCGCCGTAAATCTGGCTGGTGGCCACAACCATGCTGTTCTCCCGCCAAAGTGCAGTGCAGTACGCCACCATGGGTCTGTTGAGCCGCGCCGCCAAGGCGGCCCCTAGATCCATCCCCATCGTGGTGTTGCCGAGCAGCACCAAATCCGGCGGGCTCTCTTGGAAGATTGCGGCCAGGGCGCCTTCGTACGCTTCGGGATTATACATGCGGACTGCGTCGCCGGAAACAGCCACCGCCTCGTCAGCTTCCGCGTTTTTCAAAGCCTCTTGGGCGTCGTCGCCAAATGCCACCGCCAGCACCGAATTTCCGCTTTCGGCCGCCAGTTCGCATCCCCGAGTCAGTAGTTCCTGGCTGACATCGGTGAGACGGCCGTCCAGGCACTCTCCCACAACGACAATCTGTCCCATAGTTTCAACTCCTCAAGAGCTTTTTGTCTTCCAACAGACTCACGATTTTGTCGGCCACCTCGTCGACATCGTCTCCCCACATCTCGGCGTGGCCTGACGCCTCCGGTTTGTACAGGCGGCGAATGGTGACCAGCGGGGCGTCCCCTGCTCCGCTGTCGGCTTCAATCTCTTCTAGCTCGACCGTTTTTTGTATCTGCCGCACTTTGGCGATGGTGACGTAGCGGGGCGGCTTGCGGGCCGCCTGGACTCCCAGCACCGCCGGTGTGGGCAGTTCCAGCTCGGCCATCTTACCGCCCGAATACTCTTGCACACAGGTGACCGCATTGCCGCTCAGGTGCACGTCGCGCACCACCGACGCGTGTGCCACGTTCATAAGACCGGCAGTCAATCCGGCGATTTGGCCGTCGAGGTCGTCGATCGCCTGCACGCCGGTCAACACCAGATCAAACCCCTGGTCTTGGCAGTAGTGGGCCAAGAGCGTTGCCCGCTGACGATTGGACAGTTCCCGGGTAAAGTCACCGACTAGCTTAACCGCCCGGTCAGCGCCTTTCGCCAGCGCGGTGAATAGCATGTTGTCTACATCTCCGGTGTCGATGGTGACCACCGTAATGTGCGCGTTCTCCTCTTCCTTCAAGAGCAGTGCTTCCTCAAGCGCCTGATCGTCCCACTCGCTGGGGACAAAGCTCATGTCATCCAGTGGCAGGACGCTGTCTTCCACTTCCAGATCCTCCACCAGGTCGGGTACATCCTTCATCACCACACCAATATTCATCTACTCGTCCTCCAGGTTTCGTGATTTTGACTTGGTTGGGGCCATACAAGAGCGATGTCCGCGGCCAGCCTGGCTGTCAGTTCCGCCTCCGCGAGTCCCAAGCGTCCCTCCTCATGCGACCGTATTTCAAGCACCGCGAAGAGTCGTCTGTCGCGCATCACGGGTACCGCGATGCACTCTGCCACTCCCATCCAGCCCCCCAGGTAGTCGTGGAAGGCGCGCGCTTGGCCCGCAAATTGCGCGGCCTGTTCCTGCGCGGCGAGTCCGGCAATGGGCGCCCCCCATGCGGCGGCCATCGGCCCCGCCAGCCCGGCACCGGCGGCCAGCACCAGGCCGCTTCCAGGTTTCACCACCCCATAAATGGATACCCCGGTTGGCAGGCCGACCACTTGGTGCAGCACGCCGGCCACGCCCGCCAGCCGGCTGGTCCAGGGAAGCTCCATCTCGAGACATTGGCGCGCCACTTCATCAATCGTCTCGACGGAGGTTTCCCGGGACAGCCTCAACACTTCTTTCCACAGGCGGTCAGAGGTCTCCATCAGAACGTAATGACGACATCGGCTTCAGCCGCCATCTCATTCAGGGCGGTACCCCCGACCACCCCATCCACCTCAATCAGGTCATCCATGCTGCAGTTGTTCAAATCCAGGCTGGGTGCACAAACGTACATTTTAACTCCCGCCTCGCGGGCCTGGTCGATAAAGAAGTCAAGGGTAGAACTTTCACCGCTCTCTTTGATGTGGAGCGATTCGGCCACGCCTTTCTTCAAAAGGCTGGTCGCGGTGATGGTGAAGACCATGGTGGACTCGTGATCCATCAACGCTGCAGTGGTGGCCAGAAAAAAGGGTGAGGCCGACCGCTCCGGCGTTTCGGTACCATGCGTAATGAGATACAGGTACTTCTTGGTTTCGTCCGACATGGATTAGCCCCCTTCGCTATTTGGCCCGGCGCACCAAAAACCGATAGATTTTATTACTTTCCTCGGCCAGCAACAGCTCATGACCAGTCGAGTTGGCGAACGCCTTGAAATCGGCCATGGAACCCGGGTCGGTGCACAGCACCTCGACCACCTGCCCCACCTCCACCGTCCCTAGACCCTTCTTGGCCTTGAAAATTGGCATGGGGCATGCCAACCCCTTAGCATCAACCACCAACGCCACAGCTTCCGTTTCCATCGTGAACCCTCCCTTTTCTCAAAACATCAAACCCGGTCCCCAGACCGCGACGGTTCCAGCGTCTGTCCCTGCTTAAAGGCCTGAATAATGTCCCCGGCGCTCACGCCCGGAGCATCCAGGTTCCGCCAGGCTTCCCTCAACACCGCTTCGATGCGTTCGGGATCAGCCGGCACGCCGCGGACCTGGTCTTCCAGTTTGGCTAAGGCATCAGCCGGATCGACAAAAAAGTCTCCGCCGATCACAATGTCGTCTACGCGCCCCTCAGTCTCTCGCCAGACCACACGCACCAGACCGCCCGGGGCCTTGTGCACACCCTCCAGCAGCCGCACGCCATCGCGAATCTTGATGCCGGGTTGAAGGTACCCCTCGCGGCGGTACACAAATTTGGGATCGAATAAGAGGTCGGCATAATAATGGAGCCGTTCCGTTTCGTTCGCCGTGAGCACATCAGCGACCAGCCTCTCGCCCAACACCTCCGCGAACGCCTCGACCAGTTGTCGGGTGGCGTCTTCGCGCGAGGGCGCCCGGGACCCCAGCTCACGCTTCACCGTGGTCATGTAGTCCTTTAAGGAAGACACCATCTTGTCGCGGAACTTCTCCGAGGGCACATTCAATACCCGGGCCATTGCCTCCGTGTTGAAGTCCATCATGATGCTGCCCACCAGTAGATCGGCGTTTTCCATGGTGCTGGCACCGGTCCCGCCAATCTTCCGCGGCCCCACCACAATGTCATTAACCGGGCGGTGCGCGGCTTGGATGCCCATGCGCTGATAGGCGGTGACGGGTGCGGCTAGAAACTGACGGTAGAGCGCGTCGATCGCCAGGTTCCGGCGCGGCATGATGAGATGCCAAAAAATCTGGTCATGGTCTAGCCATACCGCCCCGCCTCCGACCATGCGGCGCCCCACCGGAATGTTGTGCGCCTCACAGTAGCAGCGATCGACTTCACGGCTGGCCACCTGGTGATATCCCACGCACACGTAGGGCGAGTCAGGACTCACCGTCACCAGCGTGACCGGGTCTCCCGGCTCCATCAACTCCGCCAAAGCGTGATATACGGCTTGCGATTCGCGGGCACCTACGGTGCCCAAATTCAAATAACGCATGCCCCCTCGCTCCTTCGGCCTCACCACTAAAGTTGTAACCGGGGTTCGGACGAACCCGTTTCGGTCTCACCCGCCGGGTCGGCGCAACGCATGCAGGTCAGCCCCTCCGCCTGCAGCTTCTCGCGGTAGGCACGGACGGCCGCATCCCCTTTCAACAGCCCGGACTGATCAAGCGCTGGGTCAGCCGGACGGAATTCCAGCAGCCATCCCGTACCATAGGGGTCCCGGTTGATAAGGTTGGGATCCTCCAACACCGCGGGGTTGCCGGCCACCACCGTGCCCGCTAGCGGTGACGGTACCGGACCGACCCACTTGGCACTCTCCACAGTGGCCAGGCTTTTGCCCGCTGCCACCGACTTGCCAGCGCGGATGCGCAGGTAAAGAATGCGGCCGGCCCGGGTCTGTGCCGGATCGGTCATGCCCATCCGCACGGTTCCGTTGCCCAAATCGCCCACCCACACATCCCGCTCGACATCGAACCAGAGGTCGTCGGGCAGTTCACAAGCAAAGACGAACGCCAACGTTCTCCCTCCTCCCGGTCAAACCGCTAATGCTGGCAGCGGATGCCTTCAGCATCGAGCCGGCCCCGGTAGGCTTCGATGCCTTCCGGCCCATGTACCAAGAGCGCTTGCCCCGCTTCCCAATCGGCCGGCTGAATGCGAATGAGCCAACCTTCCCCATAGGGGTCCTCATTAACGATGTGCGGAGCTCTCTTCACGGCGTCGTTCACCGCCATGACCTGGCCAGCCACTGGCGTGGGGATGGACCCCACCCACTTGCCGCTTTCCAGTGTGCCGGCACTCTTGCCCTGGGCCAGTACTTTGCCCGGCGCCTTCAGATTGACCGCCACGATTTTCCCGGCCAGGTTCTGTGCCACATCGGTCATCCCCATGACCACCGTGCCATCATCCTCCGGCCGTGCCCACACGTGCTTTTCCGGCCAATACCAGAGATCCTCGGGCAGAAGACACCCATTCACTTCACCCATGCGACAGCCTCCCAAATTGCCCAGTGCGTGTTATACATCGGCCGTCACCAAACCCATCGAATGAGCCAGCAGTTCGGCGATGTCTAAGACCTTCAGTTTTCCGGCATTGCCGGTGGATTTCACCGCATCCTCGAAGCGTGACACCTCGTACGGACAGGTGACAGCCAAAATTTCTGCCCCGTATTCGACCGCCTCTCGTACCCGCCGTTCGGAGAGCCGCATGGTTAGCCGTTCGGACGTGAAACTATCCATCCACATGCCGCCCCCACCACCACCGCAGCAATACGAGTTCTCGCGACAGCGCCCCATCTCCACCAAGTTCAGGCCCGGTATGACCTGAAGCAGTTGGCGGGGTGCTTCATATTCGCCGTTGTGGCGGCCGAGATAGCAGGGATCGTGGAAGGTGACCCTGCGCTCAATCGGCTGAGTAAACGTCATGTCGGGGATCCGCGGCACCAACATCTGGGTGTAGTGATAGGTAGGCCACTCCCCACCGAATTTGGGGTACTCGTGGCGGAAGGCATTGAAGGCGTGCGGATCGGTGACCATCAAGGTATTGAACTCGTACTTGGAGAGCGCCTTAATGTTATCCTCCGCCAGCATTTCAAAGAGCCCCGCCTCTCCGGCCATCCGCTGTGAATCGCCCGAACACTTTTCCTCAGCGCCCAAGATGCCGAAGTCGACGCCCAGCGCATTGAGAATGCGCGCCAGCGCCACCGACGCATCTTTGCCGCGGGGATGGTAGGCAGGATAGCATTCCACGAACCACAGCACATCCACCGGGGACTTGTGCTCCTTCATGATCGGTACGGGCACGCCCGCGCTCTTAGACCACTCGGCCCGCCTGCGAGCCGGCTCGCCCAGCGGGTTTCCATAGCGAGCGGTATTCTCGAATGCCGTAAGCAGTTCCTGAGGCGCATTACCATCCATGACTGCCTTTTCGCGCACCGCCGGCATGATGTCAATCATGTTGACCTCTTTGGGGCAGACCCTGAGGCAGTCGGCACACGTGGTGCAGAGCCACAGGTCCTGACTCTCAAAGAGCGAGATGCCGAGCTGGGTGCGCCGGAATACCTTGCGCGGGGAATAGTCGCCCACCACGTCGACGGGGCAGACTGATGTACACTTCCCGCACTGGTAGCAGTAGCCGAGCGACTCGGCCCCGGGGATCGCGGTCACTTCTTCCAGTACCGACAAATCGTATTCGGAAATCGCCCGCGGCTGGAATATTCGATTCCACTGCCCGTTCAATTCGACGCCATTGACGACGGCGACATCTAATTCAATCGGGGTGGCTTTCTGTGCCAATCATTTTCCCTCCCATCGATTTAGGCCTAACACCATCCGAACAACCGTGGGAAACGGCGGCAGAACTTGGGTGAATTCCTCGGTCAGCTTCCAGGAGGCCATGGTGAACATGTAGACGGTGTAGACCACTGCCAGGGTGACCACCGGGCGATACTCGGCTGCCACCGTGTCGAGGCTCCGGGTGCTTTCAAGAACAGCCTTGAGAAATCGCACCGCATCGCTCACCCGTCGGTACTGAGCCGTGAGATCCCGCGCTCCCTGAAGCACCGTGGGATTGTCCAGCAAAAGCAGCAGAGCACCGGTTTCAGCCGTGGGCGCATAGACCCAGCGGGCCCACCACACAACTTCTGGATTCGCGGCATGGGCCCAAAAGGTGGCCCAGTCAACCAGCCATTTGGGCCGCGGATCGGACATCTCCTCCAGCCCGGCCAGTACCGCATGCACGTCGGCTTGTTTTAATAACGGCCGCATGGGGGATAGCTGCGGCTGCCAGGCCGCCCGTTCCTCCGCCGCCAAGCGCTTGGTTGCCGACACCAAGTTCCACAAGTCCGGCCAGTCCGGATAGCGCTCCGCCACGCACCGCCGGCGCAATTCCAGGTCGGACGAGAGCCGGCAAAGATATTCCTCCGTGAGGAATGGTTCCGCCTTGTTCAAAAACTCGCGCAGCACTTCCGCGTCGATCAACGGCGTGTTGGAAGCCATGGCGCTACGCAGAACTCTTCCATAGCCGGTTGAGGAAGCTCACGGCTTTCGCCGCCGCGGCTCCTCCCATCGACACGCTGTCCTCAATGTCTTTGGGTCCGGCGGCCGCGCCCGCCACAAAGATGCCAGGAACCGGCGTGGTGACGGTATCGAGCGGCTCACCCACTGTTGCCAAAAACCCATGGTCTTCCCGGGGGAGGTTGAAGACCTGCGCCATCTCCAAGGTCCCCTTGGACGGCTCCATGCCCACTGACAGGATAATAAGGTCCATCAGCACTTCCACCGGCCGGCCCATGGTGGTGTCTTCGCCCTTCATCAGCAGCTTGTCGCCCTTTTTGAGGATCTCGGTAACAATGCCGCGGACGTAATTGACCTTGTGCTCCTCCTGCGCTTTCCAGTACAGCTGATCCTCCCAGAATCCGTACATGCGCATGTCGATGTAGAAAATGAAGACCTTGGCGTCGGGCAGCATGCGCTTAATCTCGATGGATTGCTTGGAAGCGATGCCGCAGCACACTTTGGAACACCAGCGATTGCCAATCTGCCGGTCGCGGGAGCCCACGCACTGGATGAACGCCACCTGCTTGGGCGGTTCGCCGTTGGAGGGCCGGACAATCTTGCCCTCTTTCATCATGTGCTCCGCGTCGACCAGCGTGATGACATCGTCGAATTCGTAATATCCGTACAACTGGGTTTCCCGCCCCGGGTCAAAGTGCTGAAAGCCGGTGGCCACCACCACCGCGCCCACAGTCTCCACGCAGCGCCCGCCGTCGCTGCTTTCCAGCGTGACGCGAAAGTTGCCGGCTTCTCCTTCACTGGCAACCACCCGGGTGTTGTAGCGGATATCGACGGCAGGATGCGACTTCACCCCGTCCAGCATGTTTTGCATGGCGTCCTGCGTTCCCTTGAGATGCGGGGTCAAGGTGGCGTAATGTGCATAGGGCGTGCCCCCCAGTTCCCCCGTGGCTTCGACCAGCAATACTTCGCGTCCCAGATCGGCGGCGCCCCGGGCCGCTTCCAACCCGGCGGGCCCGGCGCCGATCACCAACAGACGATGTCCTGCCATACTCCGTCTCCTTCCGGCCGTTTACAACACAGCGTCCCAGGTCAGATATTCCATCGAGCCCTTTTCGATTTTTGCCAGGTCCTCTTGGAACTCCGCCCATGCGCCCTCCACGTCGATCCCCATCTTGGCCAATAGCGGCCGATAGTCGGTCGAGTGCCAATGCAGCTGGGCGACCCGAAACGGATGCGCGCCCACTGCCAAAGCGGCAAACTGGGATTCCGACATCACCGGTATGCCGACATTGCGGCCATGGGCCTGGGTGGCGAACTGGCTCTTGTCCAGCGAGGTCACGCATCCGGTATCGTGGGTCAGCACCACATCGGGATCGGCCTCCTCTTTCATCACTTCGATTTTTCGCATGGTGGCGAAACTGCGCGTGAAGTCGCGCTGCACCAGAATGTGGCGAAACCCGAAACCGCAGCAGTCATACCAGGTCGAGTAGTCGGCCACATGGGCGCCCATGTCCTGCACCACCGCCGTGACGGCTGCCGTCCGTTGCCCGCCATAGATTTCGGGATCGTATATGGCGTCGCCGGACTGCAGCTTGTAGTAGTGGCAGGCCGGGTGGACCGTAGCGGTAATGTCTGACAGGTCTACGACCAGCCGCGACTTTAATTGATCGCGGATGGCATACATCCACTCGCTGTAGTGCACCAGCTCCTCCGGCATCACAAACGGACGGCCCAGCTTGGTAATGACGTCGCGCACCTTGCGGCGCAGGTCGTGATTGTGGACCAGCTCGTGCCGCACTTCCTTGTAGTGCCCGAAGCTGGTACCGCAGTGGATCAAGGGATAGTAGCCGGTCTCATAGGCGGCCGAGAAGTTCCGCAGAGCCACCGCCGCCTGCGCCACCTGATTGGAGGTGGCGGACGCATAATAGTTCCAGGCAGTGCACGAGGTCTGATCGCGGGGATCGAAGTAGTCATAGCCGAGCAACCGGTTAAGCCAGAAGATCGACGTCGAGTACCCCGGAATATGCCCGCACTGGCCGCAACTCTTGTGGTGCCAGGTCTTTTCCAAGGGGATTTTTTTGACCCGCCCGTACTTGGTGCGGGCCTCGTAATAGGGCTCGGGGACCGGCTGAACAATCCACTCGCCTTCCCGCCCCAGTGCGACAATGGCTTCCCGGATATCTTCATCGGGCGCGTTGTCGGGATCCGGCGAGAACGTTCGGCTGGTTTCGGGGTCGGTCCCACGGCGCGCCATTGGCAGATCCATCGGATTCATGCGCTCTCCCTCCTTCTTGTTCGGTTAGCACGGTTGATTATGCAATGGAGAAGCCCTGGTCCTCGAGGGCATCGTCCATCAATTCCTCCATGATGTCGTGCAGCCCCTCGTCGAGTTCCAGAATCATGTCCAACACCCCGGTGTACTTCCAAATGGTGTAGAGCTCCAGCATGGTGCGCTCTTCCACCTGCCAGGAAAGGCCGGTGGTATGCAGCGTTTCGGGAGGCAGCGCCCGGCGCCACAAATCGAGATGGGTGGCCACCTCCTTGACCTGCGGACCCCAGTCCGGAAAGGCGTCTTCCTGCAGCATGTCGGGCGACACTTGGGTCCCGGTGGTCATAATCTTGTATATGATGCGGGTGTAGCCCGCCAGCGCCTCTTTCGTCGTCTTGAGCCCGTTGTTGACCGCCACCTCGCGCATGATGGTGATGAGGCCCCCGGGATTGTTTTGCCGCGGACAGCGAAGGCAGGAGAAGCACTGCGAGCAGTTCCAGATATCGTCGTTCATCTGCTCGTAGAACATCTCGATGTCTTCGCGAGCCAGGGTCTGGGCAATCTTGCGCGGGGAAAAATCATAGAAGCGGGCGGATGGACAGGCCGCCACGCAGATGCCACACTCATAGCACCCGTAAAGATAGTCCTCAAAGCGCGCATCAGCTTTGACCTGATCGAACAGGCGCTGCTTTTCCTCCAGTGGCACTTCAGGATAGAGGTTCGAGAGCAATCCCGACCATCTCCTTGCATAGAATGTGAGGTGCTTCGGCTGCCCTCATTCAGGCATGCCGAAGGCTAAGGCCTTCAAGTCTGAACTCTCCAATTCAGGCCAACGCTAGTTGTGGGGCGGGAGCCTCCAAGCCTGGAGCGCTCATGCTTGAGGGCCGTGCTCTCTCGCGGTGTCGACGGTTAAATGAACAACTGAATCTTGGCGTCTCGTGCGAAGTCGAGAAATGTGGCAGCTCCCACGACATCCTCCACCTCAGGAATGAGGTCTTCGCGCTTGACGCCCAGCACGTCCATCGACATCTGACAAGCCACCATGTGTACGCCCATCTCAGCGGAAGTGCTTACGAACTCTCGAATGGACATCACATGGGATTTGGCAAATTGGTCCTTCATCATGCTGCTGACCATCTTTGTTCCAAATGGCACAACACCCGCCACTTTTGCTATGGCCGGCATTCCTGGATTGGACGCGATGGACACTTCGAGGGAGTCAATCTTGTTGCGGTTGATGATGTCGAGACCCCAAAAGGTGAAAAACAGCATGACCTCCATGTCCATGGCGGCGGCAGCCGTGGCCAGCACAAACGGCGGGTAGGCCATATCTAGGCTGCCTTTGGAACAGACAATTGCCAGTCGGTCCTCCATAAGAGACATCCCTTCCCTCTCAACAACGAATAACCGGGTACGGGTATGGGTAGTTATTTACATGACGTATTCTATTCTTCTTCCATCTAATTTACAATGTTTTCGGATACTTTTTTTTCAGATCATTCGCGGGATTCACTTAAATGATGATACCGCTCCCCAAAAAGGTGGTGAAACATGCCGATTCTCCGAAAAAGTTTGCCGGTCGACGCCTGCGACAGCCTGTTTCCCGATCTGGTTCAGCTGCTGCCTGAGATCAATAAGGCGCTTCGCAATATCAACTTCGGGCGGATGGATTACCTACCCTACGACGAGCCGATCGCGGGATATGAGCTGGCCATGCGTTCGGAATTAAAGCCCCAGGGGCCGGGAAAGCCTCCGTCCATGGGTCACTGGCAACTTGAGGTGATTCGCCAGGACCACCCGTATCGCCTGATCCTGCAGGGAAAGGCGGACCAAGGTACGGAACTGGCGGAACTGGTTTTTCTATGCGGGCCCTCTCCCGAGAGCGAGCCGTTTTTTGGCAATTCGTCAGACTCGCAACACGGTGGCGGATAAGGTGCCATCTCTCATCTCTATTGCTGCAGACGCCGCCTCCCCTTCCAGCAGCAGACCGCTGAAGCCGGTATACGCACCGCGGTAGAAGCGGAACGTCACGTTGTCCAGATCCATCACAGCGGTACCCCCCGGGGGTGGGGTGTTCAGCGGGGGTCCGAGAGCCATCCGAAACTGGACCGCCGTCAGGACCGGATTAAGAGACTGAACGTCGATCACGGCCAGACGGACGCTGCTCTCCGTGTCGCGATGCTGCGGCTTCTGGTACGCCATAATCCACGGCAGCATCGGCTCCATTTGAGTAAGCCGAATGGGAATGGGGGTCGGCCCGATTCCGGTGATCTGCTCATCGATTGGGGGCCAATAGTGGACGCCCAGGGCGGCGCGTCCACGGATAAAGCGGTCAAGGTCAGGGACGCCGGCGACAACCCGAAAAATACCCTCGCCGGCCGCCAGAAAACGAAGAAGCGCCCGCCCCAGCGTGTACTGCCGGGCTCTCGGACGGTCGGAGACGGCAACCAATTCGAGAAAACCCTGTGAGAGCGGAACGACGGCGCGCTCGGTGCCCCCAAACAGCGGCGGGGCGGGGCGGCGCAAGAGGCCGAAGTGGCGCACAACCTCATCAAGCGCCTCGATGTGGTGCACGGCCAGGGTGAGGTGATCGACCCACATTTGTAACACTCCCTGAATACTGCATCTATTCGTATGATACAGTGTTCACAGCATCCGTTATGATACCGGGGGGAAATAGATGGACGAAGAGCAGCTGCGCTTGGAATACTGGGAAGATACCCGGACAAATCCGGACTTCCCTCTCTGGGTCATCTTCAAGTTCATCGGCCACGCCTCCGGCGAGTGGGACAACGTCCCCTATCTGCGCCATGCCGGCCAGGATTTGCCGGCGGTGTTGAAAGCTCTCGAGACCCATCCCTCAATCGATACACTGGCCATGGATCTGGGCATTGGCCCGGAAGAGCTCCGGGCGGCCGTATGGTACTGCACTTGGCTGGTGGAGCACCGTGCCCCGACCTCTAACTGGAGCGAATGGAATGAGCGGGTCGATGACGCGTGGCGCACCAATGTTTTAAAAATTGATCGGCAAAGGAGAAATAATCCGTATGGCCAGTAAACCAACGATATACTGGGACCGCGAGGATCTGCTGATGCGGCTGCGCCGCGTCGAGGGTCAGGTTCGGGGCGTGCAATCCATGATTCAGGCGGAGAAGACCTGCGACGCCATTCTCGTGCAGGTTGCCGCCATCGAAGGGGCGCTTAAGCAAGTCTCGCGCATTATCAATGCCTGTAGCATCGCCGAGCGGGTGGCACAAATATCAGGCGGGGAGCACCCGGAAGAGGCCATTAAAGAAGCGCTCGAAGAAATTATCCGTTACGGCTAGCTAACCGGTTGGTGGGCAGCACCTTTAGCACAATGACCCAGCCGGGCTCCGTGCTGCGAAAGGCCGCGGGGTCTGCAGAAAACACGTCGTTGACGGTCTTGTGCAGATCAACGGTTATCATGACGCTGGCTTCAACGCGAGTCACTTCGTTTCCAGACATATGGGCAAACGCGCGCATGTCGCGAATCAAGGCTTCGACGTCGGTGAAAACGCGGACCTCCTCCCCCACCTGGGCAGCGCGGACCGCATCCGCCACTTGGACAAGCGGTATAGAGGTCATTTCCGCGAAGGCGTGCACATCCATGGATTCCTCCCAACCATTTAGCCACGACAGAACCATTTTCCGATTAATGTGACCATAGCATAATTGAGCCGCCGCTTCGTGGAGGTTCTGTCAAAGATCGGCCCAGATCAGTTGGCTTAACCGCCTACATCCGATACACCAGGCAAAATCTGTCCAGTGCTTTGTTTGGTACCGACGCAAGTGATAGCCCCTTTAAGCCTCAATCAATCACCATCCGCTCGCTATCTATCACCACACCCCGCTGCTCTGGTGGGGGCGTTCCGGGAGGGCTGAGGACCCATGGGATGATGGAGACCCCAGGGTCCTTTCCGCTTGACCCCGCCCGGCTTCGCCTGGGAAGGGGCATGCGCAGGCATCGTGTTCAACCGGTGTCCCGCCGCTGTCAACTAATCGCCTTAGTCTCCCAATGGCTGGTCTTAATATGGCCGTAATAGTCGAGCCAACGCAGAAATGGGCGTTGACAGTGGGGACAGGTGCGAAAGGGACGGCCTTCGAAGGCTCTGGCCGCGTACGTCTCATCTTCTAGCGACACCAAGGCGCCGTTTACCCCGATTTTTAACAACGCTAATCCACGCTCATAAACCGGATCCGCATAACCCCGGGCATCGGTCACGGACAACTCCAAATACGATTCGCGGTCGTCAAAAACCTGGTATACGGCCGAGTAAGGCGGCCTTTGCTGGCGCCGCCAATCCACCGACAAATGATGGCTGACCAGTTCCGCCAGGCTGGGGCTCATCAGTGTGGCATCAACGATGGTATTGACGAACTTGCGAAAGTAATAGGTTCTGAGTTGGCTGTGCATCATGCATCCCCCCGTCGGTAGTCACCTCGATGTCGAATGCAAACCCAGTCATACACCTACTATTCTAGCAATTCCAGAGGAAAGTCAGGATACCATACAAAAATTGGCGGAGTGCAGGCAATAACGGTATCATCAGCCTATGAGCAATGGAAATATCTCATCGTTGGATGGATTGGATCGGTGGCTTAGCCGCAGCTGGGCCGGAGCGCCGCAAGAATATCAGTGGCTTTTGCTGCAAACTCTAGCCACAGCGGCGTCTCGCCGGGCTTGGATTGCATCGTGGCCCGGCATATCCGGCGAATTCGTCTTGGATTTGGGGTGCGGACCTGGTGTTGTCGCTCAAGAGATTGCGGTGCTGAAATCTTGCCGCGTCATTGGATATGACATTGATGCCAACGTACTCGACCTTGCACAAAACATCAATCGCTTGTTCGATAATCAAGGACGAGTGAAATTTCGCTTAGGCGACATTTTGGAAGATGCCGGGAAACAGGAAGCAACTTTGGCCTTAGTGAGATTCGTAGCCCAGTATGTGGGCGATCTGGACCGCTTTTTTCTTCGCGTGCACGAGCACATACAGCCTGGCGGATATCTAGCCATCGAGGATATCGATGACGGCTACCTGGTCGAATATCCGGAACCGCCCCAGGCTTGGCAACACGCAGTTCGTGCGTTTCAGACACACCAAAACCATGCGGGAGACCGATACGTGGGCCGAAAGCTCGCCGAGGCGGGGACGCGAGCAGGACTCGTATTGGAGGACCTAACCACCAATCCGTCGGTATATGCCGGTCCCATGACTGCCGACGATTTGTCGGTCCAGTTTGACATTGATCGCATTGGCCGCGAAGTGCCAGCGATGATTCGGCAGGGTCTACTGACCGAACAGGAGTGGTTCGAGGCGCGTTCGCAATACCGAGCGACTTTTCCGCACTTTACCTATATATCCACCGCAACGGTTCGCCTGTTATTCCGTGTCCCATGACGAAAGCGGTTCGGGATACGGCACCCACCGATGCCAGGCGTCGTCCGTTGTTGTGTTGGCCTCCGTCAACATGGCCAGCTGATCGGGCGTAATCGGCACTGGCAGTACCCGGCTTAATCGTGCCACCGCGCCGACCATTGCTAAGGGCAAATGTATCTTTGCAGGATTCCTACGCCCGACTTTGCTCGCCATCAGATCAATCAGCTGGTTAAGGGTGAAGCGCTCCGGCCCCCCCACCTGCAGTGTTTGGCCATATGACGCCGAATCACCCAACGCCCCCACAATGAGTGCGCCGATGTCACGCCGGGACACCGGCTGAAACAACGTCTGGCCATCTCCCGGGACCGGTACTCGCGGCAGCTTGGCCAGACTTTTCAGCAGCTCAAAAAACGGCGGAGAGCCTCCAAAGACAAGGGACGGGCGCAGGATGGTCGCATCGATATCATCCGCCGATCGCACCAGCTGTTCCGCCTGCCATTTGGTCTGATGGTACTGAGACACGGCGTTCGGTCTCGTTCCCAAAGCGGACATATGCACCAGTCTCTTTACGCCGGCTGAGCGCATGGCCAGCAGGAGGCGTTCCGTAATCCCCACATGCATTGATTCAAACGTGATCTGTTTTTCCGGGATTTCGCGGATAATGCCGATGAGATGAACCACGGCATCGGCGCCTCGTAGCGGCTCAACCAAGTCCATGTGGCGGGCGTCGCCGGGCACCCAGCGAAGTTCTTGGAACGCATCGGGTTTGTGGCGGGATATCCCCTTAACCGCATGCCCCGCGTTTAAGAGCGCGGACACAACTGCCACACCAACATAACCGCTAGCCCCGGTCACAATAATATTCATCGCAATCGCGATGCGGAAACCTCGGCGGTCAGACCGAGAGAACCGCGCCGACACCTCTCTTTCTATGAACGAATCGTTATGCGAAGACAACTGTTGACCCAGGCACTCTTTTCTAAAAAGGAATGTCGTCGTGCCCAAGAGCTGCAACCACCACGCGGCGCATTTCAAAAGCGCAGCACGGGTCGCCGCGCCCACTCCAGGGAGGCCGCAACTCTGCTACGACGCCATCCCACTCCCATGACGAATGCACGGACCTGCCACATCCAAAAGTCACAGACTCTTGCTTTATGCGGGAGGAGTTTAGGACCTCCCGCATAGAAATAACCGACCGACCGCCAAAACTCACTGCGAAAAAGGGGACCTGACTAGGCCTCCTGCTCACGTGCTTCGGCCCCTTGCGCAATCCGGTCCAGCAACACCAGCAACGTTTCGATTTCATCTGCCGTAAGGGGCTTGAGTAGCTCCTGCATTTGCTGGCGACGCTCTTCTTTGAGGCCTCTCATCCGATCCCGGCCGGACTCGCTCAAATCTACCCAAACCACACGGCGATCTTCGCGTGAGCGCGTTCTTAGCACCGCGCCTTGGTTAACCAGCCGGTCAATAATACCGGTAGCGCCCGCCAAGGAAATTCCCAGTCGTTCCGCAATGGCTCCCATGGCCAACGGCCCCTCGTCAAACAACATTCGTAGCACCGCAAACTGACCAAAGGTCAACGTATCGTCGGGCAGTCTCCGGCGGGATAATCTACCAATCCGGGTGAAAATTGAATCGAGACGATCGATGGCCTGTTCCTGCTCCTGATCTGCCATAGCTACCCTCCGACGCTGTGAGTCTCCTGGTTTGATTGCAAAACTGGCGAGCCCTACCCATTTGCAAATAACCCCGATTGCGGTACTGGACCTGCCTAATATTACCACAGTGCCGCACGGGAATCGGAAGAAAAAGCTTCCAATTCCTCACCGGTCCAACAAGGCGCGGGCGAAGAAGAGCAAATTGGCTGGACGTTCCGCCACCCGGCGCACGTAATATGCGTACCAATCCTCACCATAGGGGACATATACCCGTGTCGCAAACCCCTGTTTGGCCAGGGATTCCAACACGGAAAAACGCACGCCATAAAGCATTTGGA
Organism: Bacillota bacterium; assembly: GCA_021820965.1. Classification (GTDB taxonomy): domain Bacteria; phylum Bacillota; class Sulfobacillia; order Sulfobacillales; family Sulfobacillaceae; genus Sulfobacillus_B. The sequence goes on along the minus strand of JAKACZ010000017.1, from coordinate 35,760 downwards.
ACTCGAACTGATCTCGGGGCACATTATGCTCGTGGACAAATTTCAGCACTCGGCCAATAATTCGCTCGTCGTGGGTGGCTACGGCTGTGTAATTGCCACGCGTTAAGGATTCCTCGACCAACCGCACGTAATTCTCGTCGACATCGGCTTTCGACGGAAACGCTACAGACACCGGTTCGCGATAAGCGCCTTTGACGATGCGAAAGTTCTTGTTTGGACCGGACAGGCGCTTCAGGTCATCCATGGTGCGATACAAGTAGGCCTGCAACACCACCCCCACATTTTGGGGATGGGCCGCATGAGCCTCTTCAAATAATTTCAGGGTGACCTCGGTATACGGACTGTCCTCCATGTCGATCCGTACAAAATTATTATATTCCGCCGCCTTATCGACAATCTCCAGTAGATGCTTTCGTCCCAGCTCCTCATCTAGCCCCAGTCCCATCATGGTTAACTTCAAGGAGACGTTGGCGTCCACGCCGCTTTGGTGAATGGCATCAAGCATCGCCAAATAGCTGTCCTTGGCGTTTACTGCTTCGGACTGCTGACGCACCGCCTCACCCAAGTGGTCCAGTGTCACTGTGACGCCTTTCTGATTGATGGAGCGGATGTGTTCTATGGCCTCCGGCAGCGTCGCGCCCGCGACAAATCGGGCCGCTCCCAGCTGCATTCCGTATCGCTTGAGCGCGCCTTCAACGACTGGATTACCCGCCAATCCCAACACAACTTCCCGAAACATTGGTCGATTCCTCCTGTCCGTACTGAATCCAGTCCAGCGTCAATCCTTGGGCCGGCGCCAACGAGGTCACCTTCGCGCTCACGTTGGTCAGACCCTGCCGAATGGGTGCAACCGATCTGCCCGGCTCCGCGGCCGCCAGCATGCTCCCCACCATGTGCCGTACCATGCGATATAAAAAGCCGGTGCCGATAACCTCGTACCGCCACACTCGTCCGCCGTCTTCCGCCGCCCATCGACTCACTAAGACAGTACGCACCGTGGTTCGCGCGCTGGAGCCCTCGGTGCGAAAAGCCCGAAAGTCATGGGTACCGACAAAGAACTGGGCCGCTTCAGTCAACCGCGACCAAGACAGCGGCGCCGAATAGGGATACACCAAGCGATGCCAAGGCAAGCTAGGCGGCAGCGCGTCGCGCCATACGCGATAACTGTATTGCTTGGCCTGGGCGCGGCGCGGATCCCACCCGGCAGGCACCCACCGGGCGTGGACAATCTTGATAGCGGGCGGAAGGCGCCGGTTAATCACCTCCGAAATCCGGTCCAGCGGCATACGCACTGGTCCGCGCCATACCACGACTTGCCCCTCCGCATGGACTCCGGCATCCGTTCGACTGGCCCCCAGAACCTGCCCTCGACCCCAAAACCCCTGAAGGCATCGCTCCAATTCGCCTTGTATTGTAGGCTTCCCACTCTGTTTCTGGAATCCATAATAGTCCGTACCGTCATAACGCACAATCAGACATAAAGCGCAACGGCTAGGAGGCACAAAGACGGCACCCGGATTGCTGATTCCAGGTGCCGTCCGGTCCACGCCCATGGGCGTACTACACCAATTCCAAAATTGCCATCGGGGCTGCATCCCCCTGGCGAAACCCCGTCCGCATAATCCGGGTATATCCGCCATTGCGCCCCTCATAACGCGGAGCCAAGTTGGTAAACACCTTGGTCACCACATCCTCATCGAGAATGTAGGCCAGCGCTTGGCGCCGCGCGGCCAAGTCGCCGCGCTTTCCCAACGTAATCATGTGCTCAGCCACCCGGTTAACCTCGCGGGCCCGCGTCACCGTCGTCTGGATACGTTCTTCCCGCAATAAAGAGGTCACGAGATTTCGCATCATGGCCCGGCGATGACCGCCGTTGCGGCCTAGTTTGCGATGATGTCCAGGCATGGTACTGTCTCCTTTGACAAATTAATGGTCGTCGCCACCACCGGCTACTCTTCCGAGGGACGCAAGGACAAGCCGAGGCTGGTCAGCTTTTCTTTAACCTCTTCCAACGACTTTTTGCCCAAATTGCGCACCTTCATCATGTCCTCATCGGTCTTGGCAGTCAGTTCCCCAACCGTGTTAATACCGGCGCGCTTCAGGCAGTTGAAGGACCGAACCGACAAATCCAACTCTTCGATCGGCATTTCCAAGAGGCGATCGCGCTTGTCTTCCTCGCGCTCCACCCCAATCTCGACGCCCGGGACACCGTCCGTCAAATTAACAAACAAGCGCAGATGGTCAGATAAAATCTTGCTGCCCATCGACACCGCTTCCTCGGGCGACAAGGAACCATCCGTCCAAACTTCCAAGGTAAGGCGGTCATAGTCGGTGATGTGTCCGACACGCGTGTCTTCGACCCGCCAGTTGGCCTTGAGTACCGGACTAAAGATCGAATCCACCGGAATCGCGCCGATGGCTTGTTCCGCCCTCTTGTTCTTGTCGGCAGGCACATACCCGCGCCCACGCTCAATGGACATTTCCATCGAGAGCCGGGCACCCTCATCCACATAGGCAATGTGCTGTGACGGGTCCAAGATGTCCACGTCGGCGTCAGCCATAATATCGCCCGCCGTCACCTCCGTCGGACCTTCTTTGTCAATGCGAATCATTTTTGGCTCATCCGCCCACGACTTTAACGCCAACCGCTTAAGGTTCAGGATAATGTCCGCGGTATCTTCGAGGACACCCGGAATGACCGAGAATTCATGCAGAACACCCTCGATCCGAACGGTCGTCACAGCCGTCCCGGGAAGCGAAGAAAGGAGGATCCTCCTAAGTGAATTGCCCAGCGTGATGCCGTAGCCACGGTCTAACGGCTCCACTATAAATTGCCCATAGTTAGGCTCACTGCCATCATCAACCCGCCGAATTTCCGGTTTCTCGATCTCGGTCATTCCACCAGCCTGCGTCAGCAGGCCTTCCCCCTTTCAAAATCCCTGGTTCGCCAATTATCGAGAGTACCACTCAACAATCAGCTGCTCTTGTACCGGTGCATCAATCTCATCCCGGTTGGGCAGTCGCAGCACTGTGCCACGCAAGGCCTCCGAGTTCACTTCCAGCCAAGCAGGAACCAGACGCGATGTTACTTGAGCCATCTGCTTGAACCGGGGCTTTTGCCGACTGGACTCGCGTACTTCGATGACGTCACCCGGCTTGACGGAAAACGATGGGATGTTCACCCGCCGGCCGTTGACCTGAAAGTGGTTGTGCCGCACCAGTTGGCGAGCCTCTGCTCGCGACGCGGCTAGGCCCATGCGATAGACCACGTTGTCGAGGCGGCGCTCCAGCGTCTGGAGCAGTACCTCGCCGGTGACGCCCTGCTTCTTCCTCGCAGCTTTCTCGAAGTACCGGGCAAATTGGCCCTCCATGACCCCGTAGGTCCGGCGTGCCTTTTGCTTTTCACGCAACTGTACCCCGTACTCAGAAAGTTTACGGCGCCCTTGGCCGTGCTGCCCAGGCGGAACAGGCCGCCGAGTCAGTGGACACTTATCGGTAAAGCACTTTTCACCCTTTAGGTACAACTTGGTTCCCTCCCGCCGACACAGCTTGCAGACGGGTCCGGTATAACGTGCCATTGGTGTTGCGCCTCCTTCCTTTCTGTTAAATTAGACGCGGCGCCGCTTAGGCGGCCGACATCCGTTGTGCGGAATCGGGGTCACATCTTTAATCATGCTAACCTCGAGTCCTGCCGATTGCAGTGACCGAATCGCGGCTTCACGGCCGGAACCCGGTCCTTTGACCAACACTTCGACTTCTTTCACTCCGTACTCCATGGCACCTTTTGCCGCTGTTTCCGCGGCTAACTGGGCCGCAAATGGGGTACTCTTACGAGAGCCTTTAAACCCTGACCCGCCGGCCGACGCCCATGATAAGGTGTTGCCCTGCGGATCGGTAATCGTCACGATAGTGTTGTTAAAGGTGGAACGAATATGGGCCACTCCCCGATCGACATGGCGCCGATCGCGGCGCTTGGTCCGTGTAGTACGACGCGCTGGCATATAGTGGGAAATCCCTCCTTATGATTATCGCTTCTTTTTGGCACCAACCGTGCGGCGAGGACCCTTGCGGGTGCGCGCATTAGTCTTGGTGCGCTGGCCCCGCACGGGGAGCCCGCGGCGATGCCTCATGCCTCGATACGATCCAATGTCGCTGAGCCGCTTGATATTCATCTGCACCTCACGGTGCAAGTCACCCTCGACCCGCCAGTCGCGGTCAATCACTTCGCGAATGCGGCTCACCTCTTCTTCAGTCAAGTCACGCACGCGGGTGTCGGGATCCACTTGGCTCTGCGCCAAAATCTGCCGCGCCGCCGACCCGCCAATGCCGTAGATATAGGGCAGCGCAGCTTCGACACGCTTGTCCCGGGGCAGGTCAATTCCTGAAATACGAGCCACTCCAGATCCTCCTTCTCAGCCGACTCAAGCGTTATCCCTGCGTCTGCTTGTGCTTCGGATTTTCACAGATCACCATGACACGTCCATGGCGCTTGATGACCTTGCACTTTTCGCAAATCGGCTTTACCGATGCTCGAACCTTCATTGGGTCAGCCTCCTCAACAACTCATGCTGTCTTCCGCCTACTTGAAGCGGTAGGTAATGCGACCGCGCGTCAAGTCGTAGGGCGACAATTGAACAGTGACCTTGTCGCCGGGCAAGATCTTAATAAAGTGCATGCGGATCTTCCCCGAGACGTGAGCCAAAACCTTATGACCATTGGATAATTCCACACGGAACATGGCATTGGGCAACGGCTCAACCACAGTGCCCTCGACTTCGATCGCGTCTTCCTTGGCCAAACTTTTCCCCCCTTTCACGAAACCGATTATGCCTCGCCTTCCTGCACTGACAATTTTGCCCAAATCGGCCCGATGGTATCCCCAACAGTATCCGATCCATTATACCCGATTTCTCATGAAATTGCCGTGAGAATCTCGGGGCCGTCTTCGTCGATGAAGATGGTATGTTCAAAATGGGCAGATAAACTGTGGTCCCGAGTGGTGACTGTCCACCCGTCGGCGCCCACCTGGACGTATTGTTGGCCAAGGTTGACCATGGGTTCAATCGCGATCGCAAGTCCCGGCTTCAACAGGAGTCCCCGGCCGGCGGTGCCGTAGTTGGGCACTTGCGGTTCCTCGTGCATTTGACGGCCCACACCGTGGCCGACAAAATCACGCACCACGCTGAATCCGTGAGACTCGACAAACTCCTGCACCGCCGCCCCGATGTCCCCGAGCCGCGCCCCCGCTTGAGCCTTCTCAATCCCCTTGTACAACGACGCCTCGGTCACGCGTAAGAGCTCTTCGGCGCGCTTATTGGGCGGGTGATCGACAAACATGCTGAAGGCCGCGTCCCCGACAAATCCGTCTACGATAGCTCCTAAATCAATGCTAACCAAATCACCCGGTTGAATGACGCGGTTTCCGGGAATCCCGTGAACCACTTGATCATTGATGGAGACGCACACGCTGGCGGGGTAGCCGTGATACCCTTTGAAAACGGGGATGCCGCCGCGCTCTCGTATTTCCTGGTCGGCAATTTGGTCCAGCTCCCGGGTGGGGATGCCGGCGCGCACCGATCGGCGCAAAATTTCCAGCACCTCGGCCACGACCCGTCCGGCGCGACGCATCTTTTCCCGGTCGCGGGTGCTCTTAAGCTCAATCACGGGCACCCTCCAGGCCTTGCACGATATCGCGCGTCACCACCTCGACCGGAGCTTCGCCGTCAAACTCTTGGACCAGTCCTCGGCGACGGTAAAACGCCACCAGCGGCGCGGTTTCCTGGTCGTACACTTCCAGCCGTTTTATCACCGTCTCCTCCGTGTCATCGCGCCGCTGCTCTAAGGCAGAGCCGCAGACATCGCACACCCCCGGACGCTTTGGCGGGTCTAAAATGAGGTGATAGACCGCCCCGCACTGTGGACAAACCCTCCGCCCGGTCAGCCGATCAATCAGGGTCTTTCGACCGACCACCAAGTAGATGACCGCCGTGAGCGACCGGCCCAACTCCGTCAGCATGCTTTCAAAGTGCTCACCTTGCGCCAGATTGCGGGGGAAACCGTCCAGAATGAAACCGTTTTGGGCATCTGATTCCGTTAGCCGTTGCCGCACCATAGCCTCGGTAACGTCGTCGGGCACCAGCACCCCCTGGTCCATGTAACGCCGCGCCATGAGACCCAGTTCGGTGCCTTCGCCCAAGTTCTTGCGAAAGATCTCCCCGGTGGAAATGTGCGGGATCAAAAACCGTTCCGCCAAAAGCTTGGCCTGGGTTCCTTTACCTGAACCCGGAGGGCCCAGCAGCACTAACTCCACGCGTCGCCCTCCCTTACTTCATGAAGCCTTGGTACTGCCTCATAATCATTTGCGCCTGCATCTGCTTCAAGGTGTCTAATGATACACCGACAATAATGAGAAGCGAGGTACCTCCAAAGTACAGGTTTGGGATACTCATAGCAATGCTAATAATGCTAGGCAGAATCGAGACGAGTCCCAGGAATATCGCACCCACAGTTGTTAGCCGGTTGCTTACCCGCGCCAGGTAGTCGGCCGTCGGCTTACCCGGTCGTATGCCGGGAATGTGGCCGCCGCCTTTCTTCAGGTTGTCGGCCACGTCATCCACCTTAAACACCACCTGGGTGTAGAAGAAGGTGAACACGACCACCAGCAGAAACTCAATGACAATGTACGCCGGCGAGGTAAAGCCAAAGTACTGTTGCAGGAACGTGACCCAGTTGCCGTGGAAAAACTGGGCAATGGTATAAGGCAAAATCAAAAGCGAAATGGCGAAGATGACGGGAATCACGCCCGCCTGATTAACGCGAATCGGCAGGTGTGTGTTCTGTCCTTGGTAAATGCGGCGGCCTACGACCCGCTTAGGGTACTGCACCGGAACTTTGCGCTGCCCTTCGTTGACGTAAACCACCGCCGCAATGATAAGGAGCGCCACAATGAGGAAAATCACCAGCTTGGGCACGGTCAAAACACCGGAGGTGACATACTTGGCCAGCGTTTGCAGACCGAAAGGAAGACGTGACACGATGCCAAACATCACCAAAAGCGAGATGCCGTTGCCTACGCCATTTTCACTCAGCCGCTCGCCGATCCACATTAGGAACGTCGAACCGGCCAAGAGCATAAATGCCGTAAAGAAGAGCATCCACACCGTATGGTGCGTGTACACGACCATAGGCACACCATGCGCATTGACGGGATGGAGCCGGTATAGGTAAAACGAGATGCCCACCGCCTGCAAAAAGCCCAAACCCAACGAAAGCCACCGCGTCCATTGGGTTATCTTCTTTTGCCCGTCTTCGCCCTCCTTGCTCCACTCCTCAACCTGAGGAATGACGACCGTCATCAACTGCATGATAATGCTGGCGTTGATGTACGGAATGATGCTGAGGGCGAATACCGACAACGTGGCGGTGGCACCGCCGCTGAATAAGTTCAGCAAAGCGAAAATGCTGGCGTTGCTGTGAAAGAGGCTTTGTATCGCAGTGGCATTTACGCCCGGGATGGGGATGTGCACACCGAGGCGATAGACCACCAGCATGCCTAGCGTAAACAGGAGCCGCCGGGTCAGTTGTGAGCCTCTCAGGGCTCCCATCATCGCGTTTTGAGCCACCTAAACCACCTCGGCCCGTCCGTAAGCCGCCTCGATTTTCTCCTTGGCCGACTGGGAAAAGGCATTGGCCTGAACCACTAAGGCCCGGTCAATGGCCCCGTCGCCCAGAATCTTGACAGGCAAATTGCGCCGCACCAACCGGTGCCGTTTCAGCAAATCCACCGTGACCACGGTGTCAGGCTCAAACCGGTTCAAATCCCCCAGGTTGACCACTTCATATTCAACCCGAAACGGATTTTTAAACCCGCGCTTGGGCAACCGCCGCTGCAGCGGCATCTGGCCGCCTTCGAAGCCCGGACGAATCCGTCCTCCGGAGCGAGCCTTTTGCCCCTTGTGCCCGCGGCCCGCGGTCTTCCCCAGACCCGACCCGAGTCCCCTTCCGCGGCGGGTCTTTCGCTGATGTGATCCCTTGGCCGGCCGCAAATCATGGAGTCGCATTTAATCGCTTCCTTCCTCGACCTCTTCCACGTGCACCAGGTGACGGACTTTGTGCACCATGCCGCGGATTGAGGGATTGTCCTCGTGCTCAACCGTGCGCCACATCTTGCCCAGTCCCAAGGACTTGACGGTGTCTTTTTGATCTCTGGCGTAACCAATGGGACTCTTGACCAGCGTGATGCGGATCTTAGCCATGGTGCGCCCCTCCCAAAACCTGCCTGAGCGTCAATCCGCGCAGTTGCGCCACGTGGTGCGCGCTTTTCAACTGCCCGAGTCCGTCCATAGTCGCGGCCACCACGTTATTGGGATTGGCCGTTCCCAGGGATTTGGTCAGCACGTCGCGGACGCCGGCCGCTTCTAGTACGGCGCGCACCGGTCCACCGGCAATCACGCCGGTACCTTCGGCGGCGGGCTTCAATAAAACTCGGCCTGCGCCAAATGTGCCGATAACCTGATGCGGAATGGTGGTGCCGAGTCGGGGTACGGTAATCATGTGCTTCTTGGCATCCTCGATGCCTTTTCTAATGGCCTCTGGAATTTCGGCAGCCTTGCCCAAACCGACTCCGACCTTGCCATCCTCGTCGCCAACAACCACCAAGGCGCTAAAGCTGAAGCGCCGCCCACCTTTAACAACCTTGGCCACACGGTTGATGGCCACAACTTTTTCTTTATACTCGCCCTCGCGTCTATCGCCGCTTGATTGCGTTTGCGCGCGTGCCATAAGTGCCCCCCTTGACTAAAATTCCAACCCGGCTTCACGCGCTGCGTCGGCCAATGCCTTGACGCGCCCGTGATAGTGATAGCCGCCGCGGTCAAAAACAACCTTGTTGACGCCTTGTTCCAGCGCCCGCTCCGCCACCAAACGCCCGACAACCTCGGCTTTGGCTACCGTCAGACGGCCCGGCAGCGCCTTGACCGCCGCCTCTAAAGTCGACGCCGCGGCAATGGTGTACGCGCGCGTGTCGTCAATAATCTGGGCATACATATTCAAGTTGGATCGAAAGACATTAAGGCGCGGTCGCTCAGGCGTCCCTTGCACCTTGGCCCGAATTCGATAGTGACGCTTTTTACGCGCCGCGTTCCTGTCAAATCGCTTGTACACGCCTAATCCCTCACTTCTTTCCGGTCTTCCCGACCTTGCGCCGAATACGTTCGCCTTTGTAGTGAATTCCTTTGCCCTTATACGGTTCTGGCGGCCTGACGCCGCGCACCTTGGCGGCAATCTCGCCCACCATTTCGCGATCATATCCCTTCACCAGTACGTTGGTGGGGTTTGGCACGTCAAATTCAATGCCGGACGGGGGATCGATGTGCACAGGGTGAGAATAGCCCACTGCCAACACCAGCCGCTGCCCCTGTTTGGAGGCACGGTATCCCACGCCAGCCAATTCGAGATGCTTCTCAAAGCCCTTGGATACCCCCTCCACCATATTGGCGATGAGGGTCCGGGATAGGCCCCACTGGGCGCGGGCCTGCCCGCTGTCGTCAATCGGTGCTACCCGCACTTCGCTGCCTTCCAGCGTAATCTTCACTTCCGGCCGCAGGGTTCGCTGAAGCGTCCCCCGGCTTCCCTTTACCTTCACGGTCTGGCCGTCAAGCGTGACTTCAACGCCAGCCGGAATGGTAATCGGCACTTTACCTATCCGTGACATTGCCTCTTCCTCCCCTAAGCGGGCATTCTACCATACGTAGCACAGTACTTCGCCGCCGATATGCTCTTCGCGCGCACGCTTTTCCGTCATAATTCCCCGAGAGGTGGACAGCACGGCAATACCCAAGCCTCCCAGCACCCGCGGCAGCTGATCATGTCCCGCATACACGCGCAGACCCGGCCGGCTGATGCGCTTCAGTCCGCTAATCACGCGTTCGCGGTTTTTGCCGTACTTCAAATGCAGCCGAAGCATGCCCTGTTTGCCGTCCTCTACGAGCTCAACGTCCCGAATGTAACCCTCCTCTTTGAGGATTTGCGCCAATGCACGCTTCATGCGCGAGGCAGGAACGTCTACTACGTCACGATACACAATGTTCGCGTTACGAATGCGGGTTAACATGTCGGCAATTGGATCAGTCACGACGATCCCCCTTTCTCCTTACCAGCTAGCCTTTCTCACTCCGGGAATGGCCCCTTGATGTGCCAACTCTCTAAAGCAGAGACGGCATAGGCCGAAGTCCCTCAAATAGCCATGGGGCCGGCCACACAACTGGCAGCGATGATACTTGCGGACACCATACTTAGGCTTCCGCTTGGCCTTGGCAATCAGTGACTTTTTTGCCATACTCGACCTCCTTCAGCTTGTTAACGATGGTGCGCCAGCGGCATGCCGAGCATGGTGAGCAGCACCTGCGCCTCTTCATCGGTCGTGGCCGTCGTCACCAGCGTCACGTCCATGCCCCGAATTTTTTCAACCTTGTCGTAATTAATCTCGGGGAAAATCAACTGTTCTTTAATACCCAGCGTGTAACTCCCACGGCCGTCAAATCCCCGGCTCGACAATCCACGGAAGTCGCGCACACGCGGCAATGCGATATAGAACAGCTTCTCTAAGAAGTCATACATGCGTTGACCTCTGAGTGTCACCTTGGCGCCAATCGGCATGCCTTCGCGGATCTTAAAGCTGGCAATGGACTTCTTGGCCCGCGTCACCATCGGCTTTTGGCCGGTAATGACAGCCAAATCCTCCATGGCACCATCCAAGGCCTTGGTGTTGCCGACTGCGTCGCCCACGCCCATGTTGACCACGATTTTAGCCATCTTAGGGACTTCCATGGGGTTCTTATAGTGAAACCGCTCCGTTAACGCCGGAATGATCTCGGACTGATAGCGCTCTTTCAACGCCGACTCAATTGCCATCGTGTCTGTGTTCCTTTCCTCCCCTAATCAAGCGTCGCACCGCAATGCTTGCAGGCCCGAACCTTCTTGCCATTTGCGAGAAACTTGTGGGCAATGCGCGTCGGCTTTTTACAGGACGTACACACTTTCATCACGTTAGAGACATGAATGGGAGCCTCCAGGGTAATGACGCCACCCTCGCTGTCGGGCGTCGCCCGTTGATGCCGCTTCACCAGATTGACCTTTTCCACCACCACCCGATTTTCCTTGGGAATGGCCCGGATGATATGCCCTTCTTTGCCCTTGTCGCGTCCAGCCAACACCTTGACCAAATCGCCTTTCCTAACGTGCACCGCTGCACCCCCTTCCCTCACTGCCGTGCCCAACCGCCTAGAGAACCTCCGGCGCCAGTGAAATGATTTTCATATAGTCCCGTTCTCTCAGCTCACGGGCTACCGGTCCGAAAATACGCGTGCCCCGGGGTTCCTTTTCCTCGCCGCGCAGAATCACGGCCGCATTCTCGTCAAATTTTATGTGGGACCCGTCGTTGCGGCGGCACCCGGTCCTGGTTCGCACAATGACCGCCTTGACCACGTCGCCCTTTTTAACCACGCCTCCGGGCGAAGCCGACTTGACGGAGGCCACGATGACATCGCCAATATTGCCGTATTTCCGGTAGGAACCTCCGAGCACCCGAATGCACATGAGCTCCTTGGCACCGGTGTTGTCGGCGACAGCCAGCCGCGTTTGTGGCTGGATCATCGGCCACCCTCCTCTCGTGAGTGATAGTGCTAGTCTTGCTGATGGCCCAAAATTGCCACAACCCGCCAGTTCTTCTCTTTGGACAGCGGTCGGGTCTCTTCGATGCGTACCCGATCCCCGGTGCGGCAGCGGTTGTCCTCATCGTGGGCCTTGTAACGCTTAGTCCGACGCATGCGCCGTCCGTAGATCGGATGCGTGACCAGCGACTCGACGGCCACCACCACCGTTTTGTTCATCTTGTCGCTGACGACCACGCCTTCCCGAACCTTGCGCTTCCCCTGCGCTTCTGCCATGTCGCTCCCCCCTATCTCGCGTTCTCGTGGAGCTCGCGCTCCCGGAGAATGGTATGCACCCGCGCGATATCTTTACGGACTTGACGGATACGCATGGGATTGTCCAATTGGGCCGTCGCCAGCTGAAACCGCAGTCGGAACAGCTGCTCTTTGAGAGACTTCAGTTGCGCCGAGAGTTCATCCTGGCTCATCTCCCTCAATTCCTTAGGCTTCATGGGCATTCTCCCCTGACTGTTCCCGCTTCACAAACCGGGTCTTGATGGGAAGCTTGTGCTGCGCTAGTCGCATGGCCTCGCGCGCTACCTCTTCCGGCACGCCGGACAGCTCAAACATAATCCGGTCGGGTTTGACTACCGCTACCCAATACTCCACATTTCCTTTCCCGGATCCCTGCCTGGTTTCGGCGGGTTTCTTGGTGACCGGCTTATCCGGGAAAATAGTGATCCACACCTGGCCGCCGCGACGAATGTAACGTGTCAGCGCCACACGCGCCGCCTCAATCTGCCGGTCGGTAATCCAGGCGGGCTCCAAAGCCTGAAGCCCGTAATCCCCAAAGGCAAGCCGATTGCCGCGATGAGATCGGCCCTTCATTCGCCCGCGGTGCATCTTGCGGTATTTGGTGCGTTTCGGCTGCAACACCTTAACGTCCCCCTTCCGAGCCCGCGGCCGGGCGCCGCTTGTTGCCGGGCAGCACCTGACCCTTATAGACCCACACCTTGACGCCAATAATGCCGTAGGTAGTGTGTGCTTCGGCAAATCCGTAATCAATGTCGGCCCTAAGCGTGTGCAAGGGAATGGAGCCTTCCCAGGTCCATTCGCGACGAGCAATTTCGGCACCGCCGAGGCGACCTGAGACCATAATTTTGATGCCCTTGGCGTTTTGCCGCATGGCCCGGCCGACAGCCTGCTTCATCGCCCGCTTAAAGGCGATGCGCTTTTCCAGCTGGGCCGCGACCGACTCGGCCACCAACTGGGCGTCTGTCTCCGGCGCTTTGACCTCGACAATATTCAAATTGACCTGTTTCTTGGATAGCGCTTCCAGGTCTTTTTTCAACTGCTCGACGCCAACACCACCCTTTCCGATGACCATACCCGGCTTTCCGGTATGGACCGTAATCTTGAGTTTGTTGGCCGCACCACGCTCAATCTCCACCCGGGAAATCCCGGCGTTGTAATGACGCTTTTTCACGTACCGTCGAATCTGGTAATCCTCACCCAAGAGGTCCGGGGTCGTCTTCTCGGTGCCATACCAGCGAGAATCCCAGCTCTTCACGATGCCCAGCCGAAGCCCCTTGGGATGTATTTTTTGACCCAATGCTTTCCCCCCTAACCCCCGTGCCGCGGCCTAAGTACCACGGATATATGACTGGTGCGCTTGAAAATGGAAAAGGCCTGACCGCGGCTTCTGGGGTGAATCCGCTTTAAAATCGGCCCCCCGTCGACCCAAATCTCCGCCACAAACAAATCGCGCCGGTCCAAGTCATGATTGTTTTCAGCATTCGCGGCCGCACTTTGAATGAGCTTGGAGACCACTTTGGACGCCCGCTTGGGGGTATGCCGCAAGATGGCCTCAGCATCGCGGAGATTCTTTCCCCGCACCAAGTTGACCACAATACGGACCTTGCGCGGAGCGATGCGCACATGCCGCACACGTGCACGCGCTTCGGCTGTTTCCTCCATGTCCTCGCCCCCCTATCGCATCCCGGTCGACCGCTCGGATTTGTCCGCATGACCCTTGAACGTTCGGGTGGGTGCGAACTCGCCCAGCTTGTGACCGACCATTTCTTCGCTAATGTAGATGGGCACGTGCCGCCGCCCGTCATGCACGGCAATGGTGTGCCCGACCATATCGGGAACAATCGTCGAGGCCCGAGACCAGGTCTTGATAACCCGCTTCTCGTTGCGCGCGTTTTGTGCCTCAATCTTCTTCAAGAGGCTGCCCTCGACATAAGGTCCCTTTTTGACTGAACGGCCCATGCTTCGCCTCCTACTTCCGCCGTCGGACGATCAGCCGATCCGAGGCCTTCCGCTTTTTCCGCGTCTTCTTTCCCAATGCCGGCTTGCCCCACGGGGTGACGGGATGCTTACGCCCAATCGGAGCCTTGCCTTCACCGCCACCGTGCGGGTGGTCGACCGGGTTCATGACCACACCGCGCACAGATGGACGGCGCCCGGCCCAGCGACTGCGGCCCGCCTTGCCGATAGTGATGTTCTCATGCTCTACATTGCCAACCTGACCCACCGTGGCCATACACGTCACCGGAACCCGTCTAAGCTCGCCCGATGGCAGTCTCAAAAGCGCATAGCGTCCTTCGCGGGCGGCCAGCTGCGCGGAAGTGCCGGCAGATCGCGCCAACTGGGCACCCCGCCCGGGGTGCATCTCAACCGCATGCACCACGGTACCCACCGGGATGTCCGACAATGCCAAGGCATTGCCGGGCTTAATGTCGGCGCCCGGCCCGGCCTGCACTTTGTCGCCCAGCTTGAGACCCGACGGCGCCAAAATATAAGATTTTTCACCGTCTTCATATTCAAGCAGCGCGATCCGCGCCGTCCGGAACGGATCGTACTCGATCGCGATGACTGTCGCCGGTACGCCCAACTTTTTTCGCTTAAAGTCGATGATGCGATACAGGCGCTTGGTGCCCCCGCCGCGATGGCGCACCGTGATGCGCCCATAATGATTACGACCAGCTTTTCGGTGCATACCCTGGGTTAGCGACTTTTCGGGCTGCGTCTTGGTAATCTCGCTAAACGTCGAGACTGTCATCTGCCGAACTCCGGGGGAGGTCGGTTTCATCTTGCGTACTGGCATAGTCGTTCCTCCTCCGTCGTCTAGACTCCTTCAATCAGCTCAATAGAGTCGCCCACAGCCAGCGTGACGATGGCCTTTTTGCGGTCCGGGGTGCGCCCCACGGCATAACCGCGGCGCTTGGTCTTGCCCGGAACCCACATGGTGTTAACCTTGGTCACCTTAACGTGGAAGATTTCTTCGACGGCCCGACGAATCTCTACTTTGTTGGCCCGGGCGTCCACTTCAAAGGTATATTTGTTGAACTTCATGGCATCGGTACTGGCTTCGGTGATAATCGGGCGCTTAAGAATGTCATATGGACTCATGCGTTCAACACTCCTTCCACCGCGGCAACCGCTTCGCGGTCCAGCACCAAACGATGATACTTCAAAAGGTTGTACGCGTTCAAACTACCGGCCGTGGTGGCGTGCACATCCTTCAAGTTTCGCACGGACAGTTTCAAGGTGTCCTTGGGCTGGGCCGTGATAAACAGCACATTGCGCCCTAGATGCAAGCGGTCCAGGGCCTCTAGCATTACCCGCGTTTTGGCTTCGGGCAAATCGAGATGGTCCACCACCATGAGCTCCTGATCGCGAAGTTTGGCCGATAGAGCCTGGTGTATCGCTGCCCGCCGCATCTTGCGCGGAAATCGCATGCTGTAATCGCGGGCATGCGGGCCAAACGCCACGCCGCCGTGCCGCCAATGTGGCGCTCGGGTGGTTCCGGCTCGGGCGCGGCCGGTCCCCTTTTGGCGCCACGGCTTTCTCCCGCCGCCGCGAACTTGGCTGCGGGTCTTGGTCTCCGCTCGGCCAGCGCGTTGGTTGGCCCGATGAACCACCACCGCCTGGTGCAGCAGCGCGACATTTACCGGCGCGTCAAACACACGCTCGGAGAGCTCCACTTCACCGACAACTTCGCCGGCCAAATTGTACACGTTTACGGTCGGCATTAGACGGCTCCTTTCTGATTGCGCACCGAATCCCGGACCATCACCAATGATCCCCTGGGGCCGGGGACCGCCCCGCGAATCAAAAGAAGATTACGGTCGGCATCCACCCGCACAACCTTCAGTCGCAGCGTGGTGACGCGGCGATGCCCCATGCGCCCCGGAAGCTTGCGGCCCGGGTGCACGCGCCCGCCGCCGCCCGACGTCCGCGACCCTAAAGAACCGACCCGGCGGTGATATTTTGAACCGTGGGTGGTAGGTCCGCGGTGAAATCCCCAGCGCTTAATCACGCCGGCGAAACCTTTGCCCTTGCTGGTGCCGATGACGTCCACGATATCACCCGGCTGGAATACCTGGTCGACCTTCACATACTGACCGGGCTCCAGCTCGGTAGCGCCCGCGAGGCGAAACTCCCGCACGTAACGGGCCGGATTTAACCCGCGCCGTTGATAGTCAATGCGGTTCGCGTATGCAACCTTGCGGTCCTTTATGGCTCCGACGCCAAGCTGCACAGCTTCGTAGCCGTCCCGCTCCAGGGTGCGAATGCGCAAGACCTGGTTCGGCTCAGCATGAATGACGGTGACCGGAACCGCCCGGCCATCCTCGTCAAACACCTGGGTCATCCCCAGCTTTACTCCCATAATTCCCTTCATGACGTCCCCCTGCCTACAGCTTGATCTCGATGTCAACTCCAGCGGGGAGATCCAGACGCATCAGCGCGTTCACCGTCTTCTGGCTTGGATCCATAATATCGATGAGCCGCTTATGGATCCGGCGCTCGAACTGCTCACGAATGTCCTTTTCCCCATTGGGCGCGGTCAAAATAGTGTAGATAGTCTTTTCTGTCGGCAGCGGGATCGGCCCGGAGACGGCGGCACCGTTACGCCGCGCCGTCTCCACGATCCGTACCGCAGATTGATCCAGCACCTCGTGATCATATGCCTTCAGTCGAATGCGTATCTTCTGCTGGGCCACGTGATTTCTCCTCCTGCCTTGGTTACGCCTTAATGGCCGTCACAACGCCGGCGCCCACAGTCCGGCCGCCCTCACGGATAGCGAACCGAAGCCCCTCTTCCATGGCAATCGGCGAAATCAGTTCCACTTCCATCTGCACGTTGTCGCCGGGTACCACCATTTCCACACCTTCAGGCAGGTTGACGACACCGGTTACGTCGGTGGTCCGGAAGTAAAACTGCGGACGGTAACCGTTGAAAAACGGCGTGTGGCGACCGCCCTCTTCCTTCGTCAGCACGTATACCTCCGCGCTGTACTTGGTGTGAGGCTTGATGGAGCCGGGCTTGGCCAGGACCTGCCCACGCTCGACCTGGTCCTTTTCAATGCCGCGCAAGAGGCAGCCAATGTTGTCGCCCGCTACTGCCACATCCAACGTCTTACGGAACATCTCAACGCCGGTGACAACAGACTTCCTGGCACTGTCCGTCAGCCCGACAATCTCGATTTCGTCGCCCACCTTCACTTGACCACGCTCGACACGGCCGGTCACGACGGTGCCACGACCGGTGATGGAGTGAGTGTCTTCAACCGGCATTAAGAACGGCCTGTCGGTGTCACGCTCGGGGGTGGGGATATACTCGTCGACAGCGTCCATCAGTTCCCAAATCTTGCCACACCACTCGCACTCTCGCTTGCCGCAGCCGCACTCTAAGGCCTTTAACGCCGAACCTGCGACAATCGGAATCTCATCGCCGGGGAACTCGTAGCTAGACAAGAGGTCGCGCACTTCAAGCTCGACCAGTTCCATGAGCTCGGCGTCGTCCACCATGTCGGCTTTGTTCAGGAACACCACAATGTTGGGCACCCCCACCTGGCGGGCCAACAAAATGTGCTCACGGGTCTGGGGCATGGGACCATCAGCCGCGGAAACCACCAAAATTGCTCCGTCCATTTGCGCCGCACCGGTAATCATGTTCTTAACATAGTCCGCGTGTCCAGGGCAGTCGACATGCGCGTAGTGCCGCTTGTCGGTCTCATACTCCACGTGCGCGGTGGCAATGGTAATGCCGCGCTCGCGCTCTTCTGGCGCTTTGTCAATCTGATCGTAGGCGGTGAATTCCGCTCCGCCCTTGGTCGCCAACACGCGGGTAATAGCCGCCGTCAACGTGGTCTTGCCGTGGTCAACGTGACCGATAGTCCCCACGTTTACGTGAGGCTTGGTGCGCTCGTACTTCTTCTTCGCCATTGGATTGGTACCCTCCTCGGATTACTACGCTTAGTGCCTTTTTGTGCAGGCCGCAGGCGCAACTTTGCCGTCTCGCACCAATTGCTTACTGCTTAGCCTTAATCACTTGCTCGGTGACATGCCGCGGCGCTTCTTCGTAATGCGAAAACTGCATGGTATACGTGCCGCGCCCCTGGGTACGCGACCTCAAGTCGGTTGCGTAACCAAACATCTCGGCCAGCGGCACAAAGCCGTGGATGGCCTGAACACCGCCGGGCCGCGGTTCCATTCCCTCAATGCGTCCCCGACGAGCGTTGAGATCGCCGATGATGTCCCCCATATACTCCTCTGGCACCACAACTTCCACCGACATCATGGGCTCCAACAGGACCGGGCTGGCCTTGCGCGCGCCCTCCTTAAATCCTATCGATCCGGCAATCTTGAATGCCATTTCGCTAGAGTCCACCTCGTGATATGACCCGTCGTAAATGGTGACGCGAACATCGATGGTGGGATATCCGGCGAGGACTCCCGTCTGCATGGCGTCTTTGACACCGGCCTCGACAGCGGGGACGTATTCGCGCGGGACCACACCACCGACAATCTTATTGACAAACTCAAAGCCTTGCCCGGGCTCCAACGGTTCCAATTTGAGCCAGACATGACCATACTGGCCGCGGCCGCCGCTCTGGCGGATAAATTTGCCTTCCGCCTCGGTCGGCTTGCGAATGGTCTCTTTGTACGCTACCTGAGGCTTCCCGACATTGGCCTGCACCTTGAACTCCCTGAGAAGTCGGTCGACAATGATTTCCAGGTGCAGTTCGCCCATGCCGGAAATGATGGTCTGGCCCGTTTCAGTGTCCGTATACATGCGAAATGTCGGATCCTCTTCGGCCAACTTGGAAAGCGCAGCCCCCATTTTGTCCTGGTCGGCTTTGGTCTTTGGTTCAATCGCCACCGAAATAACGGGTTCCGGAAACACCATGGACTCAAGCAGAATCGGGTGGCTCTCATCCGACAGGGTGTCACCCGTGCCGGTGTCCTTCAGCCCGACTGCCGCCGCAATGTCGCCACTGTATACCGTGTCGATCTCCGCCCGGTGGTTGGCATGCATTTGTAGAATACGCCCAATCCGCTCACGCCTGCCCTTGGTTACGTTATAAACGTAAGACCCGGAACTCAAGGTGCCTGAGTAGACACGGAAGAACGCCAGTTTGCCGACAAATGGATCGCTCATAATTTTAAACGCCAAAGCCGAAAACGGAGCGTCGTCCGATACCTCGCGCCTCACTTCCTCTTCGGTATTAGGGTCGATACCGCGAGGGGAGCCTACGTCAAGCGGCGACGGCAGGTAGTCGACTACCGCGTCCAACAAAGGTTGCACGCCCTTGTTGCGGTACGAAGATCCGCAGAGAACTGGCACCAACTGGCCGCCGATGGTGCCGCGGCGAATGGCGGCCCGAATCTCGTCCTCGGTAACGTCTTCGCCCTCAAGATACTTTTCCATGATCGCGTCGTCGATGTCAGCACACGCCTCGAGCAGCATTTGGCGCCGCTCAGAGGCGATTTCCAGCAAGTCCTCGGGGATGGCTTGGTATTCCCCGCGGGTTCCGAGATCGTCTTCATAGAAGTACGCCTGCATTCGCACCAAGTCGACCAGCCCGCGAAAACTGTCCTCCGCCCCGACCGGCCACTGAATGGCGACCGGGTTGGCCCCTAAACGGTTCTTAATCTGGTCCAGGCACATGGGGAAGTCCGCGCCCACGATGTCCATCTTGTTGATGTACGCCATGCGCGGCACCCCGTACTTGTCCGCCTGCCGCCACACTGTCTCCGACTGCGGCTCGACGCCGCCCTTTGCGTCGAAGACGGCGATGGCGCCGTCTAAAACGCGCAAGGAGCGCTCGACCTCGACGGTAAAGTCCACGTGGCCGGGCGTGTCGATAATGTTGATCCGATGCTCACGCCATCGGGCGGTAGTGGCCGCTGAGGTGATGGTAATGCCCCGCTCCTGCTCTTGCGCCATCCAGTCCATCGTCGCGGTGCCCTCGTGCACCTCACCCGGCTTGTGAACAATTCCTGTATAGAACAGGATGCGCTCGGTAGTCGTGGTCTTACCCGCGTCGATATGCGCCATGATCCCAATGTTACGGGTTCGCTCCAAGCTAAATTGACGAGCCATAACCGGCGAACTCCCTCCTACCAGCGGTAATGCGCGAAAGCTTTGTTTGCTTCAGCCATACGATGCGTTTCATCACGTTTTCTGACGGCTCCTCCTGCATTCTGGGCGGCATCCGCAATCTCTGTCGCCAGCCGTTCCTGCATCGAACGCTCACCACGCTGCCGGGCATACTGCACCAGCCAGCGGATGGCCAAAGATGTGCGGCGGGCGGGCCGAACCTCCATGGGCACCTGGTACGTCGCGCCGCCAACACGGCGAGGCCGCACCTCAAGAAGCGGGGTCGCATTTTTGACGGCAGTCTCAAAGACCTCCAGCGCATCTTTTCCGGTCTTTTCGGATATAATGTCAAAGGCGCCGTAGACAATATGCTCGGCCAAGCTTTTCTTACCGCTCATCATAACTTTATTGATAAACTTTGAGACTAAGGGGCTGTGGTAGACCGAGTCCAACTCGATCTCACGCGCCACAACCGTTCCACGCCTTGGCATGATTTTCCCCCTTTACTTCTTGGCCCCGGCCTGATTCTTCTTGGCTCCGTACTTCGACCGTCCCTGCTCGCGCTTTTGTACGCCTCCCGTGTCCAAAGTTCCGCGAATCACATGATAGCGCACACCCGGCAAATCCCGAACACGCCCGCCGCGTACCAACACGACGCTGTGCTCCTGCAGATTGTGACCAACACCCGGAATATAAGCGGTCACTTCTTCGCCGTTGGTCAGGCGCACACGTGCCACCTTACGCAAGGCCGAATTCGGTTTTTTCGGCGTCACGGTCTTCACGCTGATGCACACACCGCGCTTTTGCGGATTACGCTGCAGCGCCGGAGCCGCCGACTTCTTCTTGGTCTTCTTTCGTCCATGGCGAATCAATTGGTTAATAGTTGGCACCCGTTCGACCCCCTTTCTGGTTTCTCGCCGCCTCCTGAGCAATCACCGCAGCGCAGGCAGCGCCGACCTCTATGCCGCACAGCTGGCCAAGCTCGCGCATCGTATCAATCGAGTCCATCGGTATTTGATAGGTACGGCACAGGCTTTGGATTTCCGATCGAATCGCCGGATCGGCGTCGCCGGCCACATAAACAACCGACGCATCGCCCCGTTGAATATGTTTCACGGTTTCACGCCGGCCGACCACACGCTGTCGGAAGTTCTTGAGCGCCCCCCTATCCACGGCTATTCCTCCCGGCCATTCTGGCTAAGACACACTTCGCTATTTTATCACCGCCATAGAGGCGTGTCAACGCGATTCGTTCGCGCGACACGCCCCCTCCGGCCATGGCGACAGCTACTGATACAGCTCGGCGTCGGTGGTCTCCTCTTCGGCGATCACCGCCGCGTTGCGGTACCGCGACATCCCAGTGCCAGCCGGCACCAGCTTGCCGATAATCACATTTTCCTTAAGACCTAAGAGCGGGTCCCTCTTGCCCTTGATGGAGGCTTCGGTCAAAACCCGGGTGGTCTCTTGGAACGAGGCCGCCGACAAAAAGGAGTCGGTCGCCAAGGAGGCCTTGGTGATCCCGAGGACCACTGGCTTGGCTACGGCCGGCGAACGGCCTTCCATCAGCACCTCGGCATTCTCATCCTCAAATTCGAACCGGTCGACCAATGCTCCGGGCAGCATGGTGGTGTCGCCCGCCTCTTCCACTTTGATCTTGCGCATCATCTGGCGCAC
This sequence comes from Bacillota bacterium, assembly GCA_021820965.1. GTDB lineage: Bacteria > Bacillota > Sulfobacillia > Sulfobacillales > Sulfobacillaceae > Sulfobacillus_B. The sequence continues at coordinate 14,043 of JAKACZ010000017.1, read as the reverse complement.
CATAACCTCGATATGCTTGTCATTGATGTCGACACCCTGCACCCGATAGACTCGCTGCACTTCATGCAAGAGATATTCCTGCACGCCGCGGGGTCCTAGCACACGCAAGAGGTCATGCGGATTAACCGAACCCTCGGTGAGTTCCTGACCTTCGCGCACCCGGTCGCCGTCGTGAACCTTCAGCCGGGAGCCGAACGGCACCACGTACACGTGGCTGTCCGCTTCGGTCTCGGATGTCACCGTAATTTCGCGGCGTCCACGACTCTCACCGAGATGCACAACCCCGGCGGTTTCGGCGATAATGGCCTGGCCTTTGGGCTTGCGCGCTTCAAATAACTCCTCCACACGGGGAAGACCCTGGGTGATGTCGTCGCCAGCCACACCACCCATATGGAACGTCCGCATCGTCAACTGAGTGCCCGGCTCTCCGATGGACTGGGCGGCGATGATGCCGACCGCCTCGCCCACCTCGACGATGCGGCCGGTCGCCAGGTTGCGACCGTAACACGCCACACACACTCCGTAGCGCGACTGGCAGGTTAGAACGCTGCGCACCATCGCTTCCTCGATGCCCGCCGCGACAATCTCGCGCGCGATGTCTTCATCGATAAGATGGTTGGCTTCAACGATGACGTCCTGGGTCCCGGGGTGAACAATATTCTCCGCCGCCACCCGGCCAATGAGACGCTCCTCAAACCCTTCAATTATCTGGCCGCCGTCGCGAATCTCGCTTACCAGCGTTCCTTCCGCGGTGCCGCAGTCCACTTCGCGCACAATCACGTCCTGCGCCACATCGACCAACCGACGGGTTAGGTACCCCGAATCAGCGGTGCGGAGCGCCGTATCGGCTAATCCCTTCCGAGCACCGTGGGTTGAGGTGAAGTACTCCAACACCGTCAGTCCCTCGCGGAAGTTGGCGCGGATAGGCAGCTCGATAATGCGACCAGACGGGTCCGCCATCAGTCCCCGCATCCCCGCCAGTTGCGAAATCTGCTGTACGTTACCCCGGGCGCCCGATGTGGCCATCATATACACCGAGTTGGTGGCATCCATATTTTCCATCAGCGCCTCGGTCACGCGCTCTTTGGCGCGGGTCCAAATCTCAATCACCCGTTCATAGCGCTCATCAGCGGTGATGAGCCCGCGGCGGTACTGACGCGCCACCTGGGTCACTTCCCCCTCAGCCTCGGCCAAAATGGCCTTCTTCTGGGCGGGAATGTTAATGTCGGCTACCGAGATGGTAATCCCCGCCCTGGTGGCGTAGCTGAATCCAAGACTCTTGATCCGGTCCAGCACTTCGGCCGTAGTCTGGTTGCCGAACAGGCGGAAAAGATCCGCCACCAGCACCCCCAGAATCTTCCGGTCCACCACCTTATCGATGAAGCGCAGTTCCTTCGGCAGCGCATCGTTGAATAAGAAACGTCCCAGAGTGGACTCGCGCCGCTCCCCGTCATAACGCATGGTAACGCGCGCATGCAGATCCAGCACCCCCTGGCTGTACGCCATCTCACCTTCCTTAAGGTCGGCCAGAATCATCCCCTCACCCTTGGCACCATCAAGTTGCAAGGTCAAGTAATAGGATCCCAGCACCATGTCCTGAGTTGGCGTCACAACCGGCCGGCCGTCCTTGGGATTCAAAATGTTTTGCGAGGACAGCATCAAGATCCGGGCTTCTGCCTGCGCCTCCGCCGACAACGGCACGTGCACAGCCATTTGGTCACCATCAAAGTCGGCGTTGTACGCCGTACACACCAACGGATGGATCTGGATGGCACGACCCTCCACCAGCACCGGCTCAAATGCCTGAATGCCGAGGCGGTGTAATGTTGGAGCCCGGTTCAGCAGCACCGGATGCTCGCGAATAACATCCTCCAGCACATCCCATACCTCATCGCGCACCCGCTCAACCATACGCTTTGCAGACTTAATGTTGTGCGCGTAGCCTTCATTCACCAGCTTCTTCATCACAAACGGCTTAAACAGCTCAAGCGCCATCTCCTTGGGCAGCCCGCACTGGTGCATCTTAAGTTTTGGGCCGACCACGATCACCGAACGCCCCGAGTAGTCAACACGCTTGCCCAATAGGTTTTGGCGGAACCGGCCCTGTTTGCCCTTCAACATGTCAGACAACGACTTTAAGGGACGGTTGCCCGGCCCCGTAACCGGACGGCCGCGCCTACCGTTGTCAATCAGGGCGTCCACCGCTTCTTGCAACATACGCTTTTCGTTGCGGACGATGATGTCCGGCGCGCCCAAATCCAAGAGCCGCTTTAAGCGATTGTTTCGATTAATCACCCGTCGGTAGAGGTCATTCAGGTCCGAGGTGGCAAATCGGCCACCATCCAGCTGAACCATCGGCCGGAGATCCGGGGGGATTACCGGGATCACGTCAATAATCATCCATTCCGGCCGGTTGCCGGAATTACGGAAGGCCTCGACCACCTCAAGCCGGCGAATGGCCCGAATCCGACGCTGCCCGGTAGAGGAATTCAATTCTTCGCGCAGCTCTTCGGCCAACTGATCCAAATCCAGCTCCAACAGGAGCTCTTTGATGGCCTCGGCGCCCATCAGCGCCCGAAAATGCTGTCCGTACTTTTCGCGGTACTCCCGGTATTCGGTTTCCACCAGCAGCTGCTTTTTCATCAGCGGAGTGGTTCCGGGTTCAATGACGACATAGGAGGCGAAGTACAGCACCTTTTCCAAGGCACGCGGCGACATGTCCAAAATTAAGCCCATTCGCGAGGGGATGCCCTTGAAGTACCAAATGTGCGAAACCGGCGCGGCCAGTTCAATGTGGCCCATGCGCTCACGACGCACTTTGGAGCGCGTCACCTCCACGCCGCAGCGGTCACACACCACACCCTTATAGCGGACACGCTTGTACTTTCCGCAGTGGCATTCCCAGTCTTTGGTGGGTCCAAAGATTTTCTCGCAGAAAAGCCCCTCCCGCTCCGGCTTCAACGTGCGGTAGTTGATGGTCTCAGGTTTTTTGACCTCGCCTTTCGACCATTCGCGAATCTGCTCGGGTGAGGCGAGCGCAATCCGCATGGAATCGAAGTTGTTCACGTCTAGCATTCCGCTGATCCTCCCCCGGCTTTAGTACTCGTCTTTCTCGTCATCATCCGACGACGCTTCGTCCTCGCCGTCGTCCAAGTTAGCGTCGTCCGCATCCGATTCACTGCTGCCACGGCGCAAGATAGCGTAGGCGTTTTCCGCCTCCTGATCAAAGTCCATTCCCCGTCCCGGCTCAAACATCTCTTGCCCGCCGCCCGCGGTATCTTCCATCAGACGGTGCAGCTCTTGGCCTTCAGACTCGTCAACACCTTCGGGCAAAAGCTCCAGCCCTTGCGCCTCCCGGATAGGCTCATCATCGAGCTCACGGATCTCAATCTCTTCATCCAGCTCGTTAAGAACCTTGACGTCAAGTCCCAGACTCTGCAGCTCCTTAATCAACACCTTGAATGATTCGGGAACACCCGGTTCTGGAACATTTTCTCCCTTGACAATGGCCTCGTAGGTCTTGACCCGGCCGACAACGTCGTCCGACTTTACGGTTAACAGCTCTTGCAGCGTGTACGCGGCACCGTACGCTTCCAAAGCCCATACCTCCATCTCGCCGAACCGCTGTCCACCGAACTGCGCCTTGCCGCCCAACGGCTGCTGAGTGACCAGCGAGTACGGACCGGTAGAGCGTGCGTGAATCTTGTCGTCCACCAAATGCGCCAGTTTCAGCATGTAAACGACACCCACAGTAATCTCACGGTCAAACGCTTCACCGGTTCGGCCGTCGTAGAGCACGGTCTTGCCGGACTCCGGCAGACCCGCCTTTTGGAGCCATTCCTGCAGATCGTTTTCATGAGCACCGTCAAAAACGGGCGTGGCCACCTGAAGGCCCAAAGCGCGCGCAGCCCATCCCAAGTGCGTCTCCAGTACCTGGCCGATGTTCATCCGGCTGGGAACGCCTAGCGGATTCAACACGATTTCCACTGGTGTGCCATCGGGCAAAAATGGCATGTCTTCTTCCGGAAGGATCCGGGAAATAACACCCTTGTTGCCATGGCGGCCAGCCATCTTGTCGCCTTCGGAAATCTTGCGCTTTTGGGCAATGTAAACCTGAACCAACTGGTTGACGCCGGGCGAGAGTTCATCGCCTTGCTCACGGTTGAAGACTTTCACATCGACAACAATGCCCGATTCCCCGTGAGGGACTCTAAGCGAGGTATCGCGCACCTCCCGCGCCTTTTCGCCGAAGATGGCGCGCAACAGCCGTTCCTCCGCCGTCAGCTCGGTTTCGCCTTTGGGCGTCACCTTACCAACCAAAATGTCTCCCGGTCGCACCTCGGCTCCAATGCGGATGATGCCACGGTCATCCAAATCGCGAAGCACTTCTTCACCTACGTTGGGAATATCCCGGGTGATTTCCTCGGGCCCCAGCTTGGTGTCGCGGGCATCGCACTCGTATTCTTCAATGTGGATCGAGGTAAAGACATCGTGTTTCACCAGCTTCTCACTCAGCAAGATGGCGTCTTCGTAGTTGTACCCTTCCCACGGCATAAACGCGACCAGCACATTGCGGCCCAACGCCAACTCGCCTTTGTCGGTCGACGGTCCGTCGGCAATAATCTGTCCGGCGGCGACCGTTTCGCCTTTCTTGACCATGGGTTTCTGGTTGATGCATGTGCCCTGGTTAGAGCGGGTAAACTTTTGCAGCTGATAGGTGCTCACCGTGTGGTCCGTGTTCTTGACCACAATTTGGTTCGACGCCACCCGATCGACAACACCATCCTTTTCGCTAATGACGACGACGCCGGAGTCGCGCGCCGCTTTTGCTTCCATGCCGGTTCCAACCACCGGTGCATCGGTCACCAAAAGAGGAACCGCCTGGCGCTGCATGTTGGCACCCATGAGCGCGCGGTTGGCGTCGTCGTGCTCAAGAAACGGAATCAGTGCAGTCGCGATCGACACAACCTGTTTGGGCGACACATCCATATAATCGACACGGGCCGGCGACTCCTCCAAAATCTCGTGCCGGGATCGTGCCGTGACACGCTCGTCCGCAAAGTGCCCGTCCTCGGTCAGCGGCTCATTGGCCTGTGCGATCACGGCATCATCTTCTTCGTCCGCCGTCAGATAAACAATTTCGTCCGTGACCACACCCGTGCTTTTGTCCACCTTCCGATACGGCGTTTCAATAAAGCCGAATTCGTTGATCCGGGCATAAGTCGACAGGGAACCGATAAGGCCGATGTTAGGGCCTTCCGGGGTCTCAATCGGACACATACGGCCGTAGTGTGAGTGATGGACGTCGCGCACTTCAAAGCCTGCACGCTCACGAGACAGTCCGCCCGGTCCCAACGCCGATAAACGCCGTTTATGCGTCAGTTCAGCCAGAGGGTTAGTCTGGTCCATGAACTGAGACAGTTGCGACGACCCAAAAAACTCTTTGACCGCTGCCACCACCGGGCGAATGTTAATCAGCGCCTGGGGGGTGATGGACTCCATGTCCTGAATGGTCATGCGTTCCCGGACCACGCGCTCCATGCGGGACAGACCGATGCGAAACTGATTTTGCAGGAGCTCCCCCACCGAACGCAGCCGGCGGTTGCCTAGATGATCAATATCGTCTGTGGTGCCAATCCCCCCGTGGAGCGTGGTCATATAATTTAAGCAGGCCACAATATCCTGGCGGGTAATGGTCTTGACGTCCGATTCCAGACGACCGTTGGAGACCACTAGCACCTCTTGGCCGCTGGGAAGCTCTACGCGAATGCTCAGTACCTGTGCATCGTCGAGCGCCTGAGCGATGTCGCGGTCGATGTGGTCGCCTTCATGGACCAAAATTTCGCCGGTCTTGGGGTGCATGACGGTTTCCCTTGCGGTAGCGCCGACCACGCGCTTTCTTAACGCCAGTTTTTTGTTGATCTTGTACCGGCCGACCCCTGCCAAATCGTAGCGCTTGGGTTCAAAGAAGAGCGATTGCAAGAGACTCTGGGAACTCTCGACGGTGGGCGGCTCGCCCGGGCGCAGACGCTTATAGATTTCGATCAGCGCTTCTTCCTGCGTTTTGGACGGATCCTTGGAAAGCGTGTTCTGAATCCGCTCGTCGTCTCCTAACGTTTCTAAAATGGTCGCGTCGGTGCCAAACCCTAGGGCGCGCATTAACACAGTCGCCGGGAGCTTGCGCGTTCGGTCCACGCGCACCGACAAAATGTCGTTGCCGTCCGATTCGAATTCCAACCACGCACCGCGGTTGGGAATAATGGTGGCAAAAAACAGATGTTTTCCAGAAGGGTCAAGCTGCTCGCCGAAATACACCCCGGGAGAGCGGACCAATTGGCTGACAATGACGCGTTCGGCCCCATTGATAATGAAGGTGCCCTTGTCGGTCATAAGCGGGAAGTCGCCCATAAAGACGTCCTGTTCCTTGACTTCACCAGTTTCTTTGTTCAGCAGACGGACGCGAACATGTAAGGGAGCAGAATAAGTCACGTCCCGCGCCTTGCACTCTTCCACAGAATACTTGGGCTGCTTCAAGGTGTAATCGACGAACTCCAGCACCAAGTTGCCGGTAAAGTCTTGGATGGGCGAGATATCGCGAAACATCTCGCGTAATCCTTCCTTCAGGAACCAGCGGTATGAGTTTTGCTGAATCTCGATGAGGTTCGGCATGTCAAGCACTTCTGTAATCCGAGAGAAATTGTAGCGCTCAACAGGCTGCTCAACCGGGACACGAAGGGCCATTCAGGTTCAACTCCTTTTTTGGCAGGTCACACGCAAATGAGGCTCACCCCTGCGAGCCGGAGGAATGAATTGGGACTATGAAATATCGCAATATAAAACAGTATCACAAGCCCACCCCCAGGTCAAGTAGACCTGGAGGAGGGCTCCCGATGCGTTTAGCGTTGAACGCTATTTAATTTCGACCGAACCGCCGGCTTCCTCAAGTTTCGCTTTCGCCGCCTCTGCGTCAGCCTTCGAAATCTTCTCCTTAATCGCCTTCGGAGCGCCGTCAACCATGGCCTTAGCCTCCGTCAACGATAAGCCGGTCAACTCGCGTACAGCCTTAATGACCTGAACCTTCTTGTCTCCAGCTGCAGTCAGGACTACATCGAACTCGGTCTGCTCTACTTCCTCGGCGACGCCAGCCGCCGCACCGGCTTGGGGAGCGGCGCCAGCCGCTACTGCCACCGGAGCTTGAGCGGTGACGCCGAACTCTTCTTCCAGCGCCTTCACCAACTGCGACAGCTCAAGCACATTCAACCCTTTAACGATCTCGATGACTTCTTCGACCTTTGCCATCAATTTACCTCCTCAAGATCTTAAAAAGCTCCGACCCTATCCTTAAACCTCACGCTGCTGCCGAATCTGGTCCAATGCCCGGGCCAAATTGGCCATGGGAGCGTTCAAGACCCAGGCCAACTGCTGTATCGGGGCATTCAAGGTTCCGACCACCTGGGCCAGCAGCACGTCCTTGGGAGGCAAATCAGCCAACTCTTTTACCCCGTCGGCGGAAATCGCCCGTTTATCCAAGATTCCCGCCTTGATTTCCATTTTGCGGAACTCGCGCTGTGCCTGGGCCAAAACCTTGGCCGCGGCCACGGGGTCATCGGGGCAGTATGCCACCGCGGTGGGGCCGGTGAGATAAGGATCGAGGCCTTCAATACCCACTGCATCGGCGGCCCGCTTGATTAAGGTGTTCTTTACCACTCGCAGACTCACGCCGGACTTGGAGAGCCGTTCGCGCAGCTGACCCAGTTGCTTCACCGTGAGGCCACGATAGTTCGCCAGCACTGTCCCCTGCGACGCCTCCAGCGCTTGCCGGGTTTGCTCAATCACTGCGGCCTTTTGTGCTGTCGGCATTGAAACTCACCTCCTCGCTTCGTCTGTTCCGCATCGCCGGAACAGAAAAAAATAACCTCCACCCACAGGGAGAGAAGGCACAGTAGCTGCTGCCGCTCTATGTCTACCTGGACGGGAAAATTAAGCCGCTTAGCGGCACCCGTCGTCTTGGGCTTCGACAGGATGGTAGCAGGCCAATTTTGTGTTGTCAAGGTATCTCTGGAAAAATAGCGAAAGCCGATCGGAGATTCATACCCTCATCTCCACTACGCCGGATTCCAAGGCCCATGCTTCGCGTTGCACCAGTTCCGGCCGTTTAGCGCTTAGGACCATGGCCTCCCGGATAAATTGAGGGTATTCTTGATTCCTTACTCCTAATCTTTGATGCTGTGAACGAAGACGATGCAGGTTGATCGGAGTCATGTTTTTAGTGTGCTAAACAGCGCGCCCGTTCCGCTCGACGAGAGAGGCTCCGGTCTGACCTGATGGCCGTGTGCGCAGTCTCTCGTGTACCGTGGCAGACGGACGGCGGAGACGGTCGCGTGCCGCGAAGGGCACACGGATCGGGTGCGAAAAACGCCGGAGATGACGGAAATTGCCGCCCAAATGGTCAAACTGAGGAACTGAGGAGCGCTCAAGATCGAGGTATTGGGACCGGTTGCCGTATACGACCTAGCTCGGAAGTACATCCCGTGAATGCAGGGCCAGGGCCTGAGTGTCTGCAGGTGTTATTTTGGCTATTTGCAATCAAGGATTGGATGGCCGCCTACCTCTTCGCCGCCGAGGGGGAGCGGTCCAAAGCGTACATACGAGAAAGGTCGTAAGGTGGCTGACGAGACCCTTAACGCGCTCAATCTAACCCGTCATACCTTTCACGGGGAGTGGAACTACGTGATCCGCCCGCAGCCCAAACCACAAAGGTTATTTTTGCGTGTGCCTTAGCCCCCCATCAGGCGGTGACGTGGGAACGGTGTGCGCAAGAAGAGTGGGTCCGTAGGCTAAGCATCCAGCGCCGCATCTCCTTGCGGGGACCGATTTCTGGATGCTCGCCCCCGAACCATCCGTACACCTCTCGATGTATACGGCTCTCCATGGACTCATCATGTGGCGGGCAGAGGGTCTGCCACTGTTCCAGTGTTCCCCCATCCCCATCAAAGCGGTTGAGATGCCTCACGCATCGGCTCTACAGCATGGGGGAGAGTCCACTGCTCTCCTTGGCCATGTGACCGGCTTTCCCGGCCTCAGACTACTACGAGAGCTCCGTGACCATGCCGAGTTTCAAGCTCAACGACACCTCGTGCCCATGCGGCGGTTGTAACCATCTTCCGCCGTAGCCCCTGATAAAGCCCCTCTGACTGTCGTTTAGGCAGTACAGCCTTCATCCTTATACCGTTCCTGTCCTCTCGACACGCAGTCGCAGCCGGATGGTTGGCTGACTTGTGCTTTTCCCCGCATGCGACACTCCCCGTCGGGTTTCCCGTTCGGATAAGCGGGGTGAGGATGGGCCATTGTCCTATCGAGCCCACTACCGTGCCAGCGGTAGATTTCGATTCCACCCCCGTCGCGTCGGAAGACGCGACTTACAGGCGCACTGATCGCTCAGGATACGACCTATCTTAACTATACCAATCATCCGGCGACGGAAGGTCTCGGGCCCATTGGGTCGGGTCCGGACCAAGGACTCTTACTGCATAGTGCCTTAGCGATGACCGCGGACGGCGTCCCGCTGGGACTCGTGGCGGAAATTCTGTGGGCCCGGGACCCCGACACGCAGGGCAAGAGTGCTGATCGGAAGCAACGCCCGATCGAAGACAAAGAGAGCTATCGGTGGCTGCAAATCCAGGAGCAAGTGGCGGCCGGCATGCCGGCCGGAATTCACACCGTGCTCATCGGGGATCGCGAGGCGGACATTTACGATCTCTTCATCGGGCCGCGTGCGCCTCATCAGCATCTCTTGATCCGAGGTGCGTGGGATCCTGAGTTTGTATCCTGGGATCCGGAATCCAAGCACCATGGAGTATGAGGTCCGCATTAGACGGTCTGGCGCTCAACTACCTCAACAAATTTGGATATGCCCACCCATCGGCGTCTCGCGGCTGCCATCGAAGGGCTCACGGAAGTCCCACCTGCGTGAGACATTCGACCACCGACAGGACAGGCCGGCGTCTACCGGTTGCGGGTCGGTGGGTGTCGCCTCCTCTTCCACATCGACCACCAGCAGGAAGTTATCTTCGTGGACGCCATCGGTTCACGTGGCGACATCTACAAATAGAGGCCCACCATTTGGTCAGTATGGCATGAGAATGTGGCTGGTACTTCACGGAGCAAATAATCCGGTATGCCCAGATCCCACTCGCCTCCCGCCTGCGCCGCGATGCGGCGCTGTATGCACTGCCGGCCGCCTGGGTGCAGAATTTATTGCCCGCGGATTGGACCGCCGTCACCGTAAACGACCGGGGGACGCCCGTCGACCGGCTGATCGCCTCTCAGACGGTGCTGTGGTGGCGGGTCAGTCACACACCCATCACTGTCGTGCCGATGCGTGACCCGTCGGGCTCCCAGCCGGATAACTTTTTCTTTTCGACAGGTCCACCCTCGCCGCCAACGCCTGTCAGGCGGTACCCGAGACCTATGCGCAGCGCTGGCCGATCGAAGTAGTGTTTCGGGACACGAAGCAAGAGGTCTGGGTTGAAGACCCCCAAAGCTGGAGTCACGCTGGCCCCGCACGGGTGGCCACGCTCGGGTTGGCATTGGTGGCCCTGGTCTGGATGTGGTTCTGGCCCCTCGTTTCATGATGCGCTTGCGCCACGCCGAGCGACTCTTGGCGTGATCGAATTCAGCGCGAGTCGGTCCACGGACATCACCTGCACAAAATTATCCAAGAGCTGGAACAGATTTTATGCCAAGCCGCGTAGCGTGCGGCCCCGGGGTTCTGATGGTTCTCAAGAGTGACTGGCTAACCCCGTTGGGGGTCTCAAACGGGATAGATTTGGCCACAAAGTGGGTTCCAAACCTTGGACTCGAAATAGGCACACTTCGCCCCGGCGTTCTTTCCACGATACTGATGTCGACCTCAGTTCTCCGATCGATCCGAGATGTTAAGCGCCTTGGTGACAAAGCCCATGTTGGCGGTCAAGGTGGTGCTGACCAGTGGATGGTATTTGCCACGGAACACCTCGACAGCGACGATGCGTTCGTTGCCCCGTCGGCGAAACAGCCCGAGATAGAACGGGTAGTGCACCACCAGCATCCGCTCCGCCGACAGGTTTTCCAGATTAAGCGGCAGTCCCAGCGTTTTCAGCTTCTCCTGGTGGCGGGCCAGCGCACTCGAGGTGGTCACCTCATGCGCCCTTTTCACGGCTGCCACCAAGCTCGCAGCCAGGGACTTGGCCTTGGTCTTGGCCGGCAAGACATACGGCGCCTCAATGCTGGTGTACTGAGGCTCGGCGTCATAGGACGCGAACCAACTGTCATCGAGCGCGTTGTAGAGACCAAAGACCGGTGTCATCTTAACCGCCGGTTTGCGCAGGAACTCTTTGACCACCGTGGCGTGGTGCAGTTCAACAAGGTGAAAGGGCACGTAAACCAGGCCAGCCCATACCTCTTCCTCCCGGCCCATTCCCATAAAACCGCGCGACTCTCTTTCGAGGGCCAAAGACAAATCGGTGTCCGACACCATCTTTCCCTGTATGCCCAGGACCTGATATTGGTTAGCGGTGGCTCCATTTAGTTCGGCCACGGCCACGCTGCCCAAGCGCTGAGCTAATTCGGCCGGACCCCACAACTCAATCCCCTCCTGCCGAGCTGCGGTTTCGGCGCCGCTGCGCCAGCCTTGGAGGGAGACAATAATGCCTTTGTTGATGCCTAAGTCGCCGATTACCATGGACAGCTTGGACACCACATCTTTTTCGATGGGCTGCGACCAAGCCTTGCATTCGACCGCAATGGTAATGTCGGTTATCCCGTCGGATTTCTTAGCCAGCACATCTATCTCATGCGAGCCCCCGGATTTCCCTTCCCGTCTAACATTGGTGTCCGCTTCATAACCATTGACCCGAAAGTATGACGCGACCTGCTGCTCCAGTCTCGCGCCCTTGGTGTTTCCGTCGGCCACAGCATCCTCCTGATGACGATCCGGTTTTCCTTAGAGTAGCCCACCGCTTTCTAGGATTCAACGTAACTACTTAGGTAACTGATTTTACGCCTCAAGGACACCCGGATAACCGCGTGTCCCTGAGGTTGAATGGTGGGATAGACACTCACTCGAGACGCCTGATGTCGTTAGTCAGCACTCCCCGTAAGGTGTCTGGTCAGGGCGACCGCCCCTGTCGCATCGCCGTCACGATGTAGCTCCGAATGGCGTTGACGGTACGGCTAATTGTCATCACTTCGACTAAGCCTATCACAGGGATCTGCCGGGTATTCTCGGGGGGCATGGCGGGGGCATGGGAACGTACAAGAATCAGCCCAATGGGCTGGGAGGCGCAGGCGTTCGACAGTCATTCCCAGAACCTTAACATAGCGAGTGGTCACAACGGAAACCATGATGGCAACCTAATGAGTCAAACCCCATGACTAAATAAGTTAGCCCCAACACGAATGGTCGCAACGATATGGCTCTCGTGGGCGGTGCGAAAGGCGCAAGAGACTTTCTGCTTCACTTTCAGGCCTCCCCGGTGATCGCCTCAAGCCGGGTCTGATCCCATGGCAGATGGGGGTTGCAAAGCCCGTGGCGGCAGTGGTAGCCACAGTGTCAAGTCTCACTTTATATGACAAAAGATTGGTGTGATTGTCTCACATTCGGTGACGGCCTCGGAACTCATCCCTGCTGATTTGACGCAAAGCTGTCCCCCTCAATCCACGTACGGAACGGTGTGTGTCTGCGCATTGCCTTCTCCACTAGATCGTCTGAAAAACGTTTGACGTTTTCGCATGCACCCGGAGTAGCGCGACCACAATGCTAATGTGCCCCAGCAGACCGCCAACCAGTTTACGCGGAGTCTTTGCTTCATCCCCCGTACCAAGAGGCCGGATATCCAAGTGGCTGTGTACTGCCATGATGGTTTACCCGTGACGTAGTCGACCACGAAGAATGTTGACATCTGATAAAGCAGATTATGGACTGGTCCTAGACCAGTCTGAGGGGGTCATGTGATGAGAGAAGTCGGTTCTTATGAAGCTAAAACACATCTTGCTGAACTGTTGGACGAAGTCAGCCGTGGAGAAAGTATTACGATTTCTCGTCATGGGACGCCGGTGGCTATTGTTGTGCCGGTCCCTCCTCACAAAAAGGCTGCCCCCATCGACACCATTGCAAAATTGCGGCGCATTCGAAAGCGGGCCCGGCTTGATGGGTTATCGCTCAAACAGTTGATTGAGGAGGGCAGGAAGTAATGGCATGTGTCGTAGATGCATCTGTCGCGATGGCTTGGTGTTTTGAGGACGAGCAAAACGCATACACTGAGTCTGTCCTCGACTCTCTGTCGACAGAGACCGCGGTCGTCCCCTCAATCTGGGCATACGAAGTTGTCAACGTGCTATTGATAGCCGAGCGCAAGGGCCGGATCTCGGCTGCCCTGGCAGATGAATTTCTCTATACGCTAGCCGAACTGCCAATTATGGTGGAAGAATTTCATTGGCCCAACCAAGCTGAGACGCTGCTCTTGCGGGGCCGAGCCACCGATCTGACCGCTTATGGTACGGCCTACCTCACTTTGGCCTTGCGCCTAGCTTGCCCTTTGGCAACGCAAGACAAGAAGCTTCTTAGCGCGGCCCGCCATCTTGGCGTCGCAATCCTATCGCACGCGGGGTGATCCTCCGTGCAGCAGTTGACATCCTCGCTCCCGCCCCGTATAGTACAGCAAAACATCCCCTGGCGATGACGAGACTAGTACAGCTTGATTGCGGCGTATCGAGAGCCGACGGTGGGTGGAAGCCGGCCGCCAAAACCCCCGAACCCGCCTCGGAGTTGACATGTGCCCCCGTTACCGGGTTCAAGCGCGCCGTCCTCTTGCCACCAGAGCGAATCCCTCTAAATGTTATGTCAAGTTCACTGGGCTGGAATTACGGTATATAAACTCGTATTTCGCACCCCTGGATGAAGGCCCGCGAGTGGTTGGTCCTGACGTGCTGGCGCGCCCATTATTCGGTCCGTTCTCACGCCGCCATCCAAAGTCTCACGCCTCCAAAAAAATTTGTGGGTGA
>JAKACZ010000100.1 GCA_021820965.1 Bacillota bacterium | reverse complement strand
GGGTATGCGTGCCTTTGGCCCAGCCTTGGAGAATCGCCCGAACTTTGTGACTCAACTCAATGACGGGCGCTGTGAATCGTCCCATGTTTAGATCGCATCCTTTCTGAAGCTCGAAAGTTTGCAACCTGTACTAGTGGTAGGGTAATGAGGAAAGGTGTGAGATGATGTCCGCCAGCCTCGAACGCATCATCGAAGAAATCGTCGCGTTGTCCGAGAGCGACAAGGCACGTCTGCTCGCGCGGCTGCGTGAGGTTTTTCGGATGGAGCCCGAAGATTGGGCCCGGCTGAAGCTGGCCGAGGCGGCTTTTAGCTTCTGGGATAACGAAAGCGATGCCGACTATGACCGTCTATGATTCCGGTTCTGTGGTGTGGACTTACATCATTTCCCTTTACCTCTCTCGACGCATTCAAGAAACGGCCGGCCGTGGTTGTGAGCCGCCGGTCCTACCAGGAGGCCACGCACGATATCGTGCTGGCGGCGGTCACGAGTCAAGTGCATGATGGACCCGGGGACCTGGCGTTGCGTCATTGGTCGGAGGCTGGGTTGCTCAAACCGTCATGGCTCCGAACGGGCAAGCTGGTCACCGTGCACGAATCGCTGATTTTGCGAGAGCTCGGACGGCTCACCCCGGATGACTGGAACAACGCCAAGGAGCAGTTGAGCGTAGTGTTGGCCAATTAAGGCGCCATGTATTGATACTTCTTCATCACTTTCTACCTCGCGCCTAGAAACTTTCCTTCCCGGACCATTTCTATGTACGATTTACTTCATGGTGCGAATCAGGGGTATTCGGGGGCGAATGCGCAGCAAGATACAGCTTCGCCGAGGGCGCGCGAGCGCGCTCGTGAATCCGCCGACCTCTGTTCATACTCGAATGAAAACGGGCTCAAGATTAGTGATAAACCAAATGCGGACGTTATCCTTGAGTGGCGAGGTGACGACATGATCACGTGTATCATCTTGAATGGTGGATCCAGTTCGGGAAAGACGAGCATCGCAGCCGCCCTGCAGAACCTATTGCCCGAGCCTTGGCTCCGATTTTCCATCGACGACTTAATCGACGCCATGCCGTCGTCTCTGTTAGCGTCGAGTGACGGGGTGGGGATTGGGTCGGACGGCGCGGTACGGCCCGGTGCGGCATTCCGCAGACTGGAATCGGCGTGGATGCAAGGGATTGCGGCGATGATCCATGGCGGGGCGCCGGTCATTATTGACGAGGTATTTCTCACGGGGATCGAGGGGCGTCAGCGCTGGGAGTGGGTACTGGCCAATCTCGCGGTTCTCTGGGTGGGCGTCCATTGTGACGCGGAGGTGGCGGCTCAGCGTGAGCAGCGGCGACCGGACCGTGTACGCGGAATGGCCGAACACCAAGCCGCGACAGTACATGTGGGCATGACCTATGATGTCACGGTGGACACGACGCACCGGTCTTCCGAAGACTGCGCGCGCTCCATCGTCCAGCGCATCGAGGCAAATACCATGAGGCGTCACGTCTGAGGAAGCTTTGCTGATGCGCATATGGGGGCGTAAATGCACTAGCTATCCCTCTGCCGGGACCGTTGTGGATCCAACTGACGGAGCGGCTCTAAGACGGTCCGTAACACGTCTAGTGCCCCAACTGTCCGAGGTACGCTCAACCAATCCAT
Source organism: Bacillota bacterium (assembly GCA_021820965.1). Classification (GTDB taxonomy): domain Bacteria; phylum Bacillota; class Sulfobacillia; order Sulfobacillales; family Sulfobacillaceae; genus Sulfobacillus_B. Next base: position 2,344 of record JAKACZ010000100.1, on the reverse strand, counting down.
CGTATCGTCCGGGGAGTCGGCCAATCCCTGGACTCCGCGCGAGCTGAGAGCAATGGCGGGAACGCCTTGCATGAGGAACGTGGTGTGATTGCTCTCGTACCACGGCTCGACCCATTGGAGCGCGGCATGGGGGGAGGTGGCTTGGTGTATGGCCTCGTCCAGCGCCGTTGAGCACCCCATGGTGGTGATCGTGGTATTCCCCAAGGCCAGTCCGACCCCGTCAAGATTGACCGCAGCGATGATGTTATCGAAGTCTGGCTGCGACTGAAGGTAGACTTGGTCACCCAACGCCGCATATTCTTCACCGTTGAAGGCGATGAAGTCTATGGGGCGGGTCCATTCAGTGCCGAGATCCCCATGGGCTGCCATTTCTGCCAGTACGAGCAACACCGCAACCCCGGTGGCGTTGTCAATAACCCCTGGGGCCCCAAAATGTGTGTCAAAGTGGGCGGAAACCGCAACCCGCGCGGGCGAGGAGGTCGATGTCGAGTGGGTACCTCGCGGTTGATAACGCGCGAGAATGTTGGCCGATTCGAAAGGTCGGATAGACGTGTCCATCTGCAGTTGGATGGGACCATGGGCATGAACCAGCTTCAGGGCCACTTCCGGGGTCACGGTGGCCGAGGGGACAGGAAACAACCAGTCGCCCATGAGTGGCAGGGCCTTGTCCCGACCAACCTGTGGATTGACCAGCAGGACGGCCGCGGGTTGCCGGGACTCTAATAACTGGAGAATACGGTGGTGTCGCTCGTGGCGGAACAGCGTAAAGGCACGCGGGGTGTAGCGCTCTCGGGCAAGGTCGCCGTACAGTAGGACGATTTGTCCGGAGATGTCGACAGCCTCCAGATCGGCCATGTTGCCAATGGGGACCAATGGCGCTTCCACGTCACAGCCGCGGGTGAACGGGTTCGGCGTAAACGCGCATGCTCTCTCGGACCCACGCATCAATCGACCGCTCTTCCAAATCCAATGGGGGCATGCGAACGGTTGGCGCCGGATAGCGAATCCCCACTGCTCAAACTGTTGCGTGATATATTGTTCCGCACGGTGGTTCGCCGGGGTCCCGATGGGCCGGGACCCGACGGTCTCGCCGAGGAATCGGACGTGTTGCAGCAATTGCTGAGAGATGTGGTCGATGGAAATACGTGTGTTCATGTCTATCACCTGCTTATATGGGTAATTCATATAACGGGAAGGTCTTCCAGTATTATTACATATATTCGGGCGGGACTTGGCCAGTGTAGACGGGATTCGGTGGCAATGAGTCCCCCACGTACCACATGAATTCGCGTGGGCTTCATCATCGTTCAGATCTGGAAGAAGAGTCGCCGTGCTTGTGAGCATGCCCGTGATATAGGATAGTCTACTGATATTTGCCAACTGGGTGGCTAACCGCCGAATGCTTAAAGCGTTATCGGGGGCGTTAGTACACTAAGAGGTGGACTTGGGTCCACCTCTTTTACCAAAGATCTTAAGCACGACCATTGCCCCGATCAACCTAAAATGTGCCACTCTGAAGGTGATTGAAAAGTCTGTTATCAATCATGAATTCCGGATACCCGTTTATCCTTATTCTTCTCGCCGGACCGTTTCTAACAGCGGGTATCTACGGGCTGTTTGGTCAAGCGGTCGCGGGCAACTCCATCACCTGGAGCTCTTTCTGGCGCCTCGGCGGTCGCTTTTATGGCCGGGCGTGGGGCATGATTCTATTCCTCTTCTTGTGGGGAGTCGCGTTAACGATTGTCGGCGTGCTGCTCGCTGCCCTACTGCATACGGTCGGCATTGTCATTGCGGCTCTCTTGACCATCGGATCGTGGCCATTAGCGATCCGGATGATGGGCGGTCTCTTTGTCGATGTCCTCACGTGGAGCGAAAGTTTTCGCGGGGCGTGGACCGGACAGGGGTATGGGGCTATCTGGGGCGGCGGATTGATCGCCTTGCTGGCTTATATAATCTTGATCGGACTAGCCCTCGTCTTAATCAGGCCGCTCGGGATTCTCGGCATCGTGCTGTATTTCCTTGTCCTGCTGTTTATGGACGTTGCCGCCCCGCTCTGGGTGTTCGCCGTGTACCGCGCGGTCCACTAGACAACTTCCCAGGAGCTCGATATGCCCGGACGGTTTGACGTACACGGTGGTTCCCAACCTTTTGGGGGCCACCGTTTCTTTTTATGTGGCGGGGCTGTTGGCCCGCCCGCCTGCGCTGTGAGTAGGAGGAATCACTTATGGAGACATCACTCGACACAGGATTTGCGTCGGAACTCAGTTGGAAAGTCTTTCTCGATCGCTATACCCAAAAGGATTTATCGCGGTCATTTACGGTAGGAGACTTGGCTATTGCGGTC
>JAKACZ010000016.1 GCA_021820965.1 Bacillota bacterium | reverse complement strand
CCCGCCCATGTTGCTGGTGGGATAAGCCGTGGCGAGTCCGGAGGAGCACTCCCAGGGTTTCACAACCCGTCGACGCAGCCATGGTGGTTCCCTCAGAATCTCCGGCCTTTAGGCCGGGGAGGTTCAAGCGCGCTACCGATGTATCAAGTTTTCACAGACCACGATTTAGGAACCGCAAGTTTGGGAAGCACCGCCCCAAAACAGTGAATGCCTTATCTCTCTTTTCCGCAGAGCTCCGACCGAACCAGACGAAAACCAAGTCCCGGGCCACATCGTTAAGACGCCAAGGTCGAATGAGGAGGGAACGTCTTTTCGTGGGCCACCTACCGGTGGGGGAAGTACCAATCTGGCCCTAACGTATGGGGTAACGGTGGAGCCCCAGAAGCGGTGGCAGAGCACCTGAGCTGTATTAAGCCTGCAACACCGACGGCTCCACTAAGGTCGAACGGAAGAACACCCCCGGGCTCATTTCGGTCCACTAATCGCGACATCCTCATTCCAAAAAGGCGGCCGGCCTGCCGCGTGGGCTTCCGCTTTGTGCCGCGATGGTTACAACTCGCGTCCCGAAGTCACGGCTGGCCGATCGACTACGCTGGCATCGCCCCACAACCGTTCTAAGCCATAATACTGGCGTTCAGTCTCGGTGAATATATGCACGACCAGGCCGCCATAGTCTAATAACACCCAATGAGCGCGAAGCTTGCCCACGCGATTGAGGCGCTCGAGCCCACGCTCTGCTAAGGCTTCTTGGATCGCCTCTGCAATACTTTCCACTTGGGTGACATTCATGGCCGACACAATGACAAAATAATCCGCAATCAAGGTGATCTCGCGCATATCGAGGATCACAACCTGCTCTCCCTTTTTATTCTCGGCAACATCTGCCGCTAGCAAAGCGTTAGCTACTGTGTCGTTCGTGGAACCGTCTCCTCTCGCAAAAATATAGGGCTTCAACATCCGTCCAAAGCGCTCAGCATATCCGGATGGGGTGCGAAACCGCGGTCCTTGAGGTACACCACCGTGTGACGCAAGACTTCGCAATAGCCCGCATCCAAATCCATCAAAGCAAGGTCTAGGAGCTTTTGCCGCTCAGGATACTGGCGGCCGGGTTCGACGCCATCGGCAATATAGAGCGCGCGGCCCAAGGCGTTCAGATGAGGGGCTCCTGTGGTGTGATAGCGGATCGCTTCCCATACCGATGGCGTACCACGGCCGGCTTGTTCGAGCCAAGCTGCCGCGACCGGCCCATGCAGTAATACGGGTTCCTGTTCTTCCTCCCGGCCCAACCTGAGGCCTAGCCGGCGGGCCTCATCCAGCAGCGCGAGACGGGACATCTCGCGAGCCAGGTCATGCCCGAAACCGGCCAGTCTGGCCTCGTCTCGGTCGAGGTGATGGGCGTGGGCGAGCGATTCCATGACCGCCGTCACCCGTTCGATATGCTCACGCCGGTGCGGTGTCAGCCGTTGGAAGCGTTCCTCTATGAGCAAATAGGCCCCTCCCAAATCGATGGTGTGCCCAAGGCAGGTCTCTTTGTGGTCATCTTACCGAGAAATCCGCCACGGCGCAACGGACAATAAAGGTCCCCGGCACGAGCGCCGAGGACCTTGATGCCGAGTGTGACCAGGTGTGCTTAATACTTGCTTTGGCGAGGACGAGCTTCATTGACGATGATGTCGCGGCCGCCCAGCTGCGTGCCGTTCATGGCCTCAACCGCCTGCTCGACATCGTGATCTTCCACCTCGACAAACCCAAAACCGCGAGACCGCCCCGTTTCCCGGTCGGTAATAATACGTGCGCTGATAACCTGCGCGTGTTGGGCAAACGCATCGGCCAATTCTTCCTCCGACATTGACCACGGCAGATTGCCCACATACAACGTTTTTGCCACTTCAATTCCTCCCTGTATCTTCCTCAAGGCACCTGGCCAGGGACCCAGGCACCCGGTTCGCAATCTAATCCACTCGGTTCGGATAAGGAAGCACCGTGATGCTGGGAAACCACTGACTAGACAACAGTATGAACCTTTCCCTTGCCCTTCATGCCTTCAGCGCGGCATACACATCGTTCTTAGCGATATAATGCTCTACCGCTTCCGGCACCAAATACTTAATCGATAATCCTGCCGTCAGCCGCTCGCGAATTTGACTGGACGAAATCGCCAGCGCCGGCACCTCCAGCGGATGGATGCGAGCAATGGGCTCATCTCCCAACTGCCGCCTCATCGCCTCGATCTTTTTTAGCGAATAACCCGGTCGACTTGCGGCAATGAAGTGGGCGTAGCGGAAAATACCACCCGTATTATGCCAGCTGACGATATCCAAAATCGCGTCCGCCCCGGTGATGAAATACCAAGCCACGGTCGGATCCAACGCGTGAAAGTGCGCCAAAGTGTCGCTCGTGTAGGAAGGACCGCTGCGGTCGATCTCTACCCGGGATATCTCAAAACGCTGGTTCGAAACAATGGCCAAAAACGTCATCAAGTAGCGATGCTCGGGGTCTGCGACAAAAAATCCGGACTTGTGTGGCGGCTGACCCGATGGGACAAAAATAACCTGATCCAGGTCGAAGGCGTCCCGCGCTGCCTCCGCCGCCACCAGGTGACCGTAATGTATCGGATTAAACGTGCCCCCCATAAGCCCCATGGCCCGACGCGCTTTAACCATTGCACCCCCATTCGACAGAACCCCCCGCAAATCCTTTATTTTATCTACGTTATGCTTCATCAGGTTCTTCACCGGTTATATCACCGTCACGGAAAAACAACAGTCCATCACCAATCCATACTTTCGTATTATCGGCCACTCCCGCTCGCTTCAGGGCTGCCACAGCGCCGCGGCGGCGCAGATATTCACAAAAGTAATTTTCGGCGTTGGCGTTGCCCCAAAGCGTCATCGCGGCGCGTTGTTCCAGATCGCCCACCAGACGGACCGCGCCCGGGCCCTCCTTGACAACGCGAAATCCCCGCACCAGCGGCTTTTCTACCGCTACTCGCGGTTCTTGCTCCACCACCGGAATCTCATCCAGCATATGCCTGACGGTCCACATGAGGTCCTTGAGGCCATAGCCGGTCATGGCAGAAATTCTGTAAACAGACTGGTCCGCCAGCGCGCGTTGAAGCCGGGAGTACGTCTCCGCACTTTCAGGCAGGTCCCATTTCGTGCCGGCCACCAACGCCGGCTTTTGTGCAAGCTCTGCAGAAAACGCGCTCAATTCGCGGCGAATGACGTGATAGTCGGCCACCGCATCGCGGCCGTTCTGCGGGTCCAGGTCGACCAGGTGCAGCAAGAGTCGGGTGCGTTTAAGGTGCCGCAAAAAGGTATCGCCCAGTCCGGTACCGGCGTGTGCGCCCTCAATCAGTCCGGGCACGTCGGCAATGACGAAGGGAGCGCCGAAGTCGGCCACCACGCCAAGATGAGGGACCAAGGTGGTAAACGGATAATCGGCAATTTTGGGCCGTGCCGCTGACACCACACTAATGAGCGTGCTCTTACCGGCGTTGGGAAACCCGACCAATCCCACATCAGCCAGCAAATTCAGCTCCAAACGGACCCAGAAGGTTTCACCCGGCTCCCCCCGCTCCGCGACTTTGGGCACCCGGTGGGTTGAACTCACAAAGTGCACGTTGCCTTTCCCACCGCGTCCGCCCCGGGCGATCACCGCACTTTCCCCCGGATGCACCAAATCGGCGAGGACTTCCCCGTTCTCCCTCATCACCACCGTGCCCGGGGGAACTTTGATCAGCAGGTCATCGCCGTCCTTACCGTGGCGGCGGTTGGTACCGCCAGCCTCCCCATTTTGTGCGCGAAAGTGGCGTTGATGGCGAAAATCCATCAACGTGTTGAGCCCGGAATCAACGACAAAAATCACGTCGCCGCCGCGGCCTCCGTCGCCGCCGGCCGGCCCGCCGTTGGGGACAAACTTTTCTCGTCGGAAGGCTACCGCTCCGTTTCCGCCGTTTCCCGCTTGTACATAGATCGTTGCGTCATCGACAAACATGGTTCCTCTCCTAAATCTGGGCCGAATGCCCCGGTCTTACCGAACGGCGCCTTCGGCCCCAGGCGCATTCGATACCCTCTGGAGCCGGACGCCAACCGCGCGGCACCCGATAAGACCCCTTCATCTCCGCAAGGATGCGAAATGCTTGACCGCGAAATTCCACCAGCACCCGGCTGGCGGGGATACGCATAGCTTGCGACAATCGCCATTCCAGCATCCACGCCATGCGGTAGCCGGGGACAACCGTCTGAACTTTCTGCCAGAGCAAAATCACGCCCTGCTCTTCGGCACGTGCATCCCATGTTAGAAATAAATAGCTCCATCGGCTGGGAAAACCGCGAAGCCACTCGGCTTGAGCTGCCTCCACGTCAAGCAGCGCTTTGAGCGCATCCTCAGCCTTCCCTACAGCCCCGAGCTGAAGCCAGCCGGCCACCAATTGTAGTTGATTAGCCTGGCGGTGGCGCCGCTGTCGGACAATGTGAATGGCCTCACGGCGATGCTGAAATGCCGTCCACTGCAGAAGGTAAATGACAATCACGAAGAACACCAAAAGACGCCAGGGACGGTCCAACAAATAGTCAACCGTCCCCAGCGCCGCCAACGCTGCAATGCGAAATGTAAAGGCTTTCACGGGCCTGCCTAAGGCTAGGCCTCCACCGGCATGACGTCGACTTCCCGACGCGTATGGCTCTTTTGACGAAACTCAACGCGCCCCGCCACTTTGGCGTACAAAGTGAAGTCCCGCCCCATACCGACGTTCCGCCCAGCGTGAATCTTGGTGCCTCGCTGCCGAATGATAATAGAGCCTGCGCTAACCAGCTGGCCGTCGTGACGCTTAACTCCCAGCATCTTAGGGTTGGAGTCGCGTCCGTTGCGGGAGCTGCCGCCGCCCTTTTTATGCGCGAACAACTGCAGACGCATGGTTTATTCCTCCTATCAATTGCTGGTATTCCGATTTTCGAAGGATACGGCCTTCGGCTCAGAATCCGCCAAATCTTGAAATCCCCGCACCACAGTCTCCACAATGGCACGAGCCTCACGGGACATGGGACAAGCAAATCGCAAGTCCGCATGGCCGGGGTCTGCCGAACCCACTGGCGGTTGATCTGCAACGTCCTTCAGTCCTAGCAGCAGCGTCTCCACTAAGACGCTGGCGGCCGCGCAGACGATGTCCTGGCCGTATTGGCCGCGGCCGGCGTGTCCGGTTACGGCCAACCGCTCGGGTTGCCCCAGCGGGTCTCGCCAGAGGCGAACGCGAATCACTCGGCTTCGATGCGCTCGATCCGGACGCGTGTATGAAACTGCCGGTGCCCTTGGCGGCGCCGATAGTTGCTCTTGGCCTTGTATTTGAACACCAGAATTTTCTTTCCACGTTCCTGGGCCATCAGGGTACCATAGACCTTAGCGCCTGGTACGTAGGGCGTGCCGATCTTGGGTTCGCCTTCGTCGCCAACTACCATCAAGAGGTTCCCAAACGCCACTTCATCACCCGGGTCACCGGGGAGCTTCTCGACAACCAATACCTGACCAGGCTCAACGCGGTACTGCTTGCCCCCGGTCTCCATCACTGCATACACAAAAGAATCCTCCTCATTCTCCGCACGCATGAGTCCAAACTATGCTATCACACGTCTATGCAGATGTCAAACCGTGGGAGCTCTTCAATCCATTGCTCCGCCTCACTTTGGCCGGGCTCTTAACAGGTGGCGCAGCCGGTCATTGCCGCCTTCCCACAAATGTTCGCACGGAAAAGGCACGTCTTATTCCCCAGTTGCTGAGTCCCATACGCGGTCCAGGTCAATGGCCATCCGCACCATGTCGCGACACCAAATGCCGTCTTCGTATATCGGCTGAACATAGTTCCGTGTAAAGAAATCCAAATCCACACCCACAATGCGAAACCCGCACTTTTGATACAAAGCCATTTGGGCGATCCCGGAATTTCCGGTACCAAGCTCAAGCGTGCGCACCTGTTGTCCGCGGGCATACGCTATCGCGAACTGGACCAAAGCGGTCCCGACTCCGCGGTTCTGCCCGGCTTCCTCCACGGCAAGGTTTACCAATTCCATCGTGTAGGGCCTGGTGTCCAGTAATATCATCTCGCCTACGATTCGCTCATCCGCCTCGGCAACAAAACACCGTCCGCGATGCAAATAGCTATCCACCATAGCATCGGACGGATCGGCCAGCAGCAAGAGCTCCCGGGGCACCTCCCGGGAATGGGCGGGGCGAATTGTGATCGAACTCATCAATCTCTCACATCCTCGCCGCGATTAATCGCCGCCCTCTTGGACCAACCCCACGGGCTCTTGGGCCTGCGTCTCAATGATTCGCGCGGTGGCGAAGGTTCTGAGTGCCCGCACAATTTCCACACTGACTCGGCGGCCGACATGGGACCCGCCATTTTCAATGTCGATCACGTAACCTGACAGGCGCGCAATGCCGTCCTTAGCGTTGGTCGCGTGCCGCTCCTCAATTTCCAGCTCTAATTGGTCGCCGTCGTGCACTGGCAGAGCCAGCTGTTCCACTTCCGAGCGGAGGCCCACCGCCACAAACTCGACCCGGTTCATATCGATGGCATCGACCCCGCGAACAAACACCGACCGGCCGGTTTCATGCTCCAACTGTCTTAAATTGCTGCCTCCCGGACCGATAAGGTGCGCAGCCACCAGCGGATGGGTTTCCACCAACACCGCCTCGGCGTCCGTCTCGCGAAACTTCTCCATGATGCGATAACGAACGCGGCGCGCGACCACATCCTCAGACAGGATATGACCACGTCCTTCGCACACGGGGCAGACACGCGTCATTTGGTTGAGCAGAGACTCGCGGACTTTTTTCCGCGTCATCTCCAAGAGCCCGAGCCGCGTTAAACCCAACACGGTGACGCGGGTGCGGTCACCTCGCAACGCCTTCTGAAACGTCTTAATGACCTCTGTCTGGTCGGCTTCATTCTCCATATCGATGAAGTCTACGACGATAATGCCGCTGATGTCGCGCAGACGCAGCTGTCGGGCAATTTCCACGGCCGCCTCTTTGTTGGTCGCCAGCACTGTATCGGACAAATCGGTAGTGCCCACGTTTTTCCCGGTGTTCACGTCGATCACGGTGAACGCCTCGGTTTCGTCAATCACCAGGTAGCCGCCGCACTTCAGCCATACCCGACGTTTTAGCGCCCGGTCCAGTTCGGCTTCAATGCCACGGACCTCAAATAGCGGTACCGCTCCTTCATACAGCTCAATCCGGTTTTTGAGGCCGGGCGACAGCGACTGGGCCAACTCACGGGCTTTGACGTAGGCATGCGCATCGTCAATTATGAGTCGGTCGACCGACTCGTCCAAATGGTCACGCAAAGTTTTAGCAATCAAGCCCGCTTCGCGATGTAGCATCTGCGGCGCACGTGTAGTTCGGCTCTTATGCCGCACCCGTGACCATACCCGGCGCAGGTACGCCAAATCCCGCGTCAGAGCGCGCTGAGACGCTCCCTCCGCCACGGTGCGAACAATGAGCCCCATGCCCTTGGGTCGCATCTTTTCCGCCATTTCCCGAAGCCGTTCGCGCTCTCGCTCACTCTCAATGCGGCGAGACACGCCCACCGTCTCTGAATAGGGCGTCAACACCAGAAAGCGGCCCGGCAGACTGATGTCGGTGGTAATCCGCGCACCCTTGTTGCCAATCGGCTCTTTGGTAATCTGGACAACCACTTCTTGCCCAACCTTCACTACATCTTGAATCGCCCGCGATTTCTTCCGGTCGCGGTCCTCTGCGTGGGCATCGTCCACATACAAGAACGCATTTTTCTCAAGACCCAGATTGACGAAAGCTGCCCGCATGCCTGGCAGCACATTTTCCACGCGGCCTTTGTATATGTTGCCCGCGGCCTGGTCTTCGTCCTCGTGTGTCATATAAAACTCGACCAGCTGCCCGTCCTCCATAATCGCCAGTCGACTTTCATGCGATGCGTAGTTGATCAAGAGTTCCTTAAAAACTTTTGGCTCCGGCTCTTGAAGGGCGCTTTCCGCTTCCACGTCCCCCAGGGATTTTTCGCCGGACACATCTTCCGCCGTGTCAGCCACTTTTAGGGCTGGCAAAATCCCCCAACGGCGACGCTTGCGCCGTGGCATATGAGACCCCTTTTCCTGATTTCTGCCTCTTCCGCTCATCGTCCGCTGGCGGTCTGGGCGAGTGCGGATCGTATTATCTATCATCTGGGTCCTTCGGCGGCCTAAAGTCCGCTCCGCCACTGATGACCCATGACCCGGTAATTTCTCTAAAATTTCAAAACTTTGATGAGGCGAATTCTTCACTGTGAAGGACCGCTCTCAGTATCATGATACCATTTCGCCCCTAAGCGTCAATCAGCTACGCGGCTCATCCAAGAGGTCCCCTAAGAGACATGCGGGGCCCCGTTTTTCGAGTGCGCGCAAGAGCGCCTCTTCGTACAGCACGCCCAGTCGTCTCATCTGATCATCCAGGACCACCACCCGATGGTATTTCAGCGGCCGCATTACGCGAATCACTTCGCGTACCGGAACCCCTGCGCGCGCGGCAAAATCATCCACTGGCCACACCGGACGCCTTTCAAAGCCCAGCAGACGATCAGCTAAATCGCGAACCGCCAGGTAAGGCGCGTGGCGGGTTGTCCGGTAGGCTCCCCAGTATAGGAAGCCGGCAAAAATGCCTAAGCCCACTTGGACGGTTCCTGCCAACAGCAGTACCAGAGTTGCGGTGAACAAGATACGGGCCAGCCACAATCCTCCTTCCCGCACGCGCCGCTCGGCCTCTTCATACCCCACGCTACGACCGAGATATGCTCGAGCTAGCCGTCCGCCGTCGAGCGGAGCCACCGGCAGCAAGTTCACCGCACCAATCGCTAAGTTGGTAGCAATGAACAAGTTGACGTACGCGGTGTCAAACGGCAGCACACTGACAAAGGCCCAGGCAAAAGCCGCCCAAAAGAAATTTAACAGCGGCCCCGACACCGCAATCATGGTTTCAACATACGGATCCTGGGCATCCAGCCCATGAATTTCGGCCATACCCCCAAATGGCCAAATTTCGATGCGCTCGATATCAAGTCCGTACAAGTCGGCTGCCAGCGCATGAGCAAACTCGTGCAAGGTGACGGCCACGAATGCGATGAGCATTTGCCGCCCGTCGCCTGCCATCCAATAGACGAGCAGCACGATGACAAACAGCGGATTGACGCGAATCCGCCGAAATATGCCCGATTTCGGCATATTAGAGGCGAAGCCATCCGGAACCATAAAGGGTCGGTAGCAGCGGGTTTACCGGATAGCCGTCGCGCGTGACCGTCAAAGTCAGGATTGCCGAAACCGCTCTCCCCAGCCGAGTCGTCGGCGAGACGGCCCGATTGGCCTTAATCCCGGCCTCGGGCGCCACCGCCTGGAATTTTATGTGATAACCATCAGACGTTACCACCACACCGTCTTTGGTCAAGCGGATCACGTGAGCTTTCACCCCTGCTATCACAGAAACACCTGTGGCTACGCGGATTTCCACGTCCGATTGGAATCTCGCCCGAGAACCACGTCCGTGCCAGCCAAAACTCTTGATTAGCCGCGCGCCGGTAACGGGAGCGAGCCATCGCGCCGATCGCCGGGCGGGAATGGCACCGGGAGCCTTGGACGCCTCAAGTCCCCTAAGCGTGGCAATCGGAGGGTGCTTCAGGAATCGTGGCACCGGTGTGGTGACAGTCATCCAATGCCGTGTTTGGTGTTGAATCGCTTGGGCGGCGAAACCTCTGGTATGAAACACGAATGCCAGCATTAAGAGCACCAAACTTGCCGCCAGCCAGCGGGCCAGGCGGCCGGGCGGCTGTACGGCCGCGACCACGGCTTGGGGCTCGGGCCAGGCCAGGTCCGGCTTTCCCATACTCATCCCCTCCGCCACAGTATATGCGCCGGAACCAGATGGATGTCCCAATTAGCTTAAAGGCGAATAATAGATGGCCAGAGAATGCGGCAAAAGGCCGTAGTCAATCAACCAGCGGGAATCTTGCCGGGTGACTTCATGCTGCAAAAACTCCCACTCCTCACCCGTAAGGATGGGACCCACCCGCCCAATTTTTTTCAGTACATAGAAGGCATATCGCCGGGGAATGCGCAACGTGAGGATGCGGAACAGGTGGATGTCGCGCGCCATGTGACGCACTACGTCTTCCAGCTTCATGCTTTGCGGTCCACCCAAATCGTAAATTTGGCCAATCGTGCGATCAAGCCAAAGCGAGCGCAAGGCAATTTCGGCCACATCGCCCACATATACGGGCTGGATTAACGGCTTGCATTCGGGTAGCACCGCCCAGGGCCTGTTAGCGGCTTCCTCCAAACGCTCAAAGGTGCGCGACCCGTGGCCAAACATCAAGTGTGGCCGAAGAATCGTATATTCCAGGCCTGAGTTCACAACGATTTGCTCGCCCACCCATTTGCTGCGCTGAAATCGGGTGGGCGCATGAAATCCGGCGCCTATTGCGCTAATATAAATAAAGCGGTGGATTCCCAGTCGTTTAGTCTCGGCCACAATACGCCGGGTCCCGTCCTCGTGCAGCGCTTCCACTTCGTTGGTTTCGCCAGGATGGTGGCCGGCACAATGAATCACTGCGTCATACACCAGTTCAGGACCTACAAACGGCTCATCACTAAGCAGGTCGCCAACCATCGGAATCGCTATTAAATCGTCTGGGATTTGGCGCGTGAGCCCAACAACCCGATAACCCATGCGCATAAGCCTCAGCGACACTTCCTGCCCTAAAAAACCCGTGGCTCCGGTGACCAAAATGTTGCGCACAATGTCGCCCCTCTCGTCATCGATATTTCACCAACGGGGCGCCTAATCCTTTTTTTTAGCAAGATTTTTCCGGGGCGTGCGAAAAAGTTCCGCTCAATGTATATGATCCACGGAACGCGGGGGCACGGATGACTGATCTGCGGTGTGGCAGGCGTTGGGGCATTGCCGATCCCGTCGCAACTTCGGACTCGGTGGCGCAGTCTCGGTCAAACAGACCGACCACTACTATTACCGCAAGGTGTTGCCCAACGGCCAAGTACTACGAACCAAAATCTCGATGAACACCAAGGAGTACTCGGCCGCGTTGTTCGCTCGAATCCTGAACCACCAGCTCAAATGCTCGAAGGAATACTTTAACTTGAGTTTCCCACCCCGACAACACAGGGCCTTTTCGCCGGCGGTGATGCCGCAAACACTTGCTAGCCCTCACGTTGTCGCCCCTTTCCACCTTGGCGGTCTAAGCGGTCTTATCGAGGGCTTGTAATTGATGACCAAGAATGACTCCTTAAACAGGGCTGCTGCTCTGAAAAACCCTTAACCCCCATATACGGCGCCCAGAAGCCGGCGAGATACAAGATACAGATGCTTCGAGCAAGGTGGGCAAACTTACTCACAGGTCGCCAAGATGGCCATCTTTTGGATCGGCGATCACGGCCGTCCGCGCGTCCTCCGCCCTCCCACTAGCTAGACACCGGAATACGCCGGCCCCGCTCAAGATCACCACGATCTCGAATCTGCTCTACGTGCTCTCCGAAGAGGCGACAATCCGTGGTTCCCGAAGGCGTTCGGGTCAAACTGCCCCTGAGGCTCATGGCGCTACGGAGAATACCGACCTCGTAAGAATGAACGACTCTGCGTATAACAGGGTTTTTCATGCGTCGTGGTGCCGCCCGGGCGGCATGGGAAACTGCCTAGAAAATCGCAATAGGCACCTGAACCAAGCCTCTCACATTCGCCCTCCTGGGATGGGCGACTACCGCCGCCGGCAGCGGGCCCGGGTCGTCCGGAGCGGTGGACCGCCCTGTGAACGGTCTGCGCGCGGTCGCGCTCATGGTCAGAAAGGTTCAGGTCACCATTGCCGCCGTCTGTACCCATGTTCGGGCCGGATGCGAAAAATCCCGAAGAGAAGCTGCACCAGCCATTCCAACCACCCTCGAAGCCCCAGCACAAGGAGGCCGGAGAGAATGCCAATCACTGTGCCGGCGATGACGTCCGTCGGCCAATGCAGTCCGACAAACACGCGAGCTAAGGCGACCGCCGCGGCAAATAGCACTGCCCACATGCCGTCGCCCACGCCCGCATAAAAAAGTCCCACGGCGAAGCCGAAACTGCCTGCGGCGTGGTCGCTCGGAAACGAGGTATCATGCGCATGGTTGAGCAGCGGATGAATCAAGTGCGGTTCCAACACAAACGGGCGCGGCCGGTAAGGTAATAAGTGTCCCAAAATTACATTGATAACAACCGCTAGCGCACCGGACACGACGGCGTAGACGACGGCGCGGCGCGCCCGATTTTGCCGAAGCGGCGGCCAAAACCACAGCAAAAGGAATACCACCGCCCAAATTTCTGGAGCCAGTTTGGCTAAGACTTTGCCCAGATCGTTCAACAAAGGGCTGTATCGCGTCCAGCCATTGATAACCAACGCCCAATGGTGGTCAAACGGTGGTATCGGAAATTGACTTGTCACGACTCGGCAGGTCCTCCTATGACGTCGGATTCCGGCAACTCGTCTGAGTATAGCACAGGTACTGTTTTGGCCACAGCGGGCTTATACTTCTTGCTTTTTCGCCGGCCATAGACATTGAGCAAGATTCCGACACAAGCCGAATCGGTCAGGAACGCTGAGCCTCCGTAACTCATAAACGGCAACGGAACGCCGGCCACCGGCATAATCCCGGTCGCCATCCCGGCGCTCTCGATCACGTGAAAGGCGAACATGGCGACCACACCCGAGGCTAATAGTGTGCCAAACCTATCCTTGGCCTGATACGCGATATAAGTGGCGCGGGCGAGCATCACCAAGTAGAGGAAAAGAATGGTCGCAGAGCCTGCGAACCCTAACACTTCAGCGAGTGGCGCAAAGATAAAGTCGGTATAGGATGCCGGCAAGAATCCCAAAAGGTTGGAATGCGACACCGACAGGCCACGGCCAAACATTCCGCCCACTCCCACGTTAATCCGCGACTGGATCACGTTGTAGCCGCTACCCAATGGATCTTTATAGGGATTGAGAAAGATGAGCAGCCGCTTTAACTGATACGAATGCATGATGGGGATTTTGATACCAAATCGATAATGCGCCCAAACCCACAACACGATCAGGCCCAGCCCGGCAGGAAAGATCAACATCTTGGTCCACGGCACTCCAGCCATATAAAACATACCGATGGTAATCGCGGCAAAGACTAAAGTGGTTCCGAGGTCGGGCTGTTTCATGATCATGAGCATGGGAACGCCCACTAGGATCAGGGGCGAGATCAAATCCCTCCACCGGGTTAAGCTCTTCTTCTTATCCAGATGAGCCGCCAACGCGATGATTATCGCCGCCTTGGCGAACTCGGACGGCTGAAGCTGAAACGGCCCCACCGGAATCCAGCGCTCTGCCCCGAGGGCCGTCTGCCCGTGCACCAAGACCACGGCCAAGAGGATAATCGACAGCGCGTATATATAGGGGCTTAATTTTTTGAACTTCTCGTAGTCAATCCAGGCGACCACAACCAGCGCAATCGTCCCCGCCACAACCCATAGCATCTGGCGCTTGACGTAGTGCAGCGCGGCACTGGCAGGCAGTAGCGGCCGCGTTGCATCAGCGATGATAAACAGGGACACCAGGGCCAACAAGTACATGATGGCCAGGGTAAAGTAGTCGATGTTGAATCGCTCTCGTCGGTTTCCCACGGTATCTAACCCCTAAAGCAAACTACTACCACGTATCGAGCAGGGAAGGATATAACCAACTTAACCTGGCGCTGGAAAATTTTCAGCTACCCCAGGCCAATATCTCGGCACAAAAACGTAACGATTTTGGAGCCGATGTTATAACGGGCGACTGACTTTCTTCCGAATGGGAATGTTGGCGACCAGCGTCGTCGCGTCCTCCTGCCGAGAGAAGTCCACGCGAAAGCCTTGGTCATCGATGTCAAGGTATTGCGAAATGACCTTGACCAAATCGTTTTTCAAGTCTTCCAGCGCTTGCGGGGACAGACTGGCGCGGTCGTGAACCAACACCAGCCGGAGGCGTTCCTTGGCCACATCTTTGCTCGCATCCTCGCGCCCGAACACCCGCGCGAACAAATCGAACATGGCGTTCCCTCCCCGGCTCACCCTTTCATCCCCATCATCTTGCGCAGGCGACCGATAAATCCCTGGTTGTCGTCTTCGAGTTTCATCAAGGGTACATTCTCCCCCATCAACCGCCGAGCGATGTTGCGGTATGCTTCCCCTGCCCGCGATCCGGCGTTAAGGACAGCCGGTTCCCCACGGTTGGTGGAGACCACGATAAAGTCATCATCGGGAACCACGCCTAAGAGTTCGACGGCCAAGATCTCAATCATGTCGTTGATGTCCATCATGTCGCCCTTTTTTACCATGCTAGGACGAATCCGATTGACAATCAAGGATGGGTGATGTTTTTCCTCGGCTTCCAAAAGGCCGATGATGCGGTCTGCATCGCGAACCGACGAGACCTCCGGAGTTGCCACCACCACCGCCTTGTCTGATCCCGCCACTGCATTCTTAAAACCCTGTTCAATACCCGCAGGACAGTCGATGAGAACGAAATCGAACTCCTCTTTCATGCTGGTAACCAAGTTCCGCATCTGCTCGGGGCTCACCGCGGTTTTGTCGCGGGTCTGAGCTGCAGGCAAAAGGAACAGGTTTTCATTAAAACGCTTGTCCTTGATTAGAGCCGTCTTCAGTTTGGCAAAACCCTCGACCACATCCACCAAGTCATATACGATGCGATTTTCCAGCCCCATCACCACATCTAAGTTTCTTAAACCGATGTCCGCGTCAATCAACGCCACCCTTTGACCGGCTTGAGCCAAGCCGGCACCGATGTTGGCGGTCGTGGTGGTTTTGCCCACACCCCCCTTTCCTGAGGTGATGACTATGGCTTCACCCATCTACAACGTCCTCCTCATGTTGCGAATCTCACACCGCCGGGAGCCCTTGGCTAGACCTCCGTCGATTCTGCAGCCGTCAACACACTATGCTGCCAGCGGTCAATCACCAAACGTCCGTCGCGAACCTCGGCGATTTCGGGCACATCGGGCAGTACCGCCTCGCCTCCATCCGGCGCTCGGCCAATGTACTGGCCAATCCGAAGCTGGGTGGGATTGAGTCGAAAGGCCGACACCATGGCTCCGTCGTTGCCCTCGGCTCCAGCGTGCGCCAGTCCTCGCAACCATCCCATCACGATGATGTCGCCGCCCGCCGAAATTTCGGCCCCGGGGTTGACATCACCCAGTACCACCACATTGCCGTAATACCGAACCCGCTGCCCTGACCGCAGGGTGCGGCGCACCAAAAGCGTAGGATGTCGACGCGCTTCCTCCTCGTAACTCCAATCGCTTTGGCGCTCCAACCGCCGCCGCTCCACATAAGCCGTTGACGCTTCCCGCTTAATCGGAGCGGGCTCCAGTGGCGTATCCTCGGCGGTCTTGGGCGGACTTGTCCGCTCTTTTGTTTCACCCTGACCAGAGCCGAGAGACTCTGCCCGGCTTGACCTCCCCATGCGCGCCTCCCCCATATGACGTCAGCATCCTTACAAGTTCTCGCTCGAACGCCGAACTCCTGCAACATTGGGACAGCGAGACCAACAATTTGTTTCCAAAAATCGCCACTACCACCGTTTTTTGTCGAACCCCGTTGCTGTTAGCGAGCGTAGCGGGAATACTTGCTTTCGACTTCGTGGCGCGCCCGAAACCCTAAAATCCCGCCAATCGCTGGTGTCACCAACATACTGAAGAGAAGCCATACGGGTAGGGGCCGCATGAAGTCGCTCCATGGAAAGGAGAAGCCAACCAGTCGAAGCAACAGCCATTGAAAGGGTAACACTAAGAGCTGGGCAAGGCCAGCCAAAAGTCCCGGTACAAACACGCTGTCGCGCACAATGCGCGACTCCAATTGAGCCACGGCAAAGCCCAGGAGCGCGAATGTCAGCGCATTAACCCCCCATAGCCGCCCTGCCCACAGGTCTTGCATCAAGCCGCCCACAAGTCCTGCCAATAACCCGCGCCGGGGCGTTTCATACAACGCAATAATCACCGTTAGGGGGAGCACCAAGTTGGGTACGTATCCTACCGGAAACACGTGGGGCAACAAGGCAGTCTCAACCAAAAGACCCAGGAGGTACAGAATTATCCATGTGATCACCCGAAACTGCCACATTAGCGGCTGCCCCCTCCGTAAATAGGCGGCAGCGAGGTGCCGCTGGGATGGGACACCACCACCATCACATTTCCCAGTTGGTTGAAGTTCACAGCCGGGACGACGGTCGCGGTCTCAGTTAGGCCGTAGGCGTTTTTAGTCACCTTGGATACCTGCCCCAGCAAAAGCCCGGGCGGAAAGTACTGGCTGTAGCTGGAGGTGACCACGGCGTCGCCGGGTAAGATGTTGGGATGGTGAGAAAATAGTTGGAACGTCATCTGTTGCGTCAGCGGAGTACGTCCGCGCAGAACACCCGCGGCCTGAGAGCGCACATCCTGCGCCCCGACGCCGGATTGGGGATCCAACACGAGCATCACGGTTGCCGAGAAGGGCGCGGCGGCAATCACACGGCCTACCACCCCTTGGGGAACAATGACGGCCATGCCGCTCTTAACCCCGCTCCGGGTGCCGCGGTTGATCACCACGGTCTGAAACCAGCTGTCCGGATTACGGGAAATGACCGACGCCGAAACCAACTTCCAACCCGGCGCGCTAGTTTTCAGCTTCAACAAGCCCCGAAGCTGGCTATTTTCCTGGGCCAACTCCGACAACTCCAGCTTCATGCTGTTATAGAGAAGCAGTTTCTGCTTCAGTTCCGTATTCTGGTGCTGCAGGGTAAACAACTGACCGACCGTGCCCACCGCAACACCCGCCTGGTTACCGAGGAAGGTTAGGCTGGCGGACGCGGGCGACACCACCGTCCCTATGAGGTTGGAGAGCAGCACGGGTTTCCCGTGAATCCGGGCCGTCATGCTCAAGCTCAATGACACCACCATTATCACCAGCACGATAATAATGGGACGGCGCCAGCGATAAATAAAGCCGCCCACCTCAAAATCCCCCTCGAACAATCGTCTAGCTAACTCCGCTTGACTCTTCGCTTGGTCTCGACTACGCACCAATCATATTTAAGCGCCACTCCCTCAGTGAAAACCAATCGTTTCAGCGGCGGTTGCGGCGCCTGAGCGCCTCCAAGTGATGCGGATCATCCAGCACCATACCGGTACCGCGGACAACCGTCAAAAGCGGCTCTTCGGCCATGTGAACCGGCATGCCGGTCTCCGAGCTCACCAGCTTGTCAAAGTTTCGGAGCAGCGAACCGCCCCCCGTCATGACGATACCCCGATCCATAATATCGGCCGCTAATTCGGGCGGAGACTTTTCCAAGGTGGCCTTTATCGACTCGACAATGTTATTGACGGTGTCCGACAGCGCCCGCTGAATTTCGGTCGAGTTAATCTTCAGGGTTTTAGGCAGCCCGGTGACCAAGTCGCGTCCGCGCACATCCATGGTTTCCTCGTGGTCCGGCGGATACGCCGATCCTATCGTCATCTTGACTTCTTCAGCCGTCCGCTCGCCAATCATCATATTATAGGTGCGCTTGATATGATTAACAATCGCTTCATCCATTTCATCTCCTGCGACCCGGATCGAGCGCGCGGTCACGATGCCGTCAAGGGAAATGATGGCGACTTCGCAGGTGCCACCCCCGACATCGACAATCATGTTGCCGGTCGGTTCGTTGACGGGAAGACCCGCTCCAATGGCGGCTGCCATCGGCTCCTCAATAACCAACGCCTCACGTGCACCCGCTTGAATGGCGGCATCGCGCACCGCACGCTCTTCCACGCCGGTCACGCCCGACGGTACGCCGATCAGCACGACCGGGTGAACCAACCGCATGTTGGCAGTGGCCTTACGGATAAAGTACTTCAGCATGGCCTGAGTTGTGTCAAAATCCGCGATGACGCCGTCCTTGAGGGGACGAACCGCTCGGATGTGGCCTGGGGTGCGTCCTACCATCTGTTTAGCCTCTTGGCCGACAGCGATAATCTCTCCCGTCATCTGATCGATCGCGACAACAGACGGTTCTTGGAGCACAATGCCCTTCCCATGAACAAAGACCACGGTGTTGGCCGTACCCAGGTCAATTCCAATGTCTTTGGAAAAGGATCCGAAGAGTCCTCTCAAAATCGTTTCCTCCCTAACTTAATTCGGTCAGTTTGCCGAGATGCAGGCTTGTATGTCCTGACCGTCCGACAATCACATGATCAAGTAGCTCGATGCCCATTAACTCTCCACACGCTTCCAGCCGACGCGTTAACGCGCGGTCCTGCCGGCTCGGCGCCGGGTCTCCGCTGGGATGATTGTGCGCAACCACGATCGAGGCTGCCGACCGGGCTACCGCCGAGCGAAACACCTCGCGCGGAAACACTTCCACCCGGTCTAATCCGCCGCGGAACACGGTCTCAATGCCAAGAACCAAACCCTTGGTGTTCAACAAAATTACGCGAAATTCTTCTTGATCGCGATCCCGCAGGTCCGACACCAGTCGGACCGCATCCTGCGGACTCGCGACCCGCACCATCGTCCCTCGTTCAACCCGATGACCCACCTCCAGGGCCGCTGACAGCGTTGTCGCCTTGGCCGCCCCCAACCCTCGCACTTGCATCAACTCGGCCGGCGTGCGCCGGCTCAGTTGGGCCCACCCTGGCTTTATCAATTCACGGCTCAGCTCTAGCACCGATTGGCCCTGAGTGCCAGTTCCCAGAAGCACCGCTAATAGTTCGGCATCGGATAGAACCTGCGCTCCATAACGCAGCAAGCGTTCGCGCGGTCGTTCTTCCGCCGGAGTGTCGTACATGGCCATCCTAGACTCCGCTAATCCTGGACAAGAGCCGCGAGACGACGTCCCTCGGCAAACCGATCACCGTCTCTAGATCGCCCTGATATGATGCAACCCAGACCCCGGCCCCGCCCTGAATCGCGTACGCTCCCGCCTTGTCCATGGGCTCCCCGGTGGCTACGTAGCTCTGAATTTCCAACGTCGTCAATGGGCGAAACGTTACATGCGCCACACTCACGGTAACCAGTCCGCGGGCACGGTCGCCCCGCCACACGGACACCCCCGTATAGACTTCATGACGATTGCCGCTCAGCATGTGCAACATTGCTTGGGCATGGTCCGCATCGTAGGGCTTCCCCAAAATGACTGGGCCCAGAGCGACCACCGTATCGGCCCCCAGCACCACCGCTGACGGATGGTGCTCACCCACCGTGATCGCTTTGGTTGCGGCCAGCCGCCGGACCAGCGCCTCGGGCCGCTCATCCCGCCGTGGCGTTTCGTCAATGTCAGCCGACACCGGAGAAAAGTTAAGACCCATGCGGCTAAGCAATTCCCGGCGCCGCGGAGATACCGACGCCAATATCAGCGGGGCCATCATGAGCTCCGCTGATACCAAAACAATCCTGCAATCAAACCAATAACCCCCAGCACATTAAGCTTGAGCCAGGCGCCCAACTGCAGACCGACCACTCCCAGATTGACGGACCAGCTCGTGCCCGGCTGAGTTCCCAGCGCAAGAATCGACCGGCCCAGCGGATACCATACCGGCTCTAAGAGGCGTCCGAAAATGGACCCAACAATACCGCCAACGAGAATGAACACAATGGCCAGTCCGATGCCACGCCGTCCTTTGCGCACAGCTCCTGCTCGCTCTCCTTCCAACACCCCGAACCAACAAAACTGGAGGGTTTGGGCACAAATGCCAAGGGTCTTGTTCAGCATACCATTCGACCGAAGCCGCGGGCAATCGCTGAATTCTGCCAAGCATGACAGCAAATCCTAATTTTTGCCGTCACGAATCGACAACGGGCACAACCCCGCCGTCGAAAACGCCCCGCTGCCGCAAATAGGCCAAGAGCGCCAGCGACCCGGTAACGAGCAGGGCATCGCCGTCTTCGAGATCGCGCGATGCTTGGGCCACGGCCAGCACCGGGTCGTCCACAATTCTGATGGGGATGCCGCGAACATGTTTTGCCAGCACGCCGGTATCACTCCCGCGTTCTCCCGGCACCCGGGTCACGGTCATGGCCTGCACATAAGGGCTGATACTGGCTAGCATCTCTTGCCACGCCTTATCGCCCAAGACCCCAAATACCACATGCCATTTGCGGCGATTCCAGGGAGCCGATTTGAGGGTATTAACCACCCCAGCTATCCCGTGCGGATTGTGGGCGCCATCAACGACAATAAGCGGGGTAGTGGAAAGCACTTGAAACCGCCCCGGCCATTGCACCGTCTTTAGTGATTCGGCGGCCGCGGTGAGGTCTGTCATCCATCCATGGGTCTCCAATCGTTCAATGGCCGTCCAGGCGGTGTCCAAATTATCCGCCTGATAAGCACCCAAAAGCGCCGTTCTCACCCGCTGACCTGCCTCGGTGACCAGTTCCGGGCCGTCCGCTGTCAACACGGCACGCGGGCTTGCTTCAAATACCGGCACCCCTCGTTTTTGCGCCGCGTCGAGAATAACCGTGCGTGCCTGCGAAAACGACTGGCGGGCTAGCACCAATTCCGTTCCAGCCTTGAGGATTCCCGCCTTCTCCCCCGCAATCGCCTCAATCGTCGTCCCCAAAAACCGCATATGATCGTACGCCACCGGCGTAATAATGGACAGCATCGGCGGCGGAATGACGTTGGTTGCGTCCAAACGCCCGCCCATGCCCACTTCCACCACAGCAATGTCGACCCGGCTCTCCGCGAATGCCAAAAAGGCTAAGGTCGTGACCGTTTCAAACCAGGTGGGCATGTCGGTCAATCCCGCGCCGGCTGCCTCGATGCGCTCCGCCCACATGTCCCAGTCGCGCTCGGAAAGCGGGGCACCGTCCACCCAGACCCGTTCGTTGATTCGGCCCAAATCGGGCGAAACATAAAGCCCCGTCCTCCAACCCTGCGCCTTCAGGGCTGCGGCCGTCATGGCCGCGACCGAGCCTTTGCCGTTCGTTCCCGCCACATGCACAATAGGGTAACGCGCCTCGGGATGGCCCAGGCAATCCAGCAGCGCCCGAATACGGTCCAATCCGGGCCGAACGCCAAACCGGGTTTGCCCCGTCCACCATTCTTGTTTCATCTCAGTGCCGCCTCGCGTTCTTTCAGCCGCTCGATGCGCGCCTCCCATTCCGCCAGCGTTTCCCGGGTTTTGGCCACGATATCCGCCGGCGCCCGTTCCACAAACTTGGGATCGGCCAGCCGGGCTTGGATCCGACCCTGTTCTTTGATAGCTTCCGCCCGCGCCTTTTTAAGCCGTTCACGTTCACGCTCCAAGTCAATTAATCCCTCGAGCTTAAGGTAGATGGAACCACCGCGGGTGACGCCGGAAATCGCACGCGATAGCGGAGCCGAGTCGCGCTTGAGGCGTAGCTCCAAGGACTCCGCTTTCATCAGCGCCCCCGCTTCGGCCCCCACCTTTTGCCAGCGTGTTAGCACCGCCTCGTCGTCGGCCACCGCCACGAACTCAGCCTTTTGCGCCGGGGCCAAACCCACTTCCGCCCTAAGATTGCGGCCTGCGCGCACCAACCGTTGCATGTAGTCCACCACCTCGGCGGCATCGGTGTCGCTTCGATTGGGCTGGGGCTTGGGCCAGTCGGCGATCATAATGCTCTCCTGAGTGCTGCCCAAGGCTTGGTACAGCTCTTCGGTGAGAAACGGCATAAACGGATGCAAGAGCTTTAATGCCCGTTCCGCCACGAGCATGAGCGTGCTTAACACGCCGGCGTTGCCGCCAGCCTTCAGCCGGTCCTTGGTCATTTCAATGTACCAATCGCAGTAGTCGTCCCAGAAAAAGTCGTAGATGGCCCGCGCGGCCTCGCCAAACTCAAAACGCTGCAGTTGGTCGGTCATTGACTCGATGGTGCCGTTCAACCGGTGCCAAATCCATTGATCGACCGGATGGAAACTTGTCTCGGAAACGGGCGTGAATCCCTCGGGTCGGTTCATGAGTACAAATCGCATGGCGTTATAGACCTTGTTGGCAAAATGGCTGCCGGCTTCAAACCGCTCCCAGCTCCACCGATAGTCATTTCCGGGCGCCGAACCCAGCACCAGGGCAATGCGCAAAGCATCGGCCCCATATTTTTCAATGACCTCCAGCGGGTCCACGCCGTTGCCCAGAGACTTAGACATCTTGCGGCCTTGGGCGTCGCGCACCAGACCGTGCAAGAGCACCGTGGAGAAGGGCTTTTGCCCCGTAAAATGAATCCCCTGCATGATCATGCGCGACACCCAAAAGAAGATGATATCGTACCCGGTGGAGAGGACCGAGGTGGGATAAAAGATACGAAGATCTTCGGTGTCATCCGGCCATCCCAGGGTCGAAAACGGCCACAGTGCCGAGGAAAACCAGGTGTCGAGCACGTCCGGATCCTGATCCACGGGGCTTTGGCACTCGGGGCATGCGGTTATGGGCGTGCGGGAGACTGTGGTGTGGCCTTCAGCGCGGCAGTAATAGGCGGGAATTCGGTGCCCCCACCAAATCTGCCGCGACACGCACCAGTCCCGGACGTTCTCCATCCAGTTCATATAGATCTTTTCAAACCGCTCCGGCACAAACTCCACCGTACCGGTTTTCACCGCCTCAATCGCAGGTTGTGCAAGCGGAGCAACCTTTACAAACCACTGTAGCGAGAGCAGCGGCTCAATGACGGTGTTGCACCGTTCACAATGGCCCACTGCGTGCACAATGGACTGGGTGTCGCGAATCAGACCCGCCGCGGTTAGATCATCCAGTACGCGACTTCGCGCTTTTTCGCGCGTGAGTCCCTGATATGACCCGGCCTCAGCGGTCATGCGCCCGTCTTCGTCAATGACCTTGATCTGGGTTAAATCATGACGCTGCCCCATCGCGAAGTCGTTGGGATCGTGCGCCGGAGTGACTTTGACGGCTCCGGTCCCAAAGTCCCTGTCCACGTAGTCATCCGGGATAATCGGAATCTCCCGGTTCATGAGCGGCAGGATAACCGTCTTGCCAATCAGATGTTGATAGCGGGGATCGTCGGGATGCACCGCCACTGCGGTGTCGCCCAGCATTGTTTCCGGTCGCGTGGTGGCCACCACGATTTCGCCGTCCCCTTCGGTCAAGGGATAGGCGATCGAGGTCAGCTGCCCGGCTTCATCCTGGTGCTCCACTTCGATGTCGGACAGCGCAGTACGACAATCGACGCACCAGTTAGTGATATAGTAACCGCGGTACAGGAGACCTTCTTCATAAAGGCGGACAAATACTTCCGTGACCGCTTTGGACAAGCCTTCGTCCAACGTAAAACGCAGACGGTCCCAGTCTACGGAAGCCCCAAGCTTAGCCATCTGCTCCAAAATACGGCCGCCGTATCGGTCCTTCCATTCCCAGACTGCCTCAACGAAAGCGTCGCGGCCGATCTCATGGCGGCTCTTCCCTTGAGTGCGAATCATCTCGTCCACTTTCGCCTGGGTGGAAATGCCGGCGTGGTCGGTCCCCGGTAGCCACAGCGTGTTGTCCTGGCGCATCCGGTGAAACCGGACCAGGATGTCTTGCCAGGTGCCGTTCAGAGCATGGCCCAAGTGAAGCACACCGGTTACGTTGGGAGGGGGCATGACGATGCAAAAGGACGGGCGGCCTTTGTCCATGGATGGTCGGAAATAGCTACGCTCCTTCCAGGTTTGATACCATCGATCCTCCACTTCAGCCGGGTTATATCGTGGACTTAATTCCACCGGTCTCTCCTCCTCTTAATGACCCCTTACAATACACAAACTCCTGCTTCGCTAAGGGCGAAACAGGAGCTCGCGGTACCACCTTAATTTGCCGTGAAGGCCTCAATGCGCGATATCGGGCGCCTCCGTCTTGATTCGCGCCAAACTTCCAGCGATCTCAAGAAGCTTCCGGGCTCACCTGCGCCGTCCGCTGCTCGGACTTGCACCAACCGTCCGCTCTCTGGGCCAGCCGGGGCGACGCTACTTCCCTTCATCAGCCACACATCTGTAAAATTATGTTACTCCACGACGGCAAGAATGTCTTCTGCGGACAGAATCAGGTGATCGACGTTGTCGATTTTAATTTCGGTGCCGGCAAACTTGGCAAACAACACCCGTTGCCCCTCTTTCACTTTGATATCTTCACCATCGCCCACAGCCACTACCAAGCCGGTTTGCGGCTTGTCTTTGGCAGTGTCTGGGATGTAAATCCCGCTCTGCGTCCGTTGCTGCTCCTCGACCAACTTTACTAATACTCTGTCCCCCAAGGGCTGCACCTGCATTCGGATATCCCTCACTTCCTGAGATGGCCCACGTTACCGTGGCATTTCTAAATTATATCGCACCCTCAGAGCGTGTCAACGCAAGAGAAGAGGTATCCAGCAAAACGTCAACGTCACTTCGTCTGGGCCGAGAGATCCTGCGCCTCATGGCGGATGACAGAGATCGAGGTGTTCAGTTGCCGGAACCGCGCCAGCCGCGCCGATGACGCAGGTGCACAGGTGGTGTCTCGCATGCGCAAAATCATCGGCATGGGGTCCTCCCGTCACTCGCCAAAATTACGGCTGTGCATGGGCCAGGGTGCTCAACCGTCCCAATGAACCCCGTTCCGCCGAAAATTGTGTATAACCCTCTTCTCGCTTCGAGCCCGGGTATTTTTGCAAGATTGTAGCCTTGAACCGGGTACAATCCCACGGCCTTTCATTTACGTGAGGCATTTCTGAAGAGGTCTCGGTGGGCCATGCTCCGCATAAATTGAGGCGAAGGAGGGCGAATCGGTGAACGGACGACACGGATGGGCGGTTTTGACGCTGGGGGTGATGACGGCGGCATTGTCCGCCTGCGGCATATCTTTTCGGCATGCCAAGCCCCAGGCACAAACCCAGATTATCACTGTACATGTGAACCAAAGCGCCAGTGTATCGGCTCTGCCGTTTCGCGTTGCCGAGCGCCTGGGCTTTTTCACCCAAAACCGGCTTAGCGTAGTTCCCGCCAGTCCCTCCCGCGCCGAGGTAGTTATCGGCCCTGCCGGCAAAAACTGGCCTATTGTGGGCTATGTGTCCATCCGGCCGGACATGGTATTGATGGCTCCCATCCCCGATCCTCAATTTCGTCTCGCGGCGCTAAACCACCTTCCCATGCTGATGTCGGCCGATTTGGCGCAAGAGAAACCCTGGCTTGAGAAAATATTTGCGGCCCACCATGCCACAATCAGTGGTTGGACCACGCTGAAGCCGCGGCGTATTAATGCATTGTGGCGCCTCCATCACCTGCCTTGGGTGTTGGTCACTCTTCAAGAGGCACAGCACTTAAGGGCGCTCGATTCCAAGAGCGTCGTCCTGGCGTGGCTGGGCGCTTCAACCGGGCCGGTTCCTAGCTGGGTTGTCACCAGTAAGCACACGGGGCCGGCTGTGGCTCACTTTCTGAACGCGCTCAATTTGGCTCTGTGGTATCTCAACACCACACCGGCCGCAAACGCTGCGTCCGATTTGTCTTCGGCCGCTAACAACCTCATACGCTCCACCTGGCTTATAAAAGCCGCCCAGCACTACCAGTACTGGCCGGTCACCACGTTTCCCAACCAAAACACGTACGATCGCCGGCGCGCCATGTGGAATAGTGATTGGCCGGCCTATCAGACGGCAGTCAACGCGATCCCGGCAGATCAGGCCCTAGCCACCATCGGCAAGTAGTGGGCCCGGGTAATCTCCATCAGCCGTAAATCGGCATACCCGGCCAGCCGGCCGGTGGCCTGAAGCCGCGCCACCGCGCGGAACCCGACCTTTTCATAGCTTCGAATCGCGCGGGGATTGTCGACCCGCACCCTCAAATAGACGCGGTGCAACGACAAAAAATGAAAGGCCGCAACGACGGCTTCCTGCAACGCTTGGGTGCCATATCCCCGATTCCAGCATGACTTGTCGCCGATAGAAATGCGAATTTCGGCTTCGCCGGCCCGCCACAGGATTTGCAGCAACTCTACGTCGCCAATAAGACGCCCGCCATCATTAACGATGCCAAACATCAACCGTGAACGATCGCGAACCAGATGGTTCCACCAGTCTTTCTGATTATCATCGCGTCGGAATTTCTTGCCCGTGAGTTGGAATAAGTCGGGGTCGTCGTCCCAGGCCATCAGCACCGGGACATCCTCGTGCCGCAAGCAGCGTATGCGCCGAAACTCGTCCGTCAAAGACAAAAGCAAACGTCGTCACCTCACACCGAAGTCAAGCTCTATCTCCTTCGACGGACAATGTCCGAGCTCCTGTCGCATTTCGGCACTTCCCATCGAATTCTAATGGAAATCGAGGAATCGGGCCCCATCCTCATGCCGAACTGCCCCCGCATCCTCACTACCTTATATGACGGCAAGAGCCCGAGGGAACCAAGATGGCAGAATCGCCCCGGGCGGCTTGACCGCGCACATTGAATTGAGTAGCTTTGTCCTATGGACAACCTAAGAGGCAAGACGCTTTGGGTTATGCGGCACGGACGGCCGGACGTCCCCCCTAACCCTCTTCTTATGACGAAAACTGAATTTAACCAGTACCTGCACCGCTATGATAGAGCGGGGTTAAGTGACGATGAATCCAAGCGTCTGGTCCACCTGTACCAGCACTATCCGGTGCCCGACCTGGTCATCTGCTCAGATCTGCCCCGTGCTCGGGCCACGGCTGAATTGTTTGGGCGCGGAGCAGAGGTGATTGTCGACCCTTTGTTTCGGGAAATCCCGGTTCGGGTCCCCGAGAAGGCGTCCACCTGGTTCCTAAATCGCCGGTGGCCGGGCGAGTTTTGGTGGAGCTATCTGCGCTCCGCCTGGTTTTTTAATATCCCCCCCGAAGGACACCGCCAATCTACCCAACGAAGCCTCAAAGCAGTGGAGGAAATCGTTCGCCACCAGGGGAGCGCCCAGGGATTGGCGGTCGTCTCGCATTCGGGATTTCTGCTGGTCACAATTGACCAAATGATGCGCCAAGGGCTCATTGCCGGGCGGCGTTTGCCGCACATTGGTTTTGGTGAGCCCACCACATATCGTTGGCGCTAAAAGGTTAGGCCGAGTCCTCGAATAGCGGCTTTAATCTGATCCAAACCCTCTCCGGTGCGGCTGGAGATTAAGTGGACTGGGCGCCCGTACTGAACCTCAAGCGCCCGATGCCGTTCGGCCTGCTCGCGACGGTTAAGTCGGTCCATTTTGCTGGCCGCCACAATTAATAAGATGTTTCGGGAGTCCGCCCACGCCACCACCATCTGCTCTTCGTCCTCAGGGTCTCGGCGCACATCTTGAATCAGCACGCCCGCCACCAGTGCCTGCCGGGTGGTGAGATATTCCTCAACCGCTTGCCCGAACCGTTGCCGCTGCGCTTTGGATGTCTTGGCGTAACCGAATCCGGGAAGATCGACAATGTACCATGATGGCATGGCAAAAAAGTTGATGCGCTGAGTGCGCCCTGGAGTGCTGCTGGTATGGGCCACTTTAACTCCCAAGAGGGCGTTAATGAGAGACGACTTCCCGGCGTTGGAACGGCCCATAAAAGCCACCTCACTGAGATTGTTCCGCGGCATTTCCGCAAAAGTCAGTGCCGAAACGGTGAAGCGCCCTTTCTCCTGGCCTTTGGCCTTGTTCGCTTTACTCAATCGCCCTCTCCGTTTCGAATGCTCGTCCGAGCACATCATCCAGATGCTGAACCAGATTGATGCGTACCTGCCGGCGCACGTTTTGTGGCAAGTCATCTAAATCCTGCCGATTTTTTTCCGGCACAATCACTTCCCGGATGCCGGCGCGGTGGGCCGCTAAAATCTTTTCTTTGATCCCGCCGACCGGAAGTACCCGGCCCCGCAGGGTGATTTCTCCGGTCATGGCCAAATCGGCCCGCACGATCCGACCGCTTAGTGCGGAAACCATGGCGGTGGCCATGGCAATCCCGGCCGACGGCCCATCTTTGGGAATCGCCCCCTCCGGCACGTGAATGTGCAGATCGGTCGTCTCATCAAAGCCCTCGGCGATCCTGAGGTGATCACGATGTGAGCGGATGTAGCTGAATCCGGCGCGTGCCGACTCTTGCATGACATCGCCCAATTTGCCGGTCAGGGTGAGGCGGCCTTTTCCTGGCATGGTGCTCACTTCGACCGCCATAATATCGCCCCCGCTGTCGGTTACCGCCAAGCCGGTCACCACGCCGATTTCGCCCTGTTCTTCGGCAGCCGGGTGGTAGACCTGCGGCTTCCCCAAATACCGTTTCAGGTTTTGATTGGTCACCCGGATGCGGGTCCGTTTTGCCTCAACAATCTCTCGCGCCGCTTTGCGGCAGATAGCGCCCAACTCACGCTCCAGCTGACGCACTCCGGCCTCCCGCGTGTACTCGGCAATGACCCGTCTTAGCGCTGGACGCCCCAGACGAACCTGTCCTTCACCCAGCCCATGACGGCGTTGCTGCCGCGGCCAGAGATACCGCTCGGCAATGCGAAGCTTTTCTTCTTCGGTATATCCCGGGATGGCGATGGTTTCCATGCGGTCCAAAAGCGGTCGCGGAATGAGGTGCAGAAGGTTTGCCGTGGTAATAAACATCACATCGGACAAATCAAAGGGGAGTTCGATGTAATGATCGGAAAAATGCTGGTTTTGCTCCGGGTCCAATACTTCCAACAACGCCGCCGCGGGATCCCCACGAAAGTCGGCAGCCATCTTGTCCACTTCGTCCAGCAAAAATAGCGGATTCTTGGTTCCTGCTTGTCGAATCCCCTGGATAATACGGCCCGGCATCGCTCCCACATAGGTGCGGCGGTGCCCGCGAATTTCGGCCTCGTCTCGTACTCCGCCCAATGAAACCCGTACAAATTGACGGCCGGTGGCACGGGCAATGGACCGGGCCAACGAAGTCTTGCCCACGCCGGGAGGTCCCACCAGACAGAGAATCGGACTCTTGAGCTCGGTCGATAAAGATTGTACCGCTAAGTATTCCAGGATGCGCTCTTTGACGGGCTCCAAGCCAAAGTGGTCCGCTTCCAGGATCGCTTCGGCTTCCGCTAACGACCCTTGAACCTCGCTCATGCGAGTCCAGGGCAAATCCAACAGCCACTCGAGATATGTTCGAACCACGACCGCCTCGGCTGAGGTGGGCGACATTCTAGAGAGACGGCGAATCTCCCGGTCGATTTTTTCATGGATGGACTGATCCAAATTCTCCATCGCTTCCAGCCGTTGGCGCAGCTCGTCAATTTCTCCTTCGCCGTCGTCGCTTTCTCCGAGTTCGCGGTGAATCGCTTTCAACTGCTCACGGAGGTAGTACTCCTTTTGCGTATGCTCCATTTGCCGCCGCACCCGGCCGGAAATCCGCTTTTCAATCTCCAAAAGCTCAATCTGACGAGACAATATATCGCTCACGCGGTTCATCCGGTCGGTCACGTCAAAAGCTTCAAGCACTTCCTGCTTTTCTCGGGTGCGAAGCTCGAGATTGGCAACAATGGTGTCACAGAGCCGCCCCGGGTCATCGATATTCAGCGACACTACGGCTTCCCCCGGCATCTTTCGTGAGTTCTTGACGTACACCTCAAACAAATCCACCAATGTATGCATGAGTGCCTCAATTTCGTCGCTCATTACACTGGTTTCAGGTACTTCCTCTACTTCGGCATGGAGAATCTCGCCATGATCGGACACCTCAAGCACGCGGCACCGCGCCCGGCCTTCAACCACCACTTTGCTGCCGCCGGTTGGCATTTTGAGGACTTGCTTAACCTCAGCCACAACGCCCACCCGATATAAGTCGTCCTCTCCCGGGTCGTCCTGTCGGGTGTCCTTTTGCGCGATAAACACGAGCGAGTGGTCGCCCAGCATCGCCTGCTCCAAGGCATTCAAACTCTTTTTGCGCCCAATCTCAAGCGGCACTACCATTGACGGATAGACCAACACACCCCGCAACGGCAGCAATGGCAGTTCCACGTTGATTCGCCTCCTTCGAAGACCATCATACCATCAGCAGGGTCGAAAAAAGGGCGCTCCGGTGTCGAAAGGCGCCCCCATTTGTCCGTATATCAGCGGGTTGGCGATGAACTAGGACTAGCGGTGAGGATGTCCGCGTCCAATACCGGGCCGGCAGCACGTTCGGACGCTTCCGGCGCCATGACTGCCTCCCGAATGACCTCGGTCAGCATGTCCACGGGCAGCACCTCTACCGCCGTCTTGCGAAAAACCTCCTGCCAATTTTCACGGGGAATCAACACCCGTTTACACCCGGCTTGCTGGGCCGCCTCCACTTTAGCGACCACCCCGCCAATAGGTCGCACCTGTCCGCGAATAGAAAGTTCCCCGGTCATAGCCAGGCGGTTGTCCACCGGTTTTTGGGTAATCGCGGAGTAAAGCGCCGTGGCAATCGCAATTCCCGCCGACGGCCCGTCAAGCGGCACCCCGCCGGGGAAATTGACGTGTAGGTCGTAATTGCGGGCGTCCAGATGGAACACGTTGTTCAACACCGTTAGCACGTTTTCAATCGAACTGCGAGCCATGGATTTGCGCCGCACCGTGCGCCCGTGGCTCCCCATCTCTTCTTCATCCACAACTCCGGTCACAAAAATCCGTCCGTGGCCGGCCTTTACCGGGTGAGCGACTGCCTCCACTTCCAGTACCGTCCCCAAGTTGGGGCCATAAACGGCCAGGCCGTTGACCATTCCCACATGCGGCTTATCAGCCACCTTTTTTTCCGGGCGGGGATTATACTGGCCCAAGTTGACAACCCATTCCACATCGGAGCGAGTAATCCCGCTGCGCTCCTCGGTCATCGCGACGCCCGCTGCAATTTGGATCATGTTGACCGCCTCGCGGCCGTTGGTAGCGTATCGTTTCACAACGTCCAGCGCGCCCGGTTCAGTGTCCACTCCCATTCGACGCGCCGCATTTTGGGCGATAGCGTGCACCTCGTCGGGCAACAGCGCCCGGAAATAAATCTCCAAGCAACGCGACCTAATAGCTGGCGGAATGTCCTGCGGTTGACGGGTGGTCGCCCCGACCAGGCGAAAGTCCGCCGGCAGGCCATTTTCGAAAATGTCCTGGATGTGCAGGGGAATATTTTGATCCTCGGAATTGTAATAGGCAGACTCCAGAAACACCTTGCGGTCTTCCAGCACTTTCAAAAGTTTGTTCATTTGGATAGGGTGAAGTTCCCCGATTTCGTCAATAAAGAGAATGCCTCCATGCGCTTTAGTCACGGCACCGGGCTTGGGCTGGGGAATTCCCGCCATGCCCATGGGACCCGCTCCCTGGTAAATGGGGTCGTGAACCGAACCGATTAAGGGGTCGGCGATGCCTCGTTCGTCAAATCTCGCCGTCGTCGCGTCCAGTTCGATGAATTTGGCGTCGCTGCGAAACGGAGACCACGAGCGTTTCTTGGCCTCTTCCAGCACCAGCCTGGCGGCCGCGGTCTTTCCGACACCGGGAGGTCCATAAATGATGACGTGTTGAGGGTTGGGACCGCATAAGGCTGCTTTTAACGCCTTAATGCCATCGACCTGGCCAATAATTTCGTCAAACGTCGCCGGCCGCGTTTTTTCGGACAGCGGTTCACTCAAGTGGATGGCTCGCATCCGCCTAAGCTTGTCAATCTCCTTTTTTGACTCGCGTTCCACTGCCACCTTGGCTCCTTGCTGAGTCTTCAGTGCGTTCCAAAAATATAGCCCAATAACCACGACCAAAAAAAATTGAACCACGGTGACAACCATTTGAAAGTTCATGGGAGAGGCCCTCCTTCCGCAAAAGCGTTGGTGTCTTTAGTGTGGCCAAATGGGCGGGCACTAAAGCGCCAAATGATGGCGGCTTATCCACCGGGCCAAAACGCCTCTTTGGAAATTATGCCCACTTCGGGAATAAAAAAGACCGACCCCTCGCAGGCGCCGGTCTTTTTGGATAAGAGTCGCTAATTGGTGCCGACGGCCGACAGTACGCCGGGCTTTAGCGGCTCAAGAACACCCTGATTTTCGAGAAACCGTACCAGCGTGTCGAGATCGTCCTGAAAGCTCCGCTGTCCCGAGACAATGGTCAAATCCGGGGAATCGGGCATTTCATACGGCGACTGGATACCCGTCATTTCCTGGAGTTGACCTTCGCGGGCTAGGCGGTACAGGCCCTTTGGATCTCGCCGTTCGCACTCCGCCAACGGGGTAGCCACATAGACTTCGAAAAAATCGCCCCAGGGCTCTACTTGTCGGCGAAATCGCCGCCGCCCCTCGGCCACTGGCGCTACCATGGCTACCACCACCAACCCGCCATGACGTACCACCAGGTTCGAGACGAAACCGACGCGCTCAATATTTTCGATGCGGTCCTCACGGCTAAATCCCAGCCCCTTGGATAGATGGCGGCGAATGACATCCCCATCCAACAGGGTTATTTGCCGATCATTGCGCAGCATCAATAGGTTATAAAGGGCGTTGGCCAAGGTGCTCTTGCCGGATGCGGGAAGACCGGTGAGAAACACCACCGCCCCTTTACCGGTGCCGCCGTACGCATGATGTAGCACTTCCCGCACCGGGGCCGGAGCATACCACTCGGGCAACGGGGCGCCCGTCTGCAGCATCTGACGCACACGGGTCCCAGACAGTGTTCGGACCTTTGCTGCGGTTTTTGGAGTGACCGCGACGTAGCGTGTGCTATCTGGATCCCAGGCATACTCGGGAAAGGTCAACGCACGAATTGTCATCTTAGGCTTGAGATTGTCGATAAGCTCTTGCGCTTCAAATGGTGGGTACCAGAACCCGTCCGGCCGATCGGGATTTTTCCCCGGGTCGGCTGGAGCCCGACCCACAATAAAATAGTTCACCCCGAAATTCTGGCGCACCAGGGCATGCCACACCACTTCCCGAGGTCCGGCCATGCGCATGGCCAGCGGCAGCGTGGCCAACGTCACCGAGGGAGAGCCGTCCGCCCGCTCCGGGTAGCTTTGGGTTAGAGCCCAAATCGCCTTTAACCGCACTGCCGGGGGCAAGTCCCCGGGCTTTGTCGGGCCGGTGGTTGGATGCAGCAGCAGGTGTCCGCCGATTTCCTCTCGAGCTTTCTGTGTCAACGCGTAGTGGCCGCCATGCATTGCATTGCGCGTATGAAACGCGACCACCGGCCGCTTCAGGCGCGCAAAACGGGCTTTTAATTCACCCGGCGTGCGATATAGCGGAAGAAAATCGACGCGCCGCGCCAATTCCAAGCGCTCTTGGTTCAGCGGTCGGACAGGCCCGCCGATACACCAGCGGTGACGACGAAACAGGGACGCCACCCCTTCATGGCGCTCGTCGTTGGTGCCGTATACCGCGAACGCTTCCTGCTCCATGTCAACCGGATAAACGTCTTCCACGTCAAGCGCCGCCAATGGCGTCCGATCCTCGCGAGCCAGGGTGATGACATCACCACGGTTTACGTCCCCGGCAAAGCGTTCAGAGACGTCCAAGACAATGGGGATGGGCCAAAGCTCGCCCGACGCTAAGGTCATGCGGTCCAATACCGCCTGGTAGTCGCGGGACGTCAGGAATCCCTCTAGCGGGGCAAACGCGCCCGTCAGCAAAAGGTCCAAGTCACAACGTTGCTGTTCACTGAGAATCCAAATATGATTGCTCACAAAGTCACACATCCTTGATTTGGCTGTCTAATAGTATAGCCTACCGCATCGCTTGCGACTTTGGCCAAGTTTTGGTGAACTTAAGGCATAGTTCGCCAACGCAATCTGATAGGCGAGGACAGATACAATGCGAGGAGGATATTTGATTGCTTCCCAATTTCCTCATCATCGGCGCCCCCCGGAGCGGAACAACTCATCTTTACCGCGGGCTACGCCAACATCCCGAGGTGTTTATGAGCGACTTTAAAGAGCCGATGTTTTTTGCCTACGAGAACACTCCCCGGGACGGGGCCGTGAGCGATATCAACGCATACCAGGCTTTATTTCACGGGGCTGAAGACTACCGCACGGTTGGTGAGGCTTCGACCCTCTATCTGTACAGCCCTCGGGCGCCGGAGGCGATCTGGCGCCATGTGCCTGGCGCACGCCTTATCGCCATCTTGCGCAATCCGGCTGACCGCGCCTTTTCCCAATATACGTTTCAGCGATTTCTCGAAACCGAGCCGTTGGATACCTTTGAAGCCGCATTAGCGGTTGAGGATACCCGAGCTAGCGATCCCTCTGTCTCGCCATTTTTGCTGTACCGGCGAGTCGGGCTTTATGGCAGCCAAATACCGAGATACTTTCAGCGGTTCTCCCGCGACCAACTCCTCTTTTTGCTGCAGGATGATCTAGACGCGAAACCCGATGCCGTCTTTCGCCAAATTTTTTCCTTTATCGGGGTCGATCCGGATTTTCAACCGGACCTTCGGCATAAAACCAATGCGTCGGGAGTTCCGGAACACACCACGCTCTTTCGGCTGGTCAAATCTGTTGGACGGCGCGTCAAAAACCTCTTGCCGGAACGGACGGCCACCCGTCTTGCCGGATCGGCCCACGAGGCGCTGTTGAGCCGACCGACAATGTCCCATCAAACCCGGACGGAACTGCAAGAGTTCTTCCGGGAGGACATTCAGAGGACCGAGGAGTTGATTGGATTAAGCCTCGCCCATTGGCTCCAATAATCCCAGTTAGCGCCGCGCTTGGCCAGGAACAAAGACGGTTGCGCCCGAAAGCCGGGATTCGTGAAATCACCTGCAACGATTGTACCGGCTCCGCGTCCAATACGATAACCTTGGCGAGAGCTTGCTGGACGCCGGTCAAGAGAATCCCGCGGATGAATGTCAGAATCGATATTGCGCGGACACTTTGACGATTACGAACGCGCACCCGGATGTGGTCACACTGCGAGTTCAGCCTGAAGAGAGCCGCCACCGCGTGAGGCAAGTGGGACTCGCCTGGCCCACGGCACTCCCAAACAACTGGGCAGTTTTCAGTGCTTTGCTATCGGCCGGGCGCCAAACCGGTTCCGGGGGGCCGGAGGCTTTGGCCAGACCGAACGGCGCACGTCGGCGTCCGATGATAGCTTCCTAAAGCCTGCAGAAAGCCCAGACTGGGTGATCCCCTGGTGATCCCCTAACCATCTCAGCCGCCCCCCAAACCGGCGTCAGGGGCAGTGGCTATGCCGCGTGCCACAATTTGTCACAGATACAAGCAGGAATCAATCGGCTGCCGTGCCCCTAAAAAGTCAGGAGCCCGCGTTCGGGCTCCTTGGGTTTATGCCGTTTCTTCCTTTTGCT
Source organism: Bacillota bacterium (assembly GCA_021820965.1). Lineage (GTDB taxonomy): Bacteria > Bacillota > Sulfobacillia > Sulfobacillales > Sulfobacillaceae > Sulfobacillus_B. Next base: position 37,054 of record JAKACZ010000016.1, on the reverse strand, counting down.
TCTTGCTCCGAGACTTGTTGCCCTGCGTGGTCACCAACAGCGGGTCGTCATGCTTCTCAACCACGTCCCGGGTGATGATGCACTTAGCGATATCGGTGCGTCCGGGCATCTCATACATCACATCCAGCATGATGTCTTCGATGATGGCTCGAAGTGCCCGTGCGCCCGTATTCCGACGCATTGCTTCGCGCGAAACCGCGCGAATGGCTTCATCCTTAAACTCCAGTTCCACGCTATCCATCTGCAACATCTTCTGATACTGCTTGACCAGGGCGTTTCTGGGTTCAGTCAAAATCTTGACCAGTGCCTCTTCGTCAAGCGCATCCAAGGTGACCACTACTGGCAGACGGCCGACAAATTCCGGGATCAGCCCAAACTTGAGCAGATCGTCAGGCATAATCTTGGCCAGCACGTCGCCGATCTTGACTTCCTCCTTGCTCTGAATGTCTGCATTGAAGCCAAGACCCTTCTTGCCGATTCGGCTCTTGATCAGCTTGTCAATGCCGTCAAATGCGCCGCCGACAATGAAGAGAATATTCGTGGTGTCGATTTGGATAAACTCTTGGTGCGGGTGCTTACGCCCTCCCTGGGGGGGAACCGAAGCGACCGTCCCCTCTAAAATCTTTAAGAGGGCCTGCTGCACACCTTCTCCCGACACGTCACGCGTAATGGACGGGTTCTCGGATTTGCGGGCAATCTTGTCAACCTCGTCGATGTAGACGATTCCCTTTTCGGCCTTCTCCACATCGTAATCGGCCGCCTGAATTAGCTTCAGGAGAATGTTTTCCACATCTTCACCGACGTAGCCGGCCTCCGTCAGAGAGGTGGCATCGGCGATGGCGAAGGGCACATTCAGGATTTTCGCAAGCGTTTGAGCCAACAGCGTCTTACCGGAACCCGTCGGGCCCAACATCAAGATGTTGGACTTCTGAAGCTCCACGTCGTCGACTTTGTTGCCCAGGTTAATCCGCTTGTAGTGATTGTATACTGCCACCGAAAGGGTCTTCTTAGCCCGGTCCTGGCCCACGACATACTGGTCCAAAATCGACCGAATTTCTGCTGGCTTGGGAATGTCCTTCAGTTCGAATTCGACGTCGTCATTGAGTTCCTCCTCGATAATCTCGGAGCACAACTCCACACACTCGTCGCAAATGTACACTCCCCCGGGACCCGCAATTAACCGCTTGACCTGGTCCTGGTACTTGCCGCAGAACGAACATTTCAGCTGACCCTTCTCATCGGTGAACTTAAACATGGTCCGCCCCCCTTATCCGCCTTGCGCTCCTGCCCTGTGTCATTATTCCCTACGATTCCGTCGAAGGGTTCAGACCGGCTCGCGGTTCCAAAACCTCATCAACTAAATGATATGCCTTCGCCTCATCCGCAGTCATCCAATAGTCGCGTTCTGTCTCCTTGAGGATTTGCTCGACCGAGTGCCTGGTATGCTTGCCCAAGATGCGGGCCAACGCCTCGCGATTGCGAATTAGCTCTTTCATCTGGATATCCAAATCGGTAATTTTCCCGCCGATCTGGTTGACCCAGGGCTCGTGGATCATGATGCGGGCGTTGGGTAACGCATAACGCTTGCCATCGGCGCCGCCGGCCAAAAGAACCGCACCCATGCTCGCGGCCAGCCCCACGCATATGGTGGAGACGTCGGGTTTGATGTGCTGCATGGTGTCGTAGATTGCCATCCCGGACGTCACCGACCCTCCGGGTGAGTTGATATAAACGTTAATGTCGCGGTCCGGGTCGTCGCTCTCCAAAAATAACAACTGCGCCACGACCAAATTAGCCACGTCATCGTCGATGCCATTACCGAGAAAGATAATCCGCTCCTTTAAAAGACGCGAATAAATGTCATACGAGCGTTCACCGCGGTTGGTTTGCTCGATGACCATAGGCACCAAATAGCTCATAAACTCTCCTCCCACCAATTACCCTTGTTGCACCGCCGGCACCACCGTCGAGGCTAAGTGCTCGCTCGCCTTCGCAATCAACAGGGCGTTCCGAAGGGTTTCAACGTCTCTGTTGGAACGCAGGATCTGCATCATCTGCTCTACCGGTTGTCCATAGACTGCGGCCATCGACGCGATGCTATCAGTAACCTCTTCGTCGGTCACGGTAATATTTTGGTCACGGGCAACCGCTTCCAAAATGAGTTCCTCCTTGACCCGCTCCTCGGCTTGTGGCCGCATGTCCTCTCGCAACTGGTCTAATGACATCCGGCGACTCTCGAGATAGGAGTCTATGCTGACTTCCATCTGCCTTAGCATGTTGTTTAGCTCCTGCAGTTGGTTCTGTATCGCCCGATCCACCAGCACCGGCGGAAGAGTAAACGAGGCGCGCGCCTTCAGCTTACCCAAAATGTTCGCCAAGCGATCACGTAGCGCTTCTTGAGCCTTGCGATCCTTCAGCCTTGCCTCGATCGTTTCCCGGAGTTCCTGTTCGCTCTCGTACCCGAGTGTCTTAGCTAATTCGTCATCAACCGGGGGAACATCAGGACGCTTGATATCCGTGACCGTGATTTCAAACCGTACCGACTTTCCTTGGAGGTCGACGGCCGGATGATTTTCGGGATAGGTCAACTGGACAGTTTGAGGCTCCCTCAGCTTGAGTCCAATCAGCTGGGTCTCAAGCCCCTCGACAGCCATCCCGGAACCCACCTCCACCGCGTACTCATCGTCGTCTACGAATGGCTCCGCCGTTTCACCGTCCTCTTCCTCATTATCAGCCAAATAACCCTTCAAATTCAAGACAACATGGTCACCCATCGAGACCGGTTCGTCTTCAACCGGAACAAGCTGTGCCTGAGATTTGGCTACCGCCTCCAACTCTCGGTTTAAGTCCTCCTCGGTCACTTCCTGAACCTCGAGCGGTTCCGTCAGAAACTCGTCAAGTGGCCCGATTTCCACATGCGGCTTGGACTCGACTTCGATATCAAATTGAAAAGGCTGGTCCTCGTCCATGCTTACAACCTTGATACGCGGCTCGCTCACCGGCTCGACTTCCGCTTGTTTCAGTGCTGCCAAATAGTAGTTGTCGACAAGTTGCTGCGCGGCTTCCTTAAAGAGGATATCGCGACCCACATATCGCTCAAAGATTTTGCGCGGCGCCTTTCCGCGACGAAACCCGGGAATGTTATATCGACCCACCATGGATTTGAAGGCGCGATCCATGGCCTGGTGCACATCCTGCGGCTCAATCGTCACCGAAACCTTGGCTACCGCATTCGGCAGCTGCGTCAACGCCACGTCCACGTCTGCACTCCTCCTCTAACGCCTAACGCCCTTGAAAAATCAACCCATTATATCATGCGTCTGGGAGTGGGCCAACGATAAAGAAACGAGGCAGTCAACTGCCTCGGAAATGATTTGGAGCGGAAGACGGGATTTGAACCCGCGACCCTCGCCTTGGCAAGGCGATGCTCTACCGCTGAGCTACTTCCGCGCGCTGGTGCGAGGGAAGGGATTTGAACCCTTACGCCTTGCGGCACGAGATCCTAAGTCTCGCATGTCTGCCATTCCATCACCCTCGCCTGGTGCGCCCGGTAGGATTCGAACCTACGACCTCCGGATTCGAAGTCCGTCACTCTATCCACTGAGCTACGGGCGCAGAGAAAAAACTCCCGGAAACCGGGGCAAAAATTTGGGGTGAATGAGGGGACTTGAACCCCCGACCCCCAGGGCCACAACCTGGTGCTCTAACCAACTGAGCTACATCCACCATGTTTTTAAGTTAAGCGTTCCCCTACGGAACGCTTTTAAATATACCACGAGGAGAGCTGAAATGCAATGAGAACGCCAGAGTCCTGGGTATTGGGTGAACCGCAAGAAAAAAGTGAGCGCCTATCGCCCATTCCGCCGCTCCAGCCTCTGTTGATCTCCGGCCTAACAAAGGAAATGCGCGGGTGTGGCATGCAATCGCCGTGGTAAAGCCTTATGTCAAAGACTTCGCGCGCTCCCGAGAGTAATGGTTTACTCAGGAACAAAGACGCCTACGTTCAACCCATGGAAATCCCTATCAAAGGTTGCTACTTTACACTTGCTACCACGGCCCTTGGCCGCTAAAAAGGCATCCGCAAAGTCGACAGACCGATCCCTCAAACTACTCAGCGCTTCGAATACGGCACTCTTCTCCTCCGTTATGACTCCTTCCAACATCATCAGTTGGGCCATTCGATCGGATATTTCGATTCTGTCAAGGCGGTACACCGGACCTCGCAGCACGTAACAACACTCGGCCACAATCACGGGAGTCATCACCAGGTCTATTTCGCCCGCTTCCGCGCGCTCAAAAAGATGTCTGGAAGCCCCTGACTGCATATCATGATCGTTAAGCAAAAAGCGCAAAATGACATTGGCGTCCAGGTATATCCGCGTCACGTGATGCGGTCCCGAGCAGACTTTTCGTCCTGGGCCAAACGCCTAGCCTCCTCATAGGGGACATAGGCCAATTGCGGGCGGTGCAACGCACCATAAAGCTCTGCAACGGTTGGTCGGCGCATGACCTTTAGACTCACTTCCCCACTTTCTTGCACGTTAAAAACCAGGTTGTCTCCAATGTGCGCATTAAGTGCTTCACGGACTTTTTGGGGCAACGTAATTTGGTATTTTCCTGTAATTTTAGACATCTGTTGCATTCCTTGCGCCCTCCCTTCGCCAGCCACGATATGAGTAACCTTGCCTCTATTATTCTCCGTTGAAATTCCATCGTCAAGGGAGCGGGGGTATCGCAAGGGATAATTTGCAGCGCCTTTTTATCCAACTGCTTCGTAAAACTCCGCCGTTGCGGGCGGAGATCCCCGGCTTTTGGGCCAGTCTGGGGACTTCCGGTCATCAGACTCTAGCCCGGCACGCGTCGGGGTGCTATCCCAACATCGTCAAGCGGTTTCGCTTGACTCTATCCCAAAGCTTTTTATATCCCGGCAATCTAAACCAGGCAGCGAGCCGAACCCGTGATGAACCTCATTTGGATTAGCCATCACTAGGCCAGTACACGGTTTCCCACAGGCGTTGCCATATTGATAGCTACCGTGCTTTCAGCAACAGTTTGGCAGTTTGGGCAACGGTTAGCTGTACGGCCAGCCGTTGCAACGCTATCACTAGGGGACCAATTGCGGTACACTATTTATGTCTTGCGCCGCGATTCGTCAAACGTTGCCGAGCGAACGAACCTAATCCTATGATAAAATGCATCAAGGGTTGGTAGGCGTAGGAGTATGCATAAACGTTATTCTTCGGGGAAAATCCTTCAGCATTACCGCGACATTTAGCGGGTGGGGCAAAACGCAGACCGGTACCGGGGTTCTCTTGCTCGGTCGAGGGTTCGACTCCGTAATTGATGGTTCCCTCTGAAGCAGGTGATCGCCACCGGATTCCTAGTCGCTGCTTTCACCACCTAGGGACCCTACCGCATCAGGCCGCGCCTACGACTCGAAATCGGGGAAGGGCCCACCCCCTGAACATGGAAAAGAGGAAGACCGCTCGTGATTCGCCGAATCTGGGAACCGATGTTAATGGGACGGCAACTTATGGTGTGGCTGGCATTGGGAACCCTCACGGGTATCCTGGTCGGCGTCGTGGCAACCTACTTTTTGAAGCTCTTGTTTTGGTCGATTGGCCATACCGCCCATTGGCCCTTTTGGATGGTGGCCATCGCACTTCCTCTTGGCGGCTTGGTGACCGGCGTCCTGATTCACTATTTTGCGCCCACCGCTGCCGGGCATGGAACTGAAGCGGTCATTCGGGCGGTACACAGAGAGTCGGGTGCCATTGATTGGAAAGTGGCCCCGATTAAGGCGATTGCGACCATCACCACCATTGCTCCGGGAGGCTCGGCGGGTAAAGAGGGGCCATCGGCGCAAATTGGGGCGGCGGTCGCCTCGTTTCTGGCCGACGTCTTGAAGTTTTCCTCCGAACAGCGGCAAAAGATTGTGATTTGTGGTATTGGCGCCGGATTTGCCGTGGTGTTCGGCACGCCGGTCGCGGGTGCCATCTTGGGTATTGAAGTGCTAGCCATCGGCGACTTATGGTATGACATGCTGCTGCCGTCGTTCGCCTCATCCGTTATTGCCTATGAAGTGGCCAAATTTCTGGGTCTTACCTGGCACTACCCCGGCACCAGTGTGGCAGTCCCGTTCACGCTTGGGCTATTCGGCAAGCTCCTCCTGTTAAGCGTTGCCGCGGGACTGGTGGCCTATCTCTTTGTTCTGCTATTGGATAGCTTACACCAGCTTATGCACAAGCTTTTAACGGAGCGCCATTGGTGGATGCCGGTATTCCCATTGATCAGTGGCAGCGCGCTAGCGGTGTTGATGCTCCTGGCAGGACGACAATACGGGGGTTTGTCACTTTTGCTGCTGTCCCAAGCGCTGTCGGGCCACGCGGTCCCCGCTTTGGCGTTTGCCTGGAAGCTTATCATGGTCGCCATCACCCTAGGCCTGGGCATGAGCGGCGGCATTATCACCCCCTTGTTTGTCATCGGGGCGACATTTGGATCGATGGCAGCCGGTTTTCTCCACTTGCCGCCGGCGGTTGGGGCGGAATTGGGCATGGTTGCCGTAACGGCATCCGGAGCCAATGTTCCGATCGCCCTGGTCGTCATGGGCATGGAATTGTTCGGTGCCCGTCTGGCTCCCGAATTTCTCATCGTGGCCATTCCCGCATTCATTGTGATTGGCAACCATAGTGTGTACCCTAGTCAACGGGTTCGTCTGCAAAAGTCTCCATTCGTCCCCATCCCTCAGGGACGTGCCCTGGAAGAATCGGAACAAGGCCCGCTGCCACTTCCGTGGACCCGAACAAAGCCCGACCAGGAATCCAAGAAGACGCGGGGGGCTGTGTAAGATGGCTGTGTCTGCAGCCGTTGCCGCCTAAGAGGAGGGGGTTGGAATGCACTTATCGCTACACGCGCTTTCGGTACGTTGGGCTATTGCAGCCTCCGCCTGGATTGTCATTTCCCTTATCCTTATCGCCGCAAAACGCCTGGCTACCCAGCTGGCGGCAGTTTGGGCTGATCGGACCAACAGAGACCCGGATCACAATGTGGTCCTGCTTTTACGCAGTCTTCAACCCGCCGTCCTGTGGGCCGTGGGATTAGCCCTGGCCACCCCAATGGCCCCCGCCCACATTGGCCACATGGTCAAAATCATTGTGGTGATTGCGGTCGGATTGCAGCTTTTAATCAGCGGCTCCCAAATTGTCGGACCGTTAACCGCCCATTTTATCTTTCGAAACGGCAACGACAAGAACCAAACCGCCCGAAACGCCCTCGACATCTTCTTCAAGGTGCTGTTGTGGGTGGTCGTCGTGCTGTTAACCCTCGAGAATCTCGGCATTAAAATCTCCACGTTAATCGTTGGCCTTGGGGTAGGCGGCATTGCCATCGGCTTGGCCCTGCAAAGTGTGGCCAGTGACCTTTTTGCATCGCTCTCAATCATGCTGGACAAGCCCTTTGAGATTGGCGATTACATCGCGGTCAATACATTTTCCGGCACTGTCGAACAAATTGGCATCAAGAGCACTCGCATCCGCGCCGTGACCGGTGAAGAACTGATTCTCCCCAACACCGATCTCACGGTGGGCACCATTCACAACTACAAGCGGTTAAAAGAGCGACGCATCCTGTTTCAAATCGGCGTGACATATTCCACTCCGCCGGAAATTATGAAAGAAATCCCGGAGCTAATCAAAGCCATCATTGAATCCAAACCAAACACGCGCTTTGACGGCGCTCACTTTCAGGGCTTTGGCCCGTCGTCGCTTGACTTTCAGATCGTATATTACACCCTGAGCCCCGATTATACGCTCTATATGGAAACCCAGCAGGCGATTAATCTCGACCTCCTGGAAGAATTTAATCAGCGTGGAATCGAGTTTGCCTTCCCGACCCAGACCATCATCATGGAGAAAACAGCAGCCGCCACCGATGCCTCTGCACCTTCACGGGGAGGCGGCAAAACGCCGTCGTCCCCACAATAAATGACCGGCCAAGAAACGATTCTTAGTCAACTAGATATTGGAAACGTCGCGTTTTCAGCATATACTGGGGACACCACATAGGAAACGAGGGTGAGTCATATGGCCGAAGGAGTCCACTTAGCCGAACACAAGTGCTTTGACTGCGATGAAGTATTTTTGATTCGGTTTGGCGGGAAGCCAAAACTATGCCCCCGCTGCGGGTCCGATCGCATCCAATTCTGGGGCGATACGGTGATGGCGCCAGTGGAGGAGCCAAACAACGAGTCCTCGTTGTAACAGCGCAACCAGGACACGATGGTCCAACTTCCTGTCTTAGACGCGTCAGTAAGTAATTAATCCCCCACCCACCCTCACGGGTTGCGGTGGGGTTTTGAGGTCAGCCTCGGAAGTTTATGGTTTCACGATCACTGCGCCGTGCCGTTGGGCGGCGTAGCGCTGCGGGACCTGGGCGTAGTCCATGCTGCATGGGTCGTCATTGACCCCACGGCTCAAGGTGGCCCGTTGTCTCCCCGGTTGACAGCCCCCAGAGCCATGTGTCGCATCCCCGATGGCATCGCGACGACGAACGCCAAGAACTGGATGCATTGGCTCGGGTTGAGTTCACGCAGGACCGCGCGCAACGGGTGCTCTTCCTGCCTAGCCCCCCGGATTCTCCCATCAATACTATGAATCCGCGCTCATCGTTAACATGGTGGGCGAAACCCCTGGTTTCATTGCCGTCTATTCCGGCCACGCTACCTCCGGGAGCGCATATCGAGTAAAATCCCGGTGATTGCGGCTCCATACGCAGCGTCCCGTCCCAAGGGCTCGTTGGATCAACACCGCATCAGTCCAACTGAGGCGCGCGTCGGTTTCCCATGTTTCGAGAACCCCAAGCCATAGCGGCTTATCGTCCATCTGGATCCCTGGCCAATTGAGCACTGTCCGAACATAAAGCACCACGTCCGCCCGGGTCATGCTTTTGACGTAGCGGGGCAAGACATACGTTAATTCGCGCAAGACCATGGGATCCAGCCATACCGTCACCCTTCCAGCCGCTGTCGCGCGAAGCAGCGCCTGGCAGACCGTTGTATGATCATCATGCGCGTGTGCGTGCAAGAACACATTAGTATCCACATAGCCGTCACGCATGCTCGGGATCCTCGCGCTCTTGGTTCGCCATCATGGCATCACCCATACCGTCGTGCCAGTCTGGGTTGTCGACGGATTCAAGGATCGCATACCGGGCAAAGAAATCGTCGGGGCTTAATATGGGCAGAATTTCGATTACAATCACTGCATCCGCATAACTAACGATTGTCCCTCGTGCAACTGCAACCTCTGGCGGATGTCACGGGGAATGGTCAGCATGCCCCGACGTTGAAGCCGAATAATCGCCATTAGCGTGATCTCACTTCACGAGTTGTCGTATCGCTGTACGTGTAGTCTATCATATCACCGAACGTCCCTAGAGTATTCGCTACGATCTGCTGATCCTTATTACCGCCAGAGGATCACCGGTACCGCCACCCGACGCATCTGTCGTTTGACAAAATAGATCGCTAATGACGATCGCGAAGTCGTATGGATTTCGGGTTACATCTCGCATTTCACATCCGAGGCGTGTTCGGTTGACTACTATTCGCGTGTTCAACTCCCCTGGCTCCTTGCTGTCGAAGTGCTGTAAAGCCTTGCAGGAACAAAAAGATCCGAATAGGTTATAGGAGCAGGGATTTTTTAGAAAGAAGTGAGGACAGTGCGTGAACAAGACGTGACCTTTTCAGGTCTGAACCGCAATCTCAACGCCTACCTGGTGCTCCCCGACGCACCGGGACCGCGGCCTTCGGTGATCGTTATTCATGAAATCTGGGGGCTCGATGACCATATTCGAGACGTTGCCCGCCGTTTCGCCGGTCAGGGTTACGTGGCGCTGGCGCCCGATCTTTATACGGGGCCGCCTTGGGAAGAGGCCATGCAACCGCAAAACATCCAGGCGGGAATGATGTTCCTGAGAAAAGCGCCACCCGAAGTTCAGCGCAACCCATCGAAGATGTCCGAAGCGCTGTCAAGCCTGTCGACCGAGGAACAATCCGCACTAAAAACCTTAATGCAGGTGATGTCGCCGGATCAGCGGGCTACCTTTGCCAGCGAGCTTCGAGGTGCCTTCAATCTGCTTACCGGGCTTGCGGAAGTGGATACCGATCGCATTGCCAGCCTCGGCTTTTGCATGGGCGGGGGCTTGGCAATACATATGGCGGCCCTCACACCGGATCTTTGGAAAACCGTCATCTTCTATGGTGAAAACCCGCCGTTGGACAAGGTCGGCGACATTAACGCCAGCGTGCTCGGCCTGTACGGCGGCCTGGACCGCCGCATCACCGACCTGGTGCCGGAATTCCAGCGCGCAATGGAAGACGCAGGGAAATCCTTCACGTACAAGGTGTACGGCGGCGCCCAGCATGCCTTTTTCAATGACACCCGGCCGATGTACAATCAGGCAGCCGCGGAGGATGCCTGGCATGAAGTATTGCGATTTCTCGCTGGCTAGCGAGTCCACGGAATCACCACCCGGGTGCTTCAGCACCCGGGCCATCCTATGCTGTGGGAATGCGCCCGCTATCAAACAAATCTCATTGGACCGGCCACACGAGAAAGAATAGCCAGGCCAACGAATTCGGTCGGCAACAGAAAGGGCGAATGCACGTGGACATGTCGGATATTCCGACTGAGGTCAGTACGGTATGGAACGCGCTCGACACCAAGGGACCGACCTATCTTGTCGGAGGCGCCGTCCGTGACCTTTTACGCGAATCCACCGTGCATGATTGGGATCTGGCCACGTCTCTTTCGCCCGACGACGTCATAACCTGGGGCCACAGCGCCGGCTACCGCGTCGTGCCGACCGGCCTTGACTTTGGCACCGTAAGTATCATTACCGCAACAGGTCCGGTTGAGGTCACCACCTTTCGCCGCGATGGACGTTACCTCGACGGACGCCATCCCGCATCCGTCTCCTTTGCCGCCACCATTGAAGAAGACCTGGCCCGGCGCGATTTCACCATCAACGCCATGGCCCTCGGAACGGACGGTGCCTTAATCGATCCCTTTGGAGGTGCCAGCGACTTGACGCGGTGTCGCATTACCACGGTGGGAACCCCGGAAGAGCGGTTTAAGGAGGACCCGCTGCGGATGTTGAGAGCGGTGCGTTTAATCGGCCTTAAGAGCGCCAACAACCACCCCTTTACGCTGGACCCTGTTGTTTATGAGACGTTAAGTCGCCTGAAGCCATTAATCGCCAATGTGAGCGCTGAACGCCACCGCTTGGAGCTCATGAAACTTCTAGGGCAGCCGCACGCAGCCGAGGCGCTGGCTTGGTTCAGCAAGTCCGGCCTCCTCGGCGTCCTATGGCCCGAATGGGTCGCCACCCAAACGTTCGATCAGCATAACCCGCATCATCGCTACCCAGTGGATGAGCATCTCTTGCGGACGGCCGCAGCCGGCCCGACCCCGTTCCTGCGCCTGGTTGGCCTGCTGCACGACATCGCCAAGCCTTCCTGCTTTTGGCAGAGCGAGGATGGTGTCGGTCACTTTCACAATCACGACCATGTGGGCGCCAAATATACCCACCACATTCTCCAACGGATGAGGTTTGACAACGCGACTGTCGAGCGTGCAGCCACCTTAGTTGAACATCACCTGTTCCCCTGGGATGTAGCTCAGGATAAAGCTATTCGGCGCACGATTCGTGAGTTGGGCAAAGGCACCGTCCTTGAACTGCTGGAGCTGCGCCGCATGGATGTGATTGGCGCGGGATATCGCTGGGATGCCGAAACCGCCGTGAAAAGCCGGGTCCAACATCTCATGGAGGAGGCGCCGGCCGAAAGGCGGCTGGCCGTCAATGGCCGGGACATCATGCAGGTGGCCGGCCTTTCCCCTGGCCCGGCGGTCGGGGCGTTTCTCCGGCGACTGCAGGATTGGGTGGACGAAGACCCTCGGCGAAACACCCGGGAGGCCCTCGTGGAGCAAATGGCTCGGTGGCTGGTAGAAGGGCAAGACAGCCTGCCGAAGAAACCGCGGTGACACTATTCCGGAATCCCTCGGCCGCGGCACTTTTCCTAGTCCCTCCTGCCGCCGGATGTCACTAAGCTCCTGAATCTTTCGGCCGCGTTCCTAGGGCTGTCGGCCGACATGACGGCCGACACAACCGCCAAGCCATGGGCTCCCGCCTCCAACACGTCCCGGGCATTGCCTTCGGTAATCCCGCCTATGGCAATTAGGGGGCAAGAGTGCACTTCAGCCGCGATGGCCTCCAACCCCTTAAGTCCACTGACATCGGCGTCCGGCTTGGAGGGCGTGGGAAAGATGGCGCCGACCCCCAGATAGTCCGCCCCGTTTTCCGCCGCTAACCGGGCTTGAGAAAGCGTGCATGCCGACACGCCGATAATTTTTGATCCCATCAGCCGGCGCGCGTAGACCAGCGGGATGTCGTCCTGACCAATGTGAACGCCGTCGGCATCGGTGGCCAACGCCACGTCGAGCCGGTCATTGACGATATACAAGGCCCCGTATTGCGCCGTCATACGCCTCAACGCCTGGCCCAGTTGAATCAAGACGCGCCCCGTATCCCGTTTCCGTCTGAGCTGAACCGTGCCGGCTCCGCCCTTCAGAGCCTCGGCACACACGGTCAGGAGTGAGGCGTGATCCGCGCGCTCGTCTGTGACGACATAGACGGCAAGACGCTCGTTGAGGCGCCCCATTATGTTCCCGCGCCCCAGCGCTCAATGCGCGCGCCACGGTCAACATCATCGGGGGACAATGTATAGAGGGCATCATAGAGATGCGCTGCAAAGGTTCCCGGACCTTCAGACAGGGCAGCCGCCTTCTCCGCCGCCAGATTAAGGCAAGTCACGGCGGCTACCGCCGCCTCGGCATAGCCCTCCGCTCCCATTTGCCTGTCTGCCACAGCGACAAATGCTCCGATAATGCCGGTTAACATGCAGCCCGAGCCGGTAATCCGGGATAGCCAGGCGTGTCCATTATGCAAAACCCAACTGCGCGTGCCGTCGGTTACCAAGTCCTCCTCTCCCGTTGCGACCACTACAGTGCGATGTTCCCGGGCAAACCGAGCGGCAGCACCTGGAAGTTCCTGACCGGCGTCCATCGCGTCCACGCCACTCACCGTTCCACCCGAACCGACGATTTGACCAATTTCGCCCGCATTACCTCTCAGTACGGATAGGTTGAGTTGATGCACGATTTCGTCAGCAGACCGGTTGCGGTACGGTGTCGCCCCCACACCCACCGGGTCAAAAACCACGGGCACCCCCGCTTGGGCGGCGGCCCGGCCCGCCAACAACATCCCGGTAATGAGTTCCGGGTTAAGCGTTCCCATGTTCAGCGCCAATCCTCCCGAAATCCGCGCCATGTCCTCCACTTCCTCATGGGCGTAGGCCATTACCGGTGAGGCTCCGATGGCCAAGAGGGCGTTGGCCACAGCGTTGGTCACCACCAGGTTTGTCATATTATGCACAAGCGGGCGTCGGCGACGCACTTCGGCCAGCCAATTTCCCAGTTCCACCCTATTATCGACTCCTCTCTTCGGACACTATCCACTGCCCCGCACTATATTGGTTCACCAGGCGCGCGCTGGGATGATATTCCCCGGGCTCCGCCGCAAAATGATTGGTCGGTCCGTGACCCGATCCCAGATTCCACTTTGCCGCGCCCCGTATGGCGTCAGTGACAAATGCCTTGGCTCCCGCAATCGCTGAGAGCGGATCGAAGCCCTTGGCAAGAAACGCAGCAATCGCAGCGGAAAAGGTGCAGCCCGTCCCATGAGTGTTGCGGGTATTCACCCGCGCTGCGGCCAGATAGGTAAATTCACCGCTACCGGCCTCGTACACGACGTCCACGGCGTCCCCGGATTCAGTTTCGGCATCTAAAAAGGAATGGCCTCCTTTGATGACGACATAGCCTGGGCCCATCCGGGCAATCTCCCGAGCCGCGCGTTCGGCGTCCTCGACCGAACGAATGGGATAGCCTGAGAGAAACGACGCTTCCGGAAGGTTGGGCGTTACCACCCGGGTCAAAGGAAGCAACTCCCGCTTAACTACGTCGATGGCGTCGGACGACAGCAGCGTCGCGCCGCCCTTGGCGACCATGACTGGGTCGACGACCGCATTGGTCAGCTGGCGTTCTCGAAGAAATTGGGCCACCGCCCCGACGATGGCGGGGGATGCCAACATCCCGGTTTTCACCGCATCGGTCCCTAAATCGTCCAACACCGCGGTAAGTTGTTTCACGACAAATTCGGGAGCAAGCTCGTAAACGCCAGCCACGCCCCGTGTATTCTGGGCGGTGACTGCCGTCAGGACCGACATCCCGTACACTCCCAGCTGGTGCATGGTCTTCAAATCAGCCTGGATGCCCGCCCCGCCACCGCTGTCGGAACCCGCGATGGTTAGGGCACGCACGACGCGGCCATCGCCACGCCTTATCACGTCAGGTCTCCACCCAGGCCAGGGAGGTCCCAGCGCTCTTGCCGCCAGGCCATATCGAAGAAGCGGTATTCCAGCCCAAAACTGTGCAAAAACGCCGATGCTATTTGGTCACGGTCTTGAGCGCGGTCCGCTTCTTCATCCAATAGGGCACATAGTTGATTCAGTCCATCTTGCATACTGTCGTTGGCGTAAAACGCGATCCAGTCCCAAAAGGGGTGACTGGCATCGGAGTCAATCTGCCGGAGCAAATCCCGGCCCAGATCCATGTAGACCCAGTAACAGGGAAGGGCGGCGGCAATAGTCTGGGCCAACGACCCACTTGATGCCGATGCCAAAAGATGCTGAACGTAGTGGTGGGTGGTGGGAGCCGGTTCCGGTAAAGACCGTATGAGGTCCTGATACGAAATCCCCGCCCTTTGGCACAAATTTTGGTGGGGAACCAGTTCTCCCTCAAAGAGGACATTCATCCGTTGCGCCAAAATCTTCATCCGATCCAGGGTCCGGGCCTGACTGGCCGCCAAGGCGAATATGCGAGCGTACGTCGCAAGATATTGGCTGTCCTGCTGAACGTAATAAATCATGGCATCGCGATGAAGATCCCCCCGGGCGATTCCTTGAACGAATGGATGGCCGAGGATGGCGCGGTAGACGGGCTCGGCACTTTCTCTGATTGACAGTGAAAACGACACAAATAGCGCCTCCCTTAGAACGGAGGCCATGTCGGGGGGCGTTCCGGCGCCGCCGTGAGAATGAAAGATCAGCGCCGGCGTCCACTTCCCTACGCTGGTATTACCCAGATCAGGTTGGAAGGGTTCAAGGATTCGACTCCCTGTCTCAGCAATTGCTCCCCTAGTGGCTCCAGATAAATTGATGATACTTTACTATAGCACGATTGGCATGGGCAGAAAACGGGTCTATGATAGGTGTTCGGTTCACGCTACATTTTGTTCCCCCCGGACCCGGCCGGTGCCGAATCGAGAGCATAAAAGTACGAGACCCACACCATCTTTCAGCCAGACCGCTCTTCAGTCTGCCGGGCAGGAGCGGATACGAGCGTTCGCACCGATTCGCCCTCAATGACCGTCAACCCGAGCTTCTTCGAACCGGTCATTTTCTTCCCTAAGACCGACCGAACTGCCCGCCGCCCTATTTGCGCGAGCGGCTGGGCAACCGTGGTGAGTGCGGGGATCGCATAGCGCCCCATTTGAATACCGTCAAAGCCTATGATGGAAAAATCGCGGGGAACGACAAATCCGGCGCTGTAGGCCTCGCGCATGACGACCAGAGCCAGTAAGTCACTGGCGCAGATGATGCCGGTCGGCGGATCGGCATCCGAAAAAAGTTCAAGTGTGGCGCGTGCGGCATGCGACGCAGTGAACATCCCCAGTTTTTCCACCAGGGTCGATTCGGGAAATGGCCGCATGGCCTCAGTAATCCCACTGAGGCGATCGCGAGTCACGTAATAGTCATGGCTTCCGCCTAAAAAGGCCATGCGCCGGTGACCTCGTGTCAACAGGTACTCGGCTTGAAGCTTTCCCGCCAACACTTCGTCGCTGGCGATGATCGGGACGGAAGAAGCATGATCTGTCCGGGCGTTGACGAAGACATAGGGAATTCCGGCTTGCTCGGCTAAGCGATACCCCTCCGTGATCCCGTTAATGTGTGAAAACGAACCCGACACAAAAATAATCCCCGTCACTTTCCTGTCAATTAAGAGCCTCGTATAGTTTAGCTCCACCGCCCACTGGTCGTCGGTATGGCACAGGATGACCTGATAACCGTGATGGCGCGCCTCCCGTTCGACCGCTTCGGCGAGTTCCGGGAAAACCGGGTTGTGAATCTCGGGAATAACCAACCCGATGACTGGATCAGGCTGCCCCACCGGCAAGGTCCGCGCCCACGGATTAGGACGGTACCCGAGCCGATCAATCGTGTCTTGCACACGCTGGCGAGTGGTGTCTTTGACTGTCTCGGGCCGATTAATCACCCGACTCACCGTCGCAATAGACACAGAAGCCTCCCTGGCCACATCAATAATGGTCACCGCCATGCTTTGCCCCTCCCTTCCAAAACTTAAAAATATTGTACACGATAATCTTGAAAACGTTTTCTGAAAACGTTACAATCTCCCCGTAATCCAATAAGTCACTCGACGACCTGTCTTACCCATCACTGGGACAGAAAGGAAAGGGGCGTTTCACATGAAATGGCAGTCAGGCGCGGCGGCCGTGCTGTTAACCGGGAGCTTAACGATGGGAACAGCGGCCGTTTCCGCCGCTCAAGCCAGCGCCGCCACACACGGGAAGGTTGTGGTGTGGTCCTATCTCACGAAACCCGAAGTCAAGGTATTGCAGCACGAAGCAGCGCTGTGGGCTAAAAAAACCGGTAACCAAGCGCAGGTGATTTACGAACCGGGCACCAATTTTCAGCAGTTTGCTACCGCAGCCCACTCCGGCCAGGGGCCGAATTTGGTCTTCGGTATTCCCGACGACAACCTGGGCACGTTCCACGCGGCGGGCCTCTTAGCTCGGGTACCTTCGGGCGAGATTAAGACCTCGCAATATCCTCACTCCGCGCTGAGCGCCACCCAGTACGACGGTAAACAATATGCGATTCCATTAGACTTAGAAACCTATGCTCTTTTTTATAACAAAAAGTTAGTACCCAAACCGCCGGCCACATTTACCCAGCTGATTGCGGATGCCAAGAAGCTGAACGCCCAGCCCGGCCGATATGGCTTCGAATATGACATCAACAACTTCTACTTCAGCTACGCCTTCATCTCTGGATTCGGCGGATATGTTTTCCAAAACAAGAAAGGCCACTTAAACCCCAACAATGTGGGACTCGACAACCAGGGCGCAATCCGAGGCCTTGCGTTTATCCGCAGCTTCGTCACGGATGGCCTGATGCCGTCAGATATTACGGGCAACATCGCCGTCTCCAACTTTAGCGCCGGCAAGCTCGGCATGATTATTGACGGGCCATGGGACATCTCAACCTACCAAAAGGCTCACCTACATTTCGGTATTGAGCCGCTTCCCACTCTGCCCAACGGCCATCACCCAGGGTCGTTTTTTGGCACCCAGTCAGCCTTCGTCAGCGCCGTAGCCGCCCCAGGACAGCAAAAGTTGGCGTGGTCGTTGGCCAAGTACCTGGTGGCACATACGACGGTCGGCCTGCTGAGAACGGGAAACCGCATCCCGGCGTTGGCTTCGGCTCAACCGCAAGCGATTAAGGAGAATCCCTACTTGACGCCGTTCATCAAGCAATCCAAATGGGCTCAGCCTATGCCGAACATCGCGCAAATGTCAGCGGTCTGGACTCCAGGGGCCAATGCCTTGACAGAAGTGACCAAGGGTGCCGAAACTCCCCGCAAGGCAGCCGTCAATATGGTCAAAGAAATCAAAGCAGGCATCGCCCAATTGCAATAGAGTGACGGATGGCCCCCGCCGCCGCGGGGGCCTAAAGTGAAGCGAGGTCAGCCGTATGCGTTTATTACGACAGCGCTTGGAACCCTGGGGCTACCTGTGGCCCGCCCTTATCTCCATCGTCGTGCTGAGTTTCTTTCCCATCGGATATTCGGTCTACATCGCCTTCACCGACTATGATTTATATCACTTTGCCGATTATCACTTCGTCGGTTTGGCCAACTTTCTCGCCATCTTGCATGGGCCCTACGCACAAATATTTTTCCCCACCTTGATATGGACGCTGGGGTTTGCAATCGGTACCAGCCTCCTCAATTACGCGGTGGGGATGGTTCTGGCCATTATGCTAAACAATCGGGCCATGAAAGGCCGGAGCATTTTCCGCACACTTTTAATTGTGCCCTGGGCACTGCCCTCCACCATCACCGTGCTCATCTGGCAAGGACTATTGAATCAGAGTTTTGGCGCCGTCGACCACGTGCTAACCATGATCGGGCTGCCCGCAGTCGGCTGGCTGGTCAACCCGGTGTGGGCCAAGGTGGCCATCTTGCTGGTCAACCTGTGGCTGGGATTCCCGTTTTTTATGGTGTCACTGCTGGGTGGGCTGCAAAGCCTTCCCCAGGATGTACTCGAAGCCGCGGCTATCGACGGGGCGTCGCGGTGGAGCAGTTTCCGGTTGGTCACGTTTCCGCTTTTGTGGCGCTTTTCGTTGCCGCTTCTTTTGGGGACGTTCGCCTTCAACTTCAACAACTTCGGGACCGTGTATCTGTTAACCGCCGGCGGACCGCCCCGTGCGACGACGGCCTTTGCCGGCACGACTGATGTGCTGTCCACGGTGATTTACAACATGACCCTGACCTATAACCGCTATGACATCGCGGCGGCGCTGGGGATCATTCTGTTTCTATTCGTCGGCGGACTCACCCTTTTGCAGCTGCGTCTTGCCGGCGGAATTGGGGAGGTGGACTTATAATGGCGGCCACAACCACTTCGGCCCCGACGACCATCGCGACTCCTGCACCACAGACGACACCCAAAATTCTTCGGTACGGATGGCGTTACCTCGTGATGGCCGCAGCCACGGTTGTCACCCTGATTCCCGTTTGGTGGGTGGTCATTGCCAGCGTAAGCGCCGGCAGTTCCGCATTTAGCGCTGCCCTCTGGCCACAGCATTGGTACTTTGGCAACTACCGTGCCCTGTTTCAAGGCCAATTTCCGCGATGGCTTCTGAACTCTCTGGTCGTGTCGCTTAGTACCGCTATCATTTCCGTTTTCATTACCGCACTCTCAGCCTACGCCTTCTCGCGCATGAAGTTTTTCGGTCGCCGCTTCGGCATCATCGTCATTTTCATCATTCAGATGTTCCCGGCCAGCATGTACTTGGTCGCCATCTACTCACTTTTGATCAAGATTCATCTTGAAGGGACCTTGGCGGGTCTGGTTTTGGTGTACTCCGGTGCCCAGGCGTTTAACATCTGGCTCATGCGCTCGTACATCAACTCAATTCCTAAAGAGCTGGATGAGGCCGCTCTGGTGGATGGAGCGACGCGCTGGCAGGTCTTTTGGCGGATGATTGTGCCGCTGTCCCGTCCCATGCTGGTGACATTGTTTATCTGGTCGGTTATGACCAGTTTCAACGAGTACATGATTGCCAGTTTAGTGCTGCAGGGCGGCCCCGAGACCTTTACCGTGGCCGTGGGTCTGCGTTCCCTCATTTACAACCAATTCGCCACCAATTGGACCCTTTTTGCGGCTGGTGCCGTCATCGCCACATTTCCGCTGATGATTATCTACCTCGCACTGCAACGACAGCTCATCAGCGGCATGACGCGCGGCGCGGTTAACTTGTAGCCAGCAGATTACGGCCCGACGCATAACACCGATTGCAAAATCTATGGCCTTGAAGGAGCCTTTTCATGCCGACATTGCCCTCACATTATGTCACACCCCAGTGGCCGCGTTCACTGGCGAAAATTGCCGAGTGGAATTGGAGCGAGCCTGAACGACGGTTATCCATCACACTGCTCGACGATATGGGATATGAAGTACCGATGGTGATTGCCCTGGTGCGTGGCGGTATTTATTTTCGCTTTGGTCCGGCGCCGCACCGCCCCTACTCCCTGTTAATCGACGAACCGGTCTTTCTTTCCGCGGAAATAACTCACCAGGAGTCTGCCATTTTGCTGACGGGAGCCGAAACCACGGTTGCGATTGGGATGGACGCGCCGCGCCCGTTTCTCACGGTGATGCAGAGCGGATCCGACCGGGTGTGGAGCACAGCGCCATTGGGCGCAGGATGCGTAGACGAGGCACTGTACCGCGGCCAAGGCACCGGCACCCCCGGGATGGCCTGGCTCGATGCCGAACTCTTACCGGGCGAGGCGCTTTACGGATTGGGCGAACGCTTTAACAGCTTTAATCTTCGCGGACAGAAAGTCAGCCTCTGGGCGGAAGATGCCTTCGGACTTCCCGGTCAGGAAACCTATATAAACACCCCCTGGCTCATGTCGACCGCGGGCTGGGGAATCTTTTTGCCCACGGCGGCGGCCAGCGTGTGGGATATCGGGCACCAGCACGGTTCCACGCTCCGCATCACGGTGGCCGAATCGGCCTTTGAGGCATATCTGCTGTTCGGAGATTTGCCGGCGCTTTTGCGGCGCTACCTGACATTGACGGGGAAACCCGCCCTGCCTCCCGACTGGTCATACGGGCTTTGGATGAGCCGCTGGGGGTATGCCAGCCAGGACGAGGTACTGGCCGTGGCGGATCAGCTCATCGTGGATCAGATTCCAGTGAGTGTGCTCCATCTCGACCCCTTGTGGCTCACGGAAAAGAACGGACACACCTGTACCTACGAGTGGGACCGCGATCGGTTTCCCGACCCAGAGAAAATGATCCGTGATCTCAAGGCGCGGAACATTCGGCTGTCGCTGTGGATTAACCCGTTTCTGCCGCGTGACTCGGCCATATACCGCCAGGCCAAAGCCCAAGGATATTTGGTGCTGAACCAAGATGGGGACGTGGCACGACTTCCGCGGTTTGATGACGACAGCGGCGTGATTGACTTCACCAATGCCGACGCTCGTGAATGGTTTAAGAGCTTGCTCAGACCGCTGCTGGACCTCGGCGTCGCCGTCTTTAAGAGTGATTTTGGGGAGACGGCGCCATTTGAGCAAGCGCGATACGCTAACGGAATCGCGGGCAAGGCCGGACACAATCTCAATGCGCTGTATTACCAGCGCTCGGTGTATGAGGCCACCGCCGAGTATTATCCTTTATCCCCCATGGTGTGGGGGCGTTCCGGCTATGCCGGAATTCAACGATATCCGCTGCAGTGGGGCGGTGATACCGGGGTTACCTGGGAGTATATGCAAAAGGCGCTGCGCGGCGGCCTTACCTACTCCCTGTCGGGGGCGGCCTTCACCGCATTTGATGTTGGTGGTTTCGCCGGCACGCCCACCGAAGAGGTCTATCTCCGGTGGGCCGCGATGGGGTTCTTCTTTTCCCACATACGGGCGCACGGGACTAGTCCACGCGAACCCGAGGCCTTTGGGCCCAACGCGGTCCACATATTCCGATCGCTGGCACGGGACCGCCAGACCCTTATGCCCTATTTATGGGAGTCCGCGGAACAATCCGTTGCCGAGGGTCTGCCGCTGGTGCGTCCCCTGGTCCTCATGCATCCCGACAACCCGGCGGTGCAGGCGATTGACTTTGAATATTACTTAGGGCCCGACATTCTGGTCGCGCCAACCGTGAGCCCACGGGCCTGGCAAACTCTTTACTTGCCTCAAGGCACCTGGCGTTCCCTCTACCATCCCGACCAAGTGTTCCAAGGCGACACGTGGCACCGCGTCAAGGTTCCCCCGCTGGATGAGATCTGGTGTTTCATTCGGCACGACGCCAAGCCCACTATCGCCTCTTGCCCCATTGTGCTAGGCCGCGGGTAAGCCATGCCGCATTGCATCAATGGCGAGCGTTTGACGTGTGACGGGCTGTCCGCAATAGGTGTCCAGCGAAATCCGGGTACGGCGGGGGGTCTTACCAGAGTCGGGCGTAAAGCCCCGGCCTTGAGGCGCGGGGATATCCCCAAAAATAACACGGATAGCTATTACGACGTTACGACCATTAAAGAAGTCTTCCGTCCAAAGACATCCAAAGATATTGAGATTAGGATGGGAAACTATCATTCCCCGTCCATTCTGCGGCACGCACGATGGACGCTGGAGGCAATGGGCGGGTTCCCCGTGAGTGGGAACCGTAACGCATTGGCCTGGCGGACCTCTAAGCCGGACATGGCTGCCTTTTTGTCGCAGTATGATGAATCCGCGTTGCTTGACGAATTAATTCTATTCCGCTGATGGTCATCGACGCACGGTTCCCATAATCACCGGATGAGGTTCGGGCACTGGTTCTCCCCGGGCCTCCCGGGCTTCTACGTTGCCATCAATGGCTTCTTTAACACGTTGGAACGCTTCGTCGAGGGTTGCGCCCCAGGTAAAGCAACCGGGAATAGTTGGCACAGCCACATTCCACACTTTGTCTCGATCATCCCAAGTGACAGAGTAGGCCGACCTCTTGCTGCGTGGCGGAAGGGCGTAACAACGGAATATGGGCGCGATTGCGTTCGAAATCGCCGATGAGTTTCACGAGACGGTCCCCCGATTTGATGGCGTCTGCGGGCACCGCCCGCAGATAAGCAGGGTATTTCCGTTGATTTTAATTCCATCTTTTTTGTATAATGGAAATGCTTTTATGTGATGGAGTCCACGATAATGCCCGCCGGGCCGATGACTCCTACCTATTCAGGGGGGAGATCGCGGCCCTATTTATGTTTGCATCGGATTCGTTGCCTTTTTCGACGCGAATTCGTGGCATCAGTCCATCCCGCTCCAGGCCTTAAGAATCTCTCCCACTGAACGGGTTCAGATGGGGGGATATCTGTGGTCGTCCATATGGCCTTTAACGTCTGTCAAATTCTTGTCGTGTTGTTGTTGTCTCCTTTGCTCCGCGGGCTATTGACGCGGCTTGAGGAGCGAATTGAGGCCAAGCGGGGGCCAAGTATTTGGCAACCGTATTACGATCTCTGGAAGCTTTTCCACAAAGACGAAGTGGTGTCAGATCAATCGACGTGGATATTTCGTTTTGCGCCCTACATCTACTTCTTGGCCCCGATTCTTGTGACGATGTTGATCCCCGTCCTCACCGATTATCCTCTTTTCATGGCCTTCATGGGCGACATGGTGGCGGCCGGATTTATTCTGTCGGTGGGGGCCTTTTTTCTCTCGCTGGCCTCTATGGATGCGGGCACTGTTTACGGATTTATGGGCTCGAGCCGCACTCGCATGGTCAGTTCGTTAGTAGAGCCGATTTTCATCATTGTGTTTTTTTCGGTGTCCTTTGCCGCCAATTCGACCATTCCCTACATCGTTCAGGCTCATTGGGTGTTAACACCCCAAGCCTTTTATTCTCCGACCCATCTTTTGATCGTTGCGGCCTTTATCATGATCATTTTGGCCGAGACGGGAAGAATTCCGGTCGATAATCCCGCAGGGCATTTTGAACTGGCCATGATTGACGAAGCGCGGACTTTAGAATTTTCCGGCCCTTCGTTGGCGTTGATTAAATGGGGCGGATATATGAAATTTATGGTGTTAAGCATCGTTTTATTGAATGTGTTGGTCACCCCTTGGGGATTGGCATCCCACCTCAACGCAGTTGATGTATTCGCCGCGATTTTCCGCGTAGGCCTCAAACTTGTGGTGTTTGTGTCGCTGATTGCCGTCATCGAAACCTCTTTAGCCAAACTTCGGTTATTCCGCATCCCGGAGTTTCTGGGGGTTGCGTTTGTCACCGCTGTGGTGGCGATGATTGTGCAGCCATTCCATTTCTAAACCGGGAAAGAGGTAATTATGGATCAGGTTGTGGGAGTTCCTCACATTCTCGAAGATGTTAACAGCCTTGTAGGCGCTTTGTTTTTGCTCAGTGCCGTTGTGCTGATGACGGCGCGACAGGCGCAAGCCGTGCTGCGATTGTTTGTTCGTCAATCAGTCCTCTTGGCGGTTTCGGCTTTTGTTCTAGGCTGGCTTCATCATTCGGCTGAACTGATGATTGTCGGGGTTATTACCATTGTGGCCAAGGCGGTCGTCATTCCCCAACTGTTGACGCGCACACTAGGACCCGACATTCGTTCCCGACGCGAGCTCGAGTTTGTCGTGAACACCCCGGTTTCTCTTCTAATTGCGCTAGGCATCACGGTCCTCTCGTATTTTTTTGTGGCACCGGTCCTAACCGGGGCCGAACAGGATATTCTAGTGAACCTGCCGGTGGGCCTGGATGTTCTGCTCATTGGCGTCTACACCTTAGCGGTACGCCGGGAAGCGGTTCCACAGATGCTCGCACTGATGGCTATTGATAACGGAGCCTTTTATGCGGGCATTGCGATCACCACGTCGTCGGCCATTATCGAGTTGGCTGCCGGCCTAGAGGGCGTCATGGTGGTACTAGTTTCCGCCATTCTGACCCGAACGCTGGCTCAGCATGTGGGGACGACCGAGGTCGGTGCCCTGACCCATCTCAAAGAAGGTGAGCCCGAATGATCCTGCTCGCGATTCCTCTCATCCCAATTGCAGCTTCGTTGGTAGCTTGGCTGAGCCACCGTCTACGGGTTATCCGCGCGGCGACAACTCTCGGAGGATTGGCGGCTCTGATCCTGACCGTGATGGTCGCGCACGTGGTGAGTCGCCAAACGACGTTGACCGTCTTGCCCCATTGGATCGGGATCGATGGGCTGAGTTCGTTGGTTCTGGTGCTCCAGGGCTTTGTTGCCATGACTGCGACGCTCTATTCCTGGGGATACATGAAACGGGTTACCGCTGCTCATCCGCGACGCGAACAGCAATTCTATGTGAATCTCAACCTATTCCTGGCATCAATGTTTATGGTCCCTATTTTTCTCCAACCGGCTTTGACCTGGGTTGCGGTCGAATTGACGACGGTGCTTTCGGTATTCTTGGTAAGTTTTGAAAATACGCCGAAAGCGTTGGAGGCGGCATGGAAATACGCCGTCATTACCATCATGGGCGCCACAGTGGCGGTCATGGGTATTTTTCTCTTGCTTTGGGGTCTTTCCACCCTGCACGTACCGATACAAACCTGGACCACCCTGAGGAACGCCGCTCCCGGGATGCCGGTTGTGCTGTTGAAATTGGCGTTTGTGTTTATTTTTATTGGTTTTGGCACCAAGGTGGGCATTGTGCCGATGCACACCTGGCTACCCGATGCCCATTCCCAAGCTCCGAGCCCTGTGTGTGCACTCTTATCCGGTATTGAGGTCAGCACGATTCTTTACGTGATTCTGCGACTTTGGCCGGTGTTTGAGCAAATACCGGGCAATTTTGCCCAGAACTGGGCGTTGCTTTTTGGGCTGATTTCCGTGGGAACGGCTGCTTTTCTGATGATCCAAGTGCGCGACTTTAAACGACTCTTCGCCTTTTCCACGGTGGAGCAAATGGGGATCCTGTTGGTGGCACTAGGTTTGGGAATTCCTGGTCATTATGCGGCGTTGTACCAACTCCTGACCCATGCGATCACCAAATCGTTAGCATTTTATAGTGCGGGAGCCGTGTTTTTGGTCACCTCGACACTGGATATCGCGTCCGTCAAAGGCCTGGTTCGGATCTCTCCGGTCGCGGGTTTGAGCTTACTTTTCAGCGGGTTGGCGATAGCGGGCGCTCCGCCTTTTGCGGTATTTTTAAGCGAGCTTTCTATATTCCGCGCGTCATTGACTTCACGGCATATTCTGGTGCTGGCTCTGTTGTTGGCATTTTTGGCTCTGGCCTTTGTCGGCATCTTACGACATTTAAATCGTATGGTCTTCGGCCAACCCACGCATCCACGTATTACCCTTCCTCGTTCGGTGGCGTTGACGCTGTTCGTCAGTTGGCTCCCGGTGTTAGCGTTGGGCGTATATCTGCCGGCGTCAATTCATCACTTGTTAGCCCTGACGATGTTGGCATTAAGGAGGTAACCGCGTTGGACCACGAAACCTGGATGAAGCCCATCCTGGATCGGTATGCAGGGATTCGGGCGAAGATCGAACGGAATTGGATTCGGATTACGACGTCCCCCGATCTGTTACCGGAATTGGTAGGGGTGCTAACTCATGATTGGGCCTTTGCGGGCATTGTGCCCGAAAACGATCCAAAAACACATTCTGTGCGACTTCTTTATGTATTTTATGCTCCTCATGGTCCCTGGATAGGAATCGAGGTCACCAATCACGATCAATCGGTGCCCACCGTCAGTGATGTTCTGTTTGCGGCGGACTGGCAGGAACGCGAGATGGAAGACTTGTTTGATGTGCATTTCAAAGGCCACCCCCAGTTGGGTGACTTTGTTTTGCACGATGATTATTGGCCTGAAGGGACCGCTCCGATGAGACGAAATGCGTGGGAGATCCGTCAAAAAGCAACCGGATCCCAAGATGTCTTTACGCCGGGGATTGTCGAGGCGCCGGGCTCGTTTGTCATGCCCATTGGCCCAGTCTATTCGGGTACGGCGGAGTCAATTCAATTTCGCTTGGAGACGGTTGGGGAAGAAATAGTTTTTGCTCACATCCGGCCATTCTATAAATATCGCGCGGTGGAAAAGATTCTGGAAGGCCAAGAGCCCCCGGTGGCGCTCTTGATCGGAGAGCGTATTGACGGGTTAACGGCCTTTTCCCATAGTCTCGCGCTGGCACAGGCTTTGGAGACATTTGCCGACACCCCGGTCCCACCCAGAGCGAAACTTTTGCGCGTGTTTTGGGCCGAGGTGGAGCGGATTCGCTCGCACATTCAGGCGTTGGCCGGAATTTTGGAGTCGACAGGATTGTTCGTGCCTGCAAACCTGATGCAGGCCCTCGAAGAGGATCTCTTGCAAGTATCCGGCGCGTCTGCGGGACATCGTTACTTATTCGGGTTAAACAAGCTTGGAGGTCTCTCGCGAGACTGGTCCGAGGCGGAGATTCAAACGATTGTCCGTCAAATCGGAATGGCGATGCAAAAGTCTCAACGGATTTTGGAGGCGCTCGCTTTCGATAATAGCTTTTTGGACCGACTGGAGTCCGTCGGCACCCTGAACCGAGACCTCGCCGTCATGCACGGGTTAGTCGGGCCGGTGGCCCGCGCCTCAGGGGTGAAACGGGATTTACGAGTTTGGCAGGCTTATGCGGCTTATGACCAGATCGCCTTTGACATTCCGGTACAGTCCGAAGGAGACGGCTATGCCCGGTTTCGCCAACTATCCCAGGAGATTGACCAATCGTACCGAATCATTCAGCAAATTCCTCCCCTGTTAAGTTCCGGGGATCATATGGCGTCCGGCATTCGGATAACGGAACCGGGAACAGCCTTCGGATATGTGGAAAGCCCGTCGGGCGCCGTCATCTGCGGGGTGTCAGTGAATCGCCAGGGGATGATTGAGCGCTGCCGCATGATGACGCCCGGACTGGTTAACTGGCATGCCTTTCCGCCAGCGGTGAGGCATTTCGCCTTTCAGGATGTCCCTATTATTTTGGCGACGTTTGGGTTGAGTGTGGCCGATCTTGATCGCTAGCCGCTGAATCAAGGCGATCCTGGCCAAAGACCGTAACATGGGGGCAGAGTGCCAATTTAAGGAGTGAACTCACAGTGCTATGGTTTCGCGAAGGACTTCGCCAGTCTCTGAAAACACTGACGCCACAAGAGGAATTATCGTCGTCCTCGGAGTTGTCGCCTGGACGGCCTGCTCCTACGGCACTGGAGGATGCGGAGTTAGGGGCCGTGTGTCCGACACACGCTCTACGCGAACACGAGGGCCTGATGGAGATTGATTACGCGCGCTGCATCCAGTGCCGTTTGTGCCATCAACGGACTCCAGGAATGAACTGGGAGGGGGGTTACCATTGGGCACGAATGAAGTCTCCCCCTCTTCCTTCCCCTTTTCGCCATTCGCTACAGGTCAGAGTTATTGATGCCGGCGACTGTGGCGCTTGTCTCAATGAAATTCATCAATTAGCGAGTCCCGTGTACAGTTTGCACAGGTTCGGCATCGCTTTCACGCCGACCCCCCGCGAGGCGGATGTGCTCGTGGTGACGGGCCCCGTGACGGTGTCCATGAAAGGGGCCCTCGAAGAGGCGTTTAAGGCCATGCCCGAGCCCAAACGGGTCATGGCGGTGGGAACCTGTGCCCTCTCCGGGGGGATTTTTTCGTCCAGCTTTACGGTGACCGGACCGGTGGGCCAGGCGATTCCCGTGGACATCGAAATTCCCGGATGTCCTCCGCCGCCCTTGGCTATTCTCGACGGATTTCGTTTGATCATGGGTGTTCGGTCGAAATATCCCATCAAAGAAGGGTAGAGAAGATGGTCGGATTTCTTATTTTTCTGGTCTTGTCCGTCCTGACATGTGTCCTGGTCTTCGTTGTTCCGAATGCTTGGGTGACCCGGGTCAGCAGCATAATGGGCTCGCTCGCGGCGGTCGCGCTCTTGTACAGCGGAACCGTCTCCCTCTTTTCTCACGGGTGGTTTTTGAGTTTGTGGTATCTTCGCGGATGGGGCCGATTGGTCGTGGGAGAGCCCCATTTGGCGGCGTTTTTCGTCCTGATCACGGGATTGGTCTATTTGCCCGTGTCCTGGTATTCTCCCGAATACCTACGGCGACTGCAACATCACTATAATTTAAGGTACTTTGTCATAATTTATCATGGTTTAATGATGGCCATCATCCTGACGTTCTTAGCTCAAGATGTCGTCTCTTTTCTTATGGCGTGGGAAATCATGTCGGTGTCAAGCTATCTGGCCGTGAATTTCGAGCACCTTGACGACCGCCATACCCATGCGGGATACACGCTGCTGGGAGCCAGCGAAGCGGGGTTTCTACTGACCTTGGGAGCCTGGCTGCCATTAATCGCAGCGTCTCACAGCATCGATTTTTCCGCCATTCAGGCCGCATCGTGGCAACACCAGGCGTCACGTCTCAGCTGGGTCGTAATGCTCTGCTCATTTTTTGGCTTCGGCGTGAAAGCGGGGTTGTTTCCCAGCATGAGTTGGCTCCCTCGCGCCCATCCTGCCGCACCCGCCAATTTTTCAGCCCTATTGTCGGGCGTGATTTTAAATCTGGGGATCTACGGCATTATGGAGGTCAATGGGGTGCTCTGGCCCATTCATCACCCGTCACAGGGGCTCCTCATCATCGCCGTGGGAAGTGTAACGGCGCTTATCGGCATCTTGTACGCCAGCACCGAAAACCACTTGAAGCGCATGTTGGCGCACAGCTCAATCGAAAATATGGGCCTCATTGCGATCGCATTGGGGGCGACGTTCACGTTTCGCGCGGCGCATTTGCCGGACCTGGCATGGCTTGCGGGCATTGCCACTCTCTATCAGATCTTAAATCATTCCCTCTTTAAATCTTTGTTGTTTCTCGGTGCCGGCGCGGTTGACCTAGGAACCGGCGATCTGGATATGGACCATCTCGGAGGATTGGCGAGGCGCATGCCATGGACCGCGGTGGTAATGTTGGCCGGGGTTATGGCGATCTCTGCGCTGCCGCCTTTTAACGGTTTTATCAGCGAGTGGCTAATTATTCAGAGCCTGCTACGAAGTGTGGTTTTAAAGCCCCCGATCGACCAAGTGGTGTTTGCCCTAAGTGGGGTGATTGTAGCCCTGACTGCCGGGTTGGCGGCGACCGCCTTTATTAAATTATACGGGATGGTCTTTTTGGGCCGGAGTCGATCCCCTGCATCCCAAAACGCCCAAGACGTGGGACGGGGACCCAAAGGAGCCATGGGGACGCTCGCCGTATTCTGTTTGATTCTCGGGGTGACACCAACCTATTTGGTCCGAGCCTTGTCCCCGCTCGCCGCAAAACTGGGACACGGTGGCACGTTACAGGGATTGGTGCCATCCTTTTTTTCTCCTCGACACCGGCCGTTGGCCCTGTCCGAAGCATTCAAGCCATTGGGCGCCGAGGCCGGGCGCAACCTCCTTCCGGGTCCGGGATTGGTCTTTTTATACCAGAGCCCGGGGCCCTTCTCTCATGTGGTGTTCGCTAGTTCGCCATCCTATCTGGCTATGACTCTGGGAGTCTTTCTGGGTCTTTTGTATCTTATGGTTAGAGTTCTGAACAGGCATCGCAAGGTGGTACGCCATGAACCATGGCAGGGCGGTGTCAAGCAATTGCCCGTTAATGCCCACTATACAGCCACCGGGTTTTCTAACCCGATTGTGGTCATATTCCGGGCCATTTTGCGTCCCCATCAGCCGATTGAGCAGGAGGAGCTCTTAGCCTCGCACTTTCACGCGGCGGTTCGTCGTGAAGTTCGGGAATCATACGTGGTGGATCGCTTGGTGTTTTATCCAGCCGGCGCGGTAGCAGCCAGGGTTTCCGGAGTGTTGGCTCGCATCCATCACGGAAAGATCAATGCGTACATCGCATATGCCTTCCTCACCCTGCTGGTGGTCGTGTCGCTTTCCCTATGGGCGTTGCCCTAAGCGAGAAATGCAGCGCTTGAAATGTGTGTCGAGTTTTGGCGAGCGTCAGCGAGCGTCAGCGAGCGCCACTCAGGGGTCCGGAAACCAGGGGACCCGACCGGAAAACTGGCCTTCTGACAGTTGTGGCGTAAAATCGTGAACGCCAGGGGTTCCGGTGTTTTGGAGCCTTATTCTCACTGAGGAGGGCTACCGCGGCTCACCCCGAACCTGAGAGAGACGGCAGAAACCCGAATGCTCGGTATGGTCCGAACCGTCAACCGGCCTGATATGACAATGTGCGGTCATCCGCTCGTTTTCGCGTCCAAAGCGCATAAATACCGGCGGCGACTACAAAGCCCACGTAAAAGGTCAGGTCCGCCCCGCCCAGCTTATGCGCCACGGGTCCCGTATACAATGCTGAGGACATAAACGGAACGGAGGCCCCAAGACCGATGAGAAAGCTTCCCAGCGCCGGCCAAGATGCTAAAAATGCGTCACCGGTGGTCTTGCGGCCGCGGGTCTGGAAAAATTCCGTCAACAGCACGCCAAGCCAAGGCGTTAACCAATAACCTAAAAGCAGCAAAAAGTTCTCATAATACCCCTCAAATGATCCAGAACCCACCATGCTCAGAGCAAGTCCTACCAGAGACGCTATAACCGCCAGCAGCCAACGCGGAAGCCGGATATTGAGGGCGCCCGCAGCCAGTGCGTTGGAGTAGAGGTTCAGCGCATCCGCTGCCGTGCCACCCAAGATGATGGATAGCACCGCGAGAAAACCGAGGCCCCGGGCCACGCCATGCAACAGGGCAATCGGATTGCCGGCCCCGTGACCCGAGGCCACGGCCACTCCGGCCCCAACCAGCTCAAGCCACAAAGACGCGCTAAATCCTCCCAAGAAACTAGCACCGAACACACGGCGGTAGCTGGTCTTCGCCGGAAGATAGCGGCTATAATCGGAGGCATAGGGAGCCCAACTTCCCAGGTATGACAGAGAGGCAGCCAGCACCACTGCAAACGGCACCCAGACCGGACCTTTGAGTACCGGATGATACTGAAATACTGCGGGCCGAGACAACACCATCCCTGATATAATCGCAAACATCACGCCTAAAACTATCGACATAATACGCTCGTACACATGGATGAGGTTGTGCCCGAAGACCGCCAGTAAGCCCTGCACCACAACCAAAAGTGCGGCAGCTTGCCAGTAGGCAAGCGAGGGCGCCAATATCTTCAGCCCGTATGACCCCAGTATGTTGTTTACCGAAAACCAACCGATGGTGCTGAGGTAGTTGAGGAAAGCCGGTACTAGCCCTCCCCTGCGTCCAAACACACGCCGGCTAATCATCATCTGCGGAAGACCGAATTTCGGGCCCATACCGGCGCAGGCTCCCAACGCTAAGGCTCCTAAAACGTTTCCGACGATCAGCGCCACTAAAGTCCACGTCCAAGACAATCCCAATGCAATGGGAAAAAATCCGAGGGCAAAGTCTGCGATGGTTAGATTGCTGCCCATCCACAGCGTCCATTGTCCCACAATCTGACCATGGCGGTCTTCCGCTTGGACCGGCTCGACGCCGTAGGGTTCGACCATAAAAGTATGTTCTCTGTAGTCCCCTGCTCTCTTACCCAGCACACCATCACCGCTTTCCTAGTTTATACATCTGTATATACACTAAGCTCGAAAAGAACGCAACTTAGGCCATCGTTGTAGAGTGCGGTCAACTGTCTTCCACCTTCAGCTTTTGCTCACGCAATAGCTGATGCTGGCGCGCGTTCAGGTCTACAACCGGCTGCAAGGCGGTTCCATAAGCGCTGCACGTCTCACTCGGATCCTTCGGCACTGGTTACCCCGCCTGAGCACGCGCCGCCACGTTCTTTTTCCGCATTGATGGTTTTTGTGGGTCCAGACCACGCAATTTGGTTAGGTGAGGGGAACAGGGTACACTGGGGGGAGACAGGAGGCCGGGCCATGAACTGGAAGCGCTGGATTGTAGTGTTGGCGGGAGGATATCTGGTCGTGCGGGGTTTGTGGCCGACGCTAATGCGCTGGTGGGGGTCGTTTTGGGTGGGCTGGGGCCTGCCGTGGCACACCTTGGAGGCTATCGCTGGCGGTGTGCTGATCCTAGGAGCGCTCGTGGCCAGGCGCCGGCACCGCAAACTCCCACCCGGTCGTCCACCGCTGATATGATGGAGAGAGGGTTTTAACAGTTCCCAACAAGTTTACCTACGGTTATCCATTGTTGTATAATTTAGGTATGACTCGAAAACTTGTTGGCATTCGTGAAGCGGCGGAATTTTTAGAACAGCCGACTTTGGATACATACGCATATACAACTAAAGCGCCGATCATGCATCCATGACAATGGGCGCTATTATTCGAACACAGCGATTGATCGTTCGCGCAGGGCATGGATGGCCGCCTCAAGATCGCCAGCACTGGAATAAGACACGGTGTGCAAGTGATATCCTTGGGTTAATACTGAAAGAAGGCCGGCCTCGCTTTGCTCCACCGCCTGGAGAAATTGGTCGACGTCGAATCGTGAGCGCAGGTGTAATCGGCCCTCTAGCTCGCCGTAAATCGGATGTTCAACCACCACATTCTCCACAGTCAAGCCATGGTCGACCATGGCATAGAGTTCGGCCCGCGTTTGGTTGGGCTGGTGGCGGACGGCTAGTACCGTCCGGTGACGGTGCAAATCATCCCCCGGAAGGTAATATCCGCGGGGCGATGACGCAATGGGCGTTCCCGCTGCCCGCAGTAAAGCCACCTCATGCACCACCACCTGGCGCGTCACACCCAACATATGGGCCAGATCTTCGCCACGGATGGGCTCGGGGTGTGCTTGCAATTGCTGCATCAACCTCTCCTGGCGATCGCTTCGGCCGCTCATTCCCCCACCCCATTTATACCATCGTAACACCATCGGCTGCATTTTTAGCACTCAGTGTTCAGACGTGGACCAACCGTCCATTGGGAGATGACGCCGCCCCATCAGGCGCAGCATTCATACGGACACGGGTTCCCCAGGTGATGAAGACAATGATGCTCAGACTCAGCTTTCGATTGGTTGCATAAGGCGCACCAACGCACGTGCACGACGGACATATTCCGCCGCGGCCGTGGGATAATCCGTTGTTGAGAAAACCCGCTTCAGCCTGAATTGGATCTAATCATCAGTTGTCTGCCCAAACGGCAGGGAACATCTGCCGCGTGTGCTGATCTTGAAAAAAGGCCCATTTGGTAAGCTCATCGATCAGGTTGCAGCCTTTCGTTCCGAAATTGTATGGCGTATTGTGGGACCGGATGAGCCGGCTTGGACCTCATCTGCCAATTCCGGATCCCCCACCTGCATTACCTCACTGATGGTCGATTGAGACCGACCTCCGCACGGTGGGCGTTCAGTGGGAATCTGAAGGACACTCGCAATAACGGTCACTTTGCCCGCATGGTATCGGCCCCTGACGTCTGTCGCGGACTGGATAGCCCCAGGAGCCGTCTAACAGGCGCAGTTTTGTGTAGACAGCTGTGTCGCTTGGGCTTCCATTTATATCAGGAGAGTCGCCCGCCAATATAGCCTCAAGGTAAAATCCGGCGCGCTCTGCCACCCTGCCACTCCGCTCGTTACGTGGGTCACAACGGATTTCGAGGCGCTGCGCGTGTAAGTGCTCCCCGGCAAACCGCACAATTCCGTTGACCGCTTCGGTCACGAGCCCCTTTCCCGCCTCGCTGGTACGAATCCAATAGCCAATCTCAAACCGACCCACGGCCCAGTTGATTCGGTGGAGCCCGCTACTTCCCACAAATCGCCCGTTTGATCGGAGGAACAAATGAAGTCTTAAATCTTCCCGCAATATGAACCGCGCATAGGCTCTGCGCACATTCTCTTCCGACTCCTCCACGGACGGGAGTGGATGGGCGAAAGGAAGCCAAGGCTTTAGAGCCTCTTGCGACTCTTGGATAGCAGCATTCATTGCCGCGCCATCGCCGGGACGCGGACACCGTATATAAAGTCGTTGAGTTTCGAATTCCTCGGGGAAATCGAACAAGATTGGCGACAAGATAGACCACCTCTGCGTCTAGTTTCGCGAAATCCCACGTCTCTGTCTACAGAGAAACACCAAATCTGCAGCAGACTTCGGCGTAACGGGAATCGCTCGGGAATAGATCGTCAATGTCTCACAAAGAAGGTCTTGCCGGCCGAATGAGCACAACACGCGGATCAAACGATTGTGGCTCCCGTCGTGGACCCCGTCTCTCCAGACTGGTCCTCCCGGATGCGTTTATTTCGGATCGGCACAGAAACGGCGATAGTCATCGCGGATCCCCGTAGTGAGTGAGCGCCAGTCTTACAGAATTCAGTCACAGGCAATCTTTGCGGTTTTATCATGGCGGGCCCATGGACCTATGCCAAAATGTTCCCTCGGTGTTTTCCCTTGAAAGGTGGCGCGGCATCAATACTTAACTTGGCGATCTAATCAGCCCGCCCATAATCAGGACCATGCCAAGGACCACCACAGCATGCAGGCTTTCTCGCGTTCCGGCGCAGCACGTTCATTCTCGTCTCGAATGATCCGCGCCGGTCGGCGCGGGCACTCTTGGAAGGCTATAAGACACAATTTGCGGCGGAGCAAGACAACGCGCTATTGAAAGGTCCGTTAGCCGTCGCCCCCCGATTCCTCAAGGACACCAAGAAAATCACCGCCTTTGTCTATGTGGTCTTCATGGCGCTCCGGTTGTGGCGCTGTATGCAAGCGGTGATGCGGCAGAATCACGAGCGGCTTGGCATCACGTTGCCCTATCCCAATGGGGCATTGCAGCCGGCACCCACGACCAAACGCCTCAAGGAAATCGTCACCCCCATTCAAATCATTCATTGGCGGGCAGCTGACGGAACCCGGCGGCGGAGCCGGAGTGCCCTCACGCTCGTCCAACGCCAAGCCCTCTTGTTGGTCGGGATGGATTCCCGACGGTTTATCCGGGTTCCTCCCGGGTGAACCGCAGGGGCATCCCATCATTCAGGCTGGGCTAAATAGGGGTGCGAAATGCAAGTTAGGTGATGATGTTGGGTGGCCGTTCAGGCCATCCTGTACACCCTGTTCTGCACTTCGGCGGCCATCGCCACAAAAATTGGACGGCACTGCGCACCCCCGTTAATCCGGGCCGGCGCACGGTTTTCAAAATGCGGGCGGATCTGGACCGCGTCGCGACCCAACATTCGCCTATGTGTGGACGACGCGGACAAGGTCTCAATGAGGGCTACTTCTTGGGTGTGCTCCCCTCGTGGCCAAGTTTTCGGCTTGTTTGTGCCCATGGGGTGTTCCGAGCGTCGAGCGCCGAGCTTCTCACCGTCCCCCGTTTGGTCCTTGTGATAAGTTAACAACCGCAGCTTTCTTGAATGACAGTTCCTGCCAACGGACCGGTTGTGCGCGCTGCTGGAGAACTTGGCCCCATGAGTGAGGGCCCCGTCTTTAACACCCAGCCATCGCCGGCTGACCAACTGGCGCCGTTTAAAGATCCGGCCGCCTCGTCCAGCGGTCCACTTTGACGGATCTGGGCAGCGCTTAGCGGGTTAAAGATGGGCAGAGCGGTTAATGATAATCAGCCCGCCCATAATCAGGACCATGCCAAGGACCACCACGGCATGCAGGCTTTGTCCAAATATGGAATAATCTAGTAGCGCCGTAATTGGCGGAACCATATAGAACAAACTCGTGACACGGGTTAGAGACCCTTGCCGAATCATGACATATAACAGCAGGGTGGCCCCGATGGAAATAACCAGTACCATGTACCCCAGGGCCATGACGAACGCTGCCGTCCAATGCACGGTAAAATGCTCGAAAAGACCCGCCAGGAGAGACAGGATCACAGTACTCCCGGTATATTGGATGGCGATATTGGCCAGTTGATGGGTGGCGATTTTTTTCTGTAAGAACGTACCCCAGGTGATACTCACCATCGAGAGAATGGCACTCCCAACGCCCACGACAGAAATTCTCCCGACGAGCATACTGTCTGCCACGACCAGACTGAGGCCGACAAGCCCGAGCGCTAAGCCTATCCATTGGCCTTGACTCGGTTTTTCGCGACTGAATAGAGACGTGATGATGGGTTGTGTGCCGAGGATGATGGCCAACAGCCCGGGGGAGACCTGATGTGCCAAGGCATAGAAAAAGAAACTTTGGTATCCCGTTTGTAAAAACAACCCGGTGATGAGAATGCCACGCCATTCCACCCAGCTGTGCGGAAAGGGAGGACGCAGCCAAAGACAAATGCTCCCGATAATCGTCAAGGAAAAGAGCAAACGCAGAGCAAGGAACGTCAGGGGCCCGGCGAACTGTAATCCCCATTTGACAAAGAGCGACCCACTGCTCCACATTAAAAGAAACAGCACGGGCGCGGCGGTTGAAAGAGACCTGTTGAGTTGATTGGACACCGCTTGGCCGCCTGTAGCGGAACGCGGTTCGATTTTCATCGAAATTGGCGCAGCGGATAACCTCGGCTTTTAGGACGAGGAGGAGCGCGCCGTCCCTCTCCTTCTAGGGAGCTGGTGCATAACTCGGGTTAAAAATCGGGCTCTGCTTTGCTAAAAGGGGTATATTCCCAAATATGGATATATATGGTGCACTAACCTCCTGTGGTTCTCGAATTTTTGCGATTCTACC
>JAKACZ010000099.1 GCA_021820965.1 Bacillota bacterium | reverse complement strand
GGTCGACCAAGCAGCCGATGATGAGGGCTAAGAGGCGTAGGCCCGGCGAGACCTTACATTGCTTCGGATCCCAGGCGACATGGGCATTCACATAGTCCACAAGCCCAATCCGCTCCGCCATATCCGCGGCGACCACGGCAAACCCCATGCGGTACCCTTGCAAAAACTCCGGCGCCTCGGGCGCCCGTGGCTGGGTGTCTTGTTGTGTGTCCATACCTCCTACTTCGCCAGGGAACCGGGAAAATCCTTTGGCCAGGGCTCTCACCCACAAATTTTTTTGGAGACGTGAGACTTTGGATGGCGGCGTGAGAACGGACCGAATAGTGGGCGCGCCAGCACGTCAGGACCAACCACTCGCGGGCCTTCATCCAGGGGTGCGAAATACGAGATCGACGGTCCCTCCTTTTTTGTGCGTTGGACGGCCATAATTCCCCCGGCGATTGGATTTGCTGACGGGTATTTCCTCATCCGGCGACGGCGGTTGACTCTATATTATTGTGGCTACCTCAGCGTTGTTGCTTGCGGGTTAGCACATAGTGTCGTTCATTCAACTCTTTACCGTACAGGCACAAATCTGAATCGGACGCCCAAGAAATTCGAAACTATTTAGGCGGTTTAGTGGAACTTCAACATCGACCTATGATGATCTTGCCACATCCATCCCGGAATACCGGCAGCTGGATGGATATCTTCTATCGCCTGAATGATAACGTGGACCGTTGTACAGAGGTGTTGTTTCCCGAACCGCCGATTGAGGAAAAGTGTGGTTGGACAGAAACGCGCAATTTCGGCGATCGGCTCGTTCCACTCGTCAATAAACTGTCAGTGAAGAAATGGTCACAGGGCGAAACCAAAAAACTGCGACGCAAGAAGAAAGCCCGTTGAGAATGTGGGGGATGGCCATCTTTGGGATTTCCCTGGTCACGGTCAACTCTAAGCCCTCTGCGTATACGAATCACTCGACCTCGCCCCGCGTCAATTAGGGCGACAATGTAACTCACTACACGGCCTCCACCACGGTTGTTGTTCTTCCTGAGAACTCGTCTAGTGTAGGTTGCATTTAACTGTGAGACGGCTGTCGCGTTGACGACTTCCTTCACATCAGACAGATGGACACGGGCGCTGGTTCGACTGGTACATGCATGCCGGGACCTCGATAGATAATCTTTGATTACGGAGGGTGATGGCGGGCGCGTCAAGAATGGGCTACGGCTTGAGGCGCTTACGGGGCGTTCGCGCAGCAGTCCAGCCCCCGGTTCTCACTTTTGGCTGGCCACTGTCGGCTATCTCCGAGGATGGGTCCACAAGAGGTGTCCCGATGCGGGTTTCGACCGAACACTCGGGACCTCTACATAGGCGATTTATGACAGCAGCGCGTCATCCTCAAATAGGAATATATTAGTCAATCGCACCAATTGCCCGGTTCTATCAATCAATTGCACAATCGTAGGACCTCTATCGAGACGATCGAATGTAATCAAGAATCGATAGGCTATTCTCACATATAACAGATGCGATAACGTTGACCGGATACAGCTATTCGGTAATAATGTCGATATCTGGAATGAAAGCGTGAATGGCCCATGGAGAATGATTTACAACCGAGTCCGGACGAGATTCGTCGTTTACGTGCTCGATTAGGCCTTAGTCAGACCGAGCTCGCCGCAAGGCTGGGGGTATCGTTCGCCACAGTGAGCCGATGGGAAAACGGACATACCAAACCCTATCGCTGGCTCTGGGATCGTTTGCGTGCATTAGATCCCGTAAGCGACGGGTCCTCGGAGATGCTGACTTCGACTGCTGCGGTGACCAAACCATCCGTTCCTCTAACGGGAACACGCGGTCGCACCCGACTCGACTTTCTTGCGGATCCAGACGCCGTACGGGCGGCCATGGAAGCGGAGTGGCTAGCCTATGGCTATTTAGTGAACCCGACCTTTGCCACGGAGACGTCCCTTATAGATCCGTTACCCCATCAGAGGATGGCGGTGTATGACGGCATGTTGCCGCAGCCCCGATTGCGGTTTTTGCTGGCCGATGATGCCGGCGCGGGTAAAACCATTATGACGGGACTATATATTCGAGAAATGCTGGCACGCCGCCGCCTCCGTCGTATCTTAATCGTGCCGCCCGCGGGCCTGGTGGGTAATTGGCAACAAGAACTCCAAACGTTATTTCGATTGTCCTTTCGAATCGTCAATGGTACCGACGCTAGGCAAGGGAATCCCTTTATCGGTGCCGAGAGCGATCAAATTATTGTCAGCATCGATACCCTGACTGGGGACCCCATGCGGGATCGTCTGGAAGATCCTGAGGTGGTTCCATATGATTTGGTCGTCTTTGATGAAGCGCACAAACTCGCGGCCGATCAGGAGCCTGATGGGGGTATTCGTCGAACCCGGCGATATCGGTTGGCAGAACAGTTGGCAGGAGCAGTGGCCGACGCCGAAGAGTCTCTAGGCTGGTCAGCGCGTCACGTGTTGCTTTTGACGGCGACGCCGCACATGGGAAAATCGTATCCGTATTTTGCCCTCTGGCATCTGTTGGAACCGGAGGCACTGTCCACTCCCGAAACCTTAGATCGGTATCCGGCTGATGCCCGGACCCGGCACTATATCCGCCGTACAAAAGAAGAAATGGTTACATTTGACGGGAAGCGACTGTATCCGACTCGCAACTCGGACACCATCTCCTACGAGCTGTCTCCACTGGAGCAAGCGTTGTATGATCGGACCACCGATTATATCCGCGAATCGTACAACCGGGCAGCGATGTTGAATCGGTCTGCGGCTCGCCTCGCCATGAGTGTGTTTCAACGGCGGCTGGCCAGTTCCGCGTATGCGTTAGTACAATCGTTGACTCGACGATTAGACAAACTGGATGCTTACATCGTGCAGGTTGAAGCACGTCAGCTGGACCTCGGGGATGAGCAACGACGGCAGCGACAGTGGGACGACGCCGATCCATTCGAAACCACCACTGGCGATGAAGAGATTGGGGACGGAGACCGCGAGGGTCACGAAGCGGCTGAGGACCAGGCGGTATCCGCGCTGTTGGCGTCGTCGTTGCCCGAATTACGTCGAGAACGTGCCGAAGTGCAAGGCCTCATCGAGCTAGCACATCAAGTCCTCGCGGGCGAAGACGAGGCTAAATTTCGCCGCTTACGCGAACTAGTCCGCGATTCGCGATTTCAGGGAGAAAAGCTGCTCATCTTTACTGAACATCGAGATACCCTCCACTACCTGATTGGCCGGCTTGAGGGTTTGGGCTTCGCAGGGCGATTGGCTCAGATTCATGGAGGCATGCCCTATCAGGAACGCGAAGAGCAGGTGCGTCGGTTTCGTCAGCCCGCAACCGAGGGCGGTGCCGACATCTGCATTGCCACGGATGCCGCAGGTGAAGGGATTAATCTCCAGTTTTGTTGGGTCATGGTGAACTATGATATTCCTTGGAATCCGGCCCGACTGGAACAACGAATGGGGCGCATCCATCGCTACAAGCAGGCCCATGATCCCGTGCTGATTTATAATTTGGTCGCCGCCAAGACACGGGAAGGCCGCGTGTTGAAAACCCTCCTCGATAAACTGGAGGCAATTCGCAAGGAACTACGGTCAGACAAGGTGTTTGATGTCATTGGGCGCCAATTGGCGGGCCTGTCCCTGCGAGATTTGCTATTTGATTCCGTTGACGACGCGGCCATCGAACAGCAGCTCGAAGAACGGGTGAATGTGGCGCGCGTGGCCGACGCCGTGCAAGCGTTGGATGAGGTGCTGCCGCCGGCAGGCGATGTGCTGGCCAATCTCCCGCAGGAACGAGAACGGCTCCGTCACGACGCCTACCATCGATTACTGCCTGGGTACGTGCGCCACTTCCTTGAGCATGCAGCGCCGCTTCTTGGTATTGGGTGGGAGGGAAACCTAGGGAGCTGGTGCAAAAGTCGCCAAAATCTCCTCAAATCCGGGTCCGTCGAGTTCCGCTTCAAAAATACGGCGATGGCGGATTCTCACGCGGAATCTCCATCACCGAGCACGGCACACATTTTT
>JAKACZ010000070.1 GCA_021820965.1 Bacillota bacterium | reverse complement strand
AACTCCCAGAGCTCATTGCAATCAAAGGCCGCCTCCCCGATACTATGGGTGATCTGAATGGTCGGCTCCAGGGGACGGTAGAGTGTTTGGGTTTTGACCAGGAGATCGGGATAGGCGACCGCATCGTTGCGGTTGCCCGGGTGCAAGGCCAAGCTGACAATCAGGGGATGGCTGGGTTGGCCAGGCACGGCATTGACGACGGCCATCGCCAAGGGCATGTGGCCGAAAAAGTACCGATTCCGGTGACTATCGTACCCGAGTAAGGCCATGGGATCGCTGAACCATCGCGGACACTGGCAGGACTTACCGGGGCGTATGCGAGAACTTCGAAGCCACCTTGGCGGAATTCGACGGAGAGCGGGATCATGTGCACTTGCTAATCACTTACCCGCCAAAAGTGGCCATTTCCCGGCTGGTCAATAGTCTCAAAGGCGTCTCGTCCCGCCTGATCCGCAAGAAGCACGACCCCACTATCGAGCGGGCGCTATGGGGGGGTAGCCTCTGGTAAGTTACTTTGCCGGATCAGCAGGGGGAGCCCCGCTCTCCATCATTCGACACTATATTGAGCAACAGGAAACCCCTGATTGACCCCTGCGGGGTCAACGCCTGATGACCGGAGGAAATCCCCAGACTGGCCCAAAAGCAGGGGATGACCGACGGTTGGAGGAAATCCCCAGACCTGCCCAAAAGCAGGGGATATCTCCGCCCTGAACGGCGGAGTTTTACGGCGCATCTGATAAACTCGCGTAAAAGCACAAGAAAGCCACACCCAGTTGTTCACCATTCGGGTCTTGCAGAATCTGCTGAGCCAGCGGCTGAAAGTTCGCCACAGGGTCAAACTCGGCTTGCACCAATTTTTCCGCCTCTAACATGAGGCCCATGCCTAACCGTAAAGGCAGCGTCGGATCGTTTCCGCCCTTGCGAGCTTCCACTGCGCTGTCCACACAGGCCTTGACGAACTGGTCGAAAGGGATACTGTGTGACATGATTGTTAAGATTCACCTCACTTGATGGGTTTGAGAAGTTTACATTCAGAAACTAAATCCGAGATATGGATGCCCTTCTAAATCATGTCGTGAAACCCGTCGATGACAAGCCAGATTAGATTGCCTACCAGAAGTACGGCGAGATCTAGCATCCAGGGCCAACCGCGCGGTGCCGATCGGACGGTTACCGTCGCAGCCGATGGATAGGCCAAGGGAGTCCACAGACGCCCCAGCAACCCCTGCACGTAGAGTTCGGCCGTCACATAGTTGGCCAACATCCCGCCCCAATACACCATAAGGGGTGCACGCAGCCACTCGCGTACCACGGTCATCACCAGACCCACGGTCAACAGACCCAGCCAGAACTGTCCAGCCACCAGCCAGAGGCTGTGATGGCCACCAACGGATGCGTCGGGGTGCAGCAGGATCCGGCTCACCGCCAGGGTCACCGCCACCAACCATGCGGTATACACCCCCGTCAGAATGGTGATAGCGGTGGCGCGAACAGCCCACCAGCGCACGCGCGAGCCCATCCGTGGGAGAATCAGGGTGGTCGCATGCACGGCAGGCTCCTCCGCCACGCGACTCACCAAGAATAAAGCCAAGCCCACGAGAGCGGTCCATCGGATCACGATGGGCAGCGCACTGGCCCGGTGGATCCCGTCGAGCACCGCCAGGACGATGCCCGCCGGATGAGCATACGCTCCAGTTGCTACGGTGGCCGCGGTGGGTACCATGGCCACCAGGCCAAACAGCAGCGTCGTCATCACCCCATAATGCCACCGATACACCCCCAGCAGCTGTAGCCGGACGCCCCCCATCACCCCACAACCTCGGGGGTCAGCGACATATGACGCGCTTGGCGCAGGCCGCCGAATATCCCCATGGCCGACATAATGACCACATAGCCGGCCGACCACCATAGGGGGTGGGTGCCGAACCACCGCACGGGCGACCGGCTGATATGCTGGAGCAACATCATTTGAGCGGTTGGCATCCACCGCAACGCGGTCGGCTGCACCATCCAGACGACGTACGTGGCGCTGGCCGCCACCAGTCCGAGGAGCCAGGGAATGAGCGTAGTTCGCAGTCGGAGCCCTACGGCCAGCACATTGCAGCCCAGGCTCAGGAATGTACCGAGTGCGAGCGCCGCCCATTCTCCGATGGCGGCCAAGGGTCCCTGGGGCCAGACCGTCGCCAGGGACAGGCCTGCAGACCGGGGCACCTCGTAGGCCCCGCCGTGACGGACGTAGAGGCTCCACGTCAGATGGAATGGAAGACCGACCACGAAACCCATGCTGACCAGGATTGTGAGAACCAGGAGCACCACGAGCGCGCCCCCGACGCCCAAGGCAATCACTTTGGCCGCCCACCAGGCACCCCGACTCGGGATGCGCCCGGCCAGAAGGGCGGCATACCCCTCCCGATCGCCCGCGGCTAAATCGCCTACCAGAAACAAGTAATACACCGGCAGGATCACCGCCGCCACATAGAATTGGGACACGCCCGCCAGGACGAGATCCCACACATTAGCGGTGGCTCGGGCGTGATAGGTTCCGAGCCAGTGCCACGATAGAACGCCTAGACCCACGCTCAGTCCAATCCCAATAGCCCACCGCCACAGCCGCGCACGGATGAGCCGCCCGAGTTCCAGACGAATCACGATCGTACAGCCTCAACGGCGAGCACATCGACCCCGCGCTGTTTCAGCACCACCATGAGTTCGGCCTCGTCG
This sequence comes from Bacillota bacterium, assembly GCA_021820965.1. GTDB lineage: Bacteria > Bacillota > Sulfobacillia > Sulfobacillales > Sulfobacillaceae > Sulfobacillus_B. The sequence goes on along the minus strand of JAKACZ010000070.1, from coordinate 17,275 downwards.
GTCCACGGACCGGTCCCGACCACGGCCGGTCCGTCGGCCGCGGGGTCCACAACGCGCAACGCCTGAAACACGTCGCTCACGCGCTCCATGTCGGCCCACCGGTGCAGAACCACCCGCCACGCCCGGTCGCGCGCAGTACGGACCACCGTCAACGTGCCGCCGTCCAACCGAAAGACACGATCACACCAGCCGTTGATATCCTCCATGACGTGGGACACCAGGACCGTTGCGACGCCGTGGACGGAGACCGCTGGGAGCATCTCGCCTAACACCCGAACGCCCGCGTGGTCCAGACTGTTGGTGGGTTCGTCCAGAAGAAGGACGCGGGGGGACTCCATCACCGCCTGGGTCAGCCCCAATCGCTGGCGCATCCCAAGGGAATATTTCCGGACCGCCTGGCGATTCGCCGGATCGAGGCCCCAATGGGCCATGTGCTCCGCCACCGCCGATCGCCCAATCATCCGACGAATGCCGGCCAAAAACAGGAGATTTTGCAGACCGGAGAATTGCGGCAGAAATCCCGGTGATTCAATCAGAACCCCGATTTGGGTCGGCATGCGTCCCCACATGCCGGGCGCGACCCGGACGCCCCCCACGCGGACCTCCCCGGCATCGGCATAGAGCAGCCCGGCGAGCAGTCGTAACAGGGTCGTTTTGCCGGATCCATTGGCGCCAATAATCCCCACCACTTCACCGGGCTGTACTACAAAGTCGACCTGCTGCAAGACCGTGCGGTCGCCTAGGGTCTTCGAGACCCCAACCATCTCCACCAGTGGGCCGTTCATGCCGCCATCCCCTTTCGCGTCGTACGACGCATAAACACGCCATAAGCCAGTAGACCTCCGCCCATCCAGACGACGAGCCAGGTGAGAGGAACGATGGCGGCATAGCCTGGCCCGGCTCCGTACCCAATTTGAGTATTAATCCAGGGCCCGATAAACACGAGCGGCGCATAATGGGGGGCGAAAACCAGCAGGGGAAACGATGTGATCAGGAACAACAGCCACGGTCCGGCCACCACCAAGTAGACATTCTTGATCAGGGTCGACAGGAGCACGCCGACGAGGGTCCACGCCATAGCCGCCAAGGTGGCAATGCCAGCGACCATAGCACAGTATAGGAGCGGGTGCGCCGCGTAGAAGGATGCCATCAACATAGGCGTCACCCCCGGGATGACGGCATGCGACGGAGATACCGGGAAAAACATCCCCGCCGCCACGCCTGAGAGGAGGGCTGCCACCAGCATCACGGCGGCGCTCACCATCGAGGCACTCCCAATCTTGGCCAGGATATAGTGCTGGAGAGAGCTGCGATGGACGACGTATTGCACAAATCCTGTCTTGCGATCCCAGGCTAACGAATCCCCCGCAGCCAAGACGACCAAGAGCGGCAAGATCCCGACAATAAAGTTTGCCGGTCCGTTGAAAATGTTGAGAAAGGCGAGGTAGGCATTGTAGCTACCCGGGTGGCCCAGGACAAATGCCCAGTGCCCATAGTCCCAAATGACATGATTTCGATAAAAGGCATACAGTCCTTGGCCACAAAACCCCAGCAGGACGACGATGGCCGCCCAGGTTTGCCAGCGCATCAGCACGCGCTTCCACTCCACGCGCAATAATCCGACCATACTCAACCCCCTGGTCCACAACAACTCGTCCTCGTACAGGGCCTGAACCCGCTGGGGGTGCGACACACCGTGAACCGCTCCCAACCGCTCCCGAACCCCATCCACATCGCCCATACACTGCACCGCTTGGGCGCGCGCGGCCTGCACGTCAAAGCCGTCTTGCACCAGATCCTCTGCGAGGAGGGTCAAGTGACTGAGCAGCTCGGCGCGCACCTCCGCCGCCTCAGCGGGATCCCCAATGTCCCGCGTCACCTGGTCTAGGTACTCATGCCAGTCCATGAGGCACCTCCGCGGGGTTGGTCAGGACTCGGCCGACGGCGATGGATTTCTTCTGCCAGGCCGCGCGTTCCTGATGTAGGCGCTGTCGCCCCACATCGGTTAGGGCATACACTTTCATGGGTCGGTCTGACCCCAGACCCTCCCATTGACTCACCACCAAACCTTTCTTTTCGAGTTGATGCAGCAACGGGTACAGCGTGCCTTGCTTCAAGGCCAACACGCCGTCAGACCGTTCGTCGACCCAGCGCGTAATACGGTACCCGTGGGCCGGCCCGTCTTCCAAGGCCCTGAGCACTAACAATGTCGGGACCGAGGGCAATAAGGGGTCCATTTCCATCACCGCCTAGATATCAATATGTTGCTATCTACATATATTGTAATCTAGGTAGTCGGGATGTCAACCCGCGGGGCGGGGTATTTCCAAGAAAACAAAAAAATTAGGCGACGAAACGTTTCATTCCGTCCGCTTACTTCGCGATGCGAATAGCGGACTAACCGGCCCGGTAACGCATCAAGGAATTCTCTCGGAATCGCCCTCAACCATTCTATTGTAGGTTAACCATCCAGCCCGAGACCTCCTTTCGGAGATGGGTTTCCGGATGCTTGCCCTCCAACCGTACGTACACCTCTCGATGTATACGACTCTCCATTTACTCGTCAGGTGGCATCATGAGGTGCGCATGATGCTGAAGCTGTTCCAATACCCGTTCGGGACTTCTAATGATGCCTCACGCACCGTTCCTTGGGGGTATTCGAGAGTAAACTGCTCTCCTTCGCCATGTAACGAGCTTTCCCCGTCGCGGACTACTACGAGAGCTCCGTGGTCTTGCCAGCTTTTCAGACTCTCAATTCATAGCCGGGCGTCGCCCGGCGTGCTGGTTTAGACCATCCCTGTTTAGGCAGAATCGAACTGGCGTGGGCGATTGTCGGAGGAGGCGTTGTCGGCGCGGGCCCTCTTGGAAGGCTATAAGACACAATTTGTGGTGGAGCAAGGCAACGCGCCATTGAAAGGTCCCTTGGCCATCGCCCCCCTGTTCCTCAAGGACACCAACAAAATCACCGCCTATGTCTACGTGGTCTTCATGGCGCTGCTGTTATGGCGCTGTATGCAAGCGATGATGCGGCAGAATCACGAGCGGCTCGGCATCACGTTGCCCTATCCCAATGGGGCATTGCAGCCGGCGCCCACGACCAAACGTCTCAAGCAAATCGTGACCCCCATTCAAATCATTCATTGGCGGGCGGCAGACCCGGCGTGCTCTCACGCTCGTCCAACGCCAAGCCCTCTTGTTGGCCGGGATGGATTCCCGACGGTTTATCCGGGCTCCTTCCGGGTGAACCGCTGGGACGTCTCATCATTCAGGCTGGGCTAAGCAGGGGTGCGAAAATGCAAGTTGGACCAACAAGTATCGACGTAGCTCGCTGCTGCGCTACCATTATAACTATACGCGAATGCCTGGTGGGACGACCGCGCCAGCGCCAACGCTGCCGCGAGACCGCCCAATAGGCTCATTCGGATTTTTGCCCGCATTGTCTTCACCCTTTAACGGCGAAACTCCAGTATTACACTTTGTGGTTGCCTTTGCCTGGAATTCACAATACGGGGTTTCTGTAGCGAAAATGGCAATAAGAGAAAACTTCCTCGACGTTTGAATCCCGCGTGCACTGATATTGACGAAGTGTCTGCCGTTACATCAGACATCGGCCGGGAATTGAACCGCGCGATGTATTTTCCCATTTCGGCGGGAACCGAATGATCGACACGATACGATCCCGGTGATGGCTCCGGCCATACGCACCCTCGGGAGGGATGGATCGTAGGAGTTTGGATAGCCGTTGGACGCCGAATCGACCGGCGCCCTGATACACATGAAGGAGCGACGCGGCAAGGGGAGTTCGCGTCATCCAGAAGCCGCCATGCTTCGTGTGCAAGGAGACCGAACGCGTGAACCGGCACACGTTGAGTCTCGCCCCCTGTGGCGCCTATGGCTTCGGCCTGGTGCTCGCCTATCTTCGTTCCTCGCCGTCAGCCATTGTTGAACGCCTTCATGAGCACGGATTCCAACGGGCGTTGGATATCGGCCCCGGCGTCGTCGTGGAGGTCACGTGGGAGAATCTGTATCCGTCTGAGGAGCCCCTCACCCTGACCATCTGGGGAGAGACGCTCACCCCAAGCCTTGTGGAGGTGTTGGGGCTAATGCTAATTGTCATCACTTCGACTGACATGCCTGTCACAGGATCTGCCGGGTATTATATGCCGGGTATTATCGGTTCAGCGGGGGCATGGGAACGTCGAAGAATCAGCCCAATGGGCTGGGATTCACGTTTGGCTGACGGGTGAAGCCACGGCCTATGCGCAAACGCGAATGCTATGGGGCAGACGCATGCGTCCGACAGTCATCCCCAGAATCTCAACATAGCGCGTGGTCGCAACATATAAGTCAAACCCATGACAAAATAAGTTAGCCTCAACAGGAGGTCGTCGTCGCGCACATGCGCCGCATGCTCGTACTCGACGTTGATGGGGCCGTGGTCGAAACGCATCTTATGATACGGGATCCGGCCCTCGGCTCCTATGTGCAGCGGCATCGCGGATTTCGCCCCATTCTCCTCGGCTCGCCCTGGGAAGCCCTGCTCTGGACCGTGACGGGGCAACTCATTAGCGTCGAACAAGCGCGGGGCATCAAACAACGACTCGTCGACCGCGGTGGGCGTGCCGTCATGATAGGAGGAGAGTTTCCCGCGCGGTCTTTCCCCCTGCCGCCGGATCCGTCGTGGGTGGTCACGCAGGGGATTGATGGCTTGCGCGCGGCGGGCCTTAGCCAGACGAAAGCCCGGGCGATCTACGCGGCCGCGGACGCCATCCAGCACGGTACCTTGGACCTGAGTCCCACCCTGTCCCCCGCAGATGCGGCGGCGGCCCTGGCTCGACGAGCGATGGCAGCCCTTGATGAAGGGAGGTCCCACGCATGAACCACCATCCACATCGGGGCTTTGGGGTCGTGGGTTTTGTGTTGGCCTGGATCATGGTGGGTGCCAATGTCCCCGCCCCGCTTTACGCGGTGTACGCGACGCGTTGGCACTTTGGGACGGCGACGATGACCACCATTTTTGCGGTGTATGTGGCGTTCCTGATTCCCACCTTGTTGGTGGGAGGCCAATGGCCCGACCAGCGGGGTCGAAAACCCATGATCGCCGCCGGACTCGGATTGGCCCTCGTCGGCGCGCTCGCGTTTCTGGGCGCCCAGGGCGCTGCCTGGCTCTTCGTGGCCCGGGCGGCCCAAGGGGCCGGGGCCGGCCTGCTCTCGGGTGCGGCCACCGCGCATTTAGCGGAATTAGATGGACCGCGCGGACGGGCGCCGCTCGTGGCCAGCCTGGCCACCGGCGGGGGCACGGCAATCGGTCCCTTGTTGGGCGGGTTGCTCACCCAATACGGCCCGGAACCCCTGCGCCTGGCCTACCTCTTCGTCGTGGTGGGGTTGGTGGGCGGCGGGTTGGTGCTCGTCCTCGGCGCGCGGAAAACGCGGCCACGGGCCTCCGAAGCCTTTCACTGGACCCGGCCCCGCATTCCCGCCGCGATCCGCCCGATTTTCTGGCTGGCGGGGGGTACCGCTTTCGCCGTCTGGTCTGTGACCGGCTTTTTTATGTCGTTGGCTCCGAGCTATGTGATAGGGCTCTTGCACGTGTCGAACTTGGCGGTGGCGGGTGGCGTGGTGTTTCTCATGCTCGCCTCGGCCTCGATCACCCAACTCCTCACGCGTGCCATGGCCCCCACCGTCGCGATGCCGGTGGGGCTCGTCTTGATCGTGATGGCAGTGGGCGGCCTTCTGCTGGCGGTGCCCGCGCACGCGTTGTGGATGGTGCTCGTCAGTACGGTGGTGGCGGGCATCGGGCAGGGGACGGCGTTCCTCGGGAGCATGGCCACGGTCACCCGCACCGCGCCTCCCGCCGTCAAAGGCCACGTGGTGTCGAGCTTTTATGTCGTCATCTACTGCGGTGTCAAAGCGCCGGTGCTCGGCATCGGGCTAGCGGCCCAGCAGGTGGGATTATATGGCGCGATGTTGTATTATGCGGTCTTTATCGCTATGGTCGCCTTAACAGTCCTGGGCGGTCTCTCGGCCCGCCGCCGTTCGGTGGCGACCCCGGGCGCACCCTGAGGAGGAAAGGATCCATGAGCGATCCGGAATTGCATACGGTGGCGGCTCTCATGGGTGACGCCTCGCGGGCCACCATGTTGGTCCACCTGATGAGCGGTCGCCAACTCCTCGCTTCGGAGTTGGCCCGGGCGGCCCGGGTCAGCCCGGCCACCGCGAGCGAGCACCTGGCGAAACTGGTGGCCGGGGGGCTCGTGCAAGTACGGCGTCGCGGACGGCACCGCTATTACGCGCTGGCCAGTCCCGAGGTGGCGCACGTGGTGGAAGGGTTGATGCGTTTGCCCCGCCGGAACCCGTGCGTTCGCTCAAGACATCGACGCACCAAGCGCAATCGCGGACGGCCCGGACCTGCTACAACCACCTGGCGGGGGCGCTCGGCACGAGTCTCACCGAGTCTCACCGAGGCCATGGTGGCCCGGGAGTGGCTCACCTTTGATTCCGTCTATGACGTGTTGGCGCTCACGCCGCGAGGGGAGCAGCAGGCAGCGCAATGGCGCTGGACGCTGGATTCACACCAGCGCACCCCCCTGGTGCGCCCGTGCCTGGATTGAGTAAGCGACGGTATCACGCGGCCGGCCAAGTCGAGCGGGAACTGGCCGTGTGGCTATTCGCTCAGGGCTGGGTGAGGCGTCAGGAAACGGATCGCATCGTGTGGGTCACGGATGACGGGCGTCGGGCCCTGAAAGAGTGGTTTGGGTTGTCCTGGCCCTCCATCGCCAACCAGGGCGGTCAGCTACCGGTCGGGGAACGGGAGGGCTAACATGGACGAACGTCTGACCACATTTGGTGCGTTGCATGGCAGTGCCGGACCATTGGTTCTTCCGGGATTTTGTGATTGATCGCTCCCTCTTAGGAACCTTCTTCGTGCGCAGACAAATGCGGATTATGTGATTGATTATTTGACCGACGTTACGAATCCGAGGGTAGTAATCCTTAATGCACATGCGGGCCGGTTAGCGACCAAATTGGCGCGGTGAGCTTGGGGACTACGGGAATGGAGGTATAATGAGAATCATCAGGGTCGACGTTGTGGACTGTCGCGCGCGAGATGCATGAGCGCAATTCGTTGGGTTGGAATGTCTGCATGTTAGCTACGAATGCGATGATAAGAACGCAGCGCCGCAGGAGGGGAATTCGGTGACTCACGATGAATTAGAGGTCGAACTGCGGAAGCTCGAACCCCGCGAGCGGGCGCGCTTGGCGGCCGCGCTGCTCGACAGCCTAGAAGAACTGTCGGACGATGAGAATGCACGTCTCTGGGCGGAGGAGGCGGAACGGCGGCACGACAATCTGCTGTCCGGCAAGACCTTGGACCGACCCGCCACGGACGTCTTCCGGGACATCCGGGAACGCCTCGGTGAATGAGATTCACGTGACGTTTCATCCGGCTGCGGCGGTTCACCTATTCGGTCATGTACTTCGATGAGAATGGGGATCTCCGGATTCTCGCCATCGCAAATCAAAAGCGGCGACCGCTCTACTGGTTAAGACGTCAATGAGTCACGACCATTGAGGCGTTCAGGGGGAGTCGAGAATCTTTGGGCAGTTCCAAGACAAACGCTAGAGTAGAATGCGGGCATTCCCTCTGACGCCATGGCCGTTTCAGAGGAAATAGCACGGTGGGGATGATGCAATCATGAAAGTGGCGAATGCGCGGAGTTCTTGGAATTGAGCAACGAAGAGCAGCATCATGACAAGCGGGTTTGGTGGTCTTATATCGTTTATTACAACAAGGACGACCCACGCACCTTTGTGCCACGCTGGGGCGGATTTAACGTCAATGTGGCCCGCCCTGGCGGGATAGCGGTTTGGGTTGGCTTCTTTGTGTTTATCGGTGTGATGGTCTACATCACGAGGTAGCGTCCTCAACCACCATACGAGCCTATCGGGGGCAAGAGCGCCGTAGGGTGATCACAGCCGGTCATGGTAAACGGGACCAGGGGAGCGTGATGTGTCGTGGCTTTCCGCGTTGAAATCCGCAGGATGCAAGCAGGCGACGTTGACCGCATCTTTATTGGCTTGGCAGACCACGACATCAGCAAACCGCGCGTTTATGTCGAACACTGTTGGCAGGAAAATCTCACGGGGCAACGGATTACGTTCCTCGCTTTGCAGAGGGATGACTTTGCCGGGTGGGGGCACCTCGTACGCGAGAGTGAGTATGCCTTTTTCCGGGAACATGGCATTCCGGAAATCCAGAACTTCGATGTCATTCCTCCGTTTCGCCGCCAGGGTGTCGGTTCCCAACTGATGGACGCCATCGAGCAATGGGCCTTTGAACAATACGACACCATCGGTATTGGATTTGGTCTGTATGTGGATTACGGGACCGCCCAAAGAATGTACGTCAAGCGCGGCTACATCCCGGATGGTCGCGGCATGATATCCCACAATCACCCCGTCGTTCCCGGCAGCCACGTACTTGTCGATGATGACCTGATATTGTTCCTCATCAAGAGCAAATCCAATAATACTTAATCGCGCGATTGGCCTGGGTTCGGGAGCGAATGCACCGTAAGGCTTGCACGAAAAGTGCAAATGGCCCTGGGGCAGTCTCCCTTGGCCGCCTCACCTGTCATCCATTTGGGACGGCTCTGTTTGAGGCATTAACGAGAGAAGGAAGCACAATTTCTTAAAGGGTCACGTCGAAATTTATATCTCAAACCTTGTGCGCTCTACGGAATTCTGGGGATGGTTTCTCACGGAGCTCGGGTATGCGCCGTTTCAAGAATGGACGGCGGACGCAGTTGGCGGTTGAATGATACCTACTTAGTGTTCGTGCAGGCTCTGGATCGGCATCTGGATGTGTCGTACCACCGAGGTCGCGTGGGTCTGAACCACTTGGCCTTGTGGGCTGAGTCGCGAGACCAGGTCAATGCCTTGACCGAGCAGGTGCGTGCGCGCGGCCTTCAGCTTTCCTACGAGGATCGCCATCCCTTTGCCGGCAGACCGGACCACTTCGCACTCCATTTTGAGGACTCGGATCGAATCAAGGTGGAGATGGTCAACCCTAAGGGTGGTGACATTGCGGTTCGATGAGAACCGTAGTGCTGGGCGAGCAGATGCGTCGTATTCGCATCTCCTTAAGTGGCCAAAAAAGCACTGGGGCGTGGCGGACCATTGGGGGCGTTCAAGGAAGGATCCCGAGCGTTTTTTGAGTCCACGCTAATACAACATGGCATTGTGCACAATCTCGAACTCATCGGGACCCCCGTGAAGGAGCTTCCAGTGGATCTGTTGTCCGAGTATCCGCACCTCCCCTGGTCTTCGATTGCTCGGATGAGAGACCGCTTGGCTCACCACTATCTCAGTCTCGACTGGGAGATTGTTTGGGAAGTCGTGGGCCATGACTTGCCGCCCCTTAAAGATGCTGCCATCGCCATGTTGCGGACGACGGACCAAGCGCCCGAACCATCCGGCGATTGCGTGCCCACCCGGTAAAATGACAAGCAGCACTCTGATCCATTTATGGCCGTATGGTATTCTTTGGATGAATGAGCTATGTTTCACGATCTGACTAACCACACACGGTATCCGATTGTGGGAAGAGGCGACCATTGTGAGACGCATCGGAATTGTGGCAGCTTGGGCCCCGGAACTGGACGCTGTGAACCGATGCCTGCCCCCGGTCGAGCATATCACCCACGGTGCATGGACATTCTTTTGGCACCGTCTGGGCGATGCGGAGATTGTATCTGTGGTGAGTGGGGTCGGCAAGGTGTTTTGTGCCAGTGCCACCCAACTGCTGATTTCCGGGTTCGCTCCGGGTGAGATGTACATGACGGGCATCTGCGGCGGGCTGCAAGACAAGCTAGTGGGCGAGTCGCTCGTGGTGCCCGAGAAGTTTTGTCAGCACGATGTGGAAAGCCCGGCGACTCCGGGAGATCCGTTCGATCTGTATTCGGGTCGATCGACTTGGTTCGAGCCCGATGCTGGTCTCTTGCAACGGTTCAAGGAGTTCGCCGCCTCTACCACCCAAGCCCAATTTGGCGTGGTCGTATCGGGGGACCACCGCATTCGAAGTGCCGAGCGTCGCGAGGCCTTGCGTCGGGCTTTTGGAGCCATTGCCGTCGATCAAGAGTTGGCCGCATTCGCCCAGGTATGCACGGTGAACCGTGTGCCGTTCTTGGGGATGAAGGCTGTGTCCGATAATGCGAATGAACTGACCGAACTACAGCAGAAGCGCCACAAGTTAAAAGCTTGTGATGCAGCGTCCAACGCACTCATTAGCTTTCTGTCGTCAGCTAAATAGCGCGTCAGTGAACTGTAAACAGCATTCGCGGATATAAGTTAATTTTTGTCGCAGTCATCCTAAAACGTGGACGAAGATGCACTAACCGTCCCGAACACAGCATTGCATAGCGGCTGGAGCAAGCGCCACCGTTAACGAAAACCTACGACCTGTCCGAGTGGCGTGGGATCAGGGATGGGTGGCTGAGACGATCGGACGGATGGTCGGCTTCGTGGCTATCCGTGTGGAAGGTTGGAACTGACGCTGAATCATGTGGCACCTCTTGTCGATTCAGCCTTTCGGCGGCAGGGCATTGGTCGTAACCTACTCCGCCATGCTGCGGAGCGGAGGCTGGGCAGCGCGGTTGGGAGCCAAACTTCTTTGGTTAGAGGTCACCAATCTGAATGTTGCAGCCATCGCGACCTACCGTGCGCTGTGGTTTCAGATTTGTGAGGTCGACGCCACGCTCTATCAGTGTACGGATGCGCCGACAGAAACCGCTCTGTTTATGGCCCGACCCATTGAGTGAAGTGCCCACTCAGGGCACTCAGGACGCCATTCCCAACATTGTTATTGGGGGAAGGGTCCTTTACATGGCTAATAGTCTGCTATTGGGGGCGTTAGTACCGTAACGATGGGGCTGAACGGCACCGTTCGGCCATCTTCCTTGCGCCCTATTCCGGGTGCCCGATCTGGCGTGCGACTCACCTACCTCATGGCACAGATATCATTGACCGTCAGATGATAGCGATCCCGGGCCGCCAAGAGTTCCAGCGCATGGGCGTGGCCCTTGTGATGGACCCTGTAGGTCTGTGGATCTCCGTTGTAGACCCCACGGGCTTTGGCTGCGGCAATGCCTTCGAGCTGACATTCCTTGATCAGATCGGCCTCAAATTCGGCAATCCCGGCCAACACCGTGATGATGAGTTTGCCAATCGCGGTGGACGTGTCGACCACATCCCCGCCCATATTCAAGACGACCAGCGACACCCCCGGCTCGGCCAAGGTCGCCATGGTATTGAGAGCATCTTGCGTACTGCGGGCAAAGCGGTCCAGTTTGGTGACCACGACCGTGCCACCCATCGTGAGGCGGTCCAGGAGCGCCGAAAATTGGGTGCGATGGTTTGAGGGAACTTTTCTTGGAAAATTTTCTCGCAGCCAATCTGGAGGATCCGGCTGAGGAGCCGTTCGCGCACTCGACGAAAACGGTGCCGGGCGTAAGATTATCGACGAGTGTCTGGCACCCGGCGCTAACGCCCCGCATGCCCTCACAACCACGAAATATCTCGGCCTAAACCTTGCGTAGTGGCGCGCCCTGGCGCACCATTGAAGCGTCGGGCGGTCGGTTGCGTGAGGCGCTGTCCTCCCTGGCAAATCAATGAATTAGGGAGGCCGGATTATGAGCGAGGCCCGCATTCCGGGCTGGAAAATGTTAACCTATAGTGCAAACCAACTGGGCATTAATCTTTTATGGCAGGCCTTTAATACAGTGGCAGTGTTCTTTTATGTGACGGTACTCAAGGTCCCCGGCACGACCCTTTCCATCGGTCTTATTGCTTATGGTATTATCAACGCCTTTTTGAACTTAGTTGCCGGCTATCTAAGTGACCGGACCACCACCCGCTGGGGCCGCCGCATTCCCTATGTGCTAATGGGAAGCCTGCCGTTCGGATTAGCGTTTTACTTGCTGTTCAGCCCACCGCACCTTCACGCTGCGGGCTTAATCTATTACTTTTTAGCACTGACGTTTGTCTTCGATCTGTTTTTCACCGTCACCGCGCTTAACGCCACCGCTTTGTATCCTGAGATGTATCGAAAACCGGAGCAGCGCTCCTATGTGGCTGCACTACAACAAATGTTCGGCATTGCCGGGTTGATTTTGGGTGTGGCGCTGGCCAAGTCGCTTGGGGAAGGTTTGGGTTGGGCGGGCATGGGTCTCCTGTTCGGGGTTATTGGCGCCGGATCACTTTACTTATCCCTATTGGGTAGTTTTGAAGACCCGCGCTACAGTCAAGCTCCCCTGGCGTTTGGGCAAGCGCTTCGCGAAACGTTTCGCAATCGGCGTTTCGTGACGTTTGTGATTGCCAGCTTTCTTATCCAGCTGGTGACAACCATGCTGACCACGGCGTCGTCGTTTTATACCAAGTATGTAGTGCCCATGTCTCCTCTCCAGACAAGCATCTTTATGGGATCGATTTTCATCGTTGCCATTCCCGTCAGCTTCGTCTGGGCTAAGGTCTCCCTCAAGATCGGAAACGCGATCGCGATGATGGCGGCAACTGCGCTCTGTCTCGTTACGGTGCTGCTCTTTATGATTGACCGCTCTCCCGGCATGGTTATCATCACCGGTGTGCTGTTAGGGTTTTCGATTTCCGGATTTCTGGTTCTGCTTAACGTCCTGTTAGCCGACGTCATTGACTTCGACGCCTTAATCACCGGCAAGCGCCGCGAAGGGATGTATCTCGGCATGAACGGCTTTATTGTGCGCATCGGGCTGTCTGTGCAATATGCGATTATGGCCGTCTATTTCGCGGTAAGCGGCTACAATGCCAGTCTGGTACAACAGTCGCTGTCAGCTATCGAGGGGTTTCGCATTTTAGAGGGGGCGCTTCCAGCGGTCTTTCTGCTCATTGCCTTGATTTGCCTGCGAGCCTATCTTCGTCAGCTCAGGCTAAAGGCGCCGCTTAGCGGTGCGTCATCGTCCTCTGTCGAGCCTTGAGTCCCCAAAACCCCGCCCGCAGGACCATCCACAACGCGGCCAGGCCGAAGGGCCAGATGAACCAGCCCTGACTACTCCAGAGCGCATGCCCTCCCCAGGCTACGGCTCCAAGCAGGGCCGCCCACATTAAGCTCATCTGGGCTTGTCCCAGATTGTAGAGCCGGTCCATCCGACGCAAGATGCCGGTCACTTCCGGCTGGCTGGCTAAGTCGCCACGCTCCATCAGTGTCAGTACTCGGCGCAGCTGAGCGGGGAGGTGTAGCACCTCGGTGACCTCGCGCCATCCTACCCCCACGGCTGTCTGTACCAAGGCACCGGTTTCTCGGCCAAACAGCGCATCGGCCAACCGGGCGATCTGCCCAATCCACACAGGCGAATCCTTGCGCTCGCGCTCTTGCAATAGCGGCAGCGCCTCCTTTTGCAGCACCGCCATCCAGTCAATATCCGGGTCCAGGCGCGACACCAGACCGAACAACATCCCAATCGCCCGTCCCAGAAACATGTAACGGGCGGGAAATTCGAGCGGTTCATGGTAGAGAAAGTCCAGGAAAACGACCACTGCGCGATCCATTTGCGGGCCCGGACTCAGTCGAACCCCCGAAAGCCGATCCAACAAGAACGAAACCGCACGGTTTAATAGCCGCATCGACGCGGAGGGACGGACAAACCCCAGGTCGTCGATGGCCGACACAACTTTATCGACATCCTTGCCTAAGATGCCCTGGATGAGCCTGACAATGGCAGATAGGTCATTCGGCGGAAGCTCCGCCATCATGCCAAAATCCAAAAAAATGATCCGCCCTTGATCATCGGCAAAAAAGTTTCCGGGATGGGGGTCGATTTGGACGAACCCGTCGACGGCGATTTGTTTAAGATATGCGCGAATCAGGATACCGGCAAGCTTCTTGGGGTCCAGGCCCCCATGGCGGATCGCGTCAGCATCGGTGAGCTTCCTGCCCGAAACGTACTCCATGACAAAGACCCGCGTTTGCGTCAGTTCCCCAATCACGTCGGGCACCACAACATCTCTTTGCCCGGAAAAATTGTGGCGAAAGCGACGCAGGTAGTCAGCCTCTTGGCGATAGTCCAGTTCATGCATGACTAGTTCCTGAAACTCATCAAAGAGCCGGGTGGCGTTAATCCGACGCCCGACCTTAGTCATGCGCTCCAGCACCCGCATGATGACGGCCAATGCGCCCAGGTCAATCTCGGCCAACCGCTGAATCTCCGGCCTCTGCACCTTCACGGCGACTTCGCGGCCGTCGCGCAAATGGGCGCGATGCACTTGCCCCAGCGACGCGGCCGCCACCGGTTGGTGTTCGATGTCGTCAAAAATCTCCGAAGGCTCCCTCGCCCACTCCTGCTGCATGAGTAAGCGCACCGAATCCCAGGGCGCGGGCGGCACCTGGTCCTGCAATTGGGTCAGTTCGCGGGTAAACGCCAACGGTAACAGGTCGGTGCGAGCACTCAAAAATTGGCCCACCTTGATAATGAGACCGCCCAGTTTTAGGGCGGTCTCCCGAAAACGTATAGCGCCGGCAGCTAAAATAGCGTCCTCGCGCTCTTGCACCTCGGTTTGGGGCTCGCTGCGGCAAATTCGGGCAATGCGTCGGCTATCACGCCAAAAACTCAATGCCAGCCGAAAAATCGCCAACGTACGAGTTAGGCGTGACACCATCAGCGATCTTCCGCTCCCTCACCGTCGGGTTTGGAGGCATCATCGCGCCAGACATCAAACGCCTCGTCCAACTTACGGCGAAAGCGGCGGCGCTTGTCTTGCCAGGCGGGGTCGCCCGACCGCACCCAATACCAGACCGACTTGAATCCTAAAAATGCCAGTACCCACACCCAAAGCGGGGCACTGCGCCTCCGTGACCACCACATTCCCTATCCCTTCCCTTCGTCAGTCGCCTAAGGCAACTCGCTTTGTGTGCCCCCCTGACGGCCGAATAGCAGTTCTGAAGTCATCGCCCAGCCGGCAGGGAATCTCAGGCGGTCCACACGATTCGCCCCGGCCGCATGTTACGGCGTATCGCGATCGGTCTCTCCGATTCGGCGCCAAGCCATGTGTTCGTCCATTAGCCGTGTCTGACCCGCGGGTCCTTGACCGCCTGCCTCATAGGCCTCCGGTTGCCCTTGGGTCCAGGCTTGCAACACCGGGTCCACAATACGCCAGGACTCCTCGACCTCATCATACCGCGGAAACGGCGTGCGATCGCCTTGGGCAACGGCTAGCAGGAGCTGCTCATACGCCGAATACTCCATTTCCTCCTCCCGCTTATATGGTGTGCTCAAGACCCGCCGCCTGGTGTTTAGCTCCAGCCCCGGCTCTTTGGCCCACATCACCATGTCGATAGTCTCGTCGGGCTTCATCCGAAATACTAGCCAGTTTTCGCGGCCTTGACCGAAGAGCCCCCGAGGGACTTCTTTCAACTGAATGGCAACCTCGGCATAGTCTTGGGCCAACCGTTTGCCTGAACGCAAGTAAAAGGGAACGCCGTGCCAGCGCCAGTTATCCACCCTAAGCTTGAGCGCCGCAAAAGTCTCCGTCGTTGAGCTGTCGTCAATATGCGGCTCCTCACGGTAACCAGGAACCGCCCGGTCGCCGATGCGCCCCTGGGTATACTGCCCGCGCACCGCAAACCGGTCCACGCGATGCGGTGGAATCTGCCGCACTGCCCGTAACACCTCGGTTTTATGGTTGTGCAGCGAATCCGCCGCCCAGGTGGCCGGGGGATCCATTGCCACCAAGGTGAAAAGCTGCATCAAATGATTCTGCAGCATGTCTCTGAGGGCGCCGGCCTGATCGTAGTATCTCCAGCGTCCTTCCAGACCGAGCGTTTCGGCGTAGGTTATCTGCACCGAACGGATATGCTCGGCATCCCAGATTGACTCTAAAAAGCGGTTGGTCAGACGGAACACCAAGAGGTTTTGCGCCGTTTCCTTGCCGAGAAAGTGGTCGATGCGGTAAATCTGCTCCTCCTGCCAGCCCTGGTGCAGAGCCTGGCGGAGTTCCTGCGCCGTCTTCAGGTTATGCCCGAACGGTTTTTCCACGACCAGTCGACGAAACCCCTCTGGGGCGCGGTTGAGACCCGCCTCGGCCAAAGCTTGTCCAGCCTGGCCGAACAGTGTCGGAGGTAAAGCGAGATAGAAGACGGCTGACCCGCTACCGATGATATCGGCTAGGGCGGAAAAATCCTGGCCGGTTAGTTCCCCGCGGTGAAAACTTAATAGCGGACGAAATCTCGCCCACGCTTGCGACGAATACTCCGCCACGAATTCTTTCAGACCGTGTTCGATATGGTCGTGAAAGTCCTGATTGCCCCAATTATCGGGGGAGTAGCCCACCACCGGACTCTTCCACTTTCCTGCTTGGTACAGGCGAAAAATAGCAGGCATGAGCAGGCGATAGGTTAAGTCGCCGCTGGCACCGATAATGACGAACGGGGCATCGTGCTGAAAGGCCATGCGCACCCTCCTTCAAAGTCGGACCCTAAGTTAGCCCGAGGGACATCCCTATGTTACCGAATTTCGCCAATCTGTGCCGCCATCTGCCCGATAGCGTGGTCCGGAAAAGAAAAGAGGCGTCCCATGACGCCTCATGCGGCCACTCTATTAGACCGCACCTGCGGGAGAGGGTCCACTCGTCTGCTTGAGCGCCTTAAGCACGCTTTCTAAGGCAGCCCGTATCCGTTCCAGCGACTCCCGCGTTAACGTCCTCCCTGCTTGCATCCACCGCGTCACCAAGGCTTCCGTGTCCGCCGCCAACTGGCGGATCTCACCCGGGGTGGCAGGGTCGGATAAGAGATAATTAAGGTTGTTCCAAACGGGCCTCAAGAGTTCAGCATCCATCTCCGTTGGCGCGCTCTCAAGCACGTAGTCCAGGTAAACAATTTGATGACCCACGCTCTCGCTGGCCTTCACCCACACCGCCTCCTCGACACGTCCGTATCATCAACGCAAATGATTGCGAAAAGGTTACGGCCGCCGCCACGCACTTCGCCAGCTTAGGCCGGACTTCCCCCCTCCTCCGGGCTGTACCTTAGCCTCAACGCACCGGCAGTCACAGAGGACTGATAATAGAAACCTTGAGCGACGTCACAGTCCATTTTCAGTAGTTGTTCCTTCTCGGGTTTCAACCGTTCTGATGGACTTATCTAATTTTGATCATTATTGATCTATTGATCAAAGTTGTTGCCACCTTCTTGCTTCATCATGCCACTGCTTTTTAGGGCTCGCGCCGGTCATCCCCCAGTATAGAGGTA
>JAKACZ010000015.1 GCA_021820965.1 Bacillota bacterium | reverse complement strand
GTGACAAATCCCTTTGGGAACTTGCCCGCGATCAAAACTTTTTCTTCGGCTGAGAATCGCAGACCCTGCGTGATGACGATGCCATAATTTGGCGGCTGCCCTTCAAAAGATATGGGTAAAGATTAGCTCATAAGCGGGGCCTCCTCCGAGAATTAAATCACACCGCGATATCTTCGAGCTCTGCAGTCGATTTGAAGTTGGGGAGCGCCAACGCGATCCATTGGCCCAATGCGATGACCACCGCTATGATAATCCAGGTGACGACTGGCGTGGTGGTAGAGATAAGGATGGTCCAGAGAAAGCTGCCGAAGAGCAGGCCAAATGTGAAAATTGAACCAAGAAATCCAATGGCCGTTCCCCGTACGCGCGTCGGGAAGCTCTCGCCCCAGTACGCGTAACCTGCACCAGACCATGTCCCATTGGTCACTTGGTAGATGATGAAGTATAGGACATAAAGCGCAGGGTGCCCATGCAGGAACAAAAAGAGGAGATTCAACGGCGCCGTCAGCACACCGGTTCCGATCAAGACACGCTGGCGACCAAATCGCTGCCCCAGAAGACCGCCGATTACATAGAAAAAAAATCCTATTCCGCCGGCCAGCAACAATAGCTCTGCGGCCTGGCTTGCCTTCCAGTGGTCGTACGTCGTAAGCCAGTACGTAATGTAGACGTTGGTAGCCACATATGAGGTGGAGTAGGCTAGCCATACCAGAGTCAATAGGGTGATCTGGCGGCGCACATACCCCTTTCCCGCAAACAATTGGCGCCAGGTAACCTTTTGCGCCTCGTCAATGTCGACGGGATAAATTTTCAAGAGCCGTTCGACCTCGTCGTTGTTCTTTGCCGTCAACGCCTCTTTCACGCGCTTAATGTGCAAAAACCGGTCTGATTCGCGTACCCACGTCCGCGCAACAATTACAAAAATTAGCGGGAATACGCCTACCAGGAAGACGGTTCGCCAGCCAAAGTGGATAAACGCAAGATAGGCGCCAGAAGCCAGAAACACCCCCAGTGGCCATCCGCCTTGTACAATGGAATAGAGGAATCCGCGATACTTGGGGCCCAGTTGCTCATTAACCAGGGTTACGGAGATGGCGAGTTCAGACATCGCGAATCCGGACGCCAGCGCCCGCACAATGGCTAACTCTGTGTAGTTCCCAACGAAATAGGTGAGTCCCGTAAATAGCGCCGCACCTGCTAGAGAGAACTGCCACATCCACTTTCGGCCCATCCTGTCCATCCCTCGACCCACGACCAGCGTAATGATGGTTTCTGCCGCGTAGACAATAAAACCCAAAAACCCCACCAATGTCGCCGACAAATGCAAATTGCTGGCGATATTCGGCATGGCCAGCACCAACAGATTAAAGTCGTATGACGCTAGAGCCCAGCCAGCCAAGGCAATAATGATGAGATAGACAGGATACCACGATGGCTGGGGCCTAAACACTGTCTCCGTAGACGTCGCCACAATAAGTCCTCCTCTCACTGGTAGACCACATCTTTTGGTTTCGGTCCGCATCAAACATCAATCATTGGATCTCGTTGGAGTCATAGCTATCGCTCGCCCGGGACCACCGGTCGACCCCTTGACTTTGATGGGCAAGAAGATGAAGAAGAAGCCCCGCGGGCTCAGTTGTCCAAGGTCTGACAGGACTTCGATAAACCGCATGCCTCGGCTGAGCCCTTCCTGATGCACCGGAACCCCATCATGGGCAGCGCCCATGCTGGGAGCATCTGTGCCAACACACCGAATGCCACGGGAATAGAGGTACAACATGGCTTCGACGTCCGGCGCCGGCCATGCTTCGCCCGTTTTCAAAACCAGGGGATTATGGGCGTATTGGCGACCTTCGGGGTCGGTTCGGTAATGTTGGTCCCATCCCGTGTAGAAGAGCACAACTTCGCCTGGATTGAGCCCACCGTAATTGACCTCCCAGGTGCGGATGTCCTCCGCATGAATCCAGGGACTTTGACCCTGATCCACTGAAGCCTTATGGCGCAGGTGGCGAACATCCAAGCACACCCCAGGACCCATAAAGTCCGTCAACGGCACCTTGTCACCGGTTTCCGCGCCACGTTCTCCCGCCCAGGGCAATCCCGAGTGGTCGGGCGGAATGAAATGCGTCGGTCCGTCAAAATGCGTGCCGCAGTGCTCGTCGATCACCCAGAAACGAGTTTGGTATGGAGCGAAGCTAGGAATCGTCTCCCCGAGAATTTCGGTGGGTTGGAAGTAGTTCCACACTTTTGACGCAAACGGCATGTGACCCGGCCAATACGACGGTAGGTCCTCAGAAACGGTCACGGACAAGTCAACAACACGGTAATCGGAGCTCCAGTCTACGCTCATATCACTGGCTCCTCTCGTGTTGACCAAACGTTTCCCAAAATCGGCGCTCCGCATCGCTCATAGGATGTTCGCTCAACTCCGACTGCAACTGCTCAAGGTGCCTAGACCCGGACGCCAGTTCCTTGCTCCAATCCGTGGCAAACGCCCCAGACATTATGCGGTCATGTAAAGTTGAACGAATGAACTCCTCAATGGGTAGAGAATTCGCATGCGGTCGGGCCGCCAGTTGTCCATACTGGGAGGTACGCGAGTGAAGCTTCATTTGTTCAAAAATGCCCATCTCCGCTGCGCGCGCGAAGACTTCCGCCGGCTCATGGGATAAATACAGTTCCAAAAGCACTGCTTCCGGTGACAGCCCCGCGGCAACCTGCACCGCAAAGGCGTCTTCCATCACCTTGATGATGAGCGGCCAAACCGCTTGCTCGGTCAAGAGGTCCATCCACGCTTCATGGGCAAAGGTCACCCGAAGGGAACCCGTCCTCAATGCACCAATCGCCAACGCAAGAGCCAGCGCACGCTCCTCGGCGTGGCCGGTGGCATCCTGAGCTACATCGACAAAGGCGGGGAATCCTTTCCCGTCTTGGTATAACCGACGAACAGCGGCGCCGATCATGCGCGGCGCCACCATCACTACGTCGACATGGTCTGGCGGCTCAACTAGCTTAAACGCAATGTTATATCCTGATGCGAAACACACCGCCGAGTTCTGCCTTAAGTTCGAGGCAATCTGTTGGCGAAAGAGCATTGGCTGCACTTCATCAGGTACCAGGACCAACACCACGTCGGCACGCTTTACCGCCTCGGCGATAGGATAAACAGAAAAGCCATCTTGCGCCGCTCGGTCATAAGAGGCATCTTTGGGACTGCCGACGATGACGCTTGCAACACCGGAATCCCGCATGTTGAGCGCTTGTGCGCGACCTTGATTACCGTACCCGACCACCGCTACCACCGCACCTTGTAGCGGTACGAGCGAGGCATCCGATTCCCGATAGATCTTCGTCAATTCACCCACCTCCGTGTATTCGGTCAATTTGACCAACTATGTAACCCTGACGTTCCGATCTGTTGCAATTATATCTATCGTGTTCATAACTCGCAACCAAAATTACATAAGGTTACATTTGTCACAAGTGAAAGTCGGCAACGCCGGGAAGATGGCGCCCCGGCACGAGCTTTGTTGGATGGGAACGATTGGGGTATTAGCTAGATAGACAGATCTCCGGCAATTGTCTGGTTGCCAGGCGTCAAGGCCACTCCGTGCTGCTTTAAGACTGTTCGCGCCATCTCATCCAAGTCCGCATCGCTTATCACCGCCTCGAAGTCCAACGTGGGCGCCACCTTGCTAAAGGCTGCATGCCCAAACTTGCTGGCGTCCGCCAGCAAAACACGTTGGGCGGCGGCAGACATCATCGCTTGCTTTAATGATGCCTGTGCCATAGTGTTGCTGTAGGCAAACTCTTCCGTAAACCCGTCACACCCGATAAAGGCGATATCCGCCGCAACGGCCCGCAATAAGTGAAGCGTGTATTCGCCCTCCAAACGGTAGACACCCCCTTTTACGGCTCCGCCTGTGACAAACACGTCAATATCGGGAACGTCGCTGAGAGCCTTCGCAATTTCTAAGTCGGTGGTCACTACCGTCAGGGGAGCCTTCTCGGACAAACGCATCGCCAATGCGGCGGTAGTCGATCCGGCATCAAGGATGAGACTCATGCCGGGCGAAATCCACCCCAGGGCCGTCTCTGCAATCTCTTGTTTCTCACGCTGATGTGAGGCTTGTTTGTTAATTAACGGCAGTTCGTTTTCCCCACCGGCCGGAATAATGGCGCCGCCGTGGGTGCGAAGAAGCAAACCCTCTTGTTCTAAGCCCTCCAGGTCCCGACGGATCGTCATGGTTGACACACCGAACTGGCGAGCCAGCTCGCGAATTTTGACTTCTCCTTGGGCCTCTAACATACTAAGAATTTGTTGGTGTCTTCGTTGCGGAAGCATACCATCTCTCCCCTTGTGTTGCGTTACGAGACAACGTGTGCGATTATGTGTAAGATTATATCGTGGGCAACGGGGATGTTCAATTCACCATCGGGAGGTGGATCATCGCTTGCCATTCGTCGTGTTAGCTGATGACTCAACGGGAGCCAATGCGTCAGCGGGCGCATTGGCTCAGAGCCTGGGAGTCATGATACCGGTCATGGACCGGATCCCGCCTCAATTTGACACGCCGTTTGTGCTGAATAGCCGAAGTCGCGAGGACGCCTCCCGAAGTCGACTCGTGGCGCAGTGGGCCCGTGCGCTGTGGGACCGGGGCGTACGGGATCTTGACAAGCGGGTCGACACCACCCTTAGAGGACCCGGTCCGGCCGAACTCGAGGAGTTGGTGTCCGCCATCCCTGATTCACCGTGGATTGGCGTGGTCGCCGCTTATCCCGGTGCCGGCCGTACCACCCGCGGAGGACGGCAATTTCTCGATGGGGTCCCTCTGGCTGAACGGATGGACTGCCCCACCGACGTGCTCGCGGACTACCTCTTTGGCCCAGAGTCCCGGTGCCTCGTGGTTGAAACCAGTGAGCTTTCGTCTGAGGTCCTCCCTGAATCTCTGGCGGACAGTTCCGTACCCGTAATCTTTGATGCGAGCGACGACGCAGATCTTGCCCAAATCGCGAGGGTACTCCGCACAGTTCGACGGCGCCACCAGGGCGCGCTGATCACAGTGAGCAGCGGCGCCCTACTTAATTACTATCCCGCAACCCCGGCAGGACCCACGGCAATCCTGATCGGAAGCCCTACCGCCATAAACATGGCTCAGTTGCGTTATCTTGCGGAACGGCTTTCGGCTTTCGTATGGCCTCTAGAGCAAACCATCGGGGAGCATACCCCGGGACCTGAAGACGTGGTGATCTTGCATTCAGGATTGAATGTAGTCGAACCCGCACAACGTCAAAACGTGAGCGGTCAATTGGCGCGATGGGCGGTCACGCGCTTGGATGAACTAGCCCAGCGGGGATGGGCCGCACGGCGAATCATCGCATCCGGCGGCGAGATGTCCCAATCGTTTCTAGACCAGAGTGGCGCAAGCGGCACTCTCATGGCGGCGCTGGGTTCCCCCTTAGTGGGTCATGGCACCATTGTCGGTGGCCACTACGAGGGGATCGAGTTTCTCACCAAGGGAGGCCTGGTGGGTTACCCCGCGCTCTTGGTGGAATTGGCCCTCGGGCCAGCCCTTCATCAATAGGCACAAGAACCCATTTAAACCTAGGAGGAAGAAAGCCACATGAACACGGCACACCAGGACCGGATTCGCGTCGGAATCAGCATGGGAGATCCGGCCGGCATCGGACCAGAAATTATCGTGAAAGCGTTGGCAGATGAGGGGCACTACCAGGACATGGTTCCCATCATTTATGGGGACCCGGCGGTCATCGAACGCGCTGTCGACATCGTGGGAAGTCCGCTCAAGGTCCACCAGATCGAGCGCGCTGCCCAGGCGGAAGGCTACCCGGGCACGTTGGATGTTGTGGCCACGTCTCAGTTGGCAACCCTACCATTGTTCGGCCAAGTGAATCCCGAAGCGGGAGACGCCGCCGTCAAAGCCATCATGGGCGTCATCGAGGCGGCCAAGGGGTCGGACCTGGCGGTGATTAACACGGCTCCCATCAACAAGGAAGCGGTGCGGAAGGCCGGCTATCATTATCCTGGGCACACGGAGATGCTGGCGGAACTGTTTGGCGTCAACCGCGTTCTGACAATGTTCATTGTCGGTAATCTGCGCGTCTTCTTTCTAACCCGCCATCATCCGCTAAAAGTGGCCATCGACCTCATCACGGCGCAATCGGTGTACCAAGGTATGGAGCAGTCCGTACAGTATCTTCGGGATCTCGGATTCACCGATCCCACGCTAGCCGTCGCCGCGCTCAACCCCCACGCGGGAGAGAACGGCCTCATCGGCACCGAAGAAAAGGAAATTCTCATCCCAGCGGTGCAGAAGGCTCAAAGAGATGGGTTGCCGGTGGTGGGCCCGATACCCGCTGACGCCGTCTTTTACCAAGCCCGAACGGGCCGCTACACCGGCGTATTGTCCTTGTACCACGATCAGGGCCACATCGCCACCAAGACACTAGACTTCAATGGCACGGTCAGCGTTACCCTGGGACTCCCGATTGTGCGTACCTCGGTTGATCACGGCACCGCCTTTGACATTGCGGGTCAAGGCATTGCAGATGCACACGGTCAGTCTGAAGCCCTTAGAGTCGCCAATGAGTTAGGTCGCCGACTGCGCGCTAAACGGCCCAGGTAAGCCGCGTGCCCCTAAGATTGCGAAAGTCTGTCACAAAACTTCACGTGGGGGCTTTGCGCCGAATTTGGTAAGGCAACGGTGGTGTGGCCGAGCGCCGCTCGTCAACGCGAGTCACCCTGGGACGCCTAGCTTGCACGGTCCCCTGGGGCTGGCGTCTGATGCCCCAGCCGGCTTTCCCGACTAGAGGGAATGGTCGAGTAGCCCCCAGGCGCCGTAGTAGGTGGACGTTCGCTCCGTTAGCCGGCCCCTTTCGGTTGGCGGTGCCTCAGTACGCCACCCTGCCCGGTTTCCTGCGGGCTCTCTAAAATTCCGGACGGCGGGTGCCGGGTAGGCCGGAGGAATTGCACCTCCAGCCCCCCACAGATTTCACAGATTCCGGACTTGAACCTCTCAGATCATCCGGCTCGTGCGAACCCTTCCTCGGCGGCGTTGCCGACGCCGAGACGCGCTGGCTCCTCCGGTTGGTTGGCCAGGGCCCCTTTGAGTTCGCCCCTCCCCTTCGCTCCATGCGCATTACACGCACTTCCTCACTAGTACACGATGGCGTTAATGCGTAACCACTGTTTCTCTATACGACCAAGCACTGTTCCTGGTTAAACCAGATCGAGTGCTGACGCTCTCCTCAGAAAGCCATCGTAGGCTAAGCATCCAGCGCCGTATCACCTTGCGGTGACCGATTTCCGGATGCTCGCCCCCGAACCGTACGTACACCTCTCGATGTATACGGCTCTCCATTTATGCTTCATCTACAGCATGGATCGCCTGATGACACGACTCATCGGAAGTCCCCGACGGGGAATTCGGACCTCTCCGGCCCTATATCCTGAGTGTAAAACAAAGTTTTGACATATCTAGCCCTCTCCCCGTGGGACTTGACCCCCTCTTGTCTGCCACCTAACAAGGCGAAGTATCCGCAGGATGGGAATGCGCAGGTATTGTGTTCAAAATGCATCCGCCGAGTGCGCGCGTCGCTGGCATAAGAGCGCTGCCAGCCTTCGTCATGTCGTTTTAGAGGCGCGTGTCCACGGACCCGCTGGTTCATCAAGCCGCACATCAAGGGTCAGCAAGATGGTGCGCAATTTTTCGAGGTCCTGACGGTAAACACTCTGGAGGTCGCGTTTATAGATGAGGTACGCCGGGTGATACAAAGCAAAAGCCGTGGTTTCGAACTCCGGAATGGCGATAGGCGTGGCCCGGTGCTTCGCATCCCACGAAATGCGGGTCACGCTTTCGAATGCCACCCGGCCCATGGTGACGACCACACGGGGCCGTATCCGCTCCATGTCCCGCACCAGCCAATACCGGCATGCCTCAATTTCATCGGGGCGCGGCGCTCGGTTCTTGCGACCGTCAATGCTGGGTCGACACCTCACCGCGTTGGCCAGCCAAATCCGCTCACGGCTCAGGCCTATAAACGCCAAAATGTCATTAAAGCGTTGACCGGCCGCTCCTTGAAATCCCAGCCCACTCTTATCCTCGGCGCGCCCCGGGGCTTCCCCTAAAAAGAACACCGCGGCGGACGAGTCACCCCGGCCCACCACCACCTGTGTCCGGGTCTGGGACAACCGGCAGCGCACACACGCTGCCTCGGCGCTCATGCCTCCCTGCAGGCGGGACATAGGCCCTCCCACACTAATTTCTGATCCTCAATGACCCACGAGGCGACGTTGGGGGCCACCAGCCGGGTTTTCGGATCCCGGCTCACATCCGTCAGCCGTCCGCACTGGCGGCAATGGACGTGATCATGATGCTCGACCCGCGTGTCAAAATACCGGCGGCCATGAAACGCCAGCAGCGTCACCAGGCCCACGGCGTGGAATTTTTCCAACACATTGTATACGGTGGCAAGACTCATGCTGGGCTGCCGACGCTGAGCATAAGCAAACACCGCTTCAGCATCCGGATGTGAGAGTTCAGTCAGCGCTTCAATCACAATCGCTCGCTGCGGTGTCGCCCGAAGACCGTACTGTCGCAAAACCGCCTCAAATCGCTTCTCGGGCACGGCCTTAGGCATTCACGAGGTCCTGGACTAGCGACGCAACCGTTTGAGAGGACAACGCGGTATCATACCGATAGTTGTCATGGCGCGTAGATAACACCACCTCGGGAGCATCGGACAATGCCTGCCGCGTTTCGGGCGTGAAACGGAAGGTAAGGTAGTGGACGGTGCTCGTCTTTTCCTCGGTCGACCGCCCTGCTTCCGCCTCAGCGCGGATCTCGTGCCCTGCAAATGACAGCCACACCGTCTCTTCCAATCCACGCACTTCGCGAAGAATGGCCGGCATATCGTCCTCTTGCACCAGTTCGATTAATAGCGTGGCACCAATCGCCATCCCCGCCGGCAAAAGGTCATTGTATACGTCAATCTCCTGTTGGACTAATCGGTCTTCCACAATCCGCTCGATTCGGCACATCTCCTGGATTTGAAACTTCATGGTCTCGCGGTTCTCAAAGACCAGCGACACACGCGGGCCTAGCGCCACCCGCCGCACGTTCTTCAGTGCAATAATGCGCTTTCGCACCGCGTTTCGCTTGGCCTCATATTCGGCAATGCTTTCGATATCGGAAAGCACTAATGGCTTCACGCCGTGGTCCCCCCTAAAAGCCCGTAAGATCGGGCTAAAATTTCTACCGGATGCAGCGGTTCGTTGTCGGTGACAGTTTCAATTTGCAGTCCCGCCAAAGCACAGTCGGAGCAGGCATGCGTATCATGGCGCTCCAAAAAGCGCTCGGTCATCTTCGCCGATACTTTAATCGACTCGTCGTAGTACTCGGCCTTAAGCCCCCAGGTCCCGTCAATACCTGCGCATCGCTCCACCACTTCAACTTCACAGCCGTCTATCGACTCTAAAAGCTGCTTGGCCGCCCTCCGGAGCCCCTGAGCTCTTGTGTGGCAGGAGAGGTGATAGGTTACCGGACCGGGGCTGGATTCAAACTCTTTTTTTAAGTTGCCTTTTTTCATTGCATCGGCCAAATACTGGGTAATATCCTTGGTCGCTCGGGCCACTAATGTCGCATCCTCTGATTGAACCAGCGTGGGGTAATCCTGCTTCAAGAGCAGCGCACAGGTTGGCTGAAGCGCGAGGATGGGCTTTTTCGCCCGCGCGTAAGGTGCCAAGAGGGCGACATTCTTCCTGGCGCGCTCGACCGCCCCGTTGATGTCCCCGCCGTCCAGGGCCGGCATGCCACAGCATACTTGACCCGGAGGAACGACGGCGCGAATGCCGTTGTGGCGCAACACCTCCAGTGTTGCCTGGCCAATTCCGGGTTCGTGGTACTCGACAGTGCAGGTGGAGAAGAGAATAACATCCACTTCGTCCATGGGCGGCGTCACGGCGGACTTCTGCCGGCGTTTGACCCATTCGGAAAAACGCACCGGGGCAAACCGCGGCAAATGACGACGGTGATCAATCCCGTACATCCGCTCCATCAGTTTTCTCAGCCCCGATTTGTTCACTGACCAATTGGCCAGACTCGGAGCAATCTGGCCCATCTGTCCTACTTTTTCCGGGTTCCCCAAGAACCGGTCAGCCCGTCCGATCCCATGTTTTTTGGCCCGGATGGCCTTCGACCGCAGCATCAGCCGGGGGAAGTCGAGACCGTATTCATGCGGGGGAATATAGGGACACTTCATATAGCAGAGCTTGCACTGATAGCACAAATCCGCTACGCGATCCATCTCGGCGGGGACAACCTTGGTGGCATCGGTATCATGGTTTTCCACAATCTCGAATAGCGCCGGAAAGGACGGGCAAAGGTTGTAGCAGAGCCGGCACCCGTTACAGATATCAAACGCTTTCTTAACGTTCTCATGGAGTGATGCTTCATTCCAATATTCGTCGTGATGCGGATTGTATTCCATGATTCCCTCCCCATTTCAGGGGAAGGGGGCACTTAACCCCCTTCCGGTCCCCATTTAGTCCTCAAGGTTTTCTAGACCCTTGGTGAATCGTCCGGCGTGGCTCTTCTCCGCTCGGGCCAACGTTTCGAACCACTCGGCGATTTCGTCAAATCCCTCGTCTCTGGCCGTCTTGGCAAAACCGGGGTACATCTGCGTGTATTCGTATGTTTCTCCCTCAATGGCGCTCTTGAGGTTCTCTTCGGTCGAACCCACCGGCACCCCGGTTACCGGATCGCCGACTTCTTCCAAAAACTCGAAGTGACCAAACGCGTGGCCGGTTTCTCCCTCGGCAACGTCGCGAAACAGCCCGGCAATCTCGGGGCGGCCCTCAATGTCGGCCTTCTGGGCGAAATAGAGATAACGGCGGTTGGCCTGTGACTCCCCCGCAAACCCGTCTTTGAGGTTCTGGGCAGTCTTGGTGTTTTCCAGCTTGGGCAAATTACTCGCTCCTTCCCGGTGATGATGGATGTTAACTAATAATCATTCTAATCTACTTAGGTAGCCATGACAAGTCTTTCCCGAAACTTTATTATTAAATCCCGTGTTCGACCCGCGCTCGTTCGCGATAGTGAACCTGCCAGAGTCGTGGTCTAGCAATCGTTCGAGGGCATTTGCCGCCCGGGCCCCGGGCGACTGAATTTTGCCGTACTCCTCTCGGCTGCGGTGGCTACAACGCAAAACCCAAGCCGGAAGTGGCTTTCGCCACTCCCGACCTGAATCAGCAATATGGATATGGGCTGGTACTACATCGTAAGTGTTAAAGTCCCGCTAGAGGCGGTCGGCCTTCAGTTCCATGACGACGCGCACGTCACCCACGACCGTCCCGGCATGGTTCTTCAATACCGGATGCAACAAATGGTCGAGCGCCATTTGCTCACTTGCACTTAGCACACCCATTTGCTGCAACACGCCTGCCAACAAGGTCGGTACCGCGCGGCTAATGCCGTCGTCAATTTTCATGGCTAAACCGAGTCCCTTATCGGGGAGTCCCAGACAAAACACGGCTTCGGCACCGCCTTTGGAAACAAAGCGGTGGTTGCTGGCCTGTGCCAGATCGACCTCCAAACTTTCGCTCTTTGACACCAGTTCCGGGTGCATCCGCATCGCCTCCGCTATTATCATGGCAGATGCCTGCTTGGCCGGTTCCAATCCGCGGGGATCAACCAGTCGGGCGAAGGCGTAGGCCATTCGCCGAAGCGATAGGTAAAAGGTGGGCACTCCGCATCCGTCCGTGCCGGTGTAAAGCGAATCGTCATCCAGTCCGGTCATATAGGCCACATTTTGTCGGATCGCCTGTTGCACCGGATGGTCCGGTTTTTGATAGCCTTCCAACGGTACTCCCAGACCGCGGGCCAAGGTTAGCATGCCGGTGTGCTTCCCGCTGCAATTATTGTGCAGCACGTCGGGCTCTTGGCCACGATGCAACAGCGCGAGCGCCGCGGGCCGATGGCTGGGCGGGTGCACACCGCAGATAAGGTGTTCCGGCTTGGCGTCAATTCGCTGCAGCAAATCTTGGACGAGCTCCACGTGCATAGACTCGCCGCCGTGTGATGCGCAAATAATGGCGACCTCCCGCGGCCCAAAATGAAACCGATCGGCCGCACCGGATTCGATGACCGGCATGGCTTGAAACGGCTTGGCACTTGAGCGCCAAAAGGTGGCCCGATCCGGGTCGCCAAACCAGTAACGCACTTGGCCCAAGCTATCCACTACGGCCACATCCGCCCTAGCCCGGCTCTCCATACGCTCGCCGCGCCAGTATTCAATCGCTATTTCCGCCATGATGCCTCGTTGACCTCCTATACTGTGCCGCCGCGTTGACAAACTGAGTAAATAGACGGGCCGCGAGTTCATCCTGACCGGCCAAATCTTCCGGATGCCACTGCACCCCTAATATAAAGACATCGCCCGGCCGCTCAATCGCCTCCACCACTCCATCCGGCGCCAGCGCAGCGATGCTCCAGCCGGGCGGCGGCTGGTCGACCGACTGGTGGTGAAAGGAGTTCACCTCCAGTTGCGTCTTGCCCAAAATTCCCGCCAGCCGGGTCCCGGGCTTTATCGACACCGCATGCGTCACCTGGCGGCGCGGCTGCCGTTGACTATGTTTGATCGGTGAGTCGGGCAACGTGCGTGCGATGTCTTGCACAATGGTGCCGCCAAACCCTATCGCCAAGCTTTGAATGCCGCGACAAATGCCAAAGATGGGAAGCCCCAAACGCTCGGCTTCCGCCATGAGGCTCAACTCCACCTGATCGCGTTCGGGGGACCAGGTGGACCAATCTGTCCCTTCGTCGGGCCGATGGAATAAATCCGGATGAAAGTCTCCACCGCCGGTCAATAGGAGTCCGTCACATTGAGACAAGAGTTCGGTGCTCAAAGACACGTTAAGCAGTGGAATGGCCAACGCGCCGCTTCGCGTGAGCGCGTCAACGTACTCCGTGCGCAAAAAGTCCCGGGGTGACCCGCCCCGAATCTGGCGAGACATCGAGACCCCCACCACCGGCGTTGTTGCCATGCCTGTACACCCCTTCTCAGACGCCATGGCCAAACATTACAGTTCCGTCAAGCCCAGGCTGATAGCGATGGCCTGGTTCACCCGCGCCATCGTTTCGGCGTCCAAATGGGCAATGCGCTCGCGCAGACGCCGTTTGTCGATCGTTCTAATCTGCTCCAGCAGTATGACCGAATCGCGGTCAAGGTGTGATTCCTGAGATTTCACTTCAACGTGAATGGGCAGCCGAGCCTTCAGCACTTGGGAGGTCACGGCACAAACGATGGTGGTCGGACTATAGCGGTTACCAATGTCGTTTTGTAAAATGAGGACCGGCCGCACTCCACCTTGCTCCGATCCCACAACCGGCGAAAGGTCCGCAAAAAAAATGTCGCCCCGGCGTACAGTTACGTCCGCTCCGGCCACGACTAATCCTTGCGAAACCCTACGACGTCCCAGCGTTCCTCCGCTAAGGCGGAATTCAAAAACCCCATTTCCTGGTACCCCTCGATCAATGCCTCACGAATTTCCTGTCTCCGCTGCTCAGCAAGGTAATACTCGACACTTTCCCGAATCAATTCGCTGCGATGTCGCCCCTCGCCTGACGCTACTTGATCCAAAGCGTCCACGAGATGATGCGGCAATCTGACCACCACGCGGCGGTTATCTGTCAAGATGCCCACCTCATTTCTCGTTTCTGGCTGCTATTATATCTTTCGCTCAAATTTGGGTCAATGACGGCTTCTGTACCAGTTGATGGTCCCGGCCGCGGTCGCATGCCCGGTTATGCCTAATTTCTCCCGGTTTTGCCACGCTTCAGACGAAAATGCGAGGAACCCGGTGACTAATGCCGGTCAGAATTTCGTAGCTGATGGTGTCGGCCCATTGCGCCACCTCCTCCACCGTGATGCGCTCACCCCTATCTGGGCCGATAATCGTCACCACATCGCCCACATCTACCCTTAGGTCGTTCGGCACGGCCACCGTCAGCTGGTCCATGGAGATCGTCCCCACCACCGCACATCGCCGACCCGCGATCAGCACATTGGCTTTATTAGACAATACCCTGCGGTACCCGTCGGCATACCCTAGAGCCACAGTGGCGATGGTGGTCTCTTTGTCGGCAACGTAGGTGCGGCCGTACCCCACCGTGCTTCCAGCGTCAACCCGTTTGACCAGAGTCACCCGGCTTTGAAGCCGCATGACCGGCGTTAAGGCCGGCGCCGACGGATAGGGCTTGGCCCCATAGAGTGCAATACCAACTCGTACCAAGTTGAAATGTGTGCCCGGATACCGCAGCGCCGCCGCCGAGTTAGCCAGATGGATGGTTGGGGGTAGGTCCACGCCCCGGGAGCGGATGCTTTCGATGACGTCCAGGAATACCGCTAATTGCCGCCGCGTGAACATATCGGAGTCTGCATCGCTTTCCGCCAGGTGCGACATCAGCCCTTGCCACACCACGTGCGGTTCCCGCAACCGGGGAATCCAGGTACTCATCACGCTCCGTGGCGCAACGCCGACACGTCCCATGCCGGTGTCGACCTTTAGGTGGATGCGAGGCCGTACGCCCAGCCGATCCGCCCACCACCGAACCGCGTTCCATGCGCCGTCTTCAAAGATGGTCAGATCCAGTCGTGCAGCCAAGGCCAGTCTCACCTGCCCGGGAGAACTGGCTCCCAACACCAAGATCGGCACCGAAAGTCCGGCCTCACGCAGCTCCATCCCCTCTTCCGCCGTTGCCACGCCGAGCCAGCCGGCGCCATGCGCCACGGCGCTCTTGGCCACTCTTACTGCACCGTGCCCATAGCCGTCCGCCTTCACCACCGCCATCACGGCGACATCGGGCCCGCACATCCTCCGAAACAGGCGGATATTTTCCCCCACCGCGTCTAAGTCAATGTGCGCTGCGGTGCCCCTTAAGTAAGCTGTGGCCATACTTCCTGCCTCACTAATCCCAAAATAGGACGCGGCTCACCGGGCGTTCTTCCCGTATTGCCCGAGCCGCCGGGCCAATCCAATGCCATAGGTCATCGGCGGTAAGGGATAAATCTTGGGCTTCTTCGCCAAGCTCTCCAGCCCAGCCATGCCAAAAGGCGGCCAGCGCCAACGCGTCAATTCCCCTCAACCCGCCGGCTAAGAGTCGCGCCGCTATGCCGCTTAGCACATCCCCGCTGCCGGCAGTGGCCAAAACCTGCGTTCCGGTCGGGTTAATGCGAATTTCGCCGCCGTCCGAAATGACGGTAAAGCGCCCTTTTAACAGTACCGCACCTCTGGCAGCCTTTGCCGCATCCAATACCGCTTGGCGCCGGTCACTATCGACCGCTCCCCGGTCTCGATCCAGAAAACGGGCAAGCTCTCCGGCATGCGGCGTCATGACCCATTCGGGGGGAAGAGCGATGCCCGCCGCCTTGGCCGCCCCAATGCCGTCAGCATCCAGCACCGCCGGTATTTTTAAGGCGGCCAGTTCCTTCAGCACCCGGGGCTCCACCCCACTCCCCATACCGGGTCCGATGACGAGTGCGTCGGCTCGCTCGATGGCCTTCTTGAGTTCGGGGCTCCAGGTCAGACTGCCCCCAGCGGTCTCGGGCACCCGGTACCGAATTAAGGCGGGGGGCATCGAAACGCCAATTCCGGCGCTGTCGGGCACCACCATCTCCACCAAACCGGCGCCGGCCTTTAGACACGCCCATGCAGAGAGCACCGGCGCGCCGGGCATGGCGCGCGAACCACCAACGACGGCGACTCGTCCGCGTTCATATTTATGCGCCAGACGCCCTACCCGAGGCAAGTGCCGTGCTGCCCAGCCGGGCTCAACAAATGAAGCCGGCGGGTCGCCAAACGCACGCCGGGAAAGACCAATATCCGCCACCACCAAGTCTCCGATGAACGCCGTCCCTGGATACGCAACGTGCCCCCACTTGGCCGCCCCCATCGCTACCGTGGCCAGTGCGTTGGGCTGAGGGCCGTCGTACGCGCCGGTATTGGTATCAATACCGCTCGGCATGTCCGCAGCAACCACCGGCGTGCCCAGGTCTTCCAGCCGCTTAAGCCATGGGCCGGCGGGACTCTCCATCACCAATCCATGGAACCCCGTTCCAAACACCGCGTCGACGACGACCGCGGCGTGCTTCAGCGATTCTTCGCCGTCGGCGCCGTTGACAATTCGGACACCGCGCGCCGTTGCCGCTTTCACCCACCCGTCGGCGCCGGCGAATTGCGGATTCAACACCGGAACCACCGCGACCGGCCTTCGTGCGGCAAGATGCCATGCGGCCACCCACCCGTCGCCGCCATTGGATCCGGGCCCCGCCAGCACAACAACCGGCCCTTTGGGAACGCGCTGGTTCACATAACGTGCCAGCTGCAATCCTGCCGCCGACAAGAGCGCCTGAAAGGGCACCCCTTCATCTTGCGCGACGCGGTCGGCCGCGCGCGCCTCATCGAGCGTCCATACCGGCCACATGTTCCAATCCTCCCGTAGCGTTCAGCATCACCATAGCCACGGCATAGTCATCTTCGTGGCTTAGTGACACTAAAACCCGAAGACCCTGGCCATCCAGCCATTGTCCCAAGGGTCCCCGAACCTCAACTTGAGGGGGCCGACCCGGCCTCCGCCGAATTTCGATATCCCGGTATCGGCCGCCGCGAAGACCGCCTGCCGCTTTAATGACGGCTTCCTTAGCCGCGAACCGGCTGGCCAATCTCGGCCACCGCTGGCGCCCCTGCCCGGCATCCGCCATCTCCTCCGACGTGAAAAGGCGCGCCAACAAGTTCGGCTGACGGTCGGCGGCGGCGCGAAGGCGCATGACCGACGCGATATCGACGCCGATCTGTGGAGTCATCGAGGCTTCTCCAAAGTTAATCCCCAGGTAACGGGGCCGGCAGACCAACGGTCGCGAACGCTGAAACCCGCTGCCGTCACCTCCTTTTCAACCTCCTCCGGGGCGATGCGCACCTCCAGCGGCGGGCCCTGATCCATGGGCCGCTTTTCCCAATCCACAATAACCCAGCGCCCGTCGGGGCGTAAAATCCTGTACATCTCCCGAATGGCCGCCTGACGATCGGCCACATCGTGATACATCGTGTGCCAGACAATCCGGTCAACGGTCTGGGCATCGAGGCCGGTATCTTCCGCGGGCGCTGGCACCGTGCGAATTTGATTGAGGCTTTCTTGGCGTGCCCGGGCCCGAATCACCTCAATGCCGTCGCGGCTGGGGTCAATCGCCCACACTGTCCCGCTATTGCCCACCCTGACCGCTAGCGGAAAGGTGAGCCATCCCAATCCGGCGCCAACATCCGCCACCGCCCCGCCGCTAGGCGCATCGATGGCTTGCAGCACCGGCATTGGCGGCATTAAGTGTACTCGTTCAGGATTTTCCAGCCGCGACAACTGTTCCCTCGTCCACGCTCGGTGGTGATGACCATGCGACCTATTCACGCTTCCGCCTCCGCTTCTGGAGTGTAATCATTGACAGTATATCCTACCAAACCTAAGCCACCCTATTGTTATCACCGAAAGGAGGTCACGGGGCGTCTTGCACACCATCCGAACTCTTGTCGCTCTAGTCGCGCTGCCCCTGGCCAGTAGTGCCATGGCTTCATCACTGTCTCCCACTCCGGCCTTGTCGAGCGGAGGCACATTATACATGCAGGCGTGCTCCTATTGCCACGGGAACCACGGGCAAGGGGGCCTGCGTCAGTCGGCACCCAAACTTTGGGGGTCGGGGAACTTCGTCACCGACAGCGCATACGGGAAGGTTGCTCCGCTGTCGCAGTTTATTCGCCAGTACATGCCGCTGCAGCCGGTCAACGGCATCAACCCGGGCAGCCTTAGCCCCGCTCAAGCGCAAGACCTGGCACGCTATATCCTGGGATCCCACCACAGTTAGAACACTTCTCCGTAATTGACTGCCACCCGCCGTCCTCCGATATAGACTTCACGCACCAGATTACTACCGTAATAATAGACGGGATAGGCGTAATCGGCCGCGTCCCAAATGACAAAGTCAGCCGGTGCCCCCGGTTGAAGCCGCCCCGCCCAGGGAAGCCGAAGAGCTTGAGCACCGCCGCGGGTCACTCCGGTCCACACTTCCTCCGGCGTGAGTTTAAGCCACGACGCCGCCCACGGCATCAATGTCGAAAGCGCATGGGTCGGAGAAGAGCCCGGATTCCCGTCCGACGCGATGGCAATCCAGCCGTCGGCGTCGAGCATCGCGCGCGCATCGGCCATGTGACCGTGATTGAGATAGCGTGCCGTGCCAGGAAGCAGCACAGCGGCCACTTGCGCCTCCGCCATCGCGTGAAAAGCTTTAGACGGGGTGAAGGCACAATGGTCGGCAGATAAGGCACGAAGATCGGCAGCCAGATAACCGCCGCCCCCGTCAGCCAGCTCATCAATATGCAGTTTCACCGACAAGCCCAGCGCTTGTGCCGCCTTCAAATAGCGGCGTGACTGTTCAACCGGAAATACCCCCGGCTCGCAGAAAATATCGACCACCTGAGCCAAAGCCCCGATCTGGGGAAGATACTCCTCCGTAAGATACTCCAGGTAGTCGCCGGGGCGGCCCTGAAATTCGGGCGGAACCGCGTGCGCGCCCATCGCCGTGGGCACAACACGCCACGGACCCTCCTGCCTGAGACGATCAATCAGCGACAGGAGCCTCAGTTCGCCGCTGGCTGTGAGGTCGTAACCACTCTTAATCTCAATCGAGGTGGTTCCGGACAACAAGGCCCCACTGAGCCTGCGGCGAGTGGCATGTAAAAGCGCTTCGTCACTGGCACTCCGCGTGTTTTCCACGGTGGACAAAATGCCGCCGCCCGCTTGCAGAATTTCGAGGTAGGTCCGCCCTTCTGCCCGCATCCGCACCTCATACGATCGGTCTCCCGCATATAAGAGATGAGTATGGGCATCAACCAAACCCGGCGACACCAAAGCGCCCTGTAGGTCAATCTCCATGCCCTGGTAACGCAGCGGGAGGTCCTGGTCCAGCCCCACCCAGCTGACCCGGTTATCTTCAACCACCATGGCGGCGGTTTCCCACACGCGAAAGGCTCCCGACGGGCCCCCATCCCCATCCATGGTCAAGAGCTGGCCAATGTGGCGTACGATTAATTGTCTTTTTTCCATGAGTCCACCTTCTTTTACCCGGCACAAAAGCCCTCTTCAATCGTCAGCGAGCTCAATCACCCGCTTGCGATCGAAGTCGGGCATCTGTAGGTAATATTGCGCGACGTCCTCTACTGCCGCAAACGGCATGAGTCCCACCACCTCGGACTCCACCACCCGAAAACCTAAGCGCTCGGCCTCACGCCGCACCATCTCGAGCGCTCGCGGCAGCGACGTCGTGCGGTAATCGACCAAGTTCATCGAGACTTGGACCCGCCCCCGGCTCTGGATATCCATGGCCAGCGCCTTAACCCCCACCAGCCCACCCGACGATCCGCGGACCGCCCGCGCAATCTTCTTGGCCGCGCCAAGATCCGGGGTATCCAAATACACATTGAAGGCGATAAGCACATGGCGCGCGCCGATGGCCACAGCTCCCGCGGTTGGATGAGGGACGGACGGCCCCTGATCGGGAGGATCGTGGAGCAAACGGTCGGACAATCCCTCGAACTCCCCACGACGGACGTCGGCCAAGTTGACGTGTTCCGGCCTTAAGGCGGATTCCGCATAATAAAACACCGGGAGTTGCAGTTCACGCGCGGCCCGCTCGCCTATCTCATACGAAAGCTCCTTGGCTTCTTCCATGGTGGCGTTTTGCCAGGGCACAAAGGGCACAACATCCACGGCGCCAATGCGAGGATGAGTGCCGTGGTGCAACCGCAAGTCAATCAGGGCCGCTGCTGTGATCATGGACTCGAACACGGCGGCAGCGAGCGGCTTTCTTTCTCCCATCAATGTCAGCACGGCACGGTTGTGATCGGGGTCGCTGTCAAGCCCTAGCACCCGAACGCCGGGCACTCGGGCGGCCTTTTTTATCGCGTCGAGCACGTCAACGCGGCGGCCCTCGGAAAAATTGGGAACACACTCGAACAGCGTGGGGGACCGGCTCATGGTCGGACCCTCACTTGGACGTCGTAAAAGGTCGCGCCCCCGCCGACGTCTGACAGGCGGGTGGATGTTAACTGATTGACGTTGGTCCCGTCCGCTGCCCGGTTCCAACGCACCGCGTAGCTGACCAAGATCCCAGGCTGAGCTACGTCGCTTCGTTTCACACGCATCCGTGTTTCCCCCAAATCGTTAGACACGATCACCCATCGGCCGTCAGCCAAGCCGAGTCGGTTGGCGTCTTGCGGATGCATCAAAAGCTCCGGTTCGCCGGCTTTCACGACGGACTCCACATTGCCAAACGATGATTTAATGGTTTCCCGCCGAGATGGCGATAAAAGGCGGAACACGTTCGGCGGGAGGATCGGACCTGCTGCGGAGCTTGGTAGCGGCAACGGTTCAATGCACAGGCGTCCGCCTTTAGCTCCAATAGGGGTATCCACAAACGGCCGCGATTCCATGGCAAGCCGCACTTTTTGCACCGGATTTTGGTGCAGCGAATCCCAGGTAATCCCGTCCATCCAGGCTTCGGAGGTGGTAAGTGCCGTGCGGATCAGGGTCTCGTCCGAGTCGTTCAGTGCCGGGTGATTCAGGCCCAGTGCTCGCCCCAGCCGACGAAAGAACTCGGTGTTGGACACCGATTCCCCCAACGGAGGGGCAGCGGGCCGGTTGAGCTGAACATAGCGGTGCCAATACGACACATAGAGATCGAGGGACTCCACCGACATAGCGGCTGGAAACACCCAGTCGGCATAGCGTGTGGTATCGGTCAGCATTTGTTCATGCACCACGACCAACAAATCGTCGCGCTTGAGCCCTTCCAACACGCGGCTCTGATTGGGAGCTGTCGCCGCCGGGTTACTTTGATAGACGATGAGGGCGCGGATGGGGGGGTCGGTCAGCTCGGTCAACGCGTCTCCCAGCTGCACCATGTTGACAAGCCGTGCAGGGCGCGCCGGCGCGTCCTGAATGTGGTACAGTCCCCGGCGATTCAGCAAAAAGGCTCCTGCGTTTGACGAGAGATGCCCGCCCCCCACGTGTCTTGGCGTGCCCAAAATAAGGGAAAGAGCGGAGACGGCCCAGATGATGTGCGCCCCATCACGGTGTCGCTGCACTCCCCAGCCGGTGCGGAATAGGGCCGGACGCGCAGTGGCAAGGACTTCGCACAGCTGGTCGAACTGCGCTTCACTCACCCCGGTTGCAGCCAACGTGCGTGCGCGGGTCCAGGGTTCGGCCAGCCCGCGAAAATTCTCGTATCCTGTGACATAGCGTGCGATGAAATCCTGGTCGACCGCGCCTCGGTGAATGAGTTCGCGCGAAAGCCCCATGGCTAAAGCATAATCGGAGTCGGGTTTTAAGGCCACATGGTGGTCAAAACGTGTAGCCGTGGCCGTCTTCAGAGGGTCAATGGTCCAGATTACAGCCCCGTTTTGCCGTGCTTCGTCCAAGAGCGGCACAGCGTGAATATTGGTGGCCAAGGGATTGGAGCCCCACAACAAGACTAGCCGTGCCCGGGGCAGGGTTTCCGGATCAGGGCCGAGGTCCGTACCGTACACCCATTTCAACGCAGCATCCGCCGCTGCCGTGCAGATTGTGCGGTCCAGCCTCGAAGCGCCGATCAGGGTGAAAAAGCGATGGGCCATGACATGACTTAGGATGCCTTCATTGCCGGCAAAGGTGTAGGGCAGCACTGCCTCGCCGCCCCACTCGGCCATGATGCGCTGCAGCTGGCCGCCCACCTCGGCCAGGGCCTGCTCCCAGCTTACCGGCTCAAATTCTCCCGATCCCTTAGCGCCTACGCGCCGGAGCGGAGTGGTCACGCGGTCGGGATGGTATAGACGGTCGCGATAATGATTTACTTTAAAGCATAAAAACCCCCGAGTGATGGGGTGGTTCGGATCGCCCTTAATGGCGGTCACACGACCATCCTCGGCAGTCACCTTAAGCCCGCACGCGTCATAGCAGTCATGGGGACACACCGCATGCACGGTCTCAACCGCCATGAGATCCCTCCATCCCGAAACAGAACTTGCCGTTATTGTACACCCGCAATCTCTCTGACGCGGTGATCGGCGAGAAATACCCCAATTTAGTCAGGTATGTGGGAAGGGACATCTTCAACCGTCGCCACCGGTCCCGACGGCCGGGAGACAGACGGATGGCCGGCTACCCAAAACCGCCAGGGATAAGCGGCCGCCTCCTCAGCGTAGGCGATGTTCACACGCGGGCCCCGGGCAACGCGGTAGGAGGGCCAGGGCGCCTCGGGACGCACGAGGTACAAGGGCGACAGGAAAAGCGGATGTCCATACAATTGGCGGTCAATCGCCATCGCGCGACAAAGCTTTCCAGGACCCGATGCGAGGGAATGCAAGGGGCGCTTGCCCTTGATCGTCCCCAGCCTCGCTGCCATCAGGTCGGTCCCGATTAACGGTTCCAGCGCCCGGATAAGGATAGCATGCGGTGTGCCGACCCCTTGTGTCACCACGTTTAGGCAATAGTACATGCCGTAAATGAAGTAGACATAAGCGCGCCCCGCCGGCCCGTACATCACTCGAGTGCGCGGCGTGGGCTTTCCCCCGAAGCTATGGGCGCCTTTGTCGTCTGGCCCTTGGTACATTTCACACTCGACAATACGGCCGGCTGACACGCCGTCATCCGCCTGGCGGACCAAGACTAGGTCGAGTAGGTGGTACGCCAGTTCTTCAGTTGGCTGATCAAAGATAGTCGGATCGACTGGTTGATATGGGGCTCTCATAGGACGATGGTAGCAAACTGCCGAAGTTGCGCCAAACGGGAAGTGTCACAGGTGCCCTGCGATGATCCGCCGATCCGCACCATCATGACGGCACACGCTCAATCAGGGTATTCGCGGGGGGTGCTCAACGTCACATAGTCGAGGTGGAACCCTTCGTCGGGATCGTTCTTCTCG
This sequence comes from Bacillota bacterium, assembly GCA_021820965.1. GTDB lineage: Bacteria > Bacillota > Sulfobacillia > Sulfobacillales > Sulfobacillaceae > Sulfobacillus_B. The sequence continues at coordinate 50,987 of JAKACZ010000015.1, read as the reverse complement.
TCTGGGAAACAGTTTTCGGTGGTAAACCACTGGCTGTACGCGGCTGCGATTCGGGCTTTGGACCAGTCGGCCTGCGTCAGCCCGGGTGACACGACTAAATACCAGGATCTGTGAGAATCCTGCTGAGGAAGCGCATAGTGGGCCACAGGTCGGGTGGGGCGGGGTGCAGGACCCAAGGTTTTCTTTGTGATCACAAAAAGGAATCGCGCGCCCGCCCGGCATGGTCCGACGTTGAGGCTGTTATGCCAAGGTGGGCTACTGTCGTGACCGCCACGCTTATAGACGCATCAAGCGTTTATCGTGCTGCTGAAACTGCTCAGTCACGAACTGTTCCAACCGAGCGTTAACCTGAAGTACCCCGTCCGCGACCCCGCGCACATCATCATGCACAGCATAAACTCTCCCGCCGCCTAATTCTAACGGATTGAGGCGAGGATTTCCGGGATCGCTCCGCCAGCACTCGCTGTAAAGCTCGCCGAAGGTTCCTGGCTCATTGACCACTGCGCGAGAAGCCTATGGGCTTCCGCGTCTTATGAGATCTCCCCATGCGTGGATTCGGACCGTTCCAGCCCTATGTCTATGTTTTTAGTAGAAAACAAAAGCTTTGACATGTCTAGCCCTGCGGGCTAACCTGCTTGACCCCCTCTCGGCTGCCGCCTAAGAAGGGGAATGCGCAGGTATTGTGTTCAATGAGGATGCGGGTTTCCCGATTCATCTGCTCCGCGTGCTGGCGAGGCTGTGTGATTTGTTGGGCTAAATTCTGACGCTGATCTTTCATTTGCTCTGTTAGGTCCTGACGGCTCGATTGATTCATTCGCTCGGGGTGGGCCATCATGTCTTGACGCATACCATCCAAATAGGCTTTCAATTCGGGATCCATGACATTCTCTCCTTAATGCATAGGCTTGTCCCGACATAGTCAATCCAGCCGCATTTTACTTCTAACGGGTTCGCCGTGGGCTCCGCGAATCCCTGCCTGGTCCCGCTGCTGGCGAAAGAATTCGTACCACCTCTGTCTATCGACGCGTTAGGATTTCGCCGTGATATAGTGAAACTTAGGTGAACGCTCATGCATAAGACTGGTACCGCCACTGCGCCGCTTCATGGCGGCCACTGCCCCCCATGGTTGTTCGAGCACATGCGCCAACTGAGCGGTGCGATGATCGAGGCCATCATTGTTGAATACGGTACCCAGGAGGTGCTCCGCCGTTTTTCCGATCCGGTCTGGTTTCAGGCCTTCGGGTCGGTACTCGGCTTTGACTGGCATTCATCCGGACTCACCACGGTAGTGCTGGGCGCATTTAAAGAGGCGTGGGCTGCCCGCGCTAAAGATTTCGGCCTGTTTGTGGCCGGCGGCAAAGGAAAGGCCTCGCGGAAAACACCAGAAGAAATCGACACCATGGGAAGCCGCTATGCGCTGGCGCTGGACAGCGTCCAATTGACTCAAGCCAGCCGGCTGGCAGCCAAAGTTGACAGCGGCCTGGTCCAGGACGGCTACAGCCTTTACCATCACGTTTTTTTGTTCGATAAGGATGGTCATTGGGCGGTAGTACAGCAGGGCATGAACGAGGACAATCATCTGGCCCGGCGATATCATTGGCTGAGTTCCGCGGTTGTTGACTTCACTGTGACGCCACACCAGGGCATTGTTGGTCAACCCGAAGGTCATGTCTTGGATCTCACGGCCCGCCAGAATTTGCCGATTCACCAGACATCACTGGAATTGGTGGCTCGCCCGCAAGACACCCTCTTAACCTTAAGGAAGTTGAAGGACAATGAAGATGGAACGCGTGATCTGTCCATGCCCCGGTATCACATGGTCCCCGCCCCGGCGTATTTCAATAAAATCCTGCACCAAATTTACGAAGCCGACCCCAAAGACTACAGCCAGTTGGTGGCGCTGCCTGGTGTAGGCGCCAGCACACTTAGGGCTTTGGCCATGGTGTCCGAAGTGGTGCACGGTACCCCACTCACCTTCAAAGACCCGGTACGCTACAGCTTTGCCCACGGCGGAAAGGACGGCACACCGTTTCCTGTGCACCGCCCTGATTATGAAGCCACCATCGCCTCATTGGAGACCGCTTTACAACGAGCCCGCCTCGGCGAGATGGACCGCATGAAAGCCCTAAAGCGGCTGAGCTCAATTGCCGCCAGCTAGCGCCGCTTAAACGTTTGGCAGGCCGTTTGCTGGCGTGTTTCGGCTGGAGTCTTGCCAATTTGGCTGACCAGCGTGTTAGTGCTGGCGTTGGTTGTGGTTTCAGCTGCCGCCTGATCCCCGGTTATGAGAATGGTATCGGCAGCGCAATAGTTGTCCTGCGCCCAAAAATAGCAGTTATTGACCGTACAACGCACATCGACGTTTGCCATCAAAATCCCCCTCTATTGCTTCGTTCGCTGTTATGCTTTCCCGAATCGGTGGAAACATACTGCCAAAAACAAGCGGGAGGTGCACTCCACGAAACCTTTGCACCTGTTGTTAGTCTCAGACGGGTCCGCCAGCGCCCTTCGAGCCGCGGACTGGATTAAATCACATTTTGCTGCAGATGACGTGGACGTCACCATCGCCAGCGTCCTCCGGTCTATCGTCGAAGTCGGCTCACCGACGTTTGCACCGATAGCCGACTATGCCGCGCCACTGGAGGATGTCGCCGACCACCGCGCGCGCCAAGCTTGTGAAAGAACGCAAGAGATGTTAGAGCCCCTCGCCTCTAAAGCCGTGGTACTGGAGGGGCAGACTATTGCCGGCACCTTGATTGCCTACGTTAGGGACCACCCATACGACGCACTGGTAACCGGTCGCCGACACCACTCCTTGTCCCGCACTATGTTAGGTAGTATCTCGGCCGAACTCTGCCATCAATCACCCATTCCGGTCTGGATTATCCCGTAACGGCTGTTAGTTGTTACGGAAGGAATTTCTTCCTTGCACTGCGAATTGAGAGATAAGGCGATAGTTTCAGCATGGGGAATTTTCCGTACGGACAAACACCGGTGTCCGATCTGGTATGCTGTACGCGTTACGCGACACTTCGGTTTTTACTGGGAAAACCCTGTCTCGGCGCGAAAATCGACGGTAGATCGGCATCGGAGCGGGACTCTCACGGCACGCACCGACGATCGTTTGGTGGCCCATCTGCTTTAACGCCAAGACGGGTGGTATTGTGCTCAAGGTCCTGTCAGCGCGTAAGAGAAAGGGGGGAAGGCGGCTTCATCCCCGGCGTTAATGCCGGAGTGCCCGTCGCCAAATTGAGATGGAAAAGGACACAAAAGCTCTTGCCGAGAGACTGTTGGGCGCTCTGGACCAATTGGTGTTGGGAAAGCGAGCCCAAGCCCAGTTGGTTCTGTCGGCCTGGCTGGCCGGTGGACATGTCTTGTTAGATGATGTGCCCGGCGTGGCAAAAACTCGCCTGGCTCGGGCACTGGCTGGGCTCACCCACCTTAGCTTTGCCCGGGTTCAGGGTGCACCTGATCTGCTCCCCCAGGACATCACCGGAGGACCGGTATACGACATGAAAACCGGTGAGCTGATCTTCCGGCCCGGCCCGGTATTTCATCACATTCTCTTGGTGGATGAAATTAACCGGACCACGCCGCGGACACAGGCCGCGTTGCTGGAATGCATGGAAGAACGCCAGGTTTCGGCCGACGGCCAGTCTCACCCGCTTCCCGACCCATTTTTAGTCATGGCAACCCAAAACCCGGTGGAAATGGAAGGCACGTTCGCCCTGCCGGAAGCTGAACTGGACCGCTTTTTGCTGTCGCTCTCGCTGGGCTATCCTGACGAGGCGGATGAGCGCAGACTAGTCGAACACTTCTCCCGGGAAGATCCTTTACCCCACGTCCAACCGCTGTTGGAAGCCGACAACTTAAAGGAGATGGCCGCTGACGCAGGCAACGTACGCATTAACGAACCCACCTTGAACTATTTGGTTTCTGTCTCCCGCGCCACGCGTTCGCACCCGTTAGTGGAACTGGGCGCTTCGCCGCGCACCACGATGCGCTTTGCTCAGGTGGCCCGTGCCTATGCCTGGCTTCACGGGACAGATTTCGTCACCCCCGACGACATCAAGTACTTGGCACCGTACGTGCTGTCGCACCGGTTAAAGCCGAGTAGCAGTGCAGTCGTTAGTCGCGTCACCGGTGCCCAATTGGTCGCGCAAGTTCTCGAAGACGTCCCCGTTCCAGTGGAAGACACGCCGTGATTTGGAAGGCCTGGCGGCAGGAAACCATTCCCATACTGGGGATGGTGCTGGCGTGGGTGGGACTTTTCTCCGGTCATCTCACCATCCTGATTGCCGGCCTCTTTTTCTGGGGCCTCGCCTTTCTCTCCTCCTACCTAGCCCGGCGGACCTTGGAATCTATCTCCGTATCGACACGGCTCGGAGAGCAATACGCCGAAATCGGGGAAACCGTGCCCACCGAGATGGTTGTGCAAAACCCGGCGCCCTGGCCCATATTAGACATGCAGTGGAAAGTGGAGTTACCGCAAGCCGTGGACCCTCACGGTCCAGGAACCATCCTCCTGACGCCCGGCAGCGCGCGTCAAACCCTGGCCGGAACCGTGTGGGCAGCCGGACGTCAACGGGTGAGAGTCCAATATGGACTGATTGGGCACGAGCGCGGGCGCTGGAACATTGGTCCTGCCTCGCTGACGTTCCGGGACCCGCTATCCTGGAACGAACTGGTCCGCGAGGAGCGCCGACAGTATCATCTCACGATATGGCCCCGGCGCTACGGCCTGCCCTCCGCATTTTGGTCGCAAAACCCGGAATCTGGCACAATACGAGGCAACCCGTGGGATCCCCCCGATCCATTCCGCATCATTGGCACACGCCCATACCATCCAGGTGATCCGGTCCGGCAAATTGCGCCCCACGCTTCTGCTCGAATGGGCCGACTCATGGTCAAACAATTGGAGCCGATGTCGGATCGGTCTGTCGAGGTCCTGCTTCATCCCAAGACCACGGAAGCCCACTGGCAAGGCATCGACCGTGATCTATTGGAAGAAACCATCAGCGTGGCTGCAACCGTTGTGGAGGCATCGGTCAACCGGGGATTGGTCACAGGCCTTTCGTCGACCGGAGCCATTTCCGGACACATCCGCGGCTACACGCTGGCGGCCGAGCGCCGGGCGCATGCGGGAGAACTACTCACAGCGCTCGCCTGGACCCAGCCCAGCGGAACCATGGATGATGATCTGCCCCATGTCCTCTCGCGGCTGGAGCGTCGGCTCGCAGACCGGGCGACACTCGTTTTCGTGAGCCCTTATTGGCCACAAACTCTGACCGAGCACTTGCACCGCCATGTTCTGAGGGGACTTCACGTCATTTACCTGGCACCGGGCGATAGAAAGCGGTCGTTGCCCCCATGGCTAAAAGATGTCTGGTACTTTTCTCATGAGGAGTGGTCTCGTGCGTAACCGCCTCTTGTTAACGGGCCTATATTGGATGCCATTAATGAGCCTGGCCTGGGCAGCCAAGCTTCCTGGCCCAGTGTGGGTGCTCTTGACCTTGGCAGCAATCCCCGGCGTTACCCGACGGATGCATCCCGCCCTGCGATTTACCGTTGAAGCGCTCTTGGTTGCCGCCCAACTCTTCTTTGTGGGCGCAGCCTGGGCGGTCATTCTTCAGGTGGTAATGGCGATGGCGGCGCTCTCCATGGCGCGAAGCCCAAGGCCATCCGCGGACCGCGCAATTCTCGGAAGTCTTCCCATCGCAGCAGTGGCCGCCTTTGTGCACCCCTCGGCCGGCCTCATCTTTGTGCCCATCGGCCTGATGGCGGTTTTGGCGCTGATTAACACAGGTGAATCTAGTCCGGATAGGGAGTTCGACCGAATGCGTTTAGCATTGATCCTGGCGGTGATGGCCGCCGTCGGTGCCACGGTGGTGGGACTGGTAGTCCACCTATTGCCGTGGCAGGCGGTGATTGCCGCCATTTTTGCCGCGGTGGCCTACCCCGTTTTAGCTCTCTTTTCGCACGTTCACCTCCATTATCACGGCCGCAATCCGTTCCGCCGTACAAGCGCACCCGGCGCGCGGCTGACAAACCACGCCGTCACCAGCCATCCTCCCGTGATCATTACCGCCCTATTGGTTCTCTTCGGACTGGCCGTGTTGGCGCTCATAATCTACGCCGCCTATCACTACTGGGCCCGAAACGACGCATCGGTGGAGGACGAGGTTCAAGAGTCGGGAATCGTTCGGGAAGCCTTGGAAGGGCAGTTTATCAGTCTCATCCCCAGCTCGCGCCGTCCACTCACCCCGGTACGGAGGCTGGCCTATAATCGCCTCCGCCAAGCCAAGCGCCGGCGTGCCGAGCGAGCCGAATCGGAAACGTTGCGCGAATGGCTACTCCGCGCTCAGTCCGGATTGGCTGAGTCGGTTCCCGCCACCTATGACGCGATTCGCTACGGCGACGAGCCGGATACCATGGAAAAGCGCCGCCGCGTGGAATCCCAGTGGCCGCGCTCCCCGTCCTGATAGGCTTATCTAGGTCCGATCACCGCGACGCAAATGATCGCCTTCCCTGCCTTCATCGCATCACGGCTTCTTAGAGCCAATGGCCGGTCGTCCCCCGATATTGCGGCCAGACTGGGGACTTCCTCCTACCCTCGGTCGTCCCCCGATATTGCGGCCAGACTGGGGACTTCCTCCTACCCTCGGTCGTCCCCCGATATTGCGGCCAGACTGGGGACTTCCTCCTACCCTCGGTCGTCCACTAAGCGCGGACCCGACATCCGCTCCCGACCAGCGCATGTTTTTGCGGAAATGCGGAACGGATCCAGATCTCCCCGCCGAAATTACACATCGGTGCTAACTCGCAGCTTAGAACAATCTGTAAAACCCCGAACAGCATACGAGACCAAAGTACACTTACTTCGTCGGTGGCATCCACTTGGCAAAGTCGAGTATGTGGCCCCAACCGGCGGCGTAGCCGGTATAGAGCCAGATCAGGGCGGCCACACCGAGAATCGCTGCGGTAATCGTGGCCAGTGCCTTATTGTCACGCCACTGAATCGCCGGTAGCACCAAAATGCCCCCGAGACCTGTCAGAACGAATCCCAAAAGCGCCACGGTCGGTTCCTTCGTCAATCCCAAGTCCTCAATGCGGATGCCAATGACAATCGAGTAAATGGCTCCAAAGAATCCGTAAATGGCTGGGATGAGCGGCTCCCATTCGAAGGTCAAAGTGAGGCCGGCAGCGATAAATAGCACACCGAAGTACAGGCCGGGTTCACCATAGGCGACGTTATAACCGCCCGGAAGGGGCCATTGAAGAACCATAGGCAGCGATGTCACCAATCCCAATAAGCCCACCGCGTAGAACCCAGCGGCCCAGCTTTTCCGCAGCGCTTTAGCTGGCTTTACGTAGAGATAGTGGGCAAGAAGGGCCAGGCCAGCGCCCAAGTTGACCAACATCACACCCAGATAATCAACAAACATAGCGTTCACGCTCCTTTGTGACCATGCCATATGATCAGGTACCATTCACATTGTTCAAGAACCGCCCCTGTCAAACAGCGGGCAGACGGTCATACAGCCGAGGTCGTTTGGAGGCGTTTTTGTGCCAGGATCGCCCGAATGAGGGACGTTGTGGAGAAAATCGGCGGGCCGGCCATGGCCGTTCAGTCCCCCCGCTGGGAACCATCGGCAGACTGGCCGCGTTCTACAATAACCGGCGTGCAAACTTGCTGGTGCGTCCGCACCGATAGCGACTTGCAGTCAGCATCACCGCGGCGCGGGCGACTTGCGTGGATGAATAGGCAAGAAGTGTCCCGGTAGCTATATTAGGGTCACCAGCCTTTACATGAAAGCCCACGTTCAGCGGTTGCTGGGATCCCGACCTTCTTCGGTCGCGACTCAGTTGTTCCGGGCGTGACCTTTTAGGGCAGGTGGCGTTATGCCGGGAGCCATGCTGTGTGAGGGTTTGCTTTCGGGGCAGGATCTCGGTTTGTTCCAAGGGAGAAAACCAGAAAGCTTGCATGGCTACAGGGCGTGATGCAAATCTGGCCGCAATACCCGCTTCGTGATATCAACCCTGGCGCAACACCTGCTGAATGACGCTTTTGGCCTGAGGGATGGTCATCGCTCGGTTCACCCGCTTCACCAATTGACCCTTTGAATTCAAGAACAGGAGAGTCGGATAGGTTTGTACGCTCCAATAAGAGAGACCCTGGGGATCCACCAACACGTGGACGTTGGGTTGGGTGAGCTGAAACTGCCGCACGTAGGTTTTCATCACATCTAACATGCCGCCCGCCCCTATGGTACCCATTTTATTGTCGTGTCCGGTAAACGGTGGCTGTTTGGGACCCGGATCACCGATTCCGCCGTTGGTGGAGACATCCACAATATTCAACTGCAGTCCCGGCGTGTGCAGAACGGCTGGCCATACGTAGCGGTCCACATATGCGCAGTACATGCACCACGAGGCCATTAGCATAACCACCGTGATTTTCGATCCGCGCACCAAGTGAGCCGGCTTTCCACTGCTGAGTGCATAGGCCTGGTACTTCCAGGGGAAACCGTGCGCGGGACGCTTGGGTTCGTGGAGCGGCACCATCTTTTGGCCGCTGAAGCTGTTCTTCGTTCCGTTGTGCGTGCCCGATCCGCGATACCCTACATAGAGCACGCCCACGGCCAGAATGCCAACAATCAGCCACCACCACCAACCGGCGCCTTGATGCCGGCGTGTCGAATTCCGCCGCGCCGACTTTCCGGATCCTTTTGCCACCGTTCGCCATCCTTTACACCACTATGCTCGGCATGATACTGGATGTAGTGTAGCATAATGGAAAAGGTAAGCGAGGTGGATGGTATCGTATCAGTCACGATAATCGGAGGTGGGATTGCGGGCCTCACATTCGCGGCGGCTTTGGCCCAACGCGGTGCCAGAGCATCTATATTGGAAGCGCGGGGCGATGACGTATATAGAGGTGGCGCCGCGCTGGCCATGGCACCCAACGCTATGTGGGTGTTTCGGCGTCTGGGACTGGCAGATAAGATTTGTCGGCCGGGGTCGCGTATCGATCGATATCTTTTTGTCAATCCTCGTGGGCGTGAGCTTAAGTCGTTGGCATTGTCTGACATCGGCCATGGCTGGGACGAGGCAGCGTGGGCGGTGCCTCGCGCTCACATCCTGGACACGTTGATGAATGCACTTCCTCACGGCACTCTCTGCCTCAACTCTCCCGTCACGGGGCTGCGCTGGGACCACGACGCCTTCATTGTTGAGAGTCAAAACCGCCTTTCACGCCACCACGGCGTGTTAGTCGGCGCTGACGGGATTCATTCTATTGTGCGGCAGGCGTTATGGCACCTACCACCCCCAAAATATCAGGGATTCTTTGCCCTGCGCGGAATCGTATCACACACGCTACCGAACTCGCACCAAGACACGGTGGTGCAAGTTTGGGGAGGCGCCGGGGAATTTGGCTACAGTCCATTGGGCCCAGACCGCGTCTACTGGTTTGCGACCATCCCCTGGCCTGATCCAAACCATCCTCCCCAACGCGAACACTTTCTTCGGCATGTGCACGGGTGGTTTGACCCGGTGAAACGGTTTGTAGAAGATACGCCCGACGATGAACTCCTAATCCATCCCATTTTTGATCGCCTTGAGCCGTTTTCCGATCGCCCGTTTCCGGCGACGCTGATTGGCGACGCGGCCCACCTGATGACCCCTAACACCGGCCAAGGCGCCTGCCAGAGTATTGCCGACGGATGGGTCTTAGCCCGCGAGCTAGCGACATCGCGAGAGGTTGGCGCGGCACTCTCGTCATACCGCCGCCAGCGGCTGGGACCGGCCTTAGGTGTGGGCCGCCGGTCGCGCCAGCTGGGTCGGATCATCCACCGTCGCTTTCCATTAGGGGTAGCGATTAAACAAGGCATGCTGCTGGCTTTCCCCGCGTCGGCCGTGGTTGGCGTCATGCGGGAAGTCGTCGGTTCCCCAGCAGATTTGGGGGAACCCGTTTGCTAATATCCTGCTTTCGGTCTCGCTGCACTCCGGTCGTGCACCAAGAGGGCAATGATAAACCACAAAACTCCAACCCGTAGCGCAACGTCCGCGAGATTAAAGATGGCAGGATACGGCGGGATATAAATAAAATCGGTAACCTGGTGGAATCGTAGTCGGGTTATGACGTTTCCCAGTGCGCCGCCTGTCATCAGCGCCAATGCCAGCCCACCCTGCCGGCGCCGCAACGAGAAAAAGCCGAGAAGCAGCGTGCCAACAATACCCGCCGCCAAGACCCAGGCAGCATGTTCGGAGCCCAACCCTAACATGGCTCCGCGGTTAAACAACAGGCGCAGTTGCACGGCGCCGCCTATAAAGACTCTGGTGGGCCCATGAGCCAACGCTGCGCGCGCCCAGGCGCTGCTCCATTGATCCGAGGCCACGACCGCGGCGATAATAAGGGTCTTGATGCCCCGTCCCTTCGTAACACCACCTCCTTAAAGATCTGACGGCTTAGTATCATCTTCCATACCAGAAGTTTTTGAAATGTTGACGAGACCCCCACCTCCAGGCTGGCGTACAAAATAACCCGCCGCTCGGGTCCTGGGATCGCCAGCTAACTCATCACAGACGACGCCATGTTCCCACCTAGCATATTAAGCGAAAGAGTTCTGGCGCGCTGCCCCGGTTCACGTGGCCGACCGCCGCTACCGGTTCAGCCCGTCAGCGCCAGCACGATAGGCATAACCGAGAAAAAGCAGATACAGAGGAAAAAGCGTTGTCGACTCGTGACGTTATGCTATAATGGCTTTTGTATTCTTTCAGCTTATCCAAGCTACGGCGATGGAATCCGCCGCGGATTTAGATATCCGAAACCACCCGCACCGGGTTAATGACTCCTTGACATCAGTCAAGCATGGTCGACCGGTGTTTTTTGGCATGCTATGTGCATTGGGAGGGTTAGCATGAGTCTTTATTTGGCTCAGGCATTAGCAGTTATGTTCGTTCTGGTTTTTTCCCCTCTATTGCGGGGAATTTTGGAGCGCTATCGTGCACGGTTAGCAAGCCGCCATGGCCCACCGATCTGGCAGCCATACCGCGATTTGTGGAAGTGGTTTCACAAAGAAACGGTGCGCAGCAATAACTCTAGTTGGATTTCTGAATGGGCTCCTATCACCTATTTTATTGCGCCCCTTTTGGTAGCCATGCTCATTCCGGTCGTGACCAGCTTTCCGCTTCCATTTGCATGGATGGGCGACATGTTGGGCGGTGGCATGATTTTGGCCGCTGGAGGATTGACTCTCCTGTTTGTCGCTCTGGATAGTGCCAGTGTTTACCCCGTATTGGGGACGAGCCGCATGCGCCTCATCGCCATTTTTGCTGAGCCGTTGTCCATGCTGCTGGTCTTTACCGCGGCATCGGCTGCCAGCGCGACGATTCCGTTTGTGGTTAACCAGACGTTGGCGTCCTCCCGATGGTTTTTTTCACCAGCGCATATCCTCCTGGTGGTCGGATGGTTTCTTTTAATTTTAGCGGAGGCCGGCCGCATTCCGGTCGACAATCCGTCGACGTCGCAAGAACTGGCGATGATTGATCCCGGTCGTACGTTCGAGTCAAGCGGCCCGGATTTAGCCCTATATGAGTGGGGCGGATGGATGAAGTTTGTGGTTCTTAGCATCATTTTATGTAACGTCTTGGCTACGCCGTGGGGGCTGGCCTCTACTGCTGCATGGAGTTCGCTTTTAGTGGCCACGCTTATAGTAATGCTCAAAATCACCATTTTAGGATTGGTGATAGTTAGCATCGAAGCTGGATTTGCCAAGCTTCGTCTATTGCGTAACGTCGATTTCCTATTGGCGGCCATTGTTCTCGCTGCGCTGGGAGGGTTTGCGGCAAATCTCTGATGGTGCAGCTACCTAACAAAAACAACAAAGGAGGTTCTCGGATGCTAACCTGGGCAGGCGCGTCTACGGCAGTGTTATGGCTCGCAACGGTTGGAATGATGATTGTCAAGGCACCCGGGACCGTTACCACTTTCTACCGAATCCAAGCGATAGCGGAAGCTGGTCTGGGTGCGGTGATGGCCATCTCTGGCCACCTCCCCATTTTATGGGTGACTGTGGGCCTGACGGTACTTATTCGTGTTATTGCCATACCGCGAATCGTTAACCACGGTATTACATCGCCAAACACTCATTACAGCGCAAAAGCCCCAATGGGCATGGGCGCGTTGCTTATCTACGCTCTGTTTTGCACCATCGGCGGACTTTTGGTGGGCGAGCTTGGTCTTCCCCGACCCGTTGTTGCCGGCATGATTTTCGCCTCGATGTTTGTCTCCTTCGTTCACCTCTCGTCACGCTACGAGGCATGGAGCATGCTCTGGGCGCTATTAAGTCTTGATACCATAGTGGATGCTGGCGTACTGGTTTTTGCTCCAACACTTCCGGAACTCACCGATTTGGGACTGATTGGGATTAGTCTGGCACTCGCTGTTGTTTTGGCTTTCGTCGCTCGGCAAATCCAAGCGCTCAAAAATTCGCTGGACGTGCGCGAATTGGAGGAACTTATCGGATGACGGTAGCGCTATGGACCATCCCAACCAGTATGCTGATTTTGGCTCCGGCAAGTTGGCTGGTTCCGATTCGTGGCCTTGACTGGACGCGGCGGACGGGCATCATCTTCTTAATCGCAGAGCTGGCAACTCAGGTCTCTCATTTGTGGCAGGGAGCGGACCCCTTGGCTTCCTGGTATTTCGTCACGGTTGCCGTATTTTCCATCTTTGCATTATGGTACTCTGGCCCGTACATCAATCGTGAAGCCCGGCAACATCAGTGGGCCAACTCCCGCATCAAGTTCTACTATGTTTTATTGTTTGTGTTCCTTTTCTCCCTTATAGCCCTGGCGCTGTGGACCAATTTGTTATGGCTGTGGATTGCTATGGAGGTGGCAACTCTTTCCAGCGTTGTGCTGGCCGCGGTGCCAAATACCTCGGCTGCCGTCGAGGCCGCCTGGAAGTATGTCATGGTGACGGAAACGGGTGCGATGTTTGCCCTGATGGGGACAATTCTGGCGCTAACAGCGGTGGGAAGTCCCCTGTTTGCCTGGCATCCACTGCCAGTTCATCATGCCTTATCCCGCGCCGGTCAGCATTGGGCTCTGATAGGGGCATACACGGCCTTGGTCGGCTATGGAGCCAAGGCAGGGCTTGCACCGTTTCACACCTGGCTGCCGGATGCGCATAGCGAAGCGCCCGCTCCCATTTCAGCACTCTTGTCCGGATTAAAGTTGGCCGGCGCATTGGTCATTATTTACCGGTTATTCCGCGTGGTATCTTTTGCCGTTCCGCCAGTCTATCTACGTGATGCCCTGGTGTTGCTCGGCCTGCTTTCGCTTTTGATTGCCGCCGGCTTTCTCGCATTTCAAAGCGACCTTAAACGACTATGGGCGTATTCAAGCATTGAACACATCGGCATCATAAGCCTGGGCATAGGTTTTGGCGGAGTCGCGCTGATCGGCGCAGCCTTGCATATCTGGACCCACGCCGCCAGTAAAACCCTGTTATTTCATAATGCGGGAACGGTTCGCCTGTTGTATCACACATCCGAACTCAAAGGGGCACGAGCCATTTTGCATCGAACCCCATGGACTGGAACACTTTTAGCGCTCGGATCCGCCGCCATTGTCGGATTGCCGCCATTTGCCCCGTTTTGGAGCGAATGGCTCGTATTGGCGGGAGGCTTTCATCAAGTGCAAGACCGGCTATTTGTTGCCGTCGCGGCCGCCTTGATGGTGATTATCTTCATCGCGATCGCCCGACGGGTCCCCCAGTGGCTGTTTTCCCCCGGGCCGGTGGGTAAACCAATTGCCGCTCCCGCTATCGTCGAACCCACGGCACTGGTGTTACCGACGGCGGTGCTCGGATTGATCGTGCTGGTCGGCGGGATAGCCTTGCCGTTAGCCGTCCATCCGCTGTGGCACAACTTGGTTGACCAATTAGCGCCGGCCCACCTGTAGACGTCTATTACTTGAAAGGGGGCTCAACTCGATGTCCGACGTACTTGAAGGCATTGCTCGCCGGGAGCAAGAAACCATGGGGGATTACGATGAATGGTTAGAATCGTGGCAAAAACGCCGGGACGCCGGATTTGAAACGGTTTTGCTCACCCGGCAAGATGACTGTCTTGCTGTCCTTCTCATGGACGGAAATTCCGGGGAGCTACAAACGCTGGGATGGGAGTTCGTGCCCGGGAACAACACTCCTCCGCCGTCAGACATGGGTATTCGGGATGCGGCGACTAGCGAGCATCGTTTGGCCGTGGAATGGCCGGAACTGGGGTGGAATTCACCGGCACACCCGTCCGTCCGCGGTAAGGGCGTCTTCTTGTACCCGTTGGGTCCGGTGCGGGCGGATGTGGCCGAATCGGTCTTATACAACCTAACCGTTATGGGCGACGAGATCTTGCATGTTTACGTAGAAAACGGATGGAAGCAGCGGCACATTCGCGCCATCGTTGGCGGCCGCACAGTGGCTGAGGCGATGCCGGTCATTTCGCGATTTACCACCACGTCAAACGTACACCACAGTCTTGCCATGTCACTGGCCGTTGAGGAGGCCTGGGCCGTCAACGTACCGCCCGAAATCCAGATGACACGAACGTTAATGGCAGAGTTGGAGCGTGTTTATAGCCATGTAGGTGACTTGGCCGCATTAGCCGTGTCCACCGGCCTCCCCGTTCCGCAGATGGAATACTTGCATCTGAAGGAAGAGTTGCTTCGGATCAATCATCTATTATTTGGCCACCGCTATATGCGCGGCAGTATTGTTCCGGGCGGATTGGATACCAGGTTGTGGCCCGCAAACGTGAATATGTCGGGTGTGCGTGATACGGTGGAAAGAGTGACCCACCACTGCGCCAAAATCGCGTACGATCTGGAGCGAACCACGTCCTTTCTCGATCGGTTGCATGGCGCGGGCATCATACCGCCAACTACCATCCATGCGGTTCGCCCAGTCGGCCCTGTGGGCCGCTCCGCGGGACGTGAAGTGGACGTGCGCCGCGTTCGCCCCTATGCTGCCTATGTCGACATGCCCATACCTGTTGTCATGGCGTCACAAGCGGACTCTTATGCGAGGTTTCATGTGCGCATCCTTGAACTGGAGGCGAGCCTCCAGTTCATTAGGAAAATCCTTGAGCAATGGGAGCGGACACTCGTGTTAAAAGTGTCGGCTCACAATCGGACACCAATCAAAGGCGCCCCCGCGACCAGGTCTGGCACGGGTATTGTCGAGGCTGCGCGGGGTCTTTTAGGGTACTGGATCTATCTTGACCCAAACTCGGGCCGAATTTTGGATTTGGGCGTGGCAACGCCTTCTCAAAGAAATTGGATGGCATATCCGGCAGCCATGGCTAACGGAAACATTTTACAGGATTTCCCGATCATCGACGCCAGTTTTTCTTTGTCTGTGGCAGGCTGGGATGGATAACCGGGTTTTGGAGGTGACATCATGTACTACTGGCACTGGCTAAGAAATATCGTGAGGCTCCCGTACACCTCGGGATATCCAACCGAATCCGCCCCCGTTGTGGAGGCGATGGAAAATGCGGACGCCTTAACCAATTACCGGCCGCAAGAACCGGCCCTATTTCGACGGGCGGCAGCCATTCGGCATGTGGACGCAGGTTCTTGCAACGGCTGCGAGTCTGAACTGAGCCTCATCGCTGGTCCCCAGTACGATTTAACCCGGTACGGGTTTAGCTTCACCCCGTCCCCCAAGCACGCGGATATTTTAGTCGTGACGGGAGTGATAACCCGAGCCATGGTTCCCGTCATCAAAACCGTGTTTGAGCAAATGACGGAACCCAAAAGGGTCGTGGCACTGGGTTCTTGCGCTATTGATGGAGGAGTTTTTAAAGACGCACCTGACGTCATGGGATCGTTAGACGGTATCGTTCCGGTGACCGTGGCCATCGCCGGGTGCCCGCCCACTCCCGGGGACATTCTGCGCGGTCTTTTGGCAGCGGTTGACGGGGAAGATCCGAGAGTGCAACGGGAGGTTGGCTGGTGAACGGATCCTATTGGATTGGCGCTTGGATTAGTTATACTGCGGTCTCGTTGGCGGGAGCTTTTGCACTGTCGCACCGTCCCCAGTGGGCACGACGTTTTATGGCCGTTTTCATGTGTGCTGGATCTCTAGGGCTTATGGTTATGGCCTTTTGGCTCATTCCCCAGTACGCCAGTATCATTCGTTTGCCTGAGCCGTGGCCCACGCTCATCGCGAGCCCTTTGCCGTTGGCCTCCATGTGGGCGTTAATCGGCGGACTCCTATTTTTGTCTGCCACCCTCCTTAGTATGAGGCGCCCTGATGCACATCGGGTGTTTTATGCGCTGTTACCGCTGTTAGGAGCGGTCGGCGTGTATCTTTGGAGTGGTGACGGCCTCTTATTGCTAATGAGTTGGGAATTCATTTCTGCCGTCACTTATTTAGGCCTGGTCACCACCCGACGGGCTCGCGTGGTTTGGAACGCAGGCTGGAGCCTATTGGCGCTGTCGGAATTAGGCGGCCTTTTTCTTCTCATCGCGCTGGTTTGGCTGATGCCGGTACACACGTCTTTCTTGCACGATTCGTTAGCCGCCCTGGCTCATGCGTCTAGTTCTCATCCATCCCTTACGACAAACATTGTGATGGTAATGGCCATGGTGGCGTTCGGCGTGAAAGCGGGGCTGTTCCCGGTGATGATTTGGATGCCCATGGCCGAGCCACAAGCGCCCGGTGTCGTTGCCGGAATATTTTCGGGACTGTTGACGGCGCTGGCCATAAGCGGCATGTTAGCCATCATAAAAATCGCCGGGGCGGGAATGGCCTGGGCGATCATCCTATTGGTGCTGGGTGTCTTAGGAGCGCTTAGCGGTGCGCTATACAGCATCGTCTCGCGACATGTGAAAAGGATTCTGGCGTATTCTACGTTAGAAATCATGGGACTAATTTTTGCAGCCATCGGCATTTGGCGAATCGTATCACTAGTTGCCCCGGCAAATGTTGACTCGACATTTGCGTTAGACGGGGCGGTTGTCCTCTTAGTGATGCATGCGGGGGCTAAATTTGTGCTCTTTTCCGCCACCGATTATACGGGGTTATGGAGCCACACAATCGACGGGCTGGGCGGTATTATCCATTCCTCTGGCACGACCGCCTTACTTTCTTTGCTGGCCATTCTGACATTGGGCGCGTTCCCCCCACTCGGTGGATTCTTGGGTGAGTGGCTGTTATTGGAAAGCATACTCAAGCCGCTGGATGCCACAGGTCAGGGAGCCATCCATCTCGGTCTTATGGTCGCCGGCGCCGTCATCGCAGCAACGGCCGCGATCGGCGTGGCAGCATACCTCCGTTGGTTCGGTTTCATATTCCTGGGAGTTCACCGGGGCAGTCCCCGGATGGTGCCAAAACCCGCGAGAGAGTGGCTCTGGGGTTTGGGTTTGCCGTTGGTTCTGATTGTGGTGGCAGGCCCGGGGTCACCCTGGTTTTTGCCCTGGCTGAACCGCACCTTAAGGGCGTTTTTGCCCTCCAAAGCTCCCGTCGTCGCGCCGAGTTTCGTGCATCCCGCGACTGCGGCTCCGCTAGTAGCCATCGGCGCCAATTTACTTCCCGCCCCGCTCGCTCAGGGCACGGTATTCTTCCCTGAGGCATTTAACGTCGAGGATCCCTATGTCCTGCTTTTTATGGCCTTGTTCTTGAGCGTCATCGTCGCGGTTATTCGTGGGGTCATTCGGCGTCGCAGGGGGGTTCGCCTGGTGGAACCATGGAATGGTGGAGCTGTCACATTTACTCCGCAGACGAGTTGGTCGGCCGAAGGTTTCACGCATCCGATGAGATTGGCATTCGCGAAATTCTACGGCCTCACCCGTGAACGCGCCAAGCGGGGGGGCGCCCATTTTTACCGTCATACAATTATCGACCGTGTGGAGCAAAATTTTTACATCCCGGTCCTGCGGCTGGGCCGGTGGATAGGCCGGTCGATGCTGCGCGTTCAGTCTGGACGTGTCACTCAGTATATTGCGTATGTTTGGGTCGCGGTGTTAGTAGGCGTGGTCATCGGAGCATTGCGTTAAGCGCTAATGATGGTATCGTTTTGACACCACCGTCGTTGGATATTGATTCCGTCGCTACCCTGGCCATAGGTTACGGAGAGACGCCACACAGGGCTTCAACGTCACGGTGCCACTCCCGACACTTATGATCAGGCCACAGAGGCCGCGTTGAACCCAGTGATTTCACAGTGAAACTTGGGTGAGCACCCATACTATATAGGTCAACACTACCCAGTCAATGCAAAACCAGGTGCAACAAGATGGCGACGGCGGACAATTTGGGAGTATGGCGGTGTGGCACCTGCCGTTTGAAACCAAAGACTTCTGGCAGACGTTAGAGAGTACGGTATCGGTCGCACATCCGACAGGAGGAGGAACACAACCATGAACCGAACGACTCGCTACTGGGCATTGGGGATTTTAGCTCCGCTGACTTTGGCCGCCATTGCTGGCTGCGGCTCTCACAACGCACCCCTGGCGTCTGGACACCACCATCACAAACACCATCATCATCGGGGCGGAACTGCGGCACCATCAAGCTCCCCCAGCTCGGCAGCGCCGTCATCCAGCACTGCCCCGCCGTCATCGAGTTCTGTGCCCGTAGAGTCCCCGTCCACTCCGCCTTCTCCCGTATTGACAGGCGGCCCACAGGCAGGCGGCGTGGCCGGACCCAACCAAGTTCAGGCTACCGTGAATCGTGTGCAAGCCGACGGGACCGCTCAGGTCAACGGTCAGACGGACTACGTCTATTCGCTGAACGTGACACTCAAAAATCCGACCACCGCCATGATATTATTCTCGTTAAATGATATCGTGGTGGGCCCGGCCGGATCTAAGACTTCCCACTCCCTGAACGACTACGACATGCAGGGGATCACGCAGCAAAATTCGCTCTTCCCCTATCCGATTGTTCCCACGCATCCGGGGGCAGTCGTGGTGCGTGTGCCCTCCGGCCAGTCGGTCACGGGCGACTTCACGGCAGAGGTGCCCAGCGCGTCGTCATACGCCGTCAGCATTGTTGGGACCAGCGGCGCCATTGCGACCTTCTCCGCGTAGGCATCCTCCCAGCGTGTTTAGTCCTTTTCGAGCAGAAACAGGCCGGATTGGGAGTGAACGGTGAAGGAACCTTCCCGGCGGATTATCTTATCAATGCGGCCTTTGATAAGGGTGAGGGCCGTTGTCACCTGGGCCTCATCCGCTCCCGGCCCCAAATGATGGCGGATGGGGCCGGAGGCCAAATAGCGCAGGGCCGGCTCAGACGCATCAAAACGGAACCCACCCTCCCACACAATGCGTTCGGGCTCGTGGGGAAAGAATGAGGCACCGTTGTCCAAGTTGAATCGCACCCGTTGGCTGGATTGGGCTCCCAGGCGTCCGAGCTCACACGCCGCCCAGTCGCCCAGTTCCCACAATTCTCGGTACGGCTGCGCGGCGTTGGTGGCCGCGGCTACAAGACCGCCCGAGCGGGTCACGCGCAGCGCCTCGGCGATGGCGCCGCTAATGTCGGGGACGTGATACAGCATGAAGTGCGCACCAGTCCAGTCAAAGGTTGCCTCAGGAAACGGCAGCGCATCCGCATCGGCTTGGAGCGCCCGACCCAGCGGGTCCTGCTGGACAGCCTCCTGCAAGACTGCCACCATGCCGGAAGACTGGTCCACGGCCGTATACGCCACCCGATCAGGGAATGATTGGCGAATTGCCCGGTACCAGCCGCCGGTTCCGGCGCCGATGTCCAGCACCCGTTCGGGTGCGAGGCGGCCGGCCATCAGCCGCGTCACACGGACAAAGAGGTCTTCCTTGGATCCAATGCCGTACTGGCGGTGTGTCTCAATCCGGAGGCGCAGCGCCTCATCGGTGCTGTACTGCTGGGCCACATACTGCGCGTCTGATCCGGTCATCTAAATTCCCTCCTGTGCTTTCGTGCCTTATCATAAAGGAAACGCCTGCCCCAGGCCAGGGTACGGACGCAGAAAGAGGTGGGAAATGGTCTCCTTGCAGGATGTGCTGCAGTGGTGTCTCAGGTTTGACGGGGCGTGGCTGGACAAGCCCTGGGGCGATGAAACGGTCGTCAAAGTCGGAAAAAAAATATTTGCCTTCACGGGACAGCATGCCTCCGGAGCTGTCACGGTGACCGTGAAGCTGGACCCGGACCGCCGAGAATTCTGGAGCGTGCTCGACCACACCTTCGTTCCCGCATATGTCGGCCGTTATGGCTGGATGGGCATTCGGCTGGCTGACGATGGGGCCTGGGAATTGGCCCAGGAGGGCATCGCTGTCAGCTACCAGCTGGTGCGGCGAAAGAAATTGCCGTAAGCGCCCCGGCTTGATTGCCGAGCAGCTGGCATCCCAGGCCGTCCAAACGAACAGCATCATAACTATGGAAAATCATTGGGCCCCGTTTCCCCTCTACCGGTCCTGCCACCGGGATTGCAGCCTAGCTTCAGCCTTGCTACGGGTGGGATGCCCCTTAAAGTCGCCCAGATGGGCCACTGCGAACGCCGCTGCCAACCCGGACTTTGTGCATAATCCCCTCCCTGCAGCCGCCCTGCCAGCACACCCGCCGCAAAACCGTCCCCGGCTCCCACCACGTCCACTATCCGGGCAACCGGTACACCCGCTAGGCCGTTTCCGTCCCGTACTGGTAGGACGGAGACTACCAAGACCTGATCGCCCGTGAGCATACCATGCTCCCACAGCGCAACTGCCTAATC
This sequence comes from Bacillota bacterium, assembly GCA_021820965.1. GTDB lineage: Bacteria > Bacillota > Sulfobacillia > Sulfobacillales > Sulfobacillaceae > Sulfobacillus_B. The sequence continues at coordinate 30,234 of JAKACZ010000015.1, read as the reverse complement.
CAGACCAAATATCGGCGCCAAATCGTGGCGGGAACAAAACACCAGCGGCCAGTTTCATCACCGGTCCCAGCACGGATGGCGGGCTGCCCATCGGCAATCCAGGGCTGCGAAAAATCCGTCACAAGATAACGCCGCACGATACGGCTCGGCGGAGAGATTCATTGTAAAATGAAGTTTATAGGGAATTTAGTGGAGGTACGACTCATGGCCCTAGTCGAATGGCAGGTAAAATTTCGGAGAGTGAACGATTGTCGGGCCTTCTTAGTTCAACAGCGATGGCCCCAGGGCTTTGTATGTCCGGCATGTGGACATCGGAAAGCGTGGGTCATTCATCGTCATGATCGGCCCTGGACTGACCTCTATGAATGTGAGGGCTGTCGCCGACAGATTAGTGTGACGGCGGGAACGGTCTTCCACCGATCGAAGATCCCACTCGAAACTTGGTTTCAGGCGATTGCGTTAATCGGCGAGGCCGATTTGATGCGGTCTTCTTATAGACTGGGAGAGGCCTTAGGCATTTCAGCCCCGTCAGCACAATTAATACGAGGAAAAATCCGGCGGGCCATGGCTGATGAGCGCGTACGGGCTCAATTCGATCAAATCCAGCAATGGGTGGCACAAAACGAACCGTCGGCGACAGCACCACTGCCCAGGGGTTATTCCATCATTATCCGTAGCTGGGCCTCACGACAATCTCAGGGGAGATGGGGACGAAAGAAAATCCTGCCTGTCCGAAAGATGCGAGCGGTGAGGACCCAACACATTGGGTTTGAGTGGACTCCGCACAGTGTTCTCTTGGCGTTGCAACGCGCTCACCGTCAAAGCGGTTATTATACCATCACACGATGGCGCCACGAGAAGAAAAAACCGACGGCCACGACCATTTTGCAATTGCTGGGGAGTTGGCATCAAGCTTGGAAGGCGGCCGGCGTGGACGTCCGACGATTATCTCCGGATCAAGTGATCGCCGCCTTACAGGCCATAGGGCACTATGTGCCCGAAGACGATTGGAGTCATGAACGTCGTTCCCCCAACGTGAAAACCATTCGGAGGATTTTCGGCAGTTATAAAGCCGCGTGGACTATGGCGGGATTTTCTCCTCAGCAACGATCGCAACAAACCCGAGCACAGATTTTACAAACCTTGCGGGAAGCCGGCCGCTATTATACATGCCAAGAATGGATTCAGGCCGGCAAACATCCAGTAGTCGGGACTATCCAAAAGTATTTTGGCTCATGGCGAGTCGCCTGGCAGACGGCAGGTATACCGACCGAGGGATTACCTAAGCGGGGACGCCCTCCCAGGGCGCACTGATTTCGGCTTGTGGCAAATACGTTTCTTTTGTGTAAGTTTCCCATGCCACTTTGGCGAAGCCCACATCACGAAAGAGGTGGGGCTCTGTCGAATCCTTTCCTGCGCTCCGACGTCGCCCCCATGCACCGCCACGCTCAGTAATAGAGGACACTGAAGATCGGTGGCTCACGTGAAAACGTCGGGCAGCAAGCATCTTCCCTGCTTGCGACACTAGCTGCGCGGCCAGCCAGCGGTCGCGAGGGCGGAGGGATTTTAGGACGCGCTCACGGCCCCCGCGGTGGGTGCAACGCTCGTTTCGTGGCATGTGGGACCGGCGGGCAGCAGTTTCCCGGGATTCAAAAACCCCTTGGGATCAAAGGCCCGCTTTAAGGCGCTTTGGGCTTCGAGATCGGCGGGGCCGAAGAGCTTTCGCATCTCCTCCAGCTTCTCAAGCCCAACCCCGTGTTCCCCGGTGATGCTCCCCCCCAGTTCCACGCACGCTTCCAAGATTTCCGATCCGGCCACCACAACCCGGCGCACCATGTCGGTGTCGCGCTTGTCATATAGCAGTAGCGGATGCAAATTGCCATCACCAGCGTGAAACACGTTGGCGATACGGATGCGGTACTTCTCGGCGATAGCGGCGATGCGTTCAAGCGCCTCGGGCAGGCGGCTTCTCGGAATGACGCCATCTTGCACGTAGTACTGGGGGCCAATCAAACCCATCGCCCCAAAGGCCGTTTTGCGATTGGCCCACCAGCGTGCCTCTTCTTCCGGGGTTTTGGCTACGCGCACCTCGCGTACCCGATGGCGGGTCAAAACGCCCCGCACCCGCTCCACGGTCGCCTCCACCTCTTCGCGCTCTCCGTCCACCTCAATCAATAACACCGCCGCCAAATCATCCGGATACCCAACCGGATACGAGCCCTTCTCCACTCCGTGAATCGCCAGCCGATCCATCATCTCCAAGGCGGACGGAATGACGCCAGCAGCCACCACGTCGGACACTGCCTGGCTGGCTTCGCCAACATCATCGAACAAGGCCAACAGAGTGCGGCTTTGCGCTGGCTTAACGGTCATGCGCACCCACAATTTGGTGGCAATGGCCAACGTTCCCTCTGAACCGATGGCGACGCCTAGCCAATCCAGCCCGTCCGGCTCGCCTGCCAGATTGCCCAGACGCGCTACCTCGCCTTGGGCGGTCACGACCTCTGCCATGACGATGTGGTTAACCGTCACCCCGTATTTGAGACAATGCGGCCCACCGGAATTCTCCGCGAAGTTGCCGCCGATGGTGCAGGCCTGTTGCGAGGACGGATCGGGTGCGTAGAAAAATCCATAGGGAGCCAGCGCTTGGGTAATGTGCGCATTAACCACACCCGGTCCCACTGCAATAACCCGATTTTCCACGTCAATCTCCCAAATGCGGTTTAGACGGGATAGATGGAGAATCACAGCCCCGTCCAATGGGGTGGCGCCGCCGGAGAGGCTGGTACCGGCGCCGCGAGCCACACAGGGAACGTTTGCCCGAGAGAGAATACGTACCGCTTCTTGCACGCCGGCAGTGTCCCCGGGTAGCGCCACGGCCCGCGGCATAGCTTGGGCCAACGTATAGCCGTCGCAGGCATAGGGCCATAAATCCATCGGATCGGTCAGAACATAGCGCGCCCCTAGTGATGCCTTCAGCTCTTCAATCCATAATTCGGCCATAGGATCCTCCCTTTTTAGACCAGCACGCCCTTCGGATCATAGAAACCCTTCAGCCGAACCCATGTATCTTCTAACGCCGGCGGTCGGGGAGCCTCCCAAGCGGGTCCCGACAGCAAGCGGACACCGCCGGCGTGCTCGCGAATCCAGCTCATCATATCCTGAGCGGTCTCACGAGGCAGCAGGCCGAAGAAACTGCCGGACTGCCACTCCATCGTGATCGGACCCCCTGACCACCGCTCTATCAACTCCAGCATGGTGCGCCGCGGCACACCACCGCTCAGCACGGTGAGACCGTTCGATGCCGAAGCTATCGCCGGCGTACCCGGGCTGACTAAGCTCGGGCCCAGACGGCTCTCCAAGTGAGCAATGGTCTCCGGGATGCCGTGCCATGCGGCGGCTACTCGCACAGGCGTATCGTTGCCCAACTTCTCCAAACGAATTTCCGCCCAAGGGTGAGCCTCAAAAAGACAGGCTTCAGCCGCGAGCGCCATCTCTTCCAGCGCGCCTTCCCGGACCCAGGTGCGACGGAGGGCGGGAACGGGGCTCACCTTCAACGTTACCTGAGAGATAACGCCTAGGCGGCCCCGGGTGGCGAAAAAAAGTCGCGGCAAGTTGTAGCCCGCGACATTCTTGACAACCTTGGCGCCGACCTCCACGGCACCGAAGCCCGGGGTTAGCACCCGCATGCCCAGCACGCGCTCATGAAAGGCGCCATACCCGCGAAAGGTGGTATCAACGCCCGCCGCGATGGCCCCGCCCAGGGTGTCGTCGTGCCCGTCCGCAGCGAGAAAGGGAATCCATTGCCTATGCTTGGCCAATGCTTCATTCAAGGCGCTCAAGGTGAGTCCCGCATCGGCCGTGGCCACCAGGTCTTCGGGGTGTGTCGCAACCTTGACGTCTGCATGGCTTGCCTCGAGTATCCGCACCTCCGGCAGAAGCTCCAGCATGCGTCCGCCTTGCCCGCGGACAGAAAGCTTGGCGCCATTCCGGGCCGCCTCGCGAAACGCTTCAAGCACCGCATCCTCCCAGGAGGTCTGAGCTTCGCTGCTCATGACACACCCCCAATAAGCCCGGCCTTACGATACGCTTCCCAAGCCAAATCAATCGGATGGGCTGTTTCGGGCGCCTTGGGGCGGTCACACAATCCGGATTGAATGTGCATGAGGCAGCCAGGATTGGCAGCCCCCAGCCACTCTACTCGGTCAGGAATGTCTTCGATCTTCCGTCGCAACAGTTCCTGCGCCATCTGCGGATGAGTGAGGTTATAAATGCCGGCCGACCCGCAGCAGCGATCGGATTCCTTCATCTCCACAATTTGATAGCCGGCGCGGGTCAACATCTGGCGCGGCTCACGGCGAATGCCTTGGGCATGGGACAAATGGCAGGGATCTTGGAGCGTGACGGTTGTCGCCCCTTTTTCAATTTCCGGCAACTTTAGCGAGGCCAGCACCACCGTAGCATCCTCCACAGCCGTCTCGAATTGGCGCGCCCGCGGCTCCCACACGGGATCGCCGGAAAAGAGGGAGCTGTATTCCTTCAGCATCGAACCGCATCCGGCCGCGTTGACCACAACCGTGGCGGCTCCGGAGCGCTCAAACGCCTCAATATTGGCTATTGCCCAACGACGCGCCTGTTCCGGTGCACCACCGTGCATATGAAGCGCGCCGCAGCAGCGCTGTTCGGCGGGCACAACAACCTCCAGCCCGCCCAATTCCAACAAATCTTGAGTATGGCAATTGGTCTCAGCATAGATAGCGTCCATGATGCAGCCGGAAAACAACATAACCCGGGCAGTGCATCCCGGCCGCGGGTGAGGTGGATAGCTGCGGCTTAGGCGATGGGGGATGTGGGCTGGAAGCCCGCAGGCCAGGTTACTAGCCGCGGGTGGAACAAATGGGAGGCGGGTCAGCCAACCACCGAAGTACGGGTGTCGAGTGAGGCGTGCCAGCCATTGCAAAAATTTTAATCCCAGCGGCGATCCCAACAACAATCTCATCGGCCGGGTCATGCGGCGAAACTGCTTCATAGCCTGCGGACCTCGCTCCAACAGCAGTGGAGCGGCTTGCGCCCGCCACGACTCCACCAAATGGCCTGTGGCGACGTGTGCCGGGCAGACCTCCTCGCATGCTCGACAGTCCAAGCAGTCGTCCAGCGCCCGCATGGCATTGTCATTCAAGAGCGTCGGATCATCCTGTATGCGCTCAAGAAGAAAAATGCGGCCTCTGGGCGACTCCGATTCGATGCCGCTCACTTGATACGTCGGACAAGATGCCAGACAAAGTCCGCAATGAACGCACTGACTGGTGTCTAACGTAATCTCCGAGCGACGTTCTGCCTCCAACCCCCGTCCCTCCCTCCCCCGGATCATTCCCGCCAAAATCGCCATGACTCACTATCGGCTATTTAAGAAAAAACCGGGACTAACAATGAACCGATCTCACGCCTAACGACGAGGAACGCTCGGGGGAGCCTCGCCCATGCTAGGGGCTACTTGGGAGGCAGGCGGTCGAGGCCAAAAGCCCTATCGCGCCTAACCGGCACCGTAAAGCCTGCACCCGCGAGCCCATTCGCCGCCATTCGGGTTGAATGCGCGCCCGTTTCTCGCCGAGCTTTTCATGCGCTTTGGTCCGGCGCTGCTTGACCGAGCGGAAGCCTCTCCTCGATACGGGCAGCGATCGGTTGGCGGCACGATGCGATGCATTGCCCATCGCCCTTTCTGACCGGGTGCCGTGGGCGACCCCTTCTCCACCGCCGTCGGCCAACGTGATGGCTGCCCTTCTCGCCTTGCCATCTCTCCAAGTCCGGGTCCAGCACACTGAGCCATCACACCAACCATGCCGAGGAAGGACTGCGGCCGCTCAAGCCCGGTCCGCCGATCACAGACACATCTCGTTCATCCACAACCTGGCCATCCCTAGCCTCATCGCCATGCCCCTCACGCCTTCACTTCACTTCAGCATACGCTTGGTCCGCTTTAACTTCCAGTCGCAATCGGCTATTCTAAGTAGCCGTACGCTACCGTGGTCAGAAAGTCGGGCAACGTATCGGCGAGAGACACCTGGTCGAAAATCCTAAAGGCCTTATCTAGACGCGCTTTCGCGTCTAGGTCTTGCCACTCCTGACGAATGCGGTCGCGCTCTTCTTCGGCCATCTGACGGATTAAGCCCGCCGTGACGGCGCGTCCATCCGCAAGGCGGGCGTTATAGCGGGCCCACTGCCATAGTTGGGCGCGCGCGATTTCCGCAGTGGCGGCGTCTTCCATGAGGTTGAATATGGCCGCAGCTCCCACCCCGCGGAGCCATGACTCCAGATATCGCAGCGTCACTTGAAGGTTGTTTCTAATCCCCGTCTCCGTGACGTGCCCGTCGGGAACACGGAAGTTCAATAGTTCCTCGGCAGTATGCACCTGATCGGCGGACCAGCGGCCGCCTTGATTGGGACGTTCACCCAGATACTGGTCAAAGACGGCCTGCGCGACCGGAACTAAATCCGGATGGGCTACCCAGGTGCCGTCGAATCCATCATTAGCTTCCCGCTCCTTGTCCTCGCGTACCCGGGCCAACGCCTCCTCGTTCACCTGGGGGTCGCGGCGGCTAGGAATGAAGGCCGCCATGCCACCGATTGCGTGCGCGCCGTGGCGGTGGCAAACCTGTACCAAGTGGGTGGCATAGGCGCGCATGAATGGCACTGTCATGGTGACCTGAGCCCGATCCGGCAAGAGCGCCGCCGAATGGTTCCTAAACTTTTTAATGACGCTGAAGATATAGTCCCAACGCCCGGCATTCAGCCCGACAGCATGATCGCGAAGCTCATAAAGAATTTCTTCCATCTCCAGCGCGCCCAAGATGGTCTCAATTAAAACAGTTACCTTGATGGTACCGTGCACGAGATCGAGCCGCTTTTCGGCATACGTGAACACATCGTTCCATAGCTTGGCTTCTGCCGCTCCTTCCAACTTGGGGAGATAGAAGTACGGGCCGGTATTTCGATCCAAGAGGCGTTGGGCGTTGTGAAACATATAGAGGCCAAAGTCCATCAAACCGCCGGCGATGGGCGATCCATCCACCAAGATATGTTTGTCAGTCAGATGCCACCCGCGCGGACGCACCACTAAGGTGGCCACTTGATCGTTGAGTTTGTAGACCTTGTTGTTGTCGCCAACAAATTCAATCCGGCGTTCAATAGCATCCGTCAAATTGATTTGGCCTTCAATCATATTGGGCCAGCTGGGCGCGTTGGCGTCTTCGAAATCGGCCATAAAGACGCGTGCGCCAGAATTTAGCGCATTAATCACCATCTTGCGATCGGTAGGCCCGGTAATCTCCACCCGCCGATCCGCGAGGTCGCCGGGAATGGGGCCGACGCGCCAGTCCCCGCCGCGAATCCCTTCGGGATCGTCCCGAAACGCGGGTACATAGCCGTCATCCAACTTCCGCTGCAACTCCGCCCTGCCGTCCAGGAGCGCCTGCCGCCGAGGCTCAAATGCGCGGTGTAACTCTGCCAAAAAGGCTAGCGCATCGTCAGTCAGAACTTGGTCATACCCCTTACCCATCGAGCCACGAATCTGAACCGCTCCATCTTGCGGCATTCTCAATTCCTCCTCTGTTCCGTATCGCGAATCGGCGTTTCATTCCTTTTCATTCTACATTGAAATTCCGTAATCCTGCCATACGAAAAACCACTGTCACAGCGTATTTTTTCGGCGCTGCAGTCCCACGCGGCGCTCTCGCAATATTTTTTCACCAGAAGGATTTTTCCCAACCTTCAACGAATATCTTCATAGCAGCGAAATGATGTTCCGTATTGTGAAACGAGGGAGGGAGATTTGCTTGTTTCATCAGATACTGAACCCGGTCCACAGCTTAGGGCTGACCGCCGCATTAGCGCTGGTGCCCTTCATCGTGCTTTTGGCCTTGCTGGCAGGTGCTCGCCTCACCGCGTGGCTCACCACCATCATTGGCGGGGCGGTCACCCTAATAATGGCTGTAGCCATTTGGAAAATCCCCTTTAGTACCGGACTTCACGCCTACCTCTTGGGATCCCTGACCGGCTTTTGGAATATTGACTGGATTACCTTCTGGGGCGTGATCATTTTCAATACGCTGATGTTGACCGGTGTATTTGACACCTTTAAATCGTGGCTGGTCAGTCAAGCCACCGCCGATATCCGCGTGCAAACAATTCTCTTGGCGTGGTCGCTGGGCGCCCTTTTAGAAGGGTTGGTCGGCTTCGGCTATCCCTGGGCAGTCATGGCACCGATTCTCATTGGCTTTGGCATCGTCGAGCTTGACGCCATCCGTGTGGCCGCCATTGCCAACAATGCCCCGGTATCCTTTGGCGCGTTGGGCGTTCCTATTATTGCCCTGGCCTCCGTCACCGGATTGCCCCTACTGTCTCTCTCCGCCTCGGTGGGTAAGGTGGTGGCGGTCTTGGCTTTGCTTCCGCCGTGGGTGCTTATCTACCTCGTGACTGGCAAAAAAGGCTTCCGTGACGGCTGGCCTCTGGCCATAGTTGGCTCACTCTCGTACATCTTGGGCCAGTTCCCGGTCTCGCAATGGGTCGGCCCCTATCTCCCCGATGTCAGCGGCTCTTTGGTCTCCTTCGCCTGTCTGTTGTTGTTCCTTAAGGTCTGGCGGCCGCGCCACATCCTCGGCTATGGTGGCGTTGAACTGGATGAGGTTGCCGCCACCCGCACCGGGCCCGCCCCCACTGCGCTCACGCGGCGGGAAATTTGGCGCGCCTGGCTCCCCTTCATCATACTCATTGTAGTGGTGGTGCTTTGGACGGGTCCCTGGTCGCCGCTTCCCGCCATTAGCTGGCTCGAAACCAAGGTCACGGCCATTTCATCTATTTCGCATCAGTTGACCGCTGTCGACTTTAACTTTGCGCCCTTCGTCGGCGGCACGTCCATCCTCGTCTCTTGGCTCATCATGCTGCTTTTTCTGCGACCCAAAGCAGAGGTTTTGGGCAAAGTAGTGCGGCGCACGTTCCAGCAGATGTGGGGTGCCATTCTGGTCGGCATCTTCATTTTCGGATTGGCCGACCTCTTCAACTTCTCCGGTATGGCCGGGTCGCTCGCCTACACCTTTAGCCGCATAGGCCCGGCCTTCATCCTGCTAGCCCCTATCCTGGGTTGGATCGGCGTCGCGCTTTCCGGAAGCAACACCTCCACCAATGCCATGTTCGGCCTGCTGCAGACCTTGGTCGGCCGGATTCTCGGCTTTCCCCTTCTGTTGCTGCCCTCCCTCAACTCGGTTGGCGCCGAAGTGGGAAAGCCGATCGCGCCGCAGACCGCCAGTGTCGGAGTTTCCACAAGCAGCTATGTGCGTAGCGAAGGTCAGGTAATCCGCCATAATCTGCCCTGGACTCTCTTGGTATTAGCCTGGCTCATCATTATCGGATTATTGTACCTCTGGCTGGTGCCCGGGGTTATGCGCTGAAATGGTGTAAGGGCGGGGTCTTTCGATCCCGCCTTCTTTCATATCTCCCGCCGCCGGCCTCGTCCCCCGCGCGCCCCTGGCCGGGCCAAAAGAGCAGAAGATATAACTTCCTGGCATCGAACAGATGAGCTTACGAACATCATAACGGGAGCAGTCGACGCGCCTATCAGGATATGGACTGCTGCCGTCTCGGCCAAAACCGTGGGATTTCGTGGCCAAAGTGGGTACACATCGGAACCTATACCGCGTTCTAAAGACCCGACCCGATTCGATTGGTCCTTTCGGTAAACATGACTTGCTCAAGCACCTGCCCCGTGTTTGCACTCACGATGAAAAGCCCCATACTATAGGGCGACGCCGAGGATGTGGACCATTGGTTGGGTACCCCATTCAAAGTGACTACCCATAAATACTGGGACCCAACTGAAGGTTTCGAGGAGTCGGCGTGCAGCAAGCGGACAGCGGATACACTGAGGGGCATTGCCTGTCCAGCCGTCGGATAGTATTTGTGGAAGTAGCTCTGGGCACTACTGATAGCCTCCGTCGAGGAGGTCGGCAGCGATGCGCCAAGTGCCGATGCGCTTGTCCCTGACATCACTGTTGCGTTAAGGTCCGATGGAATATACGTATCCATGGTCGGTGGTGCGGTTGCTGCCTGCGTCATCGTGCTCTGCACGCCATACCATATGGCTCCCGATAACATCACCGTGGCTACCGTCAATACGGCGCGTTTAAGATTAGCCTTCATGGATTTGCCACCCAATTTCGACTGTCCCACACGGCAACATTATTGGCATTGCCGCCTGTGGGCCATTGAACGTTTTGATACTGGCCGTTGTGTACGGTATCGTCAGGCGTCTGACCAATTACTACTTAAAGGAGTGCTAGATCTCCCCGCATCTAAAAAATTCGGCGCGAGCATAAAATACTCCTGCTTTGGTTCGCGGGAAAATCATACCCTTACACTTCTAATGACACCAACAGCCTGTATTCATGCGGGTTTTAGGGATCCATAAACTGATAATGACGAAACTCAGGTCTGAAAGCCGTGTTTGCGGAGACGCTGAACGCGATGCTCGAGGGCGAGCTGAACACCCACCTGGGCTACGAGAAGTATGCCATTGCGCACAAGCAGACCCCTCGACTGGCCGTGCCGCGGGACCGTCAGGGCACCTTCGAGCCGGCCGTGGTGCCGAAGCATCAGACCACCATGCCGGGTATTGAAGATCAGGGCTATGTGCAAAATGTGGTTGGATTTCCTCGTTTCTTGGCTCAATCTTCCGTTCTCAGCACGACCGGCCAAGGTTGGAATATGCGGTTCGTATTGACGGCATGCTACCCAACCGCTGGTTGCAATCCGCAGACGGCGGGCCTTATGAACCATGGTGAAGCGCAGACGCTACTGCGCTATCGCCCCCGATAGCACCGTAGGGATCCCCAATCGGCTACCTTGAGGACCCCTACGCTCATACGCCAGGCGGATGTCCTAACGCCGCACTGCGGCAGGCCATGACGAAATTCTCAAGGTATCACGGGCCGTGTGCGCGTATACGCATCACCGTTTCATGGCTCTCGTCGCAATATAGGTCGGTACATGATACTCATGTAATCGGCCGCTACCATTAGTGTCCTCATACAGGTCCGTCAACATAAATCCCGCTTTTAATTGTCCGCCGATCTGTTCGTCGAGCGTATGGGAGAATTGAATGCCCAAGTCATTCTCCATGCACTCCTGATAGAGCCGGTGATCCCGTAACGGATTAAACGGGAGCGGGGTTTTGAGGGTGGTTTCCTCCTCATCAAATATATAGTTGATGCCGTTGTCCATCCCGGCGATGAGTACACCGCCTGTCTTCAACACACGATGACACTCCTGCCAAACAGGCAAAACCTCTTCGATATAACAATTGGACACGGGGTGAAATATCACGTCGAATGACTCGTCCTCAAACGGAAACCGCTGTGTCATATCGGCCTTAACGATGTTAATGGAATATCCTTCCCGTGTGGCTACGGTTAATTCGCTGTCTAACTGCCGTTGAGAATAATCCATCACGGTACATTCGGCACCTAAGGCCGCGAAGATGGGCATTTGTTGTCCGCCCCCCGCTGCCAGCCCCAAGATCTTGCAACCGGTAAACGGGGGAAACCACTCGGCGGGCACGGATTTGGTGGGGGTAAGTACGACGTGCCACTCCCCTCGGGTCGCCTTCACGTAGGTATCGTGAGAAATCGGCATTCCCCATTCCCAGCCGTCATCGACCCACCCATCAATGACAGACGAGTTAATCTCGCGATAATTCATGCGCACACGGTCCTCCTACCCCGGCGATGTTTAAAGACGTGCTCAGACGCCTGCGCTGCATCCATTCAGCAGTTCCGTTCGTCATCCACTCTATACGTCCCAAGTTTCACGGTAAAGCAGAATGGGGAATCGCGGCCTGACCACTTACTTGACCAAAGGCGCTTTCGCCCCCGAAGCTCCCTGATTCGTCCTGCGAAGTCTTGTGGCGTCTCCGTCGCCACAAGACTCGCCTTTTGTGGACGCCCTCTTCGTCAAGAAATGCCAGCGGGTTAGCGGTAGAACCGATTGTTGTGTCGGCGCGACATTTTTTGTGTCCATTCCATTACTTGCCCCCATTCATTGAAAAATCTATCCTCTTACCAACAACGCGCCATTTGTCGACGAATTGGACAGCCTCGTGATCGTGACACGTTGATGCTTGAATTTCCCTTTGCGTGGGTTATAATAAACGTGGTCGTGGTGGCTGGTGAAAGAGCCCATGGGGCTCTGCAGACGAGTTGTCTGCTAGCTGGCCTTTTTTCTTTAATAGAATAACTTAGATCCAAGCCTGAAAGCATCGAATTCACTTGCGATCTTGTGCTCGATGAGTGCGTAGGATCGATCGTCATGACGTTCCCACTGGCGTTGAATGGCCCATCCACAGTAATCCGCTACCTGGAGACAGGGATCTGTAGCGTCGTGCCAAAATGCCGTGTGGAAGTCGGCGTGAGACACCGTCTGCAGAGCGACCGCATCAAACGCATCGGAGAAGGCTTGTTTTTTCTTTCGTTCGCCCAACGACGCTGCAACCAGAAGCACTTTGTCGTCTCGATGAACCGCTTGCCCAACATATTTAAGATGAAACCACCAAGCAAGTCTGTAAAACTCTGACACGTCGCATCTGTACCGTTCAACGGTTTTTCGTTTTTCCAAAATCGTTGCGTCCACACGGAAATCAAAACCCGCGATGGATTCAAAGACGTAGTCCCGGACTTCTTGCCGATCCGATGCCGCATGAAACTGTTCGGTCAATAGCACATCTTTCCACGCTAACTCCCGCCGCAATTGAAGTAAGGCATCGCCCACAGAACAATTTTCCATCATAACGGTGGTTAAAATGAAATAGCGTGACGCTCCCTGGTTATTGCTAAAGTCCAAGTTGCCTGACTCGTCGCCAAAGACATATACCACGTTTCCCATTTTACTTTTAATCGCCTCGAAATTCAGTCTAGCCCCGGCGACCAAAGGTGTCCATAAATTAATTCTGCTTTCTATCACGAGAAAATCTGAGCTCGCATTGCGGTCTCGACAGTGTCGAACGCCAAATAATTCACCCACCCCCGCGTCACATAATTCACCCGGGCAGGGAATCCCCCGTGCATCACGAAACAGGACGATGAAGTCGACCAATCAAGGAGGCGATCATCGTCGCACGAAGGGAGTTTACCATGCCGGAATTGATGGAAATCTACACCCATTCGCAAGCGGGCGATAGTCTGCGGCAGATGAGCAAGAACCTGGGGGTGGATCGGGCGACCCTGCGCCATTATATTACGGCCGCGACCGCAGCCGGCATCGAGCAGGGTCCTCCGCTGCGATCCGGATTGCCGGAAGCGCTACGGGTGGCCTTAGATGGCGTGGTGCGAGCTGACCTCCAAGCCGCCCTCGCCCTCAATATCTTTATACGAGGGTTGTCGCAGTGTACGGAGCCGTGGGGCTTTGAGCATGCCGTGCGGGCGTTAGAAGAAGCCGTGACCGTGGGGCGCATCCAGACGGCGGACATTGTCGCCTTGACCCAGCGCATGGCCCTCGCACCGACAGACCTTGCCTCCCACGCCGTGGATCTCCGCCAGTTCGATGTCTTGCTCCGAGGGAGGGCGCCCCAATGATGCTCTCCAAAGCGCGCCATGCGCGGCGCGAGGTCATCGCTGGCTACTGCAAGCGGTAAAGTGGACCCGCTCTCGAAAGAGGGCGGGGCGTTTTGTGTACCCGGCATCCGGTCTCCGCGCTAAATCTGATGAAGGGGAATGGGATCTGGGATATAATAGAGAAAAGCGATGAGGTTGGTGACTACGGGTCTGCATTGTGGCCAGTCGATACGTGAGGTCATGTCTGCACTATAGAATAGCGATAAGTTTAAGAGGTGAAAGTGTCATGGATGCCACTACTATTTTTAAACAAGTCCAGACATTAGATAAAAACGAGCGGCTAAAACTGATCCAAAAATTATGGATCAGTTACGCACAAGATATCGAGGATTTAACGTGGCTGGCGTTTTCTGTAAACCCAGAAGATAACGCGGTAGAGGAACGAACCCATGGAGAACATTAAACCAGGCGATATTGTTCGTGCGCCTTTTACCTTTACCGATATTACCCAAAAGGTCAGGACTCGATAAAGCCTCTGTAGTGCGGCTAACCACGTTGTATACGTTAAACCAGAGCCTATTTGAGAGCATCATTGGTCATCTGAGCCCACGAGATTGGGGAGAGCTTAAGAAACGGTGGCTAGAACTTCTCGATTAATCAATTGCAGCCCTCTTGTAGTTGATGAGGCACCGCCATTGCCTCAGCTGCCGCATGCTATAGCCGTGCGTTTCGATGCCGACCACATCATCTTTGATCTGAGCAACCGGGGATCTTTGGCGTTCCCGCTGAACGAATTTCCTCGATTGGCTGCGGCGAGTCCCGAAGATCGGAACAAATGGCGCTTGGCCCCCGTATCTACCCCATTTGCCAGGTTAAGTATCGCCGCTTAAATATAGCCCAGTGGTTCATTCCGGACGCGCCCAGACATCGACGGCCAATGAATAAGGGTGAGCGATACGTCCGTACCTCTGATAAAGCAATCCCAGAAAGGAAGGGAGCTGTCGGTGGTGCTACCCACCTGGCTCCGCACCTCGAATTCCACCTCGCAACCGCAGAGGCCGCAGCCTTTCCATACGCTCATTGTGGGGCGCAAGCAGGTGTCCCCCCGTGCAATGACCCCGTCACGGGCATGTCGCTCGTGGCCCAATACGTGGTGGATTGCTTGGCGTGCAGGGCGTACCGCCGGGATATGCGGACATTAGTGGACGAGAGCGGCCGGACTTCCGGCTGCGGGCAACTGCTATCAATTGCGATCAAGGATGGGACGTGGCGGCCACATTGCAATGCCCTTGCACTCAACATCTGTTTTGCGATCGTGACGTAACCGTTATAAGCCGTTTCACGACCGGTCACTCGATTTCAACGGTCGTGGCACGTTCGTTCGACGATCGTTATGTTCCGGACACGGTTGCCACAAAAGACCGTCGTCGGGCGCTCTCTGGGCAGGAGATGCTCTACATGGAAAGGAGGCCACCCTCGTTTCAATTGAGGGTGGCCTCATCCTCGCCCGATCGACTGGCATCGTCTACATGGAATAGAGCGCAGCCCGTCAAAGCTTCAGTTGGCGCTTATTTGCCCGACAGAGTATGTTTGATAATTTCCAATTCCCGTGCACTCAGCTGAGCCAGACACTTACCTTCGGGCGTGTACTCGCAGATTTGATGTTCTGGAAGCGCAGGTATTCGGCTTGAAGGCCGGACTGGGGGCAGTCGCGATAGATTAACAGGCCCGCGGCTCGCAAGGTCAGGCCGTCCTCAATCGGGATGCTGGCGACGAATTCGGGGACGTGATAATGATACGCGACTGATCAGGCGGTTGTGCAGGTATTCTAGGCGGGCATCGAATGGGCGAGAGCCCCTGCAAAATTGCGGACACCCCTACGCATCCCAGTCCGCGGCATTTTCCCTGCCCAGCGTGGTTTGGTGCAAAATCCCCAGTTTTTCTGGTACTGCATAATATACTTTTCACGGAAGACAATCGATGATTAGCTAACCGATCCCCCGGTAGGATGAGTCACCTCATGACCGATTGCGCACGGTCGTGGGGCTGTCGGCAGTGACTCGGCGTTTCGCCAGGTGGGCTGGCCCATAGCAATGCTACCCGCCTCAATAATACACGGGCGATCGCCGCTCCGATGATTGGCGCCGGTTCGTTAGGCCGCTGCGTCAAACAGCTGAAATTTTAGCGTGAGCAGGGTGGCGAATTAGGCTTTATGGCGGCCCTCGGGGTCCTGCAAACAGTCGATAATGGCTTGTTGAAAGGGGGCAAACGTGGCGTAGTAGCGCCCATGGAGACACTCGGCTTTCACAAACTTCCAGAGCCGTTCAATGAGATTGAGATTCGGGGAATAGGTGGGCAGCCAAAGCAAGGTAATCCCGACGCGTTCCGCCTCGGCCATGACGAAGTGATTGCGCTGGTAGCGGGCATTATCCAAGACGACGGTAATCGGAACCGTATTTCGCACCCTTGCCCACACGAGAGCTCAGGCCCTGTGAGGCTAGCCCGAGGGAACCGCAGTGAGCCGTCGCGGTTCGACTTCCAAGAGCAGACAGGCCAGACGCTGAACCCAGGTGAGCTCCGCGAGCACGCGGTAGGTCACGTTCTGAAGACGATAGCAGACGATGGGAATGGGCATTAAGAGTTCTTTGATCCGTTTCGTGGAGGGGGCCTCCTGAGGTTGACCGTTGGGGTAGGGCAACGTCACGCCCCACTGCACCGCATTCCGTCGTGCGACGGCTTGCATGACGCTCCAGAGTAAGGCGGCCAGGTAGACGACGTATACGTAGGCGGTGAGTTTTGTCGGATCCTTCAGGAAGACGGGGGCAATGCCGAGCGGGCCTTTGATCGTGGCATGGGTACCTTCGACGACCCACTCTTCGTTATAGGCTGCCAGTAACTCCGACGCGGAGCGGTCGGGATCATGAGCAATCAGCACGAAGGTGCGGCGGCGGAGATGTTCTTGATTGATAAAGGCCTGGTTCACCGCGCCGCGCTGGATCATCCAGTGCCATTCGGTGACCGTCTCCAAGGGTCCGCCGCCGGGGCGGCGTCGGCGTCGCGTCGACGTCTCCAAGGGGGCTTCGATGTGCCACCAGGCCAGGGCCGGGAGGGCTTTTTCCCAGGCCTCCCGCGCTTTCCGGGCGTCCGCCTCACACTCAAAGCGTTGTCGACTCAGCCGGTGGGCGGCGCGATCCACCCGCGTCGCGGCGGTGTCACGATCGTGGGGCATACTGGCGTCCGCTTTGGCCGTTAACGCGGAGGATTCCACGACCACGAGGCGGACCGAATGACCCGCGACGATACCCGAGGTTTCCCAAATCCGATACTCCGCGGCGCCCAGGCGCCGCGCAATCGCCCCCACCTCGATCCAGATCGCGTGCTCTGCGGCCTAGGTTTTGGTTGCGGCCGTCAACGCGAAGGTGTTGGGCATGCGCGAAACGAAGGAGACCTGCTCCTCGCACAACGGATCGACGGTCTCGACGGTAATCAGCTTGGAGTCCGCCACAAAGAGAATGTGGGGCCGGGTCGTCAGGGTGTCCTTGAGGGCCGCCACCGCCTGGCGGTTCCACACGGTGTCATTCAGGTTGCCATCATTCACGTCCACCCGGACGGGGATCCCATCCGGGCGGGTCACCGCCCCCAAGACCAGTTGTTTGCAGTCGCGGTGTCCATCTTTGTTGTATCCCCGCATCGGCTGGGCTGTCTGCGGCGGCGGGAGAGTTCATGGATCCGATATTTTCACAGCGCTGACCTATCGGTCCGTGTGTATTGATCGCATGCGGCTTCCTTGGGAGCACGAACCAGTTGACCAGATTGCCGCGTGCTCCGAACATTTCCCCGCGAACGCCGTAACATCATCATGTCGCGCGAGGCTTCGCGGCTGCGGTAGAATGGCCAGAGATTGGATTGAAGCCCGCCACACATATGTCCTGGTACCAACCAAGTCGCTCCCGTAGCATCCCGCATGGTCCGAAAGCAAAACAGATCAATGGCATTCGTGCCTAAGTGGCAAAGGATAGTTGGGCCAAGACTTTGCAACCTTGCTCAACACGCTACAACTGACAACAGAGACGACGGTAAATGGCAAGACCACAACAAATGGGAAGGCAATGTTGGTGCGCAGCAACAACGGGTACATCGACAGAGCCACCCCAGGAGGATGATAGACCTTGAGCAGCGGAAGAACGATTACCATCAGACCTGCAACCAAAGCAGCATAAAAGGGACCGTGTACCCACAGCGAAGCGGCCGTACCGACACATGCCGATAGGGTTGGTCCGACGATAACCGGAATGGGTTGTGCGATGGGTGATTTTGGCAGCAAAAGCAAGATTGTCAATGTCGCAGCAAAAGGCGGGACCAGCCACACAAATTTGGTCGCCCCGTCCATCCAAGCAAGAAGGAGAAGCAGAGACAAGAACCAAATTGCTTGTAGCCCCGAGGTCCTTCCGTGGTACATCCAGTTCTTCCAATCATAGTCCGAAAACACATTCTTCCGATGATCGAACCCGTTTGCCATGATAAGTAAGTCCTCTCCACTAACGCTTTTCGTATCGTACGCCGACCAATTCCCCGGCGGTACGATTTGACTCGCAATCGCGCTTAAGCGACATTTGTCACGAAAATGATGATCGGCGTCCCCTGAAACCTAAACATTAGGTTGTTCGAAAAGAGTAACTACTGGTAAGTGTAGTCGCAGCTCGTGCAATCCGGTGGTTGGTTACCGGCCCTGGGCAACACTGACCAACCGTCCTTTGAGTTGCAAAGCATAGCCATTCGAATCATATCACGACCCAGATGCCGGAACTCGCCGAAATTCCAACATGGCTCCACTAAAGCGCACGCACGGAACTGCGCCGTTACCCCTGACTCTGGGAAATGGTCGTAAATACAGTGGAGGTGGTCCCGGGCTGCGTAGATTCTGGGCGCCGATTTGCTACGCTTTTCACCCGTTAGCTTACAATGCTTTCAGCGACCAAATGCTTGGGAACCAAGGGAAAAGGGGCCCAGTATACAACGCGTTCAAATGGACGCGCGTTGGCTTGCCGTCCCAACAAATAAGACATTTTAGCCTGTCTGAACACGATTGGTTGGCGTGTCACTTTTCGTGACCGGCGTTATGATCCTTGCCGCCAATTGGACATTCCCGTTGACCAAGCACACTGATCGAAAGGCCGGGCCGCAAAGCCACAGGGTCTGACGTCTCGACAGGGGCAAGATAGACGTGCTGCCAACCTTATCCGGTTCTCCCTCAGGAGTCATCGAAGGCCACCCCCACTGCCCCGCAACGCGGCCGCCACGTACTGTCAAGCGCTAATTTTCCGGGGTCTGACCGCGGGATTGCTCGCGTGGATCCCCCTACAATTTTCCTGGTCCACGACCGGACACGCCTGAATTGTGAGACTCAGTGTGGCCGAAGCTGATGGCCTTGCCGCATTCGCGGTCAGACGCTGGCCCCCGCAACTTCGTTGGCTCGTAACGGTAAACGTCGATGCATTAATCGGTTGGGGTATCACGTGGCCATGCAGCCTGTGACCTCAGATCCAGCCAAGTGCAACCCCGGCCGTGGCAACTCTCCATTCGGCCACGTAGCAAATCATGCAGAACGGGCATGACCCTGGCCCATCCCCAGTTTTATGGTAACAGTAGTCAGCATCTTCTCGCAAAGAATTAGGGGTCCCGATGCCGAAGAGAGGAGTCAATACCACGCTCTCGAGGAGGACTCCCATGATCAAACTGCCGTCGATCACCGACTACTTTACCATGCATGGCCGATTGCGCTTATCCCAACGCAAGACGCTCGCCGCCCTCGTCTGGGCCGTCATGCGCAAGCCGGTGCCCGGGATTGCCGCCAGCGGCCACAGTCTGGCGATGGCCAAGACGGCCAAGGCCAAACACGCCATCCAACGCGTGGACCGCCTTTTCGGGCAACACCCGGATCGATCTGGAGGTCGCCTGTGGCGACCTGATCGAGGCCGTCATTGGGTTCGCACGCCAGGTCTATCTCACCCTGGATTGGACCGATCCGAAGACCAAAGATGGCCAGTTTCAAATCCTGAGTATTAATGTGCGCGCCCATGGGCGCGTGATCCCGATCGCCTGGATGACGGTCCCCACGGAAGATCTCAAGGGTCGGATGCGCGAGGACGAAGAGGCATTGTGTGCCCGCGTCGTCCGGCTCCTCCCGGCGGGCTGTCACCCTATTCTGCTGGCCGATCGCGGGTTTGCCACGGTGCGCTTTTTTCGCTTTTTAGACGCATGAGGCTGGGACTGGATTATCCGCAGCAAGGGCAGCATCTGGGTTTGTGTGAGGCCCAGGATGGTGTAGCGACAACCCGAGAGCCTGGGAGAGCCAACAGGAGACCGGAACCGGGGCACTTCTGACGTGACATGTGGCGACGCAGTCGCGGATTCTCCTGGCGATACTGTCTTTTCGCGTGAATAGGTTAATGACTAGACTTGATCCATTGTCTCTCATACCATAAAAATGGATGAGGGGCGTGTAATGATGGGAATTTTATGTCGCGTGGTCTTAGCGGAGCTAGGGTAGCTGTCATGGACCTCTTGCCCATCATCCATGCGGATGCGGACGCGTTTTATGCGGCTTGCCACATGGCTGAAGATGACACTTTACGGTCTCGTCCGATCGCGGTGGCCGGGGATCCGAATACGCGGCATGGCGTTATCCTTGCGGCTAATTATCCGGCACGTGCTTACGGTATTCGCACCGCCATGCGGCTGGGTGAAGCTCGCTATCGCTGTCCCGATTTGATTACCATTGCGCCGCAACGTGAACTATATAAGGCATACAGCATACGGATGCGGGAGATTTTTCATCTATGGACCCCCTGTGTGGAACCGCTATCCATTGACGAGGCTTGGCTGGATTTAAGCCACCAACTGAACCAATGGAAAAACGATAGCGTGACAGCTGGGCGAGCGCTACAAGACGCGATTTTCCAGCGTTTGGGCTTGACGGTTAGTCTAGGCATTAGTGCCAATAAGATGCTAGCCAAGCAGGTGAGCGATTGGGATAAGCCATCGGGCTTAACGGTGCTGCGGGTGGAAGAGATTCCAGAACGGTTGTGGCCGCGACCGGTCGAGGAACTGTTTGGTTGTGGCCCCGCTACCGCAAAACGGCTAGCCCAATGGGATATTGAGACCATTGGCGACTTAGCGAAAAGTATGCCCACGGTTCTCCAGCCACTGGGAATTCATGGAGAACGTTTAAGAGCCCGTGCGCAAGGCCTCGATGACACGTCGGTGATTCCGCCCCGAGCCACCGATCGTCAGTCGGTCAGTGTTGAGCGAACATTACCCTATAATCTTTTGCCTCGTGCCCTCACAGATCAAAGTTGGGAGCCCTTGATTGCTGAACTGATGACGCGATTAGAAGCGACCGGTATGGAGAGTACAACATTGGTGGTGAAGTATCGCACGCGTCATTTTATCACCCACACTCGGCGAATTACCAGCTCCGCCGCCATTCATACCGCCTCGCAAGTTCTCATCTTATTGCATCAAATTCTGAAGCGCTCTCCGATCACTGAACCCGTACGCCTGATCGGTTTAGGGTTTGTGGATTTGACATTGGTTAAAGCCGAGCAGATGCGATTTTGGGATGACCTCTGAATATGGGTCAAGGCCTGTTCTATGTACCCTAACGACCTGAACGACACCCACGAGCACTCGAAATATCTCCACGAAGGTATCGATCGTATCCGCACCTAGAAATTGGTATTTCGCAGGGACGGCGAAGATAATCCCTACGTGATGGTCCCGACAAGTCGGGTGGTCGGGCCGCCCTTTATTTCGGAAGCTGCCGGTTGTCCCCCTCGTAATCGCTTGGTCCGCTGGGATGCCTGCCACCGTTCGGTGACCCGTGATGGTCCTCGGCCTCATGCCGGGATGACCGCCCCTGTAGGGGCACTACCAGCGTCGCTGTCACCAGGTGCAAACTGATGGGGACGCTTACCCCGGGGATTCCGTCACGAAACGGGAACGAAGGGTTGGCAAGTCGCCGTCTCGACCACCACGACTCCCGACGGATTGCACCGTCTGCAGATGTCGGTTGGATGAGTCGTTTAACGCTATGCAGGTGTTGCTTCAAAACGGCTCGACACGATGAAATCCCGTTCATAAGCGCAGGTCCTCATCACGGCAACGGAAGTGTGTGAGAGGATTGGCGTAACCATGCGGATTAGCGTAACTATGCCGCAATCCTGGGCGCCGGCCGCACCGCGAGCGATCTGATAGAGGACAGTTTATTCGGCCGTGTGTTAGACAAACTTGCGCACGCCCACCCTGCCGGGACTTTTGCGGCCATGGCTACCCAGGCTTACCTCCACGAAGGCACGACGGTGGATCGTGGGCATTTTGACACCACGTTCCGGTCCGTCACCGCCGACTATGATCAGCACGGGTCCGCGCCGGTTCAGCCCGCCTTTTGGTGATTCCAAAGATGTGCGCCCCGATTTGAGTGGCGGAGCGCGAGATCCTGCGGTTATGGGATTTTACGCAGCTCAGTTGGAGACCGCTCGAGCACCGGTTGTATTACACGCTACTATAGGGCTGCGCTATCGCGCGCGATGACCAGGTATGCCAGCATAGCGCCCAACCACCCCAGCGCCATAACATAGGACATCGCATTGTGTTGACCGGCCATCAGGAATTCTAGACCCGCCCATCCCGCGACGAGGATAGCCAGGAAGCCGACCCCCGCCACCGATACGAGATCGGCACGGTGAGACAGGAGCGTTTTCAGCACGACAACTAACCCGCCGACCGCCAGGCCAAGGGCCCAGAGTGCATGGAACATGATCAGAGGCGATGCCCCGACCATTCCCATCATCATGGCGCTCCCAGCCATCGGACCTGTCGGTGCTGCTGTGTATACCGGGAGCGACACAAACAGGTTGATGTACATTCCCAATAAGAACTGGACGCCGAGCGCCCCAATCATCCACACGCTGAGTCCCGATATCCAGAGCTGTCGGGATATTCCGCGATGAGTCACCATCCTCTTTGCCCTCCCCAAATCCCGGACGCGACCAGCGGTTTCGCACATGCCAGCCGCGGGCCGGATCGCCCTCTCGCTCTTCTTTATTCTTTGTAATTCCCCGCAATCGACCAGCCTATGCGAGTGAAACCAGCGTACGCTATGCAGGATAGGCTGAGCGGATCGCACTAAACCGCCAGGTCTATCGCCCTTAGTGCCTCATTTACTTGGCTGTTAATGCATCTATAGCAGCGAAGGCCGCCAGCACCAGGCTGTGCTAATCCAAACACCGGCGCACGATACAGGGCATTGCACGGATGGCCATCGGCACGCGCTTTAGCAATGATGGAGATACCGCGACTGTTTAAACTGCCGGTTGAGGCATGTGATGGCCAGGATCCATTTGGGCTGCTGTGATCGCCACCGCTCGGTTTGCCGTTTCTTTTCGCAAACTCTGAGGCCCCTGGGTTTTATATCGTCGCTCGAGGGCGGCTTGCGGCTGGTCTGGCTGTTTTGGAGGGGGTTGTACATCCAACTCCCCACGCGGTCGCTGGAAGCCTCGACCTATTGGGTTAGTGCATCCACGCGCTCCCGGAGCGCGAAGATCAGATCATATCCACGACCCATTCTGGGTCGGTGGTTCACTAGTTCGGTCCGCGATCACGGTGCCGGTGTATGCGCCGTCGCACCTCACCTCATCCCCACAGCGGACGAGATTACCGCAGGGGAGGTACCCTATTCAGTGGGATTTGCGGGCGCTGAGTCGTTACCGTAGTTGGACCATGGGTGGCCCCGCCCCCAAAGCTCAATCGTAGACACGCGCCGGGTTCGCGCGCCGTATGACCCAGAGTTGAGTTGTCAAGATCATCGCGATCGCGCTCCACCCAATGAGGATCTCACGCATGACGGGAATGGGGTGCGCAACCAATACGATCACCAGCCAAAGCACTCCTAAATCGGCAACGCGCCCCACGTTCAAGGCAAGCTCCTTTACGCTAGTAAGGCGCACTTCCAGTCCGACCGACGAGGATAGGTCACGGATGACCGTCAGCGCCTGGCTCTCCAGAGGGACCTTAAATGCGGGGTAGGTTGCTCCGGTCAGCAGTCCGAGCGCAAAAATGCCGGGCACAGGTGGCGCCAGCCAGAGAGTCGCGCCTCCTGCTAAAGAGACAGCGAGCGTTGCGAGCGGCGGCCACGGGCGGTGTCCTTGTAAACCCAAAAAGCAACGGTTTGGACGGCGGCCAGCAGGGCGAGATAGGTGCCCAACAGGACGGGACGATCCGTCAGCACGAACAAATAGAGTCCCGGGATGAAGAAGAGCACCCCATCACGCAATCCTAACGCCGCCATACTGTATAGAGTCAGGCGCCATTGGGCTGAGGCGGGCTCCAGGTCCGCCGGTTCCCGCAGCGTCGACCCCCGGGTTCGATTTGGCTAAGTGTAAGCGCCACGGCCACCAGCACAGCCGCGCCCAGGAAGATAAGGCGATAGCCCACAAGGCCCGGAAGCGCCGCAATTACGAGACCGGTTAAGGGGGGAACCGCAACACCCGCCCCAGTCTCCACCACCCCGAGCCACGCCGTGTATTGTGTCGCTTGAGACGCATGCACCGTATGCGCGGCTTGGGCATAAAGCGCCAGCCAATAGAGGCCGCTGGCGAGGCCGGTCAAACCGGCCAAGGCCCAAACCCATCCCCGGGCATCGCTGCCCAAGACGGCGAAGGCCCCCAGATATATAGATGATCGCCACACTTAATCCGAGGGCTTGCATTGTCCGGCTTGCCGCGGGATACCGGGTTACAGCGGCCACGCCAAAGACCCCGGTCATGACACCAAACCACACCAGGTAATACAGAATGACAGTGTCAGGCGGAGTGTGGAGCCGCCACAACCACGCCCCGGTAAAACTGGCCGCCGCGGTCGTGGCAATCTCCCAGAGGCCGGGCACGAGAAACCGCCGCAAAAAATACAGACTCACCTCCTCCCGCATCGCTGGCCTTCTAGTCCATCGTACGCCACACCCCGTGCCCACGGAACCCGCTAATAGTCCACACCCATGTGTACGACCAGTGGAAACCGTATGACCGAAGGTCGCGCCTTCAGCGGCCCGACGCCGATGGACACCACCGAACCCGAGCCTCTAATACGTAAGACGCCCGAACGGGCGCAAGACCAACGGTTCATGGACAATTACCGGCTTACCGGCTCGGAGCCATAATCGTTTAACTTCCAACCATGAAGTAACGCTACATCGCCTGGTTCTTCATGTACCTGACTTGTCAGAGCCGCCAACAGTCATCGTACATTGCTTCCAGGCGTTCCACCGCAGGCATGACAAAGTGATTTCTCTGGTAGCGGGTGTTATCCAAGACCACGGTAATCGGACGCTCCGTGAAGCGCTCGGCCAGTTAGGCCAGCCATGTCACCACGCTCCGACTATTGCTCGAGGTCTCGGTGGTCGGTAAGACTCTCTGGGCGATGGCGTGGAGCGCACCCAAGACATGACAGCGTTGCCGCCCGAAGGGCAGCAACAGGGCCCGGATAAGGCACTATGCAGAGATAGCTCAGCCCCGTTCCGATCATAAAGTGCACCGCGCCCAGGAAAAGCACCTGTCGGCTGGCCCACCTGGTCCTCTGCTAAGACTAGGGTGAGTTCTGTCTTCAGAAATTCGCGTTGCTGGACCGGGTTGGCTTTGGCGCGGATTGGCGGCGTAGCGCTCCGATGGACGCTAATCAACGCCGTAATCCAATCGACGCGCCTCAAAGGCGGCACCGCCCCATAGGCATCCAACGCCGCCGTGTGAGGATCGGGTTGAACCAGCGGAGGGCATCGATGCCCCCATCCCGACAGGCGATCAGATACGCCGCACGGTCCCCTCGGTCACGTTTTCAGAATCCCCCGAATGGACCAGGCCAGCGAACCCGGCGCCTCAGCATGCTCAATAAGCGCGTTCCGGATAATCGCGAATGACGTTGCATGCCATAGAGCCGCCATGTCCCCTCCCCTGGCACACTCGGCAACACGTCAGAAACCGAGCGATAGAGGTCTGGATGGTGGCCAGGTCGGCCACCTAACGTGTTCAGAAGCACCTTTTCCCGAGCCACTTCGGTACATTCCGCGGAACATCTGAATCTGATAGCGATCCCGCAGAAAACCGTAGAGGACGTCGTCCGTTACGAAAAACTCACCCAAAGTTACCCAGGTTCATTTTTCACTCATTGTTCGCTCTCCGCTTTCGGAATCACGGTTGTTTCCTAAAGCTGGAGCCTGTCTGGCCATTAACGGTGGCGAATGTCTGTATGAGCCCATTCGCTTCACAACTGGCACCAGGGATTGCTCCCGTGATTTTAGCGTTTCTGCGTGGACTGCCGGGTCTCGACAGTCTCACGTTCGACGTTCCGAGAAATCTTGGAGGGTGGGCCCGGCGACTTATTACGGAGCACTTAGGCCCGGCGGTCCGTCGGCGTTCCACATGAAACAACACCTCTTACAAGAAGATTAGCCGTGCATGACGCCGACAGTGTCAGGCGGACGCTCGCCCATGACCTGCAGTTGGTTTCGGCGGTTTCATCATGGGGCGCACGGGATTGCCCACATGCTATTCGGAAGGTGCGGCTTTATAATAGGCTGTGGGAGGTTGTGCGGCGTATGATGTGGATGATGTGGCTGAGCAATTTCATCTGGCTTGCCATCCTGATTCTGATGGGAGCCGGCATCTGGACCTGGTACCAGCGGCGCCCGCGCATCACCCAAGGGGAGGACAATCCGTTGGCCATCCTGGAGTTGCGCCTGGCACGCGGGGACATTACGCCCGAAGAGTATGATGAGATTCGCCGCCGCCTGACGTCCTCCTCGCTCTGACATGACGCTCGCCAAAGGAAGTGCGTCGCCCCACCGAAAGGATTCCCCGCATGGGGTCTTTAAGCTCCCTTTTTCAGCGCGTCGTAGAAGGTGGCCGCACCACAGTCCAGGTTCCCCACATTCCACGTGCAGCATGACCTGGTAGCCAACATACATAATGGAACGTGCCCACCCGTCCTGCGACAAAGCTAGCCTCCGCCCACTGATCCCCTGCCAGCGTGATCGGGGGAACCATGCCGATAAACGCACCGGCAAACACGGGGACGTCCTGCGCACGCGCAAAATCACGCACGTCGGTCACCGAAAACCCGTGCCAATGCGTGGCGTCGGCGTTAATAACAACCACCTCCACCTGAGCTCCCTCCGGCATCCGAATCGCAGGGTTCACCAGCCCATCAATCACCCATTGCATACCGCCCCGGTGCAACGCGATCGGGGCGGCGAGAGCGACGATGCGCACGCGCCGAGTGTGGAAGGTAATTTCCCTGCTTTGCCGATTTACCAACGCACTCGGAGAGGTTTGACGCGCCCAACGAGCCGTCATCGACGGCGTGAGCACCGCGCTGACAGGACTGCTGAACGGGCCCGCGAGAGGCTTGTGGCGCTGCACCGCGTGCACAGATTCGCCGGCAACCAATAAAGCCGCAACTCCCGTGACAAGGATGCTCAACCACCTTCTAGGATAGGGCATGGTGGCAGCCTCCTTTCTCATGACCTTGCGGTTTCCTGCGGGCGAGCTCTATTGTTAGGCATCGGGACGTCCCCGTATGGCAGTTCCTTCGCCTGCTCGCCCGCACACACAACAATTGCAGCACCGCACACGACTCCCAATGGCCGGGAGATGGCCTAACCATCCATCCATAACTGCGCCGCCGTGACGCCCATCCCCAGCGCGTGCGCCGCCGCCCCATCATCTTTGGAGCCCTCGGCGGCGGTTTACGGCCAAGGAGCCTGGGCATCGGGCTCGATCCGGGGGACCGCGTCATCACCATGAAGCGAAGCCGCCTGCACTGTGCGAAGCTGCGTGTGGAGAGTGCCCGCGACCAGAATGAGCGCGATCAGCGGTGCGGTCTGCACGTCCGTCCCAACCCCGCCTAACACCCCAAAATCTTGACCAAACCACCATAGTGCCAACAGCGTTCCGAGCGTGAGGGCATTCGTCGCTCCATGCCACGGACGCCATAGCCACAGTAATCCCAGGCCAAACATTAAGGTGACCACAACCCCATTGATCAAAAGGGGATGGGCCAGGGTCGCATCGGTGAGGCGGTAGATGGCCGTCGAAATCCAGGCAGGTTGTGCGTTGGTCGCGGCATTTAGCCAGGTTTGAATCAGCCCCTGTGTCCAATACCCACTCTCCGGTGCCGCTTGGAACGCCGCCCCCACCAGCCAAAATCCTGCCATTCCCCCCGCGATGCCGCGGGAAATCCGCCCAGACGACCACCAGCGATCAGGCAACAATAACAGGACGGCACTCACCATGTAAAAGAAAACCGCTCCGGGATCCCCTGACACCCAGGACGGATCCGCGAGAAGCGACCCCAGCCCCTCGCCCCAAATCCAGACAATGAGCCCCCATCCAAGCGTAGCCCAGAGCCCCCAGCGCCCCCACGGGCGGTGGCGACCCAGCACCAGCACCAGGCCAATCGCAAGTTGGATCCAAAAAGTCGCCAAGTCCGCCGTGATCGGGGCTGTCGACCAAAGTTGTGCCCCTATTCCCAACACCCGGAGAAACCACGGGGGCTGCCCGTGAAGCGTGGGAGTGATCACCATTTCCACAAAGGCGCTGTTGGGCATAGCCGGTTGCAGTTGCAACATGGCGTCCACCATCCACAGGGCGCCCAATCCCCCGTAGAGTATGCGATAGCCGAGGCCGCGCACCGGCACCGGGGTAGCCAGGGGCGTAGTCGGCGGTTCGTCCGCCAGATGGCGAGTCAGCCACCACCCGCCCACGATGAGGATGAGCGTTCCGCCCGTCGCCAGCATCGTGCGGAATAAGGTATGATAAAACAGCGCAGTCACCTTAGGGTCCATCATCGATCGGAGCGGCATGTCCATCAACGCGACTCCTTTCCTTTGCTGCATCACTTCGTCATCAGCTTTACATACGCCGGTTGCGTGTGTGTCACCCTTCTGTCACAGAATGGTCACAACCGTGCTCTCCGCAGCCGCGTGCTATACTGTGCCTGGAAGACCAAGACCGAAAAAGCGGGGGTCGCACGATGGACAGCGAGCGCGGGGGCGCCGAAGCCCGGTTGCTGATTGTTGACGATGATCCCGGCATCACCGACGTGTTACGCGCCTATGGCGAACCCTGGGGATGGACTATTGCCGCGGCCGCCTCATTAGTGCAAGCCTTGGAGCAGATCGCGGCACACGCCCCGAACGTCATCATCTTGGATTGGCAGCTGTCCGACAGCACCGGGCTCGCATCACTCCACACTCTCCGCCAACACACGGCGGCCCCCATTTTGATGCTCACGGTTCGCGATCAGGAGGCCGATATTATCCGGGCATTGCAAGTCGGGGCGGATGACTATGTCGTCAAACCCTTTAGCCCCGGCCAAGTCCTCGCTCGATGCGGGGCCCTTCGCCGTCGCGATCGGAACCACCCAGAAACACTCACACCCGATACCGTCCAGGTTCACGACCTGCGGATTGACACCACGCGCCGCCAAGTGTGGCAAGGGTCGCGCCTTCTGGATCTGACCGCCCTGGAATGGGACGCCCTCCGCCTTCTGGCCTCCACGCCCGGCCGCGTCTGGACGCGATCTGAATTGCTGGACCGGATTTGGGGCGATGTTGGAGAGGTCTTTGAACGGGCGGTGGATATGGAAATTCTCCGCTTGCGAAGAAAACTAGGAGACTCCGCGGAGGCCCCGCGGTATATTGACACTGTTCGGGGGGTAGGCTATCGATGGCGCGCCGAACCGCGCATACC
This sequence comes from Bacillota bacterium, assembly GCA_021820965.1. Taxonomy (GTDB): domain Bacteria; phylum Bacillota; class Sulfobacillia; order Sulfobacillales; family Sulfobacillaceae; genus Sulfobacillus_B. The sequence continues at coordinate 839 of JAKACZ010000015.1, read as the reverse complement.
CCCTGGGTTGTAGGACTGTGGCTCATTTTGACGTTGACCACGGGTGTAGCCCTGGGATTAACTGTGAGCGTTGGCATCTGGTGGCTCGATGGGAACCTCATCCCGGCGCCCACGCGAACCGCTCTCCAATTGGCAATCGCAGGCGGTGTCTGGCTACTGGTAGCCAGCCTAAGTTGGCTAATAGCTCGCCAACTGGACCGGATCCTGGCGAGGGATTGGCTCGACATCGTGGCGTGGATTCGCCGCATCGATGATCAGCACTGGCAACCCCTACCGATCACGGACACCGGCCCGTGGGGCCAACTGAGTTACGCGCTCAATGACATGGCGCAACGTCTGGCATCGACCCGGGCCCAACGGGATCTCTTCCTGGCAAGCGTGGCGCATGAGCTCAAAACGCCCCTTGCGGTCCTGCGCGCGAACCTCGAGGGTCTGGCCAGTGGAGACCTTCCCGCCAGCCCTGCCCGCTGGGCTGCCTTGCATCGTGAAATCCAACGGCTAACCCGCTTGGTCAACGACCTTTTGCTTATCGAAACCTGGCGTACCACCACCCCGCCCCTCCAACGCACCGGCTATGCGTTAGACGAGCAACTGCAGGAGACGCTCTTGAAGTTCCGGCCATTGGCTGCCGTGCGTGAGATTACCCTGGAGAGTACCCTGGAAGCGGCAACGATTGAGGCCGACCGAGATCGGATAGACCAAGTCCTCACTAAGGAGCCCTGAAATATTAACCTACCATTTACCAATTGTTGGTCTGGACATATTGGTACCCATCCGCTATTATGTTGCCATTACTGTGGGTCTATGCGGCTAGCCGCGGCTCAACTCCACCGCTCAGA
>JAKACZ010000098.1 GCA_021820965.1 Bacillota bacterium | reverse complement strand
TCACCTTGCGCTTCGTAATGGTCGCCATGGCCCGCCTCCTGTTCAGGTGTTAATAAACAGGCGTTCGCCACAATGCCCCGAAAGTCCTTTGCTGTTTTGCGCGTACATAAGAAATATTTTTCTACCCACTTCGTAGATAGCTCCGCTAAATAAGTTGTATAAACAGCCGTTTGAGACAGGGCTTGGGTTTGAGGCCAATTTGACGCCATAACTAGGAAAGTTCCGCTAGGGTTGAATGGCTTCCTGCCTCATCTCAAGGAATTCAACCTGTCTTCTGCAAAATTTGGTTGATTGGTCCCCCGGAATAATCCGCTGTATTGTGCAAACATGGTTGGAATAGCAGCGTGAGTCGGGGGTTCTTAATGCACTAAAGGGCCGGATAGCGACCTAGCATAATTTTCTGTTATATTGGTTCGTGAGCCGAATTGGTAGGTGTCTGGAATATCGAACGGCTTCTAGAATCGTGAGGTTGTTACTAATGTACGGCATAGTTAAAGATAAGGATGAATGTTAATGACGGCACAGGAAGTGATACTGGAGCACCGAGAAGCAATGAACCGCGGCGACCTAGAGACAGTCAGTGCCGGTATTTCCGATCGGTATTTGGGCGTGTTTTGTCTGGGCAATGCGGGAGCCCACGAGATATACAATGCGCAAGAGATTCGTGATGGCAACGCATCTGCGGACCACTACTATCGCCAAGAACTGAAAAAAGTCCCGCAGTGGGCGTACACGGATTGGGAATGGGGATTGCGGGGCGATAGTGAATGTGTGGTGTCGTCGCGCATCGACTTTTCATTGGATGGCGACGTGATCATGCACGCTCTGGTGACGGAAGTGTACGCCTTAGAAGGCGACCAGTGGAGACTGTTGCGTCAATATATGGAAAAGTACCGACCCGTCAACGAAGAGTAGCAGTCGTTGGCGCTGTGTCCTGATGCCTGCGGCGCGCACAGGGGTTTGGCCTACGTGGGGCTCTCGGGGGCGTATGTCCCGCAGGCTAGGCTGGCATCATGAACAGATCGTGACCCAAACCGTATCGTCACCCTGTGGGTGCAACCCAGTTCGAGACGACCGTTGCAAACAGGTCTGGCTCTTCCACATGGACGAAATGGCCGCTCTCGTCGGCAACCAGGAGCTTGGAGTCAGGTTTTGCCTTAACATAGCTGTGGATTTGATCCAGGCCAAACACGGCATCATAGTAACCCCGAATCAATAATGTGGGATGGGTGACCTGAGAAAATCGGGACACCAGCGGTTCAAAGACTGCGCCTTCTTCGTAGAGGGCAGACTGGTGGTCCGCACCGCGGGACCACGGCTCATCCCCGAGCCGGGACTCCCGCACCAGTCGCTGGAAAAACTGTTTGTCAGGACCGTAGACATAGAGGTTGTCGCGCTGCCCCTCTAATCCTTGGGACAGCACACTAAAGCCATCCCACACCGCGCGGTCGTCGAGCGTGTCATCATAGGCGATCGCCAAACACTTACGCGCGTTCTCTTGATTTCCCAGCACGCCATATTCCAAGGCGGCGCGCCGCAATAACGAGCGAGCTGATGACGCGAGATCGAATGTCGGATTTTCGAAGACGAGTCGGTCAATGGCCCCCGGATAGGTGGCCGCGTACAGGAGGCCCACGTACCCGCCAAATGAATGCCCGATCAGAGACCATTGGGCGACACCGAGTTGGACGCGCAGGGCTTCCACATCCTCCACTAAATCCCTAAGGCAGAGTGGGCGGCCACCGAGGGGATCCGATCGAAGAACCCCTCGCTGGTCGACCGCGATCAGCCGGACCGAGGCCGCCAATCGCTGACCCTGATGCAGCACAAAGTCATAACATCCGGATCCGGGGCCGCCATGCAGATAGAGGACCGCCGGCCGTTCCGGATCTCCGAGGTCGTCCACCCATAACTGCGTGCCGCGGACCGACACCTGTTCACCCATGCCGGCTCACCTCACAAGGAATGCGTTGATGTGGTCATTATATCAAGGGAGGAGTTGGGTGATGGGGAACTATAGGGGGCGTATGCGCATTAGAACTAGGGCTGAGTTGGGCCGGATTTAGTGATCTCCCCGCAAGATACCGTCGCCCAGTTGCTTTGCGCTTGGGTAACCGCATTCTCGCACTGTCGTTGTATATGCGAGAGCAGCGAAGGGAGTGAAGCGGTATGCACAAATGGCGCATCAGCGCGGCGATCATTTTGGCGGGCCTGACGGGCTTGGCAGCGTGCGGAACAGGAACGACGATCGACGCCCCAGCCCCATCCGTTGCGAAATCGTCCAGCAGCCCAAGGTCTGCCCAGGGGAGCAGCGCCACCGCGCTGGACGTGACCAATCTTTGGATGTCCACCCACGACGGAGTCGGCATCAGCCCTGAGGGCATGTACACCACCGCCGATGGAGGGCGTCATTGGACAGCGGTCAAGCTGCCGGGGCCGTCGCTGACCGTCCTGGCTCAGCGGCTGCCATCGGAGATCGCCCCGTCGAATCTCGTCGAAGTCGGTATCGCACCCGAGGGTATCGTCTGGACAGTGAAACAGATACCGTCGCAAGACAAACTCGATGTGTACTGGACGCCAAACCGCGGAGCGACATGGTATGGGGGGGCGCTGACCACCCATCTGTTTTCCCTGGGCGTCCCGGTATGGGTTCAGAATATGAGCTTTCTCGGGGGCCACCAGGCCTGGCTCGCGATACAGCCGCAACATACCATGAATTCGGAGCCCGGCGACCTTTGGTATTCCGATTCGGCGGGGAAAACCTGGCGTCGTATCGCGACCACCACCCCGGGCACCCCGTCCGCGGGATTGCCGGAGGGCGGCGCGGTGAGCTTTCGGACCACGACCCAAGGGTGGGACATGGGATCGCAGACGTCCACGACAGCCAATCGCTTGTGGCAGACGCAGGACGGAGCCCAACACTGGACACCGGTGGTGTTGCCGGGGTATGCCCCGAGCCGATTGAGTGTCATCACGCCGCCTCAGTTCTTTGGCAAACAGGGCATTTTACCCGTTGAATATTGGCCCTCCAGCGGCAAGACGGCCGATTATGCCACGGTTTTGTATCGTTCGACCAACGGCGGGCAAACGTGGATGCCGTCGACCTCGGTACCCGCGTCTCCCAGCCCCATTATCGATAGCATCAGCGCCACCACGACTTGGATATGGACCGGGTACCAAAACAACAGCTACGCCGGTGATCCCGTCTACGGTGTTCTGGCGGTGACGACGGACGGTGGGACCCATTGGTCCCCACGTACGCCAACGGGCCTCCTGCGACGGCTCATGACCCAAGGATACTCGATCACCCACCTCGACTTTCTGAATCGCGAACAAGGTTGGGCCACGACCGCCAAGCTGGACACGTCGCAGACCGGCCCCCTGCTCGAAACCCACAATGGGGGCCGCAGTTGGCAGCGACTCAATCCCACCCGCGTCCCGTCGCCCTGACGCTCGCGGCCACGAGGGATTCCGGAGCCCTTCGGAGCCCGGCGGCGCCATGAAACGTCGCGCAGTGAATGAGCGGGATCGTGGGCAGATGTGCTCGCCCTGGATCCCGCATGCGGAAGCGCCACCCCTCTGTCGTCCGCGACTATTTTCGGCCCACTGAGGGTAAACGGATGGCTGACAGTGACCCACAACAGACACTCCATATATTTGCAAGTCCGGCGGAGCACCCTTAATGACTTTGGGGGTTCCGGGGATAATCTTGACGTCCAAGATTTCACAGCCGGGCCGTTTTAAAACACGTTTCCAATCGGTGGACCTCATGGCGTCCCGCTGTTGTGCCGCCCATCGTTCCCATGCACTGCGCGGAGCGGTAGCAGCCGGAGGCGGAGGGATTGTTTTGTATGCGGCGGCGTTGGCCGAAACCGGAATGAGGCTACTGAGTGCCACGATAGCGCTGACTACGACCCCTCGCAAAAGTGTAATCTTAGACCCTCCCCCAGGGATATTGTTAATAGACCCAGTCTTCCTCGATCAGGCAAGGCCAGGCGCGGCCCGTCCTAACAGTAACTTCACATAGCGAATCAGCGGCATACGGGGGCGAAAGCGCCGGTAGGACTTGCCGTCATGTTGACCTTCGATGACACGGTTGAACATAATGCCCGCGCATTCCCATCCTGCGGATACTTCGCCCTCTTAGGCAATAGCCAAGAGGGGGTCAAGTCCCACGGGGATTTCCTTCGGTCACGGGTGGCGGCCTCTTGGCCGCCTTGCGG
>JAKACZ010000014.1 GCA_021820965.1 Bacillota bacterium | reverse complement strand
ACCGGGCCAAGGCTCGGGAAATGTTGGGACTAGCTGTTCCCAGCGATTCCCAAACCTCCTAGGCAGGAATCGGCGACGTCCACGGCGAATTTAACGCTACTGCTATCAAAAGAAAAGAAGCACTACACGGCCTATCCTCCGTCGACGGTGCAGTGTCGGGTATTCATTCCACGCGCCGGGAGATTTTCGGCATCGATCCCTTGCGCATTGCGATTCCTCCAGTTAGGGGACGATGGTCGCCGAAATCGCCCCGCGATTCTGGTGCCATCAATAATCCCTTCCCCATTTTCCGGAGGCTCCGCTTCCGCCACATCAATGGGGTGCACTTCCGTTTGGCCATCGGTCCCGGTCGTCGCATGAATTTGCTCCCTCCACAATGGACACAGCCGAGGCATTCCGCATTTCGAGGCAACTTTTGTCGGCCGAAGGTGTACAGGTTGCAATTTAGCGCTTTACAGTGTGGGTGAAGTTTGGCATAATACGCGAAACGATGATCGAGAAGAATTCGTCGGTCGCTACCAGAAAGCTGGGCGGATGGGAACCGGCAGCGACCATGAATCCGATTCCACTCGGGAGGATTTCGGCGAGGAGCCGAACGCGCCGGCGCACCGGCATAAAAGAGTGGGTGGAGTCTTACTCCGCCAATTAGGGTGGCACCGCGGGTCACACCGTCCCTAAGGAGGGGCGGACTTTTCTTTTGCGCCGCCTCTTCCGTTCCCACTTCAAGAGGAGGCGTTGACGATGCATATCTTGCTACCTGGGCCGACTCCGATTCCGAAGGAAGTCGAACAGGCTATGCTAACCTCGATGAGCGACCATCGAGGTTCCATCTTCCCCGCGGTGCATGACGCGGTACAGACGAAGCTGGCCAACCTATTCTCCGCGCCATCTCCACGTCATGTGGCTGTGCTTCCGGCTTCCGGAACTGGCGGGCTTGAGGCCGCCATTCAGAATCTGTTTACGCCCGGCGACCATGTGCTGGTGGTCGAAACGGGGTTGTTCGGCCGTCGGTTTGGAGAAGTGGCCGAAGCCCACGGCCTCGCCCTCGATCGCATTGAAATCGCGTGGGGTGAACCGTTCAATGTGAGCCGCGTCCTCGAGCGGCTTTCGGGCGCGACATATCGCGGCATCTTGGTGACGCACAATGAAACCTCAACCGGCGTGTTAAACCCGGTCACCGAACTGGCGCAGCAGCTACACCATCAGAGTGATCGCCCCCTATTGGTCGTCGACAGCATCAGTGGCGTGCCCTCGATACCGCTTTCGGTGGGTGAGGATATCGACGCGATCATCGCCGGTTCCCAAAAAGGATTTATGTGCCCGCCGGGTCTAGCCATTCTCGCCTTCTCTGGCCGCGGGCGGGAATCCGTTCTCCATCAGCGTACCGGTCGCTTCTATTTCGATCTGAGCCCGTACCTGGCGGGACGCCTTCCCTATACCCCGGCAATTTCTCTCTGGTATGGGCTGAATGCGGCACTGACCTTGCTTGAACGGGAAGGTTCCGAACGGCGGCTGGCGCGGCACACCCTCCTGCGAGATATAGTCCGAGCCTATGCAAGAGCAGGCGGGCTCACCCCGCTGGTTGAAGAACGGTGGGCGTCTCCCACCGTCACCGCGCTGAGACTGCCGGGGACGATCGATCCGTCCAGGTTAAGACATAACCTAGAGCAACGTGGGCTGCAAATTGCCGGTGCCTTGGGCCCGTGGCATAACAATGCTATCCGCATCGGGCATGTCGGAGCGGTTGATGTGGGTGATTTGTGGGCCGGACTAGGATTGTTGGCGCCGGAGCTACCGTATCCCGAAAAAGCGTTAACCGCAGCGCTCGAGACAGCTAATGAAAAGACCGGGAGGCTTTTGCCATGACAAAACCGCGCATTTTAGTCACCGAAACGTTGGGGCCAAAGGCACTGGAGTACCTGCGCCAGCACGCCGACGTTGACGCGTATGACCTGCTCCCACCCGCGGAGCTTGCACCGCTGATGGACCAGTACGATGCCGTCATCATCCGCAGCGCCCATCGTCTCACTCGCGACCTGCTGCAAGACCATCCTCGCCTCAGGGTTGTGGCACGAGCCGGTGCGGGCGTCGATAACGTCGACTTGGATTCGGCGACCGAATTTGGCATTGCAGTCATCAACGCGCCAGGGGCCAATGCCATTGCCGCCGCCGAGCATACCTTCGGTCTGGTGCTGGCGGTCATGCGCAACATTGTTCGAGGCGACGCCCACGTCCGGTCGGGAGGTTGGAACCGAGCTGCCCATTTAGGTCAGGAACTCTATCAAAAGCGTCTCGGGATTATCGGACTAGGCCGGGTGGGGCGCCAAGTCAGCCGAATTGCGCACGGCTTCCGCATGGAAGTCAGCGCCTATGATCCATTTCTTTCGGCCGATATTTTTCAGGCGCATGAAGTGCGTCAGGTCGAGCAGCTGGAAGACTTGGCAGCTCAGTCCGACATTTTGACCATTCATACGCCAAAATCGGGGCCGCACCTAGACGAGTCCCTACTGCGCAAGCTGCCTCACGGAGCCATCGTCTTAAACGTAGCCCGAGGTGGACTAATCGACGAGGCGGCATTGGCTCTCCTGCTTAACGAGGGGCACATCGCCGGAGCGGGCGTGGACGTCTTTACCACTGAGCCGCCTAAACCCGACAATCCCCTCTTGCACGTTCCGCATCTGGTGACAACCCCGCATTTGGGGGGATCAACCCACGAGGCCATGGTTGAGGTGGGCATGATGACGGCGAGAGGAGTGCTAGAGGCGCTTAACAACCAAACACCGTCCAACTTGGTCAACGTACCCATTCCCGACTTGCCGGAACAGAATTTCAAAAATCTGGACCGTGCCGTACGAGTGCTAGGCGGCATCTTCTCCCAGCTTAACGAGAAGGTGAGCGCTCCTTTAGTGTTGAGCTTAAGTCGGGGACTGAACCCGTCGGTTCGTCCCTGGTTGCGACAGGCAGCACTGGCCGCTTTTTTGCAAAATCGCGTCGACGAACGTGTCAACACGGTCAACGCTCTTTTAATTGCCGAGCGACAAGGGATGGTTTTGCTTGTCGACCAGGAGCACCGGGCGGTGGACGAACCTCGATTGAGTCTTCGCCTAGAAGGCCGGCCAGACACTGAAATCGAAACCGCCATCGGACCAAATGGCGTGATCTTGAAGAAACTGGCAGGAATCCCCGTCGATCTTCCGTGGCCGGATCGGGCCCTGGTCACCCGACATCATGACGCGCCCGGTGTTGTCGGTCGCGTAGGTACCATGGTGGGCCAGCACGAGATTAACATCGGTCAGCTACATTTGGGCCGGCGAGACCCCCATCGCGAGGCCTTCATGATTCTCACGCTGGATACCGACCCGCCCGAGGAATTGTTAAACGAGCTGCAGCAACTTCCTGACATTCAGGAAGTGTACGCTTTCTCCCACTTTTAAAGGGCAGCGCCCAGTTGGTCAGCGCGGCCGACAGCTGCCACGACGGCGTCCTGGATCATGGCCGGCCAGCCAGCACGGTCTAGTACGCCCAGCAGGGTCTCGGTGGTACCCCCGGGCGAGGCAACCTGTCCAATCCAGTCATCCAATGAGTCCTGGGAGCGGTCCTTGGCCAGTCGGGCCGCTCCCTCGACCATGGAGCTGACCAGATGGCGCGTGAGCGCCTCATCCGCGCCCAAACGCATGCCTCCTTCAATCAAGGATTTCAACAGTAAAAAGATGTACGCCGGACCACTGCCGATAAGGGCGGTGTACGGATTTATCAGCGACTCGTCAACCACCGTAACAGTGCCGCACTCCTCCAAAAATTCCTCAATCTCACGGCGCCGCTCATTGTTCAGACCGTCAAAGGCTGCCAACGTGGTAGAAGCGCCGATAGCGGCCGACACGTTTGGCATAATCCGCACAACAGGTCCCCTTATTCCCGCGCCGCGGAGCTGTGCGATGGTCCAACCAGCCACCGGCGAGATCAACGCGGTCTCGGGAGACAAGTAGGGCATCAGTTGCTGCAACGCCGACCGGGTGTCCTTTGGTTTCACCGTAAGCACCACGATATCCGCGTTCCGTACGGCCTCCGGCGAAAAACACACCGTGTCCCACACGGCTGGAAGCCACAAGTGCTGATGAGCGTTAGACCGAGCAATCAGCGAGGTGATGCGCGGCCGCCGCGGGTTTCGATGCCACCCTTCCCACAACGCGTGCGCTAAATGCCCCGAACCGACAATGACAACCTGTTGCATCTATCTCGCCCCTTCCTGGTCCAACATGCGTCAATAAAAAATACCTGCCACCCTCTAAGGGCGGACAGGCCGCGGTACCACCTTAGTTACCGCCAAAAGGCGGCATCTCAAGCCCTGATATCGGAGGATCCGTACCATGCACACGGGAAGTTGGGAAAACGCACCGAATATGGCCTTGCACCGTCTGCCACTCGCTGAAATCCGGCTATTGCGCTCGGAGACTTCCGCACGGTAAAGCGATGTATTCGGTTAGATTATAGCCTGAGTGAGCCCACGAGTCAACTCGCAGACTTTTGACCATCGTCTAAAACTTGCCATGACGAGCTATGGGGGTTGGTTATACTCAAAGTGCATCTGGACCCCTGGCGGTTTTGCCGAGCACAATCCCTGGCGTAGCGACTTGATCTATGCAAGAGATCGGTAGGATGCTCGAGACGAGGAATGCATGCATCTCGTCTGTGATGGTGTGCGTTAACGCCGTCGCCGTAAACCGTTAAGACGAAGCCTCCCCTCTGCCTGATGAGCCAGGTCTTCATTAGCTTAGTGTTGCGAACCGCTGAGTAGCACCAGCACCACCCGGAGGCATAAGCCTATCACGTTCAGTACGGCCAACCACCACTCGCATATAGCAGAGATGAAAGAGAAGTTGGCTATCATCAGCGGTGGGGAGGCGTTGGCCTTCCTACGGTCGACGCCGAACCAACTACGCAACAAGGTGATCGAACATGGCGAAACATGCCAAGTCGCAGGAGAACACAGCAACCGACTCGGGCCGCAGAGATGGCTTCGGTCGCCCTTGACTGGCGGGGGTTATTTGGGGTATCCGGATTTTGCGATTCATTCGCTCCGATTAAAAGACTGTACTGGCCTTCGGGAAGAACAAAACTGACGTCCCTCAATGCGTGATAATGCCCCTCTCGGATGACAGTTGACGAATTGGCGCAGAGCTAAGGCGCGCAAAAGTTTCCCGAAAATATCCCATTCCCACTGGACTGGACACGGCCTTTTTGTAGAGTCAAAGGGGACGAGGATCGTGAAACCCCTAGACATACGAGGAGGAGGTCATGGGAATGATTCAGCTGAACATTGCGGATGAGGATCGGCAAATCTTGGCCGAGCACCCGCATCTGCGGGTGCAACGGAAAATGGAGGCAGTGTATTTGACCAGCATGGGCGTCTCGCAGCGCGAGGTGGCGCGCTTTTACAGAGAACCGAGGGGACGGTCCGGTCGTATGTGGCCGAGGCGGAACGCCTCGGGATTACCTTGCTCTGGCTACCCACCTATTCCCCGAATCTCAATCCCATTGAACGGCTGTGGAAGTTTGTGAAAGCCGAGTGTCTCCATGGGCGCTACTACGCCACGTTTGCCCCCTTTAAACAAGCCATCATCGACTGCTTGGAGGACCCCGAGGGCCGCCGCCCCATAAAGCCAAACTCGCCACCTTGCTCACGCTGAAATTTCAGCTGTTTAACGCAGCGGCCTAACGAACTGGACAGCCGAACATCGGAGCGGCGATCGCCGGTGTATTGAGGCGGGTAGCATTGCTATGGCCAGCCCACCTGGCGAAACGCCGAGTCACTGCCGACAGCCCCACGACCGTGCGCAATCGGTCATGAGGAGACTCATCCTGCCGGGGGATCGGCTGAGCTAATCATGGATTGTCTCCCGTGAAAAGTAATAGTTTCCGTACAAGACAAGACGCGCAGCCGCTCGGCCGTCAAACTAGGTGTTTGCATATATAATCCCCGCGATTGATTTTCAGCTAAACTCTCGTTCAGTGTATCACGGTAGCTTGTCACCTCAAGGGCGACCCGCACGTTGCCCTACCGCCCTTGAAGGAAGCGTTCCGCTGCCATTCCAACTTTCATGCGCGCGACAAAGGCGGAACGCCCAAAATTCAGTACAATAAGAACGAACGCGTTCTAAACGTGAGGAGGACGACAGGGATGGCAGCGGGAGTTCAATATATTATTCGGTTGCATATGCTTCGCGAAATGGTCCCGTTTCGGGAATTGGTCGAACTGGTTGACAGTAACGGCGGCGACATCATCGCGCTCGACCTGGTCCGGGCGGAAGACGAACGTACAGTGCGCGATTTGACGGTGGTCATGCCGTCACCAGAGCACCTCAAACAACTTGAAGAGGCGCTCATCAAACTTCCGGGAACCAGCATTGAAAACGTGTCCGACCGTACCTTCTTAATGCACCTCGGCGGCAAAATCGAAATACATCCCCGCATTCAGGTCAAAACGCGGGCCGACCTGTCACACATCTACACACCTGGGGTAGCCCGTGTCGTCGAGGCCATCGCCGCCGATCCCAACAAAGCCTTCCAGTTGACGATGAAGCGTAACACGGTAGCCATCGTGACAGACGGCACGGCCATCTTGGGTCTCGGACATCTGGGGGCAAAGGCTGCGCTTCCGGTGATGGAAGGAAAATCTGTGCTGTTTCGGTGGCTCGGCAATGTGGATGCGGTGCCGCTATGCCTGGATACTACTGATGTGGACGAAATCGTTGATACGGTGGTGCGGGTGGCGCCGGCTTTTGGCGGGATTAACTTGGAAGATATCTCGGCCCCCCGCTGCTTTGATATCGAGGAGCGGCTTAAAGAACGGCTTGACATCCCCGTATTTCACGATGATCAGCACGGAACCGCCATTGTGATTTTGGCGGGACTGCTTAACGCCGCCCGTGTTGTCGGCAAAAAACTTGAAGACCTGCGGGTGGTGGTCTCCGGAATTGGAGCCGCCGGCACGGCAACCACCGAATTGCTTCTCGCAGCCGGGGTGCTCGACATTATCGGTTATGATCGCGAGGGCCCAATCATTCGCACCCGCAAGTACCCCCAGCGCCCCAGTTGGGAACGATATGCCGAACGAACCAACCCGAATCTCATTGACGGCACACTGCACGACATTATGAAAGGTGCCGACGCCTTCATCGGCGTGTCCTCCGGGAATCTACTCTCCGTCGAGGACGTGGACGTGATGGCACCGGATCCCATCCTTTTTGTCATGGCTAATCCCGACCCGGAAATTCAACCGGAACTGGTACAATCCAGAGTGCGCGTGCTGGCCACCGGCCGTTCTGACTACCCTAACCAAATCAACAACGTTCTGTGCTTTCCAGGGCTGTTCCGAGGGCTCTTAGACAGCCGGGCGCGCAAGATTACCATGGGCATGAAGCTGAAGGCGGCAGAGGCCTTAGCCAACGTCGTGCGCCCGGAGGAACTGTCAGCCGAGTACATTATCCCCAGCGTGTTCAACAAAGACGTTGCTCCCCGTGTGGCCGCGGCGGTATCCAAAGCGGCGGAGGAAGAGGGCGTCTCGCGGCGCGTTCCGCCCAGTCTGCGTTAATCAGCTGATTCTCGGGCATATTGAGTGCAAACCCGAAAGCGGGAAAGGACGGTCGGCAAGAGCTATCTTAAAAGTTATGGACGCGGTAACGGCAGACACCCCAACTATCTTGCTGATAAATCCCGAGTCGCGACGGGGCCAAAAATTGTTTGAGGAGTATCGCCTCCGTTTTGACCGGGCGCTTAACCTAGTGGATGCGGCGATGACCGAGTCCAAAGAAGACATGATTCGCCGGCTCGAGGAGGGTGTCGCCCTGGGCATCTCGCGCTTTATCATCGGCGGTGGTGACGGTACCCTCTCTAAGGCCGCCGATATTCTCGCCGGAAGCGACGCGGTGCTCGGAGTTCTGCCACTGGGCACGGGTAACACATTCTTCCACGGTCTCGACCTTCCGGCCGCACCGGAAGAATTAGTTTCTGTGTTGACGGACGGACCCGTTGCCCGATACGATGTGGGTTTAGCGGTCAAGGAAAACCGCAAGACAGTCTTCCTCAACAGCCTGACCATGGGATTCAGCCAGCGCCTGGTCGAGTTGTTAACGCGCGAAAGCAAAGTTCGGCTGGGCCACCTCGCCTGGATTGTTGAGTTTCGCCAGGCGCTGGCCAATACTCCGACGATGGACGTGACTATCTCATGGCCGGGCGGGCGCGACCACTTTGAGACACGCCAGCTGGTCGTAGTGAACGGCCGCACTCTGGCCGCCGGAATTCAGGCCACGCCGGCGTCCTCGGGGCAGGATGGACTTCTTGAAGTATTTCGGCTGGGCGGCCCCTCGTTTGCGTCCATCGCCCGCCTAGGCACTAAGCTTTTAGCCGGTCGGCTCTTAACCGACCGCGAAGCCCATTACCGCATGCTGACAGAACTCACCGTCGACGCTCAGCCGGCGCTTCCGGTGAACATCGACGGCGATCTTTGGCTTAAGCCCCCGGTTCACTGTCGCGTGCTGGCTGGAGCTTTAGCGGTCATCAGTGCGTCGCCCCAGGGCCAGTCGCCCCGCCGTTGGCCCTTGGTATCACGAACACTGGGCACCCCGCGCCTGGTGTTTCCCCCAGTCAGGACTTATTCAATGAGAGCAACGGACCATAAATCTTAGACCTAAACGACTGAAACATTAGGATAGATGTCGGTTCCATGGGTAGCTGCATAGCGCATAAAGAGCGTTCGCATGGCCTGCGCCACCGCGCCCGGCTTTCCGTCGCCAATGAGGCGGCCGTCACACGATACCACCGCGATCACTTCTGCCGCGGTGCCGGTCAAAAAACATTCGTCGGCATTATAGAGCTCATGCAAGGTGAAATTCTCTTCCCGAACCTCATACCCATTTTCCCGCGCCAGATCCATTACCGTGGCGCGGGTGATTCCAGGGAGAATGCCCGCGGATAAGGGAGGCGTCACCAAACGGCCTTCCCGCACAATAAACACGTTGTCGCCGGTGCCTTCCACCACGTGACCAAGTTGGTTCATCAAAATCATTTCCGGTACGCCACGCTGGCCTGCTTCAACTTTGGCCAACACACTATTGAGGTAATTGAGCGACTTGATCTGCGGATTGAGCACGTCGCCGGAAGGGCGCCGGATGGCGGAGGATGCCGTGGGCAGGCCGGCTCGGTACATGGCCTCGGGAAACAACTGAATTTTGTCGGCGATAATAATCACGGTAGGGTTCGGACAGCGCGCGGGGTCAAGCCCCAAGTCACCGTCCCCACGAGAGACCACCAACCGAATATAGGCGTCTTGGAGCCGGTTTGCCCGTACCGTCTCAATAACGGCGTTGCCCATGGCCTCCGGAGAATAGGGGATGTCAAGCATCAAACTCTTGGCTGACGCATATAGACGAGACAAGTGCTCGGCCAACTTAAACACGCGGCCGTTATAAGCCCGAATGCCTTCGAAAATTCCGTCGCCGTACAGGAAACCGTGATCGAACGGCGAAATACGAACCTCCGCTTCGGGAACGATGAAGCCATTAAAGAAAATCGCTCGTGTACCCATTGTGACACTTCCTTAGCTGAATGATTATGATGTCATCGTCGTGTGTGTCGGGAGCTTTTACCGACCCTCAATCATTTCGGACAGGCTTTGTCCGCTCGGCACCATAGGGAATACCATTTCATCGGGGTCAACTTTAACTTCCAACAATAGTGGTTCCTGAATCTCGTGCAAACGGGCTAACGCCTCTACCAACTGATCCTCGCGCTCCACCGTTATGCCGGGAATGCCGAAGATCCGAGCCAGGCCCACAAAATCCGGGTTTTTCAGTGCGACGCCATGGCGGCGCTGTCCATGAAAGAGATCCTGCCACTGGCGCACCATACCGTGTCCCCCATTGTTCATAACAAAAATCGCCACTGGGATTTGGTACTGGGAAACGGTGGCCAGTTCCTGCAGTGTCATTTGAAAGCTGCCATCCCCCGAAATCAGCACCACTTTGCTCAACTGCACCGCCATTTGTGCGCCGATCGCGGCTGGAAGGCCATAGCCCATGGTTCCGGCGCCACCCGATGTCACAAACCGCCGAGGCTTATTGCGCTGCACAAAGAGTGCGGACCACATCTGATGCTGGCCGACGTCCGTAACGACCACGTCGTCCTCATCCAACATCTGTGACAGATGCGACAGCACCGCCGCACTGGACAGGTGCCCTTTTGGCGCCGGCGGAATGCGGACTGGATGGTCTTCTTTCCATGCCTTAACCATCGAAATCCACGCGGAATGGAATGCCTCGGGCACATAGGGATCCACCACCGGAAGCACTGAACGCAGATCGCCCCGCAGTGTGACGTCCGGGGTCACCACCTTGTTGTGCTCGGCCGGATCCACCTCGATGTGGATGATCCGAGCCCTGGGCGCAAAACGATCCAACCGGCCGGTGACACGGTCGTCAAACCGCACACCCAACGCGACAATCAAATCCGCCTCTTGAATAGCGTGGTTGGCCGCATAGGTTCCGTGCATGCCCAGCATGCCCATAGATAGCGGGTGGCTGGCGGGAAAGGCCCCCAGCCCCATCAAGGTTGTGGTGACGGGAGCGTCATAGCGCTCGGCCCAGCGTTTGACCCAATCAGCGGTATCGCTTGAGACAACGCCGCCGCCTACATAAAGGACAGGCCGCTCCGCCCGGCCCAAATACGAGCGGAGCCTAGCGCGCACCGTCGGCGACAGCTCAAACTCCGGGGTTGCTGAAGGCTTCGGGTCCGCATCCGGTATCATTCCCTCCTCAGCTAGCTGCACGTCTTTGGGCAGTTCCACCAGCACCGGACCAGGCCGCCCGGCTTTGGCTAAAGCGTAGGCCTGGCGCACCACCTGAGCAACATCGTCGGCGCGTTCCAGTTTCCAGCTGTGTTTAACCACGGAGAGCGCCATGGTGAATACGTCCGCTTCCTGGAACGCGTCAGTCCCGATTAACGCCGTCGGCACCTGACCGACCAGCACCACAATCGGAATGGAATCGGTCATCGCCGTCATAAGTCCGGTCAGAGAATTGGTTCCGCCCGGGCCCGAGGTTACCAGCGCAATGCCCGGTTTTCCGCTGGTCCGCGCATAGCCGTCGGCTGCGTGGATGGCGGCGGATTCGTGTCGGGTCACAATAAACGGCATGTCGCCATGCTTTGACTGTGCATCCACCAGCGGCAGGACCGCGCCGCCGGGCACGCCGAATACCATATCAGCCCCAAGTTCTTTCAGTTCATGCCACACTCGTTCAGCGCCCGTCATGTGGATCTTCCTTTCTTTTGACTATCGGGCCGCTCGATGCTGCGCCCACATTCGGGCCATAATGGCTTCGGCCACATCTTCCGTGCTGGCCGTGCCGCCAATGTCCGGTGTTCGGATACCCTCGGCCACGGTACGCCGCACCGCTTCTTTGACTAGGTCTGCCGCTTGGGTTAGGCCAAAGCTCCAATCCAGCAACAGCGCGACAGACCAAATGGCGCCCACCGGATTGGCAATGCCTTTGCCGGCGATGTCCGGAGCCGAGCCGTGTATCGGTTCATAGAGCCCGGGACCTTTGGACCAATCACCCACCGTCGCCGATCCCAAAACGCCGAGACTGCCCACCAGTCCCCCGGTCAAATCACTGAGAATGTCGCCGAAAAGATTTTCGGTCACCACCACGCGAAAACGGTCGGGAAAAAGTACCATTTCCATAGCGGCGGCGTCGACGTAGCGATGCTCTAGTGTGACGTCGGGGAACTCTCGGCGCCCAAGCTCGGCAACGGTCTCCCGCCAAAGCTTCGAAGTGTGCAGCACGTTGGCCTTGTCGATGGATATAAGAGGCACACCTTGGGTCTTGGCTAACTGAAAGCCTAGACGCGCCACCCGCTCGATTTCAGCCTTGGTGTAGCGAGAGGTGTCGAAGGCCTCATCTCCCGCCCTGCCGCGCGGCTCCCCGTAATAGAGGCCGCCCAAAAGTTCCCGAATGACGACCCCCCCGGAAAATGCCCGCTTGAGCGGGGTCGTCGTTTCCAATCCGGGGAGTACTTCAAACGGCCGGATATTGGCGAAAAGCCCAAGCGATGACCTGAGACGCAAAAGCCCTTGTTCCGGGGTTAGGGGACCATCGGCCCACCTCGGCCCGCCCACAGCGCCCAAGAGGGTAGCCTGGGCCCGATGCACCAAAGCCTCGGTCTCTTGGGGAAACGGATCGCCCGCTTCATCAATGGCCCGGCCTCCAATAAGCCCTTCGTGAACCTCGAGACTGAAGTTTCCCATGTCGGCCATCTCACGCAGCACCCCTACGGCGTGCTTAGTCACTTCCGGCCCGATGCCATCTCCCGCCAGAACCGCGATGCTATACCCCATGCGCGTCACCGGCGGCTTGGCGCGCCACTTGCTGCCAAATGCCGAACAGCTCCTGATCATCAATAGCGCGCTTGCCTTCCGCCATTCTCTTGATGTGATTTTGCATCTGGCGCAAATCGTCTTGACTGTACGCAATGCCCATCTTTTCCAACCGCTCCCGTAACGCGTGGCGACCGGAGTGCTTGCCTAAGACCAGCAAACTGCCTTGGCCCAGCGAATGGGCGTCGAGAAATTCATAGGTCTGGGGATCCTTCAGCATGCCGTCTTGATGAATGCCGGATTCATGCCGGAACGCGTTCTGGCCGACAATCGCTTTGTTGGCCTGAATCATCATACCGGTCAATCGGCTTACCAGCTGACTGGTTCGATAGACCTCATTTAAGTTGAGCTGGTGGCTCAGCCCCCAGTGATCGGCGCGCGCCGACAAAGCGACCGCGACTTCTTCCAGTGCGGCGTTACCAGCTCGCTCACCAATACCGTTGACGGCCACTTCGACCTGGCGGGCGCCGGCCTGAACCCCAGCCAGCGAGTTGGCCACCGCCAGGCCCAAATCATCGTGACAGTGGACAGAGATGATGACATCGTCGGGAACGCGGCTTCGCATGCTTCCGATGAGTGCGCCGTATTCCGCCCCCATGGCAAATCCCACGGTGTCGGGCAGGTTGATGGTGCGAGCCCCGGCGCCGACCGCCGTGTCAATCACCTCGGCCAAAAACGCGGGGTCCGACCGCGTCGCGTCTTCCGCCGAGAACTCGACGTCATCAACATATTGGCGAGCTTCTCGAACAAATCGCTCGACGCGGACCAACACCTCGCCCGGAGTCAGATTGAGCTTGGACTTCATGTGCACGGCCGAGGTGGCGATAAACACATGCAGCCGCGGATTCGGCGCAGACTCGAGCGCTTTGGCCGCCGCTTCGACGTCGGCTGCCTCGCAGCGGGCTAGGGCGGCAATCCGGCTTCCCCGGATTTGATCCGCAATTTCGCGGACCGCCTGAAAGTCGGTTTGGCCCGAAATGGGAAATCCGGCCTCAATAATGTCGACGCCCAGCCGATTCAACTGGTGGGCAATCTCCACCTTTTCCGCCACCGTCAGAGCGACACCGGGCGACTGCTCGCCATCGCGGAGCGTTGTGTCGAAAATAACTACGTGGTTGGATTCCATCTCACCGCACCTCCTCGGTAACCTCTTCCTCAACCGACGGGCGAAGCCATGACATCATGGAGCGTAGCTCGCGGCCGACATCCTCCACCGGGTGGTTTCTGGCCTTCTCGCGCAATACGGCAAAGTTCTTGCGGCCGCTTCGGTTTTCGGCCATCCAATCGCGCGCAAACGAGCCGTCTTGGATTCGACTCAGCACCTGACGCATACGCTCGCGGGTAGCGTCGGTGACAATCGACGGGCCCACGGTTAAACCACCGTACTCGGCTGTATCCGATACCGAATACCACATTGCGCCGATGCCGCCCTCGTACATTAAGTCAACAATGAGCTTCAGTTCGTGCAACGTTTCGAAATAGGCGATCTCGGGCTGATATCCGGCATTAACCAGCGTTTCGAATCCGGAGGTGATTAGGGCTGAGACGCCGCCGCACAAGACTGTCTGCTCCCCGAACAGATCGGTTTCGGTCTCCTCCTTGAAGGTGGTCTCGATCACGCCCGCGCGGGTGCCGCCAATTCCGGCCGCATACGCCATAGCCAGATCTCGGGCCTGACCGGAAGCGTCTTGGTGAACCGCCAATAAGCAAGGCGTGCCTTGGCCTTCCCGGTACAAGCGGCGCACCAAATGGCCAGGGGCTTTGGGAGCAATCATAAATACGTCAACCGACGGTGGCGGCATAATCTCGCCGAAATGAATGGCAAAACCGTGCGCAAAAGCTAACGCTTGACCAGGGCGCAAGTGAGGTTCGATCGACGTGCGATATAAGTCCGGCTGTACGTGGTCAGGAGCCAGAATCATGATGACATCGGCCGCCTTCGCAGCCTCATCCACGTCCATGACCGAGAGGCCATCGCGCCGGGCGCGATCGCGCGAAGCTCCCTCACGAATCCCTACCACTACATTGACCCCGCTATCGCGCAGGTTTAAGGCGTGGGCGTGCCCCTGGCTGCCGTAGCCGATGATGGCCACCGTACGCGATTGGATAAGCGCGAGATTCGCGTCGCTATCGTAGTAAATCTTGGCGTTCATAGACATGCCCCTTTCTTTGCGGAAATACGCAGCCGCCGAGGCCGCATCCGAACTGGACCCTGCCCTAGAGACAAACCGACGGTGTGGCTTGAGTCCAGGGCAATATCATGAATGTCGTGATGCCGGCCCAACTGGCGCATCAACCGGCGGACACCTACCAGGTCGAGTTCCACCTCCAGGCTCGCCTCAATGCTATTCTTGAGACGGTTCTTGCGAAACCACGCGGTTGTCACGTCGATACGGCGTTGACTGATCAGCGCCCAAAGACGTGCTTCGGCGCCTGGCGCTGCGGCCATGTTAATTGCGATGCGGTATCCCATTGCCCTTTCGCCCCCTTCGATTTGTGGTAAAAAAAAATACCCTTTCCGCGTAGGAAAGGGACGTTTTCACGTGGTACCACCCTTTTTCCCTCGCCGAGTCGGCGAGGCTCGAATGGATAACGGCATAACCCGCCTCTTTCTCTGCTGACGCATCGAAAAAGGAGCTCCGGGGCGAGAAGTTGCGGTCGGCGCCTTAGGCTTCCACCATCCCTAAGTCGCTTGAAGTCGCTTGAGGCAACGCTCCCCATCATCGCGAAAGTATAGCAAAGGGCCCGCGACAGGTCCTCTTACGAACTTGCCACGGGTCTTTTATCCCCACGGTGTAACCCTTTTCTGGGCCTGTACCGCTTGGTCCTTCTCCGGTTGGAGCGGATCCCTAGGTACACTTCGAGGTGCTATTGATAGATGTTATTCTAATAGATAGTTATTCGCGGAACAAGCGAAAATTCCTTCCGAGCCTCGAAAAAATTTTTCACTGGTCCCAGATAGTCGTTCGGGCGCCGCGGCTGGCCGAGGCGAACAAGCGTTGGTACTTGGCCAGCGCCCCCTTCGTATAGCGCGGCTCGGGACGCGTCCAACGGCGTTGCCGTTCTTGCAATGCTTCGTCCGATAGATGAATTGAAATCTGCCGGTTCTGGGAATCAATGGTGATGGTGTCGCCGTCTTCAACGAGTGCAATCGCCCCACCGACCCACGCTTCCGGCGCCACATGACCCACCATCGGACCGCGAGTGGCCCCGGAAAACCGCCCGTCGGTCACCATGGCAACATCTGACACATGGCCTTGTCCGATGATGGCCGCGGTAACGCTTAACATTTCGCGCATGCCGGGCCCGCCTTGGGGACCCTCGTACCGGATGACCACGACATCGCCCGATTTGATGCGGTCCTGGGAAATTGCTTCAAATGCTGCTTCTTCCCCATCAAATACGCGCGCAGTTCCGGTGAAGGACACGCTCCCGTTGGGATCCGTAATTTTGAGCACGGCGCCTTCGCTGGCCAGATTGCCTTTCAAGATCACCAGCGCTCCGTCTTGGTGGATAGGCTTTTCAACCGGGAATACCACCCGCTCCCCCTCTTGGATCTCGGGCAGCGGATACGCCCGAATTTCTTCACCGATGGTGCGCCCGGTGATAGTCAGCGCGTCTTCATGCAAAAGGCCGGCCTTTAGCAGCCGGTGCAAAATAAGTGGCACACCGCCCACCCTATGTAAATCAGCCATGAGGTACTCGCCGCCCGGCTTCAGATTTCCGATATGCGGTGTCTCCCGGCTAATCCGGTCAAAGTCTTCCAGTGTGAGCGGCACCTCCGCTTCCCCGGCGATGGCCATCAAATGCAGCACGCTGTTGGTTGACCCGCCCAGCGCCGCAGCCACCCGAATGGCGTTTTCGAACGCGTTCAGCGTCAACACGTCGCGTGGCAGGATCTGGGCAGCTAACGTGTTCATCACCTGCGCGCCGATACTCCGAGCAGCGCTTTGCCGATCGGGATGAACCGCCGGGATAGCTGAAGTCCCCAGTTTGGCCATTCCCAACGTCTCCACCAAAATCCCCATGGTATTGGCGGTAAAAAGCCCTCCGCAGGTCCCGGGTCCGGGACAGGCGGCCCGCTCTAACGCGTCGAGATCCTCTGCACTCATCCGGCCGGCCGCGTGGGCGCCCACGGCTTCAAATACGTCCTCCACGCTCACATCCCGGCCTTGAAAGCGCCCCGGCATCATTGTGCCGCCGTATAGCGCCACCGTGGGTATGTTGAGGCGCGCGGCGGCCATAAGAATTCCCGGCAGGTTTTTGTCGCAGCCGCCGACTGCCGCCAAGGCGTCAAATCCTTCGGCAAATGCGACAATTTCGATGGAATCGGCGATGATTTCGCGGCTAATAAGGGAGCCTTTCATGCCCTGGTGGCCCATGGCAATGGCGTCGCTGACGGTGATGGTGGGAAATTCAATGGGGGTTCCCCCCGCCTCCCGAATACCGGCTTTCACTTCGCGGGTGACTTGGTCAAGGTGGAAATTGCAGGGAGTGACTTCGGTGGCGAGATTGGCTACACCCACAAACGGCTGCTGAAAATCCTTATCGCTCAATCCCATTGCTCGATACATGCTGCGATGGGGCGCGCGTTCAGGCCCCTCGACCGTCACGCGACTTCGCGCCCGCCTGGGGTCATTTGGCGTATGATTCACGATTCACACCTCCTTGGAATGTTGCCGATAATTATAACGACTTCGATCGGATTGAGGGAGTACCGGAAAAATTTTTGTCGCCAGGGCTAGCCATCCTTCGCTGCGTCGGATTACAATGAGGGGCAAAAATCGGGCCTCGGGGAAGGATGATCACATTGAGCGCCCAAACCCTCTTCGAAAAAATTTGGAATCCGCACGTCATCTATCAAGAATCGCGGGACAAATCGGCGCTGCTGTATATCGACCGCCATTACATCCATGAAGTCACCTCCCCACAGGCATTTGACGGTTTGCGCCAATCGAACCGGCGGGTGCGGCGCCCGGATTTGAGCGTCGCGGTCATGGACCACAACGTGCCGACCAGCGATCGTTCGCTGCCGATTCGTGATACCATCGCCAAACGGCAAATTGAGCAGTTGGCCGTCAACTGTCGTGAGTTTGACATCCCGCTCTTGGACCTGCATCATCCCGACCAAGGCATCGTCCACATTATCGGCCCGGAACTGGGTCTCACCCTTCCGGGAATGACCATCGTCTGCGGTGATAGCCATACGTCCACCCACGGGGCCTTCGGAGCCCTGGCATTTGGCATCGGCACCAGTGAAGTGGAGCACGTCCTGGCCACGCAAACCTTGTGGCAGAGTCGGCCCAAGACCATGGAGGTTCGATTCATAGGGGATCGGCCCACCGGCACCACTGCCAAGGACATGATCTTGGCGCTGATCCGCCAAATCGGGATCGCGGGCGCCACCGGCCACGTGATAGAGTACACCGGCGACGCGGTCCGTAAGCTGTCCATGGAAGAGCGTATGACGCTATGCAACATGTCGATAGAGGCAGGAGCCCGGGCAGGCATGGTATCGCCCGACGCTGTGACGATTGAATACCTAAAGTTGCGCCCTTATGCCCCCCATGGTGCCGAATTCGACCAAGCCGCCCATGAGTGGCTCGCCTTGGCCACCGATGCGGGTGCTCAGTTTGACACACTGGTCGAGATTGACATCCGCAATTTGGCCCCGATGGTCACGTGGGGCACCAACCCTGAAATGAGCGCGCCGGTCACCGCCGCCGTTCCCGATCCTGCCGAAGAGTCGGACCCGGTGCGGGCGGACATGATGCGCCACGCCCTCAGTTACATGGATCTTAAGCCGGGGACGCCATTTGTAGACATTGCCGTTCAGCGAGTCTTCATCGGCTCCTGTACCAACGGCCGGTTAGACGACTTGGAACGGGCAGCCGCCGTCATTCAAGGACGAAAAGTAGCTCCGGGTGTGCGAGCGATGGCGGTTCCAGGCTCAGGCCGAGTGAAGCGGGCCGCAGAAGCAAAGGGACTGGACCAAATCTTCCGGGAGGCTGGCTTTGAATGGCGCGAGCCGGGCTGCAGCCTCTGCCTCGGCATGAACGATGACATTCTCGCCCCCGGTGAGCGGTCCGCGTCGACCTCCAACCGAAACTTTGAAGGGCGGCAGGGACGCGGAGGGCGCACACACCTGGTAAGCCCGGAAATGGCCGCGGCCGCCGCCATTACTGGACACTTGACTGACGTTCGCAATCTTCTCCAGGAGGTGGCTTTATGACTCCGTTTACCGTCCATTCGGGACTGGTCGCTCCCCTCAAGCGGAATAATGTCGACACCGATCAGATTATCCCCAAGCAGTTTCTCAAGCGTATCGAGCGCACCGGCTTTGGGCAGTTTTTGTTCTATGACTGGCGGTTTGACGCGGACGGGAATCCCAATTCCGATTTTCTTCTCAATCAACCGCCCTACGACAGGGCGACGATTCTCTTGGCTGGCAACAATTTTGGGTGCGGATCATCGCGCGAGCATGCGCCATGGGCCCTGTCTGACTTTGGCTTTCGTGCCATCATCGCGCCGTCATTTGCAGACATCTTTTACAACAACTGTTTTCAAAACGGGATCCTTCCGGTCACTTTACCAGAAAGCCAGGTGAACGAACTCTTCACATACGCGGAGAACACGCCAGAATTCAAGCTGACTATCAATTTGCAGGATCAGATCATATCGCCCGTCGATAGCGCGTTTGTCATCCGCTTTGACATTGATCCAGAGCGTCGGGAAAGACTATTAAAAGGGCTGGATCCGATCGGCGAGACGCTTCTCTGGGAAGACCGTATTGTCGAGTTTGAGAAGCATCACCGAGCGGCAACGGTTCCGGCCGGCCTATAATAGCCGCTGGCGGACCAAGATCTTACCAAGTTCGGGTGGTATGACCGTGCCTTGAGGTTCTCTGGGGTGGATCTGGGTCATAAGCCCGCTGTCCCGATAGGGCCAAGTATGCGAAAGTCAACCACCTCGGCCTGAAG
The DNA here is from genome assembly GCA_021820965.1 of Bacillota bacterium. Lineage (GTDB taxonomy): Bacteria > Bacillota > Sulfobacillia > Sulfobacillales > Sulfobacillaceae > Sulfobacillus_B. The sequence continues at coordinate 56,032 of JAKACZ010000014.1, read as the reverse complement.
GCCGGAGCTTGCGGTCGTTCACTCCCGAAAGGGAGGGAACCCTGAGCTCCATCGGTTGACCAGCCTTAGTCCCTAAGCCGGGACTCCGTTCCTTTGGTGCAGACCCTGGGGTGCTTCTCCAGCCCCCTGCGTTGGTGATGATCCGGGAGACAAAAACGGCCAAATCGCCCTAGGAAGCCATGGTGCGATGAAGCAGGAACCCGACGCCGTGAGGCGTGGGAATCCTCGGCTTTCAAGCGGCTGGCATCAGCCCCAGCCAGGCCGGCCAGACGATGTGATCCATGCCGTGCAATGGAATTCGATCCCCCGGGACGGGCATTCCTGGCGTGTTAGCCATCGGTACGTTTTGGTCAAGCTCTGAAACCATTTTCGCGGTAGTTCATCACCAGAATAAACGAGGCGTCAAGGTGCGCCTGACGGGAGAGCACTTTGACGCCTTCATCGTGGGCTCTGACAACCCGGAGTCACTGATTGCGTCCTTAAACCTAGACGAACCATAAACAAAAGTCCCAAAACGGGCTCTTTGCCCACGTGAGCTGTTATTCTTCCGCCGTTTGTGCCTTATTGAGTTGATCCTCCACCCACTCTAAGCGATCCTCGATGTCCGCCTTACGCGCTTCGAGATGTCGTTTCATCGACCGTAACCAAAGCACTGAATGCGGTCGCCGATCATCCCAGTCGACTTCCCACGGACCAAACCCGGGCCCGTCATGCATACCGAAAGAATCCGGACCTCTACCCATGGCATGGTGATGCATACCATAACGCGGCATGCCAATCTCTCCTTTCCAACCTTCCGGTTCAATCCAGTCAGCGGTGTACAGCAGAGCTTCCCACCCCAAGATGTCTGCACCCGTAACGGTTCCACCCTGCGACAAGGACAGCCCCTGATCGCGGAGAAAGCGAGCACTCACACCTAAGTACTCTGCTGCGTCTTCAACGCGATAGGTATCGCTCCCCCGGATGGGCTCCAATAACGGTGGAGACTCGCGATCCAGCTTTTTAGATAGCCGAACAACCTCATCGTAGGGAACTCGGCGATGACCGCCTTCTGATAGACGAAACGCGGTGACGTCGCCATTTTGGACCCAACGCCGTAACGTTGGCGCCGGCACACTCAAGTGTCGACAAACGCGCTGAATCGGCCAGTACTTAGGTACCAGTGAACTCCCCCCTCCCCCTGGAATAACTTATATATCATTTATTCCACATTGGCAATAGTGCAAGAGCCTACTCCGGGAGATTGTCTAGTACAGCATCAGTAAACTCCCGCGTAGTGGCTGTCCCACCCAGATCACGGGTGCGGATGCCCTTGGTCAAAGTCGACTCAACAGCACCCAAAATCCATTCGCCCTCGTCCGGGTAGCCCAGATAATCCAGCATCAACTTCGCCGTCCAAAGCTGGGCCGTAGGGTTGGCGATTCCCTGTCCGGCAATATCCGGGGCCGAACCGTGGACTGGCTCGAACATCGACGGATAGCGCCGTTCGGGGTTGATGTTAGCCGCCGCCGCCAAACCTAACCCGCCTTGAATAGCCCCACCAATGTCGGTGAGAATGTCGCCGAACAGATTGGAGGCCACAACCACATCGAACTGCTCGGGGCGGGTGATGAAGTACGACGCCAGTGCATCGACGTGGTAGATTTCCTGGATCACGTCCGGGTATTGTGTTCCGACGTCCTTAAAGACCTCGTCCCAAAACGGCATGCTATAATTAAGGCCGTTGGACTTAGTCGCGGCGGTTAGGCGGTTTTTTGGAGATCGCTGCGCCAACTCAAAGGCGTAGCGCATGACCCGCTCTGTACCTTTTCGCGTAAACACGCTGTCTTGGATGACGATTTCGTCGGGCGTTCCCGCTCTAAGGCGCCCCCCGATGTTCGAATACTCTCCCTCCGTGTTCTCGCGCACCACGACGAAATCAATCATACCCGCCCGAAAACCCTTGAGCGGACTTTCAATCCCACGGAGAATGCGCACCGGCCGAAGGTTAACATATTGGTCAAATCCTCGGCGAATGGGAAGCAATAAGCCCCACAGCGAGATGTGGTCGGGAACCGTCGGAAAGCCCACTGCGCCTAAAAAAATCGCCTCAAAATCCTTTAAAATGTCCAGGCCGTTTTCCGGCATCATGGCGCCATGTTCGAGATAGTATTGACAGCTCCAGTTAAACTGCTCCGTTTCAAATTGCATGCGCCCAGAGATTTCACTCACCCGCTTTAGCACCCGAAGCGCTTGCTCCACTACCTCGATACCAATCCCGTCTCCCGGGACCACCGCCAATGCGTGTCTGTTCACTGTGGTCTTCCCCCTTTTGCCTCATGGTATCAAACCATCAGGCCAAAAATGTGGTACCATCGAGTACGAATTTTACGGGAGGTGAGTCCTTGGCTGAGCCGTCGTATCAAGTCTCGCGTCCAAGCCCATCGACAGCCCGCGTGGTTGCATGGCTTTCATGGACGCATTTCCTCAATGATGGCATCGCAAACTATCTTCCCGGCGTCATACCGTTTATTCTGTCGGAGCGGCACATACCGGAGGCGTTGGCTGGAACCCTCATGACCGCCTTAGGCCTTGGACAGGGTCTCCAACCGGTCGCTGGTTGGATTGCCGACCGCATTGGCGGCCGCGCCTTGGTGTTGGGCGGCGTAGCCCTGAGTACGGTAAGTGCAGCCGTCATTGGGTGGACGCATCCGCTTTGGCTACTTCTATGCTTCCTGCTGTTTACCGGCATCGGCAACACCTCCTTTCATCCACAGGCGTTGTCACTTACGCGTCAGCAGCTAAAGAATAAGCCGGGAGTCGGCATGGCTGTATTCTTGGTAGGCGGCGAAATTGGGCGGAGCCTGGGACCGTTGGCGGCGGGATTGGTGGTGCATCGTTGGGGCTTAGCCTGGATCTGGCTTTTAGCGCTCCCGCTGATTATCAGCTACCCCTGGATTGTCAAGTGGGTGCCGCCGCAAGTTCGGCGAACCGACGCTAAGTCGCCGCTGAAGCTTCAGCGGCACCTGAAAGCGGGACTAGCGCTTCTTAGTTACACGTTTGTGCGATCGGGAGTCATCTACGAGATTACCACGTTAACCCCGCTCATGTGGCATCAGCGAGGCGGCGGACTGGTTACCGGTGCCGCCCTGGTTACCATATTCATAGGGATTGGCATCGTGGGAAATCTTATGGGCGGAGCACTTGATGATCGCATCGGAAAGTCGGCGGTATTATATGGTGCAAGTGCGCTCGCGGCGATTAGCCTAGTCGCCTTTATCTTCCTGCAGGGATTCTGGGAGTGGCCGGTTCTCGGCATCATGGGCATCGCGCTTTTTGGATCCGCAACAACCACCATGCTGGTCGGGCAAGACATCTTCGCTGAGAATCCGGCGCTCGGTTCCGGCATTGCATTGGGTCTGGCCAACGCGCTAGGCGCGGTAATGGCCTTCCCCCTGACCTACATCGCCGCACGATCCGGGGCGGCCACCGCGGTGTGGATTTTAATCGCCCTAACCATTGTCACCATACCCGCCATCAGGTGGATGCCGTTAAAGCGACGTAGCACCTGAGCCCGTCAGAAACCGGCGGGCTTGTTTTCTCTCGCCTACCTTACCAATGCCTCCCTGGTCCAGGGGTACTATGCGCGGCAGTCTCTCCGCCCGGGGTCTGACGAGTTTAGGCAGTGAGCACCTCGGGCATGGTTCAAGCCGTTATCTCAGTATGGGGATTCCCTTCGGTCATACGGCGCTCGTCGTCAGGCGAAAATCTTTTGGGTGTGGCTCTTTCAGAGGGATGTTCAGAACAGTGGCTGCCTGCGTGAGAGCTTGCGATTCCGTGCGAGCGACCGCACGGCCGCGATCATGGAAGCGAAATTCGCGACGTGTGGCGTCCGCATCATCGTTCTACCAGCTCTTGCAAATGAGCGGGATGTAGCGTTCGTCATCTGTCCAGCCGCCGTGGCCCCCTTGCACGGTGGACGCCTCCATGATCCCGTCTTGCTGGAATTGTACTTCGGTGGGCGGAACGATAAGCGTCCGCAGCGTACGTTCCTGCCATGTGGGGCTTACCGGGGGTCCACCATAGCATCCCTCATTCCAGAGATGCTGTTGGTCGTAGACGGTCGCGATTCCCTCGAGCCGGGTGCGGACTTCGTCCGGGTCAATCTCGGTGGTGATGGCGCGCCGTTCCCCGGCCCATCGGTGGACCCATAATGGCGCGATGTGGGGGGCAGCCCGGAGGATGGCTCGGCGCGGGTTCAAGGCGGCCCCGCCATGGTCCGCAGTCACTAATAGGGCAGGTTTGTGCGTGCGCCAGCGATGCAGTGCCGTCCCATATGCCGTGTCCCACAGGCTGAGCGCCTGATCGGTCGCGCGCGAGAACGGTCCCGCAACATGGGAAATCTGATCGATGTACGGCCAGTATAGCCACACGAAGCGGTGCCCGTGGTCGAGGACGATGGTGACGGCGTCGACGGCAGCCAGCGGGTGAGAGAGGTCATACCCGACATAGGTGGCGCCAGCGTAGAGCCATCGAGTGAAGCCACTTTGGCGATAGGCGGCGGGGCTCACCACTGCGGACGGAATGCCGATCTCCGCCAGGCGCTGAAAGAGCGTGGGGACGACGCGTGGATAGACCATGTCCTCCGGGACCCGCTCGCCACGACTGTCTTCGCCGCTGAGCAGGTTGACGCGGTCATCCCATTCCGGGACATAGACGCTATAGCCCAAGGCCCCATGGATGGCTGGGGGGGCGGCAAACGCCAGACTCGCGAGCCCCGCGGCGGTTGTGGTAGGATACACGCTCTGCCAACGTTGGCGGGTTCCCGGGTGGCGGCGGTAATGGGGAAGGAGACCACGCTCGAGCGCCTGCTCAAAGAGCGCCCAGCCAAGACCGTCGACGACCCATAGGATCAGCGTATGGGAGTCGGGCTCGACGAAAGTAGATCTGGGAACATCGGCCCTAAAGTGCGCCAAGATAGCGCGGGCGATGTTGACTTGGGTGCCGTCCACCATCATGCTGCGCCTCCTTTATGGTATCGTACCACGTTGAGCGGAACCAGTTATGATGCGAAGTGCCCGGCGAATAATACGGGAAATATGAACCAGTAATGTCCGCCGTCAAGAGGCACGACATTCGCCGGGCTCACAGTTGGAACCTGGATTGCTCAGCAAGCTGGCAAAACGCGTACCCAGGTGGCTTGTGCGCCGGGATGGCCGAGCGCATCGGCGCGTTGACGGGCTAGCGGGTGCCGTCTTGCTCTGGCGTCCCTGCCTCCCGCCGATGGTCGAGCTACCGGCTATGGAGAATTTGGCTAGTTCAACTCCTGACGCTCGGCATAGCTGGCCAAGCGTCCATCCACGACTTGTGAGCCCACGGGACGTCACCTCCCTTGGCGTGATGCATATCGAATAATCCCCTATGACAACTATTCTTGCGTGAGTGTGAAATGCAGGCTTCCCGGATGACCTGCCCAACCTCTGCGACGAGAGGAAGTGAGCCCATGCGACGGTGACGGTCGTCCACTGACCCGGTGACGAAGTCCGCGGATATGGGGCGTGCGGCGAAGCGGTTACACCAAGATGCGTTCCCTAGCTAGTCTGCGCTTGGAACGGTTGAGGAACACGAACCTATTGAACCACCTCTGTGGGGTGAAATGTCGCCCCGACCTACACCACTGACGAGTGGCCACGTGCATCCTCGGGTCGCTTAAGGAGTGCGTCGCCATAAGCAGGGAGTAGCCTCGCGCTGAACGGCGGAGTTTTACAACGCATTCTGAACAAATGGGCCGATCAATCGTAATCATAAGGTCCGGATACCCAGAAAATATGCTGGGATTCTCTCACATTTTGGTTGCCCTGCGGCATCTCATCTGCTATAGTCATAGAGCACTCATCGACCATGAGACGACCAACGTGCGAAAGGAGGAGACCCCAATGCTGAAGTTCCAGGTCGTTACGCCCTTTGTGGGCATCGGTATGCCTTATTGGGGATCTCCGCCTCCGATTTAGGAATAGCGTCTCGTGGCGCCGGCGGGTGATGCCCGTGCGGCGTCTTTTTATGTTTAGAAGCAATATCGGTCTCAATGCAATTGTATTGGAGGTATGACATGAACCATCCATATCTTGAAGCCGTCGATTCATCTGTACCGGCGCTCACGGCCAGCCACATCTCGAAATCATTTCGGGAGCGCGACGAAGACACGCGGCAATGGCGGCCGGTACCCGCGGTATCCGACATTTCGCTCACGGTTCCACGCGGCGAGATACTCGGGATTCTTGGCCCCAACGGGTCAGGGAAATCCACGTTGATCCGCCTCATGGCCACACTACTGATGCCGGATGAAGGCAGCGTGTCGGTGTTCGGGTATGACGTGCAGCAACATCGGCTGAAAGTGCGGCGTCTGATAAACCGGGTCTCGGTGGAAGCCAGCTTCTTCAAAAAGCTGACCGCGGAAGAAAACCTCGCCTACGCCACGGGACTCTATGGCGTGCCCAATCGGCAGGCGCAGGTCCAGGCACGTGACATTCTTCACCGGCTTGGGCTTCCCGCCAGAAAGCTTAAAGTGCCGCTAGAACAGTTGTCACGCGGTCAACAGCAAAAGGTTGCGATTGCCCGCGCACTGTTAACCTCTCCCACCCTAATGCTGCTTGACGAACCGACCACCGGTCTCGACCCGAAGTCGCGCCGCGAAGTACAGCAATTCGTTCTCGAGGTGAGGGCGACACATGACGCCACTATCGTAATCTGCACGCACGATATGGCGGAAGCGGAGCGGTTGTGCGACCGCATTGCCATCATGAGCAGGGGCCGCTTCGAAGCGCTGGGCACCCCGCGGGAACTTAAAAACCAATATGGCCGGACCCTCGAAGACGTGTTCTTCGCGCTGATTGGCGAGCCGCTAGACGAGGAAGTACCGGTCGAGTCGTAATTACCCATTGTTAGCATGGAGGTGCTGCATGTCTCTCGTCATCGGCGAGACCCGAGCCGTGTGGTCTTTGGTCCGCCGCAATTTCCACCTGCTCCGGCGATATTTGGGGTGGGAACTTGTCTTCTGGTTTTACAACGTTATCAACACGCTAACCATCGGGCTAATTGGCTTTACCATGCCCGCCGGTGCTGTGCGAAATCACATGGTGGTATATCTGACTATTGGGGCGCTGCTCTGGAACTTCCTCTCCATCTTGTTTCAGGAGGTATCCAATTCTGTTCAGTGGGAGCGCTGGGAGGGTACGATTGAATATAGCTTCATGGCCCCCATACGGCGTCTCACCTATTTGCTCGGGGTCTGCGCCTGGGCAGTGCTATATGGGTTGGTGCGCACCGTGGTAATCCTGATTGGGGTGGCATTGTTCTTTCATGTCAGCCTCAAGGGAGCCGATTTGTGGGGTGCAGCATTGGTCCTGGTGGTGTCGAGCGTTCCCTTTATCGGACTGGGATTGATGGCGGCGGTGTTACCGCTCTTGTCCACCGAGCGCGGCGCCCAAGCAACCCAGGTCATCCAAGGGGTGCTGCTATTGGTCTCCGGCGTGTACTATCCGGTGTCGGCGCTGCCCCAATGGATTCGCTGGGCCGCCGTGTTGTCGCCCGCCACCTATACCCTACGAGCGGTCCGTCGCGCCGTGCTTTCGGGTGCACCGGTGCACTCGCTTTTAGGCGTCTCGGCCGCACTATTGGCGTCGGGAATAATCTTAATCCCCTTGGGGCTAGGCATCTTTATGCTGGCCGAGCGCCGGGCTATGCGCACGGGCTCGCTGAAACGCAATGGCTAGTCGCGGCGGCGCACAATCGCTATACTCAACAACTGTGAGTTGCGAAAAAAGGGGAAAAAGCTGACTGATGAAAGGTGTTGTCGAAACGCGATCGCGTATGTTGGTGGTGGTGTCGCTCATGCTGGCGATGGCATTGACCGCCATGGATTCCACCATCGTCGCGACCGCAATTCCAACTATTGTGAAGGACTTGGGCGGGTTCGCGCTCTTTCCCTGGGTCTTTTCCATTTACCTGTTGACCCAGGCGGCCGTGACTCCGATCTATGGAAAGCTGGCCGACCTGTACGGCAGAAAACCCGTCCTCATTGTCGGCTCTATTATTTTTCTCATTGGCTCCGCGCTGTCCGGCCTATCTTGGAACATGGTTGCGCTCATCGCCTTCCGCGGACTGCAAGGCATCGGCGCCGGATCAATTCAGCCGATTGTGACCACGCTGGCTGGCGACTTGTTCAGCATTGAGGAACGAGCCAAGATGCAGGGGTATCTGTCCAGTGTCTGGGGTCTGTCCGCCATTGTGGGTCCCGCCCTGGGCGGATTGTTTGTACAGTTTGCCTCATGGCGCTGGATTTTCTATATTAATATCCCCATTGGTGCCGCGGCGCTGATCGCGTTGTCGATCTTTCTAAATGAGCATGTGCAGCATCACCGTCACCGCATCGATTACGGCGGATCCGCACTGCTGGTCGTCTCCATGGGCCTTCTGATCACCGGCCTTTTGGAAGGCGGGGTCGATTGGTCCTGGGTGTCTTTTCAGTCGCTGGTGACTTTTGGCGGAGGAGCCCTATTGGTTCTCGCCTTTTTTGCGCTGGAAAACCGTGCCAAAGAGCCTGTCCTGCCCACCTGGGTCTTTGCTCGACGGGTGCTCCTAGCTGCCAATTTAGGAAGCCTCGGAATCGGGGTACTGACCATCGGTTTGAGCTCGTATCTTCCGACATACCTACAAGGGGTCTTGCACCAAACGCCCTTGGCGGCTGGGTTTGCCTTGGCAGCCATGTCGATTGGGTGGCCACTAGCCTCTGCGTTTTCCGGCAAGCTGTATCTTCAGGTTGGCTTTCGCAACACGGCACTGCTTGGTGCTTTGGTGACCATGGCTTCCGGGGTAGGATTTGCAACCCTGGGGCTTCATTCCCACATCATCGTCGCCGCCTTATTGAGCTTTGTGACCGGGGTCGGCTTGGGCCTGGGCTCGACGTCTCTGGTTGTCCTGATCCAGTCGATCGTGCCATGGAACCGCCGCGGGGTTGTCACAGGAGCCAACATGTTTACCCGCCAGCTCGGCAGCACCTTGGGCGTTGCGGTATACGGCACCCTAGTCAACGCGGCCCTGGCAGTCGCCTTCCGCCGTCCGCCCGCCCAGGTTGCCTCCCGCCTTCCGCATAACCTGAGTGCCGCCAGCTTGGCATTGGGCGGCGTGCCCAATATGACCGCCAGCGTGTTGCGGTATGTTGAGCACGCGTTGAACGGCGGCATTCACCGAGTGTTTTTAGGCGTGCTGGTCGTGGCTACATTCACTTTTGTCGTAGAATGGCTCTTGCCAAAGGCGGTTGAACCTTTCAACCAGGAAGATACCGGGTAACGAGGTTCGCCCGTGGCCAAAGATCTGGCATACTATGAATAGTTGAGCGCCCTGAGAAAAGAGGAACGTTGCGTCAATGACCAAAGAGGAACGCTTGGCCCATATAAAATCAATCGTGAGCCAACACGAAATTGAGACCCAGGAGGATTTGCAGCGGTATCTTGAGGCCCAGGGCATCTCCGTCACTCAGGCCACCATTTCCCGCGACATCAAAGAATTGCAGCTAACCAAAGTTATCGGCGCGCACGGCCGCTACAAATATGCGGCGCCGGTGCAGGCGCCGCATCCCACCTGGGCCACGGTTAAGCACCGCGTGTTGGAGGTCTTCGTATCCCTGGCCCGTAGCCAAAACCTTTTGGTGCTGAAGGTCTTACCCGGCCATGCCCACTCAGTCGCCTGGCTTTTCGACAATATCCAGTTGCCAGGGCTTTTGGGCACCATTGCCGGGGATGATACCATCCTCATGATTCTGGCCGACGAAACCACCGCCCAATCGCTCCAGTCTGAACTGGAAGTTTAAACTCCCAGTATCCGCTGTCCACTTTCCGCATATTTTTTATTCCCTATTGCATATTTATGCGTTAGGTTGTATTGTATCTATCATCATGTTCGAGGGGGAAATCCCGTGGTACAAACGTTGGCTCTCAATGAAACTTTGAAGAACCGCTCGGTACTGTCACTCATGGAGTGGTCACCGGCCGAGATTCAGCGGGTGCTTTACACGGCTCGCGTCATGAAGCAGGAGCCCAACTCGCCGTCCTTTCGCCATGCCTTGGAAGGTCAGCATATCGCCCTGATTTTTGAACTCCCGTCGACCCGGACCCGCGTCTCCTTTCAGGTCGCTATCGAAAGTTTGGGCGCGTCGGCGGTGGTGTTTGAATGGAACCAGAGTCAGCTGGGCCGCGGCGAACCTATCAAGGACACGGCGCGGGTCATGTCGCGTTATGTATCCGGCGTCGTCGCACGGGTTAAGGAGCACGAAACCCTGCAAGAATGGAAAAAGTGGGCGGCATGCCCCGTGTTCAACGCTCTGACCAACCGCATGCACCCATTCCAGGCGTTGGCAGACGTCATGACGGTTTGGGAAAAGTTCGGATACATGCACGGCCTAAAGCTGACGTACTTCGGTGACGGCAACAACATGGCCAACTCGCTCATGGTGCTCGGGGCCAAATTGGGCATGGACATCTGGATCGCCACCCCCAAGGCCTTCGCCCCGCCATCCGATTTGGTCGAATGGGCACGCCATGAAGCTCAAATGACCGGAGCCGGCATTCACGTGACCGACGACCCCTCCGTCGCGGCGCAAGGGGCCGATGTGCTGGTTACCGATGTCTTTCTTTCCATGGCCGATGATCCTGCGCTCACACAGTTGAAAAAGCAGGAAATGCTACCCTATCAAGTGAACACGGAACTCATGTCACTGGCGAAACCGGAGGCCATTTTTTTGCATTGCCTGCCGGCGCATCGCGGTGAAGAAGTCACCGATGAGGTTCTGGACGGAAAGCAATCAGCGGTTTGGGATGAAGCGGAAAACCGGCTGTGGGTGCAAAAAAGCGTTCTGTATCACGTGTTAGCCGACAGTTCGGCCGTGCTGGGAGGATAACCATCATGCGCATCGCACTGGCATACTCCGGAGGTCTAGATACCTCAGTCATTATTCCCTGGCTAAAGGAACACTACGATGCAGAGGTCATCGCCGTCACCGCCAACCTGGGTCAACATGAAGATTACCCCAGGCTTCGGCAAAAAGCCTTGGCTTCCGGCGCTAGCGATGTCTGGATCTCCGACTGCCGGCAGGAATTTCTTGAGCAGTATGCGTTTCCCATGGTGCAAGCCGAGGCGCTCTACGAAGGGCAGTATCTTTTGGGCACTGCCATCGCCCGGCCGCTCATCGCCAAAAAACTAGTGGAAGGCGCCGCCCTGTACGGAGCCGACGCGGTAGCGCATGGCGCCACCGGAAAAGGAAACGATCAGGTTCGCTTCGAAGTAGGCGTGATGGCGCTCAATCCTACTCTAAAAATCATCGCCCCATGGCGCCTGTGGGACCTCAAAGGCCGCAGCGATGAGATGGAATATGCCGCCCGGCACGGCATTCCGGTTGATTCAACGCCATCATCGCCCTACTCGCGCGACGAAAACCTTTGGCATATCAGCCACGAAGGCGGCGTTATTGAGGATCCGGCCAGGCCCGTACCCGCTGACGTGTACACCTGGACCGTTGCCCCGGAAGATGCGCCGGATGTGCCGGAGACGCTTCAGATCGAGTTCAAAGCAGGAGTGCCGGTAAGCTTAAACCAACAGCCATTGGATTCGGTAAAGCTATTGGAATCGCTAAACCAGGCGGGTGCACGCCACGGGGTCGGGCGCGTCACCATGGTCGAAAACCGCTTGGTGGGAATCAAGTCGCGCGGAGTATACGAGACGCCCGGCGGCACCATCTTGTATGCCGCCCACCATGCCTTGGGAACGCTGACTTGGGACCGTGAGCTTCTTGCCTACGTGCAGGACACTGGAGTTCGGCTGGCACGGCTTGCCTACGACGGTCTGTGGTTCTCGCCGCTTAGGGAAGCGCTAATGGCCGCGGTACTCTCGGCCAATCAGCGGGTGTCCGGCACAGTCACCGTAAAACTTTTCAAGGGCCGGGTGACGGCCGAAGCTGTCGATGCCGCACCCTACTCGCTGTACTCGCAGGAATTGGCAACATTTGACCAGAGCCAGTTCAGCCATCAAGACGCGGCCGGCTTCATTCGCCTATGGGGGCTCTCTAGCCAGGTAAACGGAGCCGTCAGCCGGGATCGGATTCAGTCTTGAGTAACATGGCCCGGGGCGAGCGGTTCCAGGCTCCGCTCTCGCCCCAAGTTTCATCGTTTCTATCTTCGCTCAGCTTTGACTGGCGCCTTTTAGGGGTAGACGTCGAGGGCTCGTTGGCTCATTTGGCCATGTTGGCGCATCGCGGGGTCGTGGCGCCCGAGGTCGCTGAAAAACTTCGTCACGGCCTCCTTGAGATCCGCCGCGAGTGGGAAGACGGCACGCTGAAGCCTCGGCCGGAATGGGAAGACGTGCACATGAACGTGGAAGGGCGCCTGCACGAACTGGTGGGACCCGACGCCGGCCGTCTTCACACTGCGCGGAGCCGAAACGACCAGGTAGCCGTAGACCTGCATCTTTACATGCTGCGGGAATCCCAGAAGATGCAGCAGGACTTGCGTCAGGTGCTCGATGCCTTGGCTGGCTTGGCCGACCGCACGTTAGACGTGATGATGCCTGGATTCACTCACCTTCAGCCCGCGCAGCCCGTCCGCATGGCCCATCATTGGCTAGCCTACGCATCCATGTTTTTGCGCGACTGGGACCGGTTGGACGATTGGCATCACCGGGCCGACTGCTCACCGTTGGGCGCCGGAGCCTTAGCCGGCACGCCATATCCTACCGATCCGGACGAAACCCGGGTGTTGTTGGGATTCGCGCGACTCTATCAAAACTCTTTGGATGCCGTCTCCGATCGCGACTACCTGCTGGAATTTCTCAGCTGGGCCAGTATCTTTATGGTGCACGTCAGCCGGCTGGCTGAAGAGTTGGTGCTGTGGTCGAACCCGTCCTTTGGCTTCGTTGTGCTGGGCGACGGTTATAGTACCGGATCCAGCATCATGCCGCAGAAGAAAAACCCGGACGTGGCTGAGCTTTTGCGCGGCAAGAGCGGTCGGGTGTTTGGGAGCCTGGTGACCCTGCTGACGGTGATGAAAGGCCTACCGCTAACGTACAACAGCGACATGCAAGAGGACAAGGAGGCTCTTTTTGACACCGTCGACACCGTGCAGGCGGTATTGGGGATATTGCCGGGATTGTTGTCCGGCCTCGCCTTCGACACGGATCGCCTTAAAGCGGCAGCGGCCGCACAATATACCAACGCCACCGATTTGGCCGACAGGCTTGCTGGCCAGGGTGTTCCCTTTCGGCAGGCACATCACCGCGTCGGCGGCTTAGTGCGGGATCTTATCGACCGCGGCTATACCCATTTTCATGATGTCCCCCCCGACCAATGGGAAATATTAGCTCCAGATATTCCGTACACTTGGCTGGAACAACTGTCTCCCGAAAAGCTGGCTGACGCGCGTGCCCAGTCGTTTTCCACCGCGCGATCCAGCGTTATCCGTCAGATCCGCCAGCTCAAGAGCTGGTTGGACGCTCATCCGCGTTCTGACCGCTAACGATGGCAACGGTCCGGTGGGGTTGGTAATCCTCCCGAGTCAAACTGAAAATCCGATGGTCTTCCCAAACGCCGTTAATATTCAGGTAGCGGGGGGCGTACCCCTCGTAGCGAAGCCCCACTTTCTGTATCACCGCCAGCGACGGCGTGTTGCGCGGCATAATGGCGGCCTGCACACGGTGGAGCTCAAGCGGTTGAAACGCCGCCACCAACACCGCTAAGACCGCTTCAGTGGCCAAGCCGCGCCCCTGAAAGCGCCCGTCAATCCAATACCCTAAGGTCGCGTTCTGCCAGGCGCCACGCACGACGTTCGTCAAAGTCACGCGTCCCATCAGGCGGTCAGCGAACACGACCGCAAACGCATAGCCGCGATCGTGCTGCCATTGTTCCCGATCACTAGCAATCTGTCGTTGTTGGGCCGCAAGGGTAAAATGCTGGTCGGTCCGTACCGGCATCACCGGCTCGAACGCCACGCGATTGTAGCGCTGCAGTTCTAAAAGCTCATCCGCGTCATGCTCGGTAAACGGCCTGAGCACAAGCCGCGGTCCCCGGACCGCGAACCAGTCTACCACCTGTCTCCTGTCTCCCTCCGGTATGCCGCTAGTGAGCTGGTGCCGGCGGCACCCCCACCGGATTGACGGTTACCAGCGTACCATAGTTGACAGTGTCGTAAATGGTCTGTGCGACACTAGGCGGGACCTCCACACATCCGAGACTTTGTGGGAACCCATAAGCACTTCGCACGAATCCATGGACGGCATCCCCGCCCTTGAAGTAATTAATCCAGTAGACCGGGTCGGCATAGCGCACGCCGTTCGGGTTCTTACCACGCATAATCTGGAATTTGAGCCGTTCGTAAATTGGCGAGGTTCCCAGATATGTCGGTGTGGCCGGAATTCCGGTGTTTGTTTTGGTAGTCAGTACCAACTTGTCGCCAGACCACAATTCCAATGTTTCCGGCAGTGTCTCGGTGACGAAGATGTAGGTATAGGGAGCCGGGCTCGTGATGCCTTTAAGACGGTCCTGAATCAGCGCCTTCCATACTGCGGGGCCGGCGATGCCGTCCACGGGAAGGCCGTTGGTCGCCTCAAACTGCATAATAGCCCCCTTGGTTACCACGTTCATTTGACCCGGCGACCAAAGGCTCTGAAGTTGAGCGGGAAGATGCGGATAGGCCCAGGTAAACTGGCCGCTAGGCGCGTTGTAGATGGTTTTATCCTCCCCACTTAGCGTCGGTGTTGCCGAAGATTGAGCAGTTGGCTTCCAGGTGACCGGGAGATAACCTTCTTCGGCCAACAACTCCTGTAGCCGCGTGACCGAACCAGGCGGCGTGGTCCACTGCATAACCGCGGCACGTTGAAGCACCGACCCGCTCGTCGCCTGAGGTCCGGCCGAGCCGCCAGGGATCGTCAGCTGAACTAACGCGCCCGGTCCGTAGCCGGAGGGACCGGCTGGCGTAAAGACCCATTCCTTTGAGGAGATCTGCTTCCACTGGCCGGGTGTGGACGGCGCCAATTTCCAGTTGGCTAGATTGGGATTCTTAATAGGCTGCGAAAATTGCACGACAAGTCGACCCGTCGGCGTGACTCGCGTCTTTGTCTGGCTGACGGTAACATAAGGTATGCTGGCCCATTGCACTGGGGATGCCGGGGCGTACGACTCCCAATTACGGGCTTTAGCCGCCACCATCAAGACACCCTGCTGCCCCGGCTTGGCCGCCGGTAGCGGCAGAACAACGGATGCCTTGGGCGCGGCAAGATTCATCCGATGTATACGGCCGCCCTGGGTGTGATATTGCACCGATGATACCGGTTCATTGAACGCCACCTTCAACCCACTGCCGAGCGGCCTTAGAATGGTGCGCTTGGACACCACCGGCAAGGCGGGCGTCGAACCCGCGAATTTGAGGCTTTGGGACTCCCAGGGCAGCCAACTGAGCCATGAAGGACCCGCTACCGCAACAGAGATGACGCCAGACGTGCCCGGGGTGAGGTGTGAGCTCGGTACCAGCTCGCCACCCCGTGCTACCAAACGAACCGAACGCCCTCCACGAATATAGCTAGCTGACCGAATGTGAGTTTGAAGACCAGTGAGCGATACTCGTGCAAGACCCCGCCGACCAGCCGCTAAATGAGCCCCGGGGGAAGCCAACCAGGTGGCTAGTGCAGCTACGGCCAATCCACCCACCGCCACCATCCTCACCAGCGAAAACGTTGAACCGCCGGGCTCTATGCGACGAGCGTGAGCTCCGTGTCTTACCACCATGTTGTATCGCCGCCCTTCCTTGAACTTCTCGATACCAATGCAACGTCATCTACGCCAAAAAAGTTGCATCATTTTACCCATGAAGCAAAATGTTTCCCATTCCAATCGCAAGATTGGATACCCTATTATACTGGAAAACTGTGGATGATCGTGTCGAATCGAGACGACCCCGACGTTCCATTGCTGATGACCTGCTTCGTAGGGACCGGAAGCGGCCAAGGCCCCAAGCGACTATGCCAACTCGCTCCCAGGTGCGACGTGATGATGGCGTGTCAGTCCACGAGCATTGGGCCCATTGGCAGATCTCGGCGGTAGACGCCTTTTGACGTAGGGCTCTCCCTAAATCGTCAAAGCACGCGGAAGGCGCTGTTAGCCTGGTGGATTCGACAGTTCCGAGCTCAATCCGACACCTTAACGAAAATTTAGCCAGAAAAGAGTGAAATCCGGCAGGAGTTTTAGAGGTCAGACGAGAACCACAAGTATATCGGAAATATATCTGGTATGTATTGGGGGCTTGGGCGTGCCTGATCAGATGCCTCTCGTCGTTTACGAGCAACTCCGATGCGCCATCCTCGCGGGCCGTCTACGACCAGGCGCGGTGGTACTGGAGGGCCAACTCGCCCGCGAACACGGCGTCAGCAAGACCCCGGTGCGCGAAGCGCTCCAGCGGCTAGTACATGCAGAACTCATCGAGGTGATGCCAGGCCGCGGTTATCGTGTGCATGCTCCGGGGTTAAGGGAGGCACGTGATCTCTTCGCCGTTCGCGAACTGCTTGAAGCCGAAACTGCGGGGCGAGCCGCTCGCTACGCCACTGCCGACGAGGTCGCCGCCATGTTCGGGATCGCGACGGTCGGCTACGTGAAGGGGGATGAGGCCAGCGTTCTACGGTTTCACGACGCGAATCTGCAACTGCACACCGAGATTGCGTATGCGGCCCGCAACGCGTACCTGGCCAAGTTAGTCCGCCAGTTGCTAGAACGTATGCAGTTGATCGTCATCGGCGAAGTGGACTTCGGCGATCCTGACGAGATCGTTCAGGAACATGTGGCGCTGTGTGAGGCAATAGCGCGTCACGACGTGGAAGGGGCCGCCCGGTTGATGCGGGCCCAGGTCCGCAACGGATTGCAGCGCTTCACGGGGTACGCTCATGACAACCCCCCCACCTAACCTAAAGAACCTACTAGAGGGAGGCATACGGTTTGATTAAGGTGTATCGCAAAGTGAACCGATGGTCGTCGGAGTTGCTGGAGGCATACCGCTCTGTCAGCCCTTCTACTATTGGGCATCTGACGGATCGCGGATTCTTATTGGGGCTCCAATCGCTGCGACAGCCCACCAAACTAGTGGGACGAGCAGTCACGGTTCGGATTCCGCATATCGATTCGGCCGCCGTGCATATTGCGGTAGATCTCCTCGCCCCGGACGACGTGCTCGTCGTCAGCACCAGCGGGGATCAGGACCGGGCGTGTTTGGGAGGCATGGTTGGATTTGCGACGCACGTCAAGCACGCCGCCGGCGCGGTGATTGACGGGGCAATCACGGACGTGACGGAATTGCTGGAATTGGGCCTCCCCATTTTCTCCCGGGGGGTGAGTCCGTTGACCACCCGCAATCTCGGCCTGGAAGGAGAGGTGAATGTGCCGATTAGTGTCGCGGGCACCGTCGTGCTCCCGGGCGATCTAATCCTGGGCGATGAGAACGGCGTAATGGTAGTGCCAAACGATCAGGTGCAAGACCTGTACCAAATTGCGGCTGAGAAGGAAGCAGCGGAGCCCCGGACACGGGAGCGACTCCTCTCAGGAGAGGCGCTCAAAGACCTCAGCGGGGCCGCCCAGCATGCACTCTACCTTGAGCAGGGGGACGGCCTGCAGCAGTAACGGAGGCAGACAAAAGGAGGCGGTTATCGTGGCGGTTCGGGTGGCCTTGGCTCAGGTGGGGTCCACGGCAGATAAAGCCCGTAATTTGGACACTGCGGGGGCATACATGGAGCGCGCTGCCGACGGCGGTGCGCAGTTAGTGGTGTTCCCAGAGGTCTTCATGAATCATTTTCCGCCAGACACACCGCTCGAGGTGCAAGCCGACAGCGCGGAGGACCTGGACGGGCAGTTTGCTATGGCAATGGCGGCGTTGGCACGGGACTATGGGATGTGGTGCGTCTTTGGCATGCGGGAGCGGTCCAACGATATCACCGGGCGGTCGTATAACACGACTGTGATCGTGGACGCCCAGGGAAAGCGGGCGGCCTTCTATCGGAAAACCCACCTTTACGATGCATTTGGCACGCAGGAGTCTGCTAAGATCGCGCCGGGAGATGAATTATTCACGCCCCTGGCGACGCCATTTGGGCGGGTGGGGCTCTTTGTGTGCTACGAATTGCGGTTTCCCGAAGTGGCCCGAGAGCAAGTGGCACGGGGGGCGGACATCTTGCTCGTGCCTTCCGGGTGGGTTCGGGGTCCTCTGAAGGAGCATCATTGGCAAACACTCGTTACCGCCCGGGCCCTGGAGAACACCACCTTTGTCGTCGCGTGCGACCAAGTGAGCGATTACTACTGCGGGAGGAGCCTAGTGGTCGACCCCATGGGGGTGGCCATAGTGGACGGTGGAGAAGAGGAACAACTGCTCTTCGCCGACCTTGACTTGGAGCGGATCCCCGGGGTGCGCGCCAAGCTCCCGTCGTATCGCCACCGCCGTCCCGCTCTGTACACGGCCTTGCGACAAGACTGACCCGAAGCCGGGCACTTAATAATAAGTAAGGGAGGGTTCCAATCGTGCATCCGAAAACGAATACGGCCCCTCGGGGTCGCGTGCGGTGGCTGCTGATGGCGTTGATTATCTTTCCGCTAACCTTCGTAATGTCGCTCGACCGTACCAATATCGCGGTATCTGCCCCCACCATCGCAAAGCACTTTCACTTTACTGTGGTCCAGATGGGCCTGATCTTGAGTTCGTTCGCGTGGACCTACGCGTTGTTCCAGATTCCGGGCGGCATCCTGACCGAACGCCTCGGATCGCGGCGCATGCTCAGTTTTGCCGACATCTGGTGGTCCATCTGGACCGCGTTAACCGCGGTGGGATTCAGTGTGGCCAGTTTTGTCGGAATTCGGGGCCTGTTGGGCATTGGCCAGGCGACCGACTGGTCGGCGTCGGTCAACTCGATCAAGCGGTGGTTTCCCAGCCGGGAGCGCGCCCGCGCCAACTCAATTCTATTGGGCGGGCTCTATCTCGGGCCGATCATCGGCACCCCCCTGACGGTAGCGATCGTCGAAGGCTTGGGCTGGCAGTGGTCTTTTTACATCTATGGGGCGGCCGGCCTCGTGATGGGCACGCTGTGGTGGGTGTTCTACCGAGACAAACCTCAAGAGCACCCTGCCGTGTCACCGGACGAACTGCACTACATCGAGAGTGGGTATGACGCCACCAGCACACCAGATGTGGCCCGGTGGCGGGACTGGAAGCTGTTCATCGCGAACTATCGCTTTTGGGCCTTCGGGTTGCAATACTTCTTCTTGATTTTTGTTCAGAGCTTCTACACCACGTGGCTCCCCACGTATCTGGTGAAGGCGCGCGGGTTCTCCCTCACCTCCATGGGGTTTGCCGCCTCGTTGCCCTGGGTAGCCCTGTTCACCATGGTGTTCGTTACGGGGGCCTGGCAAGATCGCGTGTTCGCGCGAACCGGATCCAAAACCAAGTCGCGGACGCCCTTCGCGGTCATGGGGTTTATCCTGGCGGCAGTCTTCTTGATTATCGCAAGCCGGGTCCAGGTTCCGTGGTTGATGATCGTCTTCCTAATGGGATCCCTGGGTGCAGTCGGTCTCGTGCAGGTCTCGATCTGGCCTACCTGCACCGATCTCGGCGGCAACATGACCGGGTCCGTCACCGGCTGGACCAACTTCTGGGGCAACCTCTCCGGGGCTCTGGGTCCCATTATCACGGCGTTGCTGGTCGCCCTGACCAACAATTGGGCCAGTGCATTGACGGTTATCGGCCTCGCGGCGCTAGTCGGGGCCGGATTGTGGCTCATGGTGCATCCGGATCGCCCGCTAGAGATGGGCGCGACCCCGGGCGTGGGGACCGAGGCGATCCAGCCGGGGCAGTGAGTGTGCATCGCGACTGCCAACCGCCACAAGGATGGTGCCCAGGGGGGACACGGCAGGCGGTGTGTCCCCCCTTCTGTTACTGTTAAGTCTCACTTTACACAACGCAAGACCAGATTGTCAGACACTCTTTGACGGTCTACGGATTACAAGCGGTGGGGTGCCGGATTACCGATATTACAGCTGGGGATGACATCCAGCTACACAAAGCCGCATAAGGTGGCCGAGACAGCCGACCATTCCGGCTCTCGTCCCATTCTTCCCGCCACGCCTGCTGGCGTGCCTGTTCGGCGATGGGGTCATCGAGAGTCTTGAACCGGTCCAACCAGCGTTTTTTGGTGCCAAACACCACGGGAGGAAACGTGCCGGCCTCGACATGCTGTTGGTAAAACCCCCGGCGTTCTTCTTGGTGCGCCAGCTTCCGTTCTTGTCCCGCAGTGCGGCGAGCATGCGGATGCGAGGATGCCCGCAGTGCGGTCAACCGTTCGCGCGTCTTTTTGACGCGCTGTGCCCATAAGGTGAGTCCGTCTTGCATGGCTTGATGGCGAGCCCGGATTAGGTCTTGGGCCTCCTGTACCGCATCTTGGGCATAACGTAAAGGCAGCGTGGTGTCACTCGATAGATGACGTTCTAAAGCGCCCACGCTGGACAGTCTTCAACCAAGCGCTTGAACGCAAACCGCAGCACAAAGCCATATTTGCGCATCAGGCGCCGAAGGATCGTGTCTTGTGCGGGCGTGACATCGAGCAACACGCCAAAAATGGTCGTTTTCATTCCGACACTCCTTTCCGAGCTCAGGTCGCCATGGCTTGGCGCCCGGTGGCAGCGAGCTTGGTGCCCCCGCGTGTGCCGTCAATCTGTGCGCAGGCCGCAGTAGTGATCGCGATCCACTCATCCACCAGGTCGTGTGGGTCATCCTTCACCGTGTGCTCCCTGACGATCACGCGCACGCCGACGGCGTGCCGAAAGGCTTCGAGATAAGCAACTCCACGCCGCGCGAGGCGATCCCGGTATTCTCCGACCACCATGCCGACGGGCTCCCGCCAACATCACAATCCAGCCATTCATGGCCCGGCCTCCTGTCTCCGTGCTGATGGACTTGTCCAACGCTTCAGCATCGAACCTGCGCGTTGTGGCACCCCTGACCCCATGAATGAATTCAGCGGTCTGCCGTACCCGGGCCTTTTCGATCAGGACGACACCTCTCCGGCAATACATATGTTTTGACAAAGCGTATCATGGTCCCCGCGCAGAGTCAATCCCCCAGAGGAGTTGTGTCGAACGATTTCTCCTCTGAAATGGTCATGGAACCCCGCAAGGTTCCACGCTTGAATGATGGCTGACACCCTGATGCCCCCACACCTGGAGCCATTGATGGATGGGCTTGACCAGGGCAAAGGCCTCTGTCTTGGCATCATGATGGTCGCCAAACTATCCATCCACAGAGGCACTCTCCAGGATACCCCAGAATCGCGAGCAGTCGAGTCTCCCGGCATTGTTGCGGAAATTTGGCGTAGACGCCGGCTCGCGCAGGCAGGCTGGCACTCCCGTACCAGGGGAGTGCACGGCCTTCATTCAACGTCTCGTTGGGCTCCTATGCACGCAGCGGCATGGATGGCGGCGCTGGTTGACTGAGCAGACACAAACGCGCGTATCGTCCCACCCTCGATACCGAGCCGCTTCCCGTCAAAATCGTGTTCGTCCGGCACCCCGCAGTGAATCCCAGGAATGGTTAGGGCCCTCTGGAGTCCCGACCTCATCCTCACGGACGACGAAGTCGTCCAGAGTCATGGGAAGCGCTGGGCGATTGAGACGTGTTTCACGGTGGCCAAGCGTCTCCTGGCATCCCTCGGGAATATCAGGGCCGTTCCTATGAGGCCCTGGGCTGGATCCGATACCAATGGCTGGCACTGGAGGCCAGGCAGGCGGAGGACCCGCGGACCATTGGCGACCTGTTTTATGGGCAGTGCCGAGAACTGTAGGACATCACCTGTGGATGGGTCGTGGACCAAATTCTCGCCGCGTTTGCGGCGACGCCCCTGGACGATTTAGACCGCACGGAAGCGCCAATCGACCACCTTTGTGTGCGATTTCTGGACCGTGTTCCGGAGTGATTACGCGATCGCCTGGTGCGCACGGCATCAATAGGATTAGTGAAGGTCAGCTAAGTCAGTCAGGGCAAGACTTTCAGGTTGTTCTTGCCCTGGGAAAGTCGAGAACATTATACTACCTTTCCGCAGATAATCACATATTCGTAGCAAGCAGTTTGAACCTCCTTAGAAAATTAAGCCATCCGGCATGCCGGGGTCCGTGATTCCTCCGGCAGTAGTGTAGTGTGCAGCAACGTTGGTCGCGGCCCAGAAGCCAGAGCCGACGCTACACCGTCGGATCTCGGTTCACCACGGTTTTGCGTCCCCCGCCGGGGCGGCCAATTCGATCGGACGGAACCGTGTCCGGCTCTGCCAACTCCGCGATAGAGGTCGGTCGGCCGGTATTGTGATATCAATGGCCGGGTCACCCGCGGACAGCCAAGGTTCGCTGCCATTTCCCACAGCACCTCAGATTGAAACGAATTGCACCGCGTATTCGTTGCCTGGATGAGGTGATAACATGTTGCCAAAATCGGTACCCGGGCAGATAACCACAGCAACCTTAGATCGCCCCCGGCGTGACGTGGTGCGTTGGATTATTTGGGGAAGCATTGGGCTCGCGGCGGCGGCGGGTCTATCCGGTGTGGCGTTTCTCGCAGGCTATCTAACCGCGTTGCATGCTGTTGCGGCGACCATCCGCACCGATCACGCGATAATTGCACGCCTCAACCAACAATTGCAGACTGCGCACACTCAATTAGCCCACCGCACCACGTCTCGTCCTCCTGCACATGGATCCTGGTGGTTGTGGTGGCTAGGACTGCCGTTTCGACATATTGCCTAGCCTACCCGCTGCCTCTGCGCCCTCAGGCAAAGAACCGTCGGCGTGGACGACCCGGATGAAGGTGGTTATACCAGCAACGTCTAAGCTTGATACGCCAAGTTGCAACGCGACACCATCGAAGAAACCTTGGTTGCGCCTGGTCACGCGGCCGAAGCCATTTAAGCCGCATTCGACTCGGAATTTATCTAGATGCGTCAAGACTCCAAGTCGGTGGAGACGCAAGACGCTGACCCCACAGGCCTCCGCGCTATCGCCACACAACATTGCCTCGCGGCGAACCCCTGAAGGGTGAACCGTTCCAGGTAGTGCTACAGATCTGTCGCGGGTCGCAAGATTGCGAAGGAAATGGCCGCCGCGTTTTGGGCATCCTATCTTGTTGGGGGTGCATTGATGTCCAAGCGGTCTCAACTGGCGGTGGCGTGTGTGGCAGTTACCGGGTGGTATGTTCTTGCTTGTCTGCGCCTGATCCCGCCTCAATCGCTGTTAACCCATTTTTCCTCGCCCGCATATCACGCCTGGGCCTTTTCTCATCTTGCCTACTCCGACATTTTCTCCCTGTACCAACGGCACCGCCTGGCCAACCACGCCTGGCCGTACATTCAAACCCCCATCGAGTATCCGGTGGTTATGGGGATGACGATGTGGGTTACCGCGTGGGTGCCCCATCCGCTCGGGTTTTTCCTATCCACCGCCTTGATGTTATGGACTGCAGCAATGCTCACCACCGCCGCCCTAATGGATCGGTCATTCAAAGCCGGTTGGGCCTTCGCGCTGAGTCCCCTCCTGTTAACGTACGGCCTGCTGAACTGGGACGTTCTGGGAATTTTCTTCATGGTGTGGGCGTTGAAGTGGTGGGAGCGCCAGCAATATGACAAGGCCGCGGTTCTGTTCGCTATAGCTGTGTTCTTTAAATTTTTCCCGGTATTTTACCTTCCCTTTCTCGCGCTCAAGATGCACATGACTGGAAGGCGCCGTGCTCTGTTGCGCTCGGCTATGGTATTTTTCGGTGTCGCTCTCCTGTTAAATCTTCCGTTCGCCTGGCTCAACTGGCGCAATTGGTCGCTCTTCTTCAGCTTCAACGCAAGCCGTCAAGCTGCCGCTAATGTGTGGACCAATCCGGTCATCCACGTATCATCTGTGCCACTGGTGGATGCCTTGTCGCTAACGGTTGTAATGACCGCCGCGGCGTTGGCGTCCCGGGCGGTGTCGCGTGGAGCATCCTTGTACCGTGCGGCCGCGTCGCTGTTTTCGGTTTTCCTCGTTGTCAACAAGGTCTTTTCGCCCCAATACATGATCTGGCTCTTAGTCTTTGGCGTACTGGCCGATTGGCCCGAATCCGGACTCGGTCTTCTATCTTTGGCCGGTGTCGTCGACTATGTGAATTCCCTGACCATTTTGCATTGGGCCCGGTCCAACAATCACGCCGCATTTATTTGGTATGGTCGGGAAGTCTTCCCCTTAGGTCTGGTGGTTCGGTACGGAGCCATAGTGTTGGCGTGGATCAGCGGCCAGGGGCGTATTACAGCGGAGCCCCTTCTCATGCAGGCTTCCGACGACATACCTACCGGCATCGATCCCCGTTAAGCCGACTGCGGCTGTTGGCCCAACGCGATCTGCTTTTCTCACTACCGGTGATGAGTTTCACGGCCCATACCGGCTAATTGGGCATTCCACACCCGCTAAGGATAAGGAGCGGACATTAGCCGTGCCGATGTGTCCTCCGGAAAAATAGCTATTCGGATTCTGAGATTGGACAACCGGGTTCTCGGTCGAACCTACATGGAGACACTTCGTGTTGATCCGTCCTGCGGGAGACAGCCGACAGCGCCGGCCCTAAATGAGAACCAGAGGCAAGTACTACCGTGCTAAACGCTCCCGAAAGTTGCTTATTGGATTCCCTTCGGTCCCAAGCGGCGGTCTCGGGACTGCCTTGCCGGGTTTTTCCGGGATTCCTTGGGCCTCCACATAGCGTTTTCCGTTTGCGGCGAATCTCCGCCCCGACACAGCCGACATAAGAGGCGCGGTGCCCAAAGCATCGTTGCTCAACGAACCACGGCTGTGACTGCTCATGGGATCGGACTCTCGTCAATGGATTTATTTTCCCGTGAAAAAATTTACGATTTGCAAGGTTATGCCGACAGTTTACGGAGGGTGCCTGACGAAACTTATAGGATAAGAGTGTTGGGCTTTTTATCTGAATTATAGGGAGGTTCGGATGAACAATAATCTTGCGGAGATGTTATATCGTTCGCGGGAGCGTTCCGGCAACCAAATCGCGCAGATGTACAAGAGTCAAGGCGCGTGGGCGCACCGCTCCTATACGGAATTGTGGGCGGCCGTTGCCGCCATTGCGGCGGGGCTCCAAGCCCTCGGGGTCGAAGCGGGCGACCGCGTCGCCGTGCTGTCCCGTACTCGCCCGGAATGGGTCATCGCCGATTACGCGATCATGAGTCTAGGGGCAGTCACCGTACCTGTCTATCCCTCATTGCCGAGGGACGCGGTGTCCTTCATTTTGGAGGATGCCGGGGTCTCCGCGGCGATCGTCGAAAATGAACAGCAACGCATGAAGGTCCCCGCGACCTATCTTGTCGTGACTATCGATGGGCACCCATCCGAGTCCAAATCGTGGCTATGGGTCCACGAAACAGGCATGATGAATCCGATTCCCCATTTTGAGGATCGCGTTCTCGGCATCCCCCGCACCCAGTTGGCTACGCTGGTCTACACGTCCGGGACCACCGGGCGCCCCAAAGGGGCGATGCTGACACATGGCAACATCTTGGCCAACGTTGAAGCATTCCATGATCGGACGGAGCAATACCCGGAAATAAGCGTTGGTCCAACAGACATCGCCCTATCCTTTCTGCCGCTCTCTCACATCTTGGAGCGAATGGCGCATGCTTTCATGCTGTCCCAGGGCGTCACCATCGCTTATGCAGAGTCGGTCGACACGCTCGCCGACGACCTTAAAGAGGTGCGTCCAACCTTAATGGTGGCCGTGCCCCGCGTATTTGAAAAAGTTTATGGCCGTGTGCTCGAGCAGGTGGATCAAGGTGCGGCCAGCAAACGGCGGATATTCTGGTGGGCCGTGGCTTGCGGACGCCGCGCATATGCGCACTTGGCAGCCGGGCACCGCGTTCCCTGGGGGCTAGCCCGCCAGCTGGCGCTGGCCGACCGGCTGGTCTTTCGAAAGGTGCGCGAGGCGCTGGGGGGAAGGCTTCGCTTTGCCATTTCGGGTGGTGCGTCGTTGGCCCAGGAAATCGGGGAATTCTTTTACGCCTTGGGCGTCACCGTCCTCGAAGGCTATGGACTAACCGAAACCGCGCCGGTCCTCACCGTCAATCAACCAAACCCTCCGCGCTATGGATCGGTGGGCACCTCGTTGTCCAACGTGTCGCTTAAACTTGCCGAAGACGGCGAAATTCTGGCCCAGGGACCCAATGTCATGCAAGGATACTGGAATCTTCCCGAGGAAACCGATGCCGTGTTGGCCGACGGATGGTTTCACACTGGCGACATTGGCCAGATTGATGCAGAGGGCAATCTTTACGTGACGGACCGCAAGAAATACCTCTTGGTGCTGTCGACGGGAAAAAACGTGGCACCCGCGGTTGTCGAGAACCAGCTAATCCTCAGCCCGTACATTGATCAGGCGGTTGTGGTGGGAGACAAGCGAAAGTACGTTGGCACGCTAATCTGGCCAAACGCCGCCAAAGTTACTGAATGGGCCGCATCTCGTCATATCGAGCCAACCTCATTTGACGATTTGCTACACCACCCCGACCTCTACCGCTTTATGATGTCGGAAGTGGCCCGTGTGACCGCGCCTTTATCAGACTTTGAGCGGCCCAAGCGGATTCGTTTCCTGCCGCATGAGCTCACGGAGGCCTCCGGAGAACTGACGCCCTCGCTCAAGGTTAAGGTGCCGGTCGTGCTGAAGCGGCATGCCGCTTTAATTGACGACCTCTATGAGCATGAAGAGCCTGCCGAGCTGCGGATTCCGGACAATCAGCAACTACAGGATGAGGACTTCCCCTCGGTACAAACAACGCGGGCGTCGCATTCCGGCATTGTCGACCTGCTGGGGTCTATCGCCCTGGGTGCCATTGTGGGCCTGCTGCTGCGGGTGATTCTATGATCACGGTGGGACGCCTCGCGTTGGCGACCCCACGCATCACCCGGCGGCAGATGCGTTGGCTCATGGGTGTGGGGGCGGCCGTCGTGGTATCTCTGCCAGGTTGGCTATCCTTAGGATCGCCTCAGGGTCGTGTGCGCTTCAATCAGCATCTGGCTGCCTTCCAGAAGAATCTTTCTCTGTTAAACGTCCTCGGCGAAGTATCCCAGATTGGAGCGAGTACCCGCGCTGTAGTCGGGGTGAACGCGCACATCCTGTCAATCACGCAGGCCATGAGTACGCAGGAGAATCAAAATCGCATCCTGGCCCATGACTTGGCCGTGTCAAGCCGGCAGCTTTCCCAGCAGGTGGCAGATGTTGAGCAGCTCGACCGGCTAACAGCCGCTCAGGTGCCACTGACGCACACCATCGATGATACCACCGGCACGTTAAATCGGATAATGGCCGGTGTGCAGCAAAACGCCGAATCTCAAGTCATCCGTATGCAGGGGATCGTCACCTTGAGCCAACGCGAACAAACATTAATTCGAGCGCTTAACAGCATCAACCAGACTATCGATCGGGACCTTTTAAAGTCCGCTGCGATTACCCGGGCTATGGCGGGTCGGTGAGTAAACATTCTATGGGAAAGGAGCGTGCTCAAATATGATCAAGACGATAGCGGTGGGTCTGGGGCTACTCATGCTGACAGGTCTGGCGGCTCAATCGGGGACACTTGCCTGGAAGCTCTGGCGGCTCAATCATTCGTTGTCTCAGAATTTGCAGGGCGCCAACCAGTTGGTGGCCGTGGAGCACGACATGCAAGCCAAGAACCGGGCGCTCAGCGACATGTTGACGGTCACCCGGGGACTTGGCGCCTCGCTTGACGTGCTCAACCGTCACGCTGCTGCCATTACAACCGAAGTTGCAACGCTTCAGCGCATCAATCAACAAACCAACGCACGCGAAGCCGGCATTGTCACCGCATCGGCCGCTGCGGGGTTGGCCGCTGCCCATGTGAACACTCATGTCTTGAGCCTGATCCAATCCGGTCAAGACCTCAAAGCCAGCCTTTTGTCCCTCGCCGCAGTCTCCCAGGCGGAAGTACAGGTTATGCGCACCTTGATGTCCAACGCGCGCTTAATCGAGGCGAAGACGCCATGAAGCACGCATTGTTGGCATTATGGGTAGCGGCCGGGCTGTCGCTGGCATCCGCCGGAGCCACCCTGGCGGAGGTCCATCTCGAGCAGACGGTATCAAGTCAACTGTCAGCCATCCACGCACGGCTCGGGGCGGCTGGAAAAACTACGAAGAGCATTGATCGGCAGCTGGCCCTGCTAGGACAGATAGACCAAAGCTCGCGTCAGCTGCTTGGGGGGCTTAACACCACCGTGACAACATCCTCGCACATCGCCGTGCAACTGGGACAGCTGGATAACACCGTCAAATCGATTAACGGCCGCGTGCAATCCATTACGTCAAATACTGACAGAGCGGCCACAACGCTGAATCAAGGCATTGCGCCGGCCCGCCGCGTCAACCTGTCATTGGGCAGCATTGCCGCAATCAACCGCCGCATTCAAAGTGACTTGGAGGCGATGCTGGCTCTCAACCAGTCGCTGAATCAAACCCTGGCGCAAACTAACCGCAAGTTGCCTTAAGCCTACGCACGTCATTTTACAAGGAGGAATCGACCGATGAAAGCTCAGCCCACCATTGCCCTCAGTCTTTCCGGATTTTTTGCAGCGGCTGTCATGACCTATTTGTCAGTACCGCCAACGGCGCTGTCGGGCGCCGGCAGGACCATTGTGAGCCGCGCCCGCGGTGACAATCTTTTCTTGATGGTCCATCGGCTCTTGCGTTCAAATCGCCAGCTCGAACGGAACGCGTCATCCATCGTGAACCATTTAAATTCGGCCCATAAAAAGCTGCAAACGTTACAAGCGGTTGGTCAAAAACTGCGGGCGGAAACCCAAAGCAACGCGGTGGTTGGGAACACTCTCGCCCGTGAAATCAGTCTGAACCGGTCGCTCATTCAAAGCCAGCGCCAAATTATTCAGCGTCAGGGACTCACGCTCATCCAAAACCGGCGCTTGGGCCAAAATCTTCAGCAGCTCAATGGCACTGTCACCGCCGTGTCTAGCTCGCTCTACCGCTTGACTGGAGCAACCGAGTCATTAAACGGCAATCTCATCACGCTGTCGAGCACGTTAAACCGTGTGGTATCTTCCTTGACCACCTTAGATCAAGAAACCAGCCTGCCGCTCGTGCATACACCGGTGACCTCGTTAATTCCCCCTATCTTCGGATCGGGGCATACAACGCCCGCCTCCCGGCTCACATCACCTGCGGTGACACCGACACTGAACTTGGCCAACCATACGGTGAACTCCCTTCTCGGAGGTGGACTATGAATCGACGCCATATCTTGCCGGTCAGTCTTTTAGGTTTAGGCATGGTTGGCACCACGGCCGGGCTGGTCCAACAAACCCATCGACAGCGCACCGTCAATCAGCAAACAAGCGCCATCGTGGCAAACTTGGCCGAGACTGGCAAGGTGACCGCGGCCGTGGGCCGTCGGCTGCAAGCGCTCAAAGCGATGAACGATAACTTGGCTGTCACTGTCAATCGGATTCGCGCGGCCAACCGGGCCCTGACCATGCAGGCCAATCAGATGGCGTCAATCTTAAATCAGCAGGCGCAAATCTGGTCGACCTTGGGACAGTTAAACCGGGGCCTTAACTCGGCCAACGTCGCACTGATCCAAAATCATGGCGTGGTTGGACTGACGCTGGCAGCATTTCAGGGGCCCACGGCAATCGTGCCGACAACGCAAAATATGAGCCTCTTGATTGCGCGGTTGAATCAGACGGCGCTGACAACAGCGCAGATTCTCCAGCGCATGGATCGCAAGCTGCAACTTTTAGGCGCCGTCAACAAAACCCTGCCTTAGTTCGGCCATCCGGGCGAACCATTCCGATCGGCATGGGCTGGCGGATTCCGCCCTATCGAGCGTGGGCGGCCGCCTGGGGACTTGTGGCGGCAGGGCAGATGTTGGTTCCGTGCGAGTGCGCATCGATCTGAAGCCAGGGCGGAACCGCCCCACACGTTTGAGATTTTGAGTATCCCTCCACACCTGAGATCCGGTCATGGCCGACCCAGACGCCACCGAGGCCGGCGCCGGGAATTGACCTGGCGATAGTTTAAGAGATGGCGCTGAAAGAGACCGGCCGCCGATTGCAGTAAAATCCCCCAAACCACCAACTGAAACACTGCATCTGCAACCACCTGCCACCAAGATACATTGCCGACTTGAAGAAGCGCTAATGACAGCATCGGAGCGAGGAACGGCACAAACGACGCCACCCGCAATACGGGAACCAAGATGCCGGTCGGGTGGCTCAAGGCGACTACCGCGCCGAGATAGCCAATAAAGACCAACAGTGTAAGCGGCAGTACCGCCTGATTCATTTCACTGGTGCGCTGGGCACGGGATGCCAAGGCGGCGAACGCGGTGCTGTACTGGAGGTAGCCAATCACCACCCATAATAAAAACAGCACGACAAACGAGATCGAAAATCCTTCCACACTAAGGCCGTGCGGCGACTTGATTAGAAGCGCGATCACCCCGGCCGCACTCCAAAGCGCCACCTGAACAAATGCCATGATGGCAAAACCGGCAATCTTGCCAAACAATAACGGTCGCGGACGTATCCAGGCCATCAGCATCTCCGCATGCCGGCTTTCTTTTTCCTCGACCACCGACATGCCGATAAAGACGCCGTATGTGGTCACCACTACCATCATAATCACATCCAGCGCGTAGACGGCGAGCCTTCTCACAATTAGCGCGGCGCCAGTCGATACCGGTACGATTTTGACGCCAAACCTGGCCTGGGCATGTGCCAAGGTCATCAACAGCGGCATGGGGAGCGCACGTATCAGCGCCTGATGATTGAGATTGGCAATTAGCGCACTGATAGATCCATTCACCTGGCCGTAGAACAGAAGGCGGCCCGAAACCTCGCGGAAAAATCCGGCGAGATTGTGCTGACGGACCAAATTCGTTCCCTGCGCCATTGATGCCACATGCTTGACAGACACCGAGATGCCGGTGGGCGCAGCGCCGGACAATACCGCAGCAGGCACATTGAGACTGCCTACGGTCAGTCCCGGATGCGACGCCTTGATGATTAATGAGGGGACCACCACGAACGCAATCATGACCAAAATGCCGAGCACGGTGGTAATCCAATAGCCCGGGCGCGTCATCCGCTCGCCCAATTCACGACGGATAACCGCTCTAATCTGTCCTATAGGCATCGGTGTTAGCCCTCCGCGACAAGACGGCGAAACACGTCTTCAAGGCCGGTCTTCGGCTCAACGGAAAGGACCGCGGCGCCTTCGCTGGTGCGCTGTCGAATGGCATCGGCCAAATCTCCTGGTTGGACGTCCCATTGCTGCTCTGTTCCATTAGCCACCAAGCGAAGCCGGTACGATTCCGGTCGGTCAGGCGTCACATACTCCGAAAACCCCCGCCGGGCCAGAATGTATGTCCGATCGGCCAATAGTTCGAGGTCATCCAAACGATGAGTGGATAAAAGGATGGTGACCCCGCTTTGGCGCAGGTCTCGGAGCATGTCGAGCAACAGATCTTGGTTGAGTGCATCCAAACCGGAAAATGGTTCATCCCACAACATCAAATCCGGCGACGGCATCAGTGTGGCCGCCAGTTGAACCTTTTGCTGATTGCCCTTGGACAACGACTCGATACGCTGAGATTGATACGCTTCCAAACGCAGGCGCTCGATGAGTTCCCCGATTCGGTCTTTCACGCGCTCGGGGGCCAGAAAGTTGACCTCGCCAACAAATCTGAGGTAGCGCGTGACCGTCAGACGACGGTAGAGTCCGCGCTCTTCCGGGAGATATCCCAATCGGCGATAGTGGCGTTGAACTGTTCCAGATACCGGGTCCAAGATTCCGGCGATAAGACGCATGGTGGTGGTTTTGCCGCTGCCGTTTAACCCTAAAAGTCCGACCACTTCGCCGTGATCAAGCATCATGGCGGCGGACTCCAAGACCATATGCTGACCGTATCCGAAGCTCACATCCGAAAACTTAGCGAGAATAGCGACCGCCCCGTTTCTTTGTAATCTCGGGGTAAGAATACCAAAACCGCACAGGGTGGCGTATAACAATAGTTCCCTGAAAGTCTGTCGAGTCCGACCGTGGGTGGCCTATTCGCCGCTTCGCCACGGACGGTCCAGGCGTCCTGCTGGGGACGTGGGTAGCGGGTCAGATGCGGGCGAGGTGGCGCCCCACTCCTACGGTCTCCCGGTATTTGTTGCAGGGCGCCTTCTGGACCGTCTTTGCCCTCGGCCACAGCTGGGCGCTCGCCACGCCCTGGCTCTTGGCTATGCGGATGGTGATCATTGCCTGGGACACCACCTTGCTCTTGGACACGATGCCCGCCCGACTGCACAGCCGCGTTTACAGCCTGCACACCGCCACCTACGGGATCGTCGGCCGCGCGTCTCTGGCGATAACGGCACTCGTGATGGCCTGGGCAGGGCCTCGGGCGGTCGCCGTGGGACCCGGGATCGGTTCCATTCTCGTCGGGGGCACCTGGTGGGTCCGCGGACGACATTGACCGCCCGTCGGAGGAAGCGCGGCAGAGGAGGGCCTTACGGAGTCCGTCTCCCACAATCCACAAACGGCCACACTCAGCCCGACCCGCCGCCTCCACCTCGCCCGCGAGTTAAACAAGGTTCAGGAATGTTCGCCCTCGTATGCTGCTTATTCGTCATGCAAAGTTCTGACACGGCCATCCACCGGGAGCCGTCGGGAAACCATTCAGGATGCATTTAGCGGTCCGTAGGGCAAGGACAGCCATGGATTGGCGTGCTTTCTCTAGCGCACCATGAGCAGTGGCACCACCACGTTCGTGACGTCGATGATGTTATGCAAGATAGCCGCGCCCCAGAGATTCTGCGTCCGATCATAGTAATGGCCCAGGACCAAACCGATGAGCGTGGCGAATGCCACTTGCTGGAGGGTAGCGCCTAGGGATTGATGTGACACATTGACTAAATGTGCAAAGCCGAAGGTCAATGCCGCAACGATAGTGCCCCACCGAATGCGGCCAAAAAGCCCCGCGCCTCCCATGACTCGGTTCAACGACGTCTGAATCAATCCACGAAAGAGCAATTCTTCGACCGGTCCCACCACCACCCCTTCAAAGATGAGCCAAGCGAGGACGGCGTGATGAACCGCGTCCGCACCTTGGAGATCGATCAGGAGGTTCAACCCGCCGACGATGATCCAGGGGCCCAGCCACCCGTGTAGACTCCGCCACGACAGACGCCCGACGGGAAACCGCTGTCGGAACACGAAGACCCAAAAAGCCACGATGGCTAGGAACCAGGCGTGACTGAGATAAGCCAACACCACAACGCTCTTGGTGAGCGCAAGCAATGGAAGTCCCCCCGGTATCGCTAATAGAACAGGGAGCAGAACGTCGCGAAGGCTCTGCTGAAGTCTCGTAATCTGCGACGACACCCAAGAATGGTCGACTTTTATGGGGATGGCACCTCCAAAAATGCTAAGTATATATACCTATTGATAAGTCGTGAGATGCCCGGAGCGACGGGCTCCACGAGGACATCACGGTCAATCATCTTGGCCGTTCCTTTAGGTACTCACAAGCGCCGACGCTCCACGGATTCACGAGCCGAACGGCCGGGGCGTCGGAGAGATCAAAAATTCCTTCTCTATGGTAAACGATGGGCTAACGCGGGGTCCAATCGGAGCGCCGGTTGCCGACCAGGCGCGAAGGGATCGCGAAAGACATACCGGCCTAAGGAACACCTTCGTGCAGTTATGCCCCCGCAACTGCCTGATTTGGTCCGTAAACTAATTCGCCCCGCAAGGATGTCCGTTGCGTGAGCGCCGCGCCTGTGCCGGAAGTGCCTACGGGCTACATTACCGGCCTTCGCCCCCACGGGATTCAACTCGCAATCCGGTCGTGTCAAGACAAGACGTCAAAATGTGCGGCGAACAGCCATGAGTAAACCTGGCACGTAGTCACAGACTCGATAGCGAGCGAGTGGCTAGGGGGCACAATTGCCAGAAAAGCTCGGATGAGTTCCCTAGAACAATCCGGTCAACTATGTCAAAGACTGAGCTTCGGCCCTCAAACCGCACGTGGCTCTTTACCGTACCGGCACTATCGGCTGCGCCAAGAACTGCCAGTGCTGGTTCCGCCACTCTAGTAAGTACCCTGCGGTATTGGCCCAATGGATCCACTGAGCCGACTGCCATGGCGCCCCCAGCACGGATAATAGAAGCGCTTTGAGACAGTCGGAATGGGTTGCGGCCACGACGAGCTCATCGTCACCGTACGCAGCCACGACGTCGGTCAAAAATTCGTGAAGGCGCCGCGCCACCGCGCTTAGTGCCTCACCTCCGTCCGGTGCACCCAGTTCCGGGTCTTGCTTCCATTGACGGTACCGGTCGCCATCTTCCGCCTCAATGTCAGCAATAATTTTTCCGTCCCATCGCCCCAGCGCTATCTCGTGCAGGCGATCGTCAGCGATCACCTGCTGTCCGGGACGGGTAAAGGCAGCAGCCGTATCCATCGTCCGCTTGAGCGGGCTGGCATAGACCGCCGAAATCCGGTAATCGGACCAGGCCTCCGCCAGAATCATGGCCTCTCGGTAGCCGCGTTCGGTTAGCGCTGGATCCCCACGCCATGAGATAATTCGGTTTTCGCGATTCGCCTCACTTTCCCCGTGACGCACAAACAAAACCCGCAACATCGCACCTCCACATCCGGTTTAGGTTGCCCGCTCCTCCACGAGTCCCCACACGTTTCCCCAGGGATCCTGCACTTGGGCCACCCGTGGCCCATCGACACCGGTCACGGGCCCGCGAAACCGGCGACCTCCATTGTGCTCAAAACAGGTTACGACGGTAGCGATATCAGACACCAGCCAGTAAACAACTTGACCCCCCGGCCCGGCCTGCCCTTTCTCATCCGACGGGTGGAGCGTCACCAGCTCGGGACCAATCATCAGCTGAACAAAGTCAGGGTAGCGCAAGACTTCCCGGGCACCCAATACCCGTGTCAGCCAGGCCCCATACGCATCGATGTCCGGCGCAAAATAGGTCACTTCGCGGATGCGCTCAAGCACGCGGATCATTCCAGTGGACAGCGATAAAGGCATCGCGCCCCGAGCCCGCCCGGTAACGGTTATAATGCGACGGGTTAGTCTGGTAGAAATCTTGGTGGTACTCTTCGGCAGGATAGAACGCTTGTGCCGGAAGAATCTCCGTGACGACGGGCCGTCCAAAACGGCCGCTTTCCCCCAATTCGCCACGGCTGGCTTCGGCCTGGCGGCGTTGCTCGTCGGAGTGATAGTAGATGGCAGTTCGGTAGGAAGAACCACGGTCCGAAAACTGCCCGTCCGGGTCCGTAGGATCAATCTGCCGCCAAAAGATGTCCAATAGCTGGCGATAGCTGATGACTTCCGGGTCAAAGGTAATGCGCACCGCCTCGCGATGACCGGTCGCCTGAGAGCAAACCTCTTCATAGGTGGGGTTTACCGTACGACCGCCGGTGTATCCGGATACCACTCGTTTCACGCCGGGATAGGTGTCAAATGGATGAACCATGCACCAAAAACACCCGCCGGCAAACGTCGCCTCTTCCTCGCGTATCATTTTTCCGCCTCCCCATCTCCATTATATCCATCGGCTCCACACCTCCGAAAAGAGGAAAGAAAGGGGCCGATGGAGAATATTTGCATCACGAAAACAACGAGGGGTGAGTGCGGTGGCCAACCGCGTTGACTGGAAACTCCCAGGATTTGGGTTATACCGACTGCTCTACAGCATGCTGGGGCCGTTGAAGCCTGAACGACCCGTTCCCGAAACCCTGCAAATTGAACGGCTTGCCAAACCGGTTACGATTCACTGGAACGCCCAGGCCGTTCCTTCCGTCAAGGCGGATACCCTTCATGACGCGATTCGCGTGCAGGGCTACCTTCACGCCCGCTTTCGTGCGTTCCAGATGGATTTCCTCCGCCGTATGCCGGCTGGAGAGTTAGCAGAGCTCTTAGGCCCGGGTGCTCTGCCCAACGATCTCTTCATGCGCCGACTGAGCCTAAAACATTGGGCGTCCCAGTCAATTGAAGCCATTAGCGCTGAAGCGCGACAGGTACTTTCTGCCTATGCCGACGGCGTTAACCAAGCGATAGAACGCGAGCCGCTGGCATCGGAGTACCGGTTTCTTAAAACCCAGTTCCGCCCTTGGACGCCTGAGGACAGTGTGATTCTGACTTACGCATTGGCGTGGCCGCTTAACGGCATCTGGACCCGCAAATGGGCGCAGGATCGCTTCGCCTCCAACCCCACAATGCGAACCTGGCTCATCGATGCGATTCGGGGAACACCGGACATCACCATTGTGCCCGGTACCGGAAAACCTAAAAACTGGGGCCTGGGCAGCGACGGCATCGGGTCGAATAACTGGGTGGTTAATGGAGCACACACCGAGTCAGGACTGCCCCTTTTAGCCAACGACCCGCATTTGATGCCGCTTTTGCCGTCCATTTGGTATCAACTGGCCTTAAACGGCGGCCCGCTCGACGTCAGCGGCGCCTCGCTCCCGGGTACCCCGGGCGTCATCATCGGCCAAAACCGGCGCATTGCCTGGGGCGTAACCAACGTGGACCCCGACTGCCAGGATTTGTACCGCATCCGGATGGCTGGCGACACCCACTACCTATTGGACGAAAAACCCGCCTCTCTGACTATTCGGGAGGAAACGATCCGGGTGCGCGGATCGCAAGAGGTCCGCCTGATCATGGAAGACAGCCATGCCGGTCCGGTGATCCATCGTGAACGTGATGGCTCCCGCATCGCCTTGAGATGGACCGGGTTCGCTCCGCTAAAGAACGTCGACTCTATTTTAGCCGTGAACCTTGCCAACGATTGGTCGCAATTTGTTGCCGCGCTGGAGGATTGGTGGGTACCTGCGCAAAATTTCGTCTATGCCGATGCCGACGGTCATATCGGTTATGTACTAGCGGGAAAAATCCCAACGCATGACGCCGGCCCGCATTTTGGCTGTGCCGACGGCAATACTGCTGAAAGCCTTCCCACCGGGTCCATTGCTTGGGAGGACATGCCACGCATCCTTGACCCCGAGTCCGGTTGGATTGTCACCGCCAACAATGCGCCGGTGGGCGGCGATTACCGCGTACCGGTATTCAGCCGGGACAGCCTGGGGTATCGGGCGGAACGCATTCGCCAATTGCTGATTCTGACCCCGCGGCATACGGTGGCAACATTTCAAGCCATCCAGCTTGATGACTGGTCTCAACCACTGGTGGACCTCGCCCAGCGGCTCTTGGTGGAAGAGAATTTGCCGGCCCAATGGCGGCCTGTGCTGGAAGCGTTTGACGGGCACGCGCGGGTGGACTCGGCCGCGCCCACACTTCTATACCTTTGGGCGCTGGAAGCGGTGCCCAGTAGTGTACGTGAATTGCTCGATCAGCCTCTGTTTTTCGACGTCGAACCCGGCATGCCGGGAACACACCCGTTCCCCGAAAACTTTTGGGAACTTTTGGGGGAGCGGCTGATTCCCCTAATCGTGGCCCGCTATGACAACCTCGACCGGCGGCACGCTTTCATCAACGCAGATCGACGAGGACGGGCGACCTTCGGGGAAAATCCGTCCCGCTGGACCTGGGGCAAGGCGCACCAGGTCGTATTATTTCATCCGTTTATACAGTCCCGCGCGGCCAAACCGGTCTATGGGCGCGAGGGCATTCCCACTCCGGGCGACTTTTACACACCTCGCCAGGCGGCCTTTCCGCTCGATCCCAAGCTTCCCTGGCCTCGTACAATTTTATTCTTGCCAAGCTATCGCCAAGTGCTAACTCCGGGCCGCCCCGGTCAGGGGCAGTTCGTCCACTTAACCGGCCAATCCGGACATCCGCTGTCGCCGCATTATGATGACTTGGTGACTCCGCACCTCGCCGGCCAGTGGTTCCCGCTGGGGGAGGCTGTTCGCACGACCTTGGCTCGCTCCACCCCGTAAGCCGACGGATGTCAGAGCGCTTCCCAACCATGCGACAAATGGTATGCTGGTAGGCGGGCCGGAGGCTGTTTCACCCAATTCAGATCCCTTGCCCCCGGGCGTTGTTGCCGACAGCGACACGTCGTCGTGAATCTCCTCTCCTTCTGCTGAGTGGGCACTTTTCAGTTAGGTAAGTTACCTAATTGTATGATATAATGAAGAAAACCAGTTCCGAGGTGACAATGATGGCCGACGCACCCGATATGGTTCTGACGCTAATCGCCCTGCAAGACGCGCTAGGCGGTCAATATGCCGAACTGTCCCGTCCCAAGCTGAGGTTAATGGTTAAATTGGAGGACGGGCCCGTCAGTATGTCCGACTTGGCCGACCGGCTTCACATCTCCTCGCCGGCCGTCAGCCAAATGATCGACAAATTGTCTAGCGACGGGTACGTCCGCCGCCAGTCGTTCCAGGATGATCAACGCGTGGTGGCTGCCGCCCTGACCGACACCGGCCGGGAGGCGTTGAAGCGAGCGCTCAACGCCTTTCGCATTCGCGTCGACGACGTCGTCGCACCCCTGAGTTCCGATGAGTCAACTCAGTTAGCTGCACTACTTGAGAAAATCGCTCGGGCAGCTGTGAAATGACTAACGTGTTGCCCCCATACACCATCCGCGGATGGCAGTCCCTGGGACGCACGGCCCGCCAACTAATTTCGGCGCGCTTGTTCCGAGCGGTAGCCCAGGGGGCCTTAGCCGTCGACTTTACCTTGTACCTCAAGGCCCGGGGCTGGTCGGCGCCCGAGATTGGACTCCTCTTAATGGCGAGCGGCTTGGTCGGTGCCGGCTTGAGTCTCTTTGTCGGCATTGTTAGCGACCGGGTCGGACGCCGTCTGTTCCTGCTGATCTACGAATGCGGACTCATCATCGGCACCGCGCTTATCCTGGCCACACCGTCAGCATGGGTTGTGGCGGTCCCCGCGATATTGTTTGGCTTCGGCCGCGGCGCCAATGGATCGTCAGGTCCGTTTGCGCCCGCAGAACAGGCCTGGCTTGCCCAAGCGGTTCCGCTGCAACGCCGGGCCAGCGTGTTCAGCTTCAATGCCGGGCTCCAGTTTGTCGGTATGGGAGTCGGATCGCTGTTGGCGGCGCTGTTACCGCAAGTGTCTGCTGCTTCTAGCGGAGCCGCGGTATACCTTCCGATTTTTGTGCTCAACCTCGTCGCGGCGGTGGTAAACCTATGGCAGATTTGGAGCATCCGCGAAGCGGCGACGAAGGAAGAACCGCGGTTTAAAGGAAATGCCGACACGATTACCAAAAAGGAGAACCGAGCCCTAACTTTGCTGGTCACCGTGAATATGGTCAACGCTCTAGGCGTGGGCATCATTGCCCCGCTCTTACCCTATTGGTTCAATCTGAAATTCGGTGTGGGACCGGCCGCAATTGGTCCCGTGTATGCCATTACCTTCTTTTTAACCGCAGCCTTCACCCTTGTGATCGCCCGCCTTTCGGATCAGGTCGGACTAGTTCGCGCGATCATTCTCCCGCGCATTTTAGGCGTCGCGTTATTGGTGGCCATTCCTTTCATGCCGACATTTGCCTGGGCCGCGGTCCTGTATGTGGCTCGCTCTATCGTCAATCGCAGTTCTCTGGGCGCGCGTCAAGCATTCAGCGTCAGCCTGGTGCGTGACCGCCGTCGCGGTCTGGCCACCAGCCTTAATGCCGTTTCGTGGAGCTTAGCGGGCGCATTAGGTCCCGCATTCGGGGGATGGCTAATCGGAATCGGGGCCTTGGTCTGGCCATTTCTGGCGGCTGCGGCACTACAGACAGGATATGTCATTTTGTTCCCCGTCATCCTAGGCCGCTACGATGTCAATTCCCGGAAACAAATCCCAGACATCCCTGTAGAACACGACGCTAGCCAGCCCAAACGCCATTCGCGCCGCTAAAATAGAGGGCAACCGGTCGGCTTTAGCCGTGGGGTCTATGACAATCGCTACGTCAATCAAAAAAAATTCGACGGGGGTGCCATCAACTGTAGCGGAATCCTAAAAGGCAACGCGAGCGTGCCCTCCGGGATGAGCGCACCCCCAAAGCGAATGGCGACATCAAAACCCTTTGCATGTTCGCGCCGGCTAGCTTCCCACAGCTCGGGCGCACTGAATTCGTCGGCCTTGTAGACAAACTCGCCCCGATGTTTTTGAGCATCAACCACGCGGATGACGATCCACTTGTTGGCATGCCGGGACTCAATCGCCTCATACGTTTGGGTCATTTGAATGACCTTCCTTGCCATCGTCCACACCTCCCCTCAGGTCGCGAGTCCGATGATAGTCTATGCAAATTCTCCCACACTCAACCAAATCCTACGCATAGGTGGCTGATCGACGAATCCCCGCAAAAATCCGGCGCCACGTGGCGCGTTTTTGGGGTGACTGTCATTTTTATCGTTTTTTGATCAGTGACGCGCCATCACGTGTGTGGGCATTTCCCCCATCCTGGATCATCCAATCCCTGCTGATGCTGAAGAGAGATGGACCGGATTTCGCTACGCAGGCACCGATCCAAGAGTAAAAAAGAGCATCACGGCGGCCGGTCCTGCCCCGGCTTGGCCCGTCACTGACGACGTCCGGATAACCAAACGTAGGGCCGCTGCGTCGCACGGTGTCATCTAGCCACCTGCGCCGTGAAAGGAAGAATTAAGGGTGCGCGGCCGGAAGGCCGCGCTGTATCGAGCATATGCGGTTGCGAATTAGAGATATCGACGGCTACGATGAGCTGCGCCGCGTATACATGAGGCGATGTCTTGGCACAATGACCTCCACCGGATCGGTGAATACGACGGGCAGAGGTGGGATATGGCGATAATCAATTGTCTGGTCCGTCAACGCGTCGACCGCCACCCAATCCGTTCGACTCTGCGGCATTTTACGACGGCGACGAGCCGATGTGATGAGTCTATAATAGAACGATTGCTCACGTCGATTCCCCTTTCGCAATGAAATCACCCGAATCACGTTACCTCTTTCAGTGTACACGCAGACACAGACTCTTTGGCGAATGAGGTCGTAGGCGATCCAGCGTGTTTCTCGATAGCCTTTCCGAGAATCGACCCGTCTAACATACGGATGTTGGAATACTTCTGCGGCGTCGACTAAGAGCGCGATCAGTCGCCGGGTTAACCTGAGTGATTGACGAAGTGACAGCATGCCACTCTAACATCGTGGGGTAAGCGACAGCGCTGTAGGCACCACGGTCTGTCACTCACGGTACGGAGGGGGGAATCCGTTGATTCGTTTAATCCCGATGACGGAAGAACAGTATACTCGATGGATCGCCGGTGCAATCGTGGGCTATGCTGAAGAGCATGTCCGTAGCGGCGGCTGGGCCGAGGGGGAAGCGGTTGAGCGCGCGACCGAGGAGACCCACCAGTTGTTGCCTAACGGACTCCAAACGAAAAACCACTATTTCTTCTTGGCCCATGATGATGAGCTGGGCTCCGTCGGGATCGTGTGGTACGCCATCATGGACGAAGAAGGGAAATCCGCGTTTTTATACGATATCGAAATACAGGAGCAATACCGGAGCCGAGGATTCGGGACCCAGACGCTGCAAGCCTTGGAGGAAGCGGTGCGACCGTTAGGAGTGCGCCGCATCAAACTCCATGTTTTCGGTCACAACGAGGGTGCCTTCCGCCTTTATAGAAGGCTTGGATTTGTCCCGACTAACATTTCGATGATAAAGGTGTTAGCGACCAAGATTAGTGGTGAA
This sequence comes from Bacillota bacterium, assembly GCA_021820965.1. GTDB lineage: Bacteria > Bacillota > Sulfobacillia > Sulfobacillales > Sulfobacillaceae > Sulfobacillus_B. The sequence goes on along the minus strand of JAKACZ010000014.1, from coordinate 14,234 downwards.
GTGGGTGAGCCCCCACCACAAGTCTTGGTGTGTAAACGAGCACGTCTCTGCGTGAGGCACTCAACAATTGGGGCCAGTCCAACACCGATTGGCCCCTTCATTCTATCCACTTTCTTGGTGTTCGCTAGCCATGTTGCCCGGCAAGGAGGAAGTGCGTCTGGCGTCGCCCATTTGCGCCATCTGGCTCGATGCCCCCCTCTGGATTCCGGTTTAACATAACGCACTGACCTTACAACGTCCAAATATTTGCGATAAGTCGCTAAGAGCCGTTTGCCCAGTACAACCCGTCCTTGCGATAATACCCCGGCAGTGGATACGGGGGCCCGTGGGGATAATCCTTGCGTAGCGCCGCGGGGCTCGGACTCGCGACCCAACGCATCAGCAGACTGGCCTTGAGGCTAGCCTTCAACCGCGCGATGTCAGCCGTGCGCACGCGATTCTCCGCAGCGGACAGGGGTAGCTGGGTGGCCCACTGTAAGGTGACGGGTATAGAGCCGTGGTTAAAGTAGGTAAACTGTTGGCTCAAGGCAGGGCTGTTCGGATAACGTACGCCCGGCGCGCAGGCCTTGGTGTTCGGGTCGTTCATGACGTAACAGTTCCAAAAAGCGGCATCGGCATCCACGGACTTCCACGAGGCATTTGTGAGAATAGAGAGCGCTCGCTTGCGCCGTTCCTGGGTCAGATGAGCCGGAGGGCCTCCGTAAACCTTGACCGCGTTGACCGAGAGCGGATTGGCGGGGAAACGACCTAGCCAGGAACCGATTCCAATGTATACCCAGTTCTGGTTGGCGGCAAACGTTGGCGGTGCATACCATAGCGGACCCGTGAGAACCTCCGATTGGGATCGTGGCAAGGCAAAGAGCCGATATTGGCCGGAACGGACGTTAAGCGCCACGAGTCGGTTCCAATGGCGGAACCCCCATACGGACCGGAGGGCAACCGGATCGTTCGCGGGACCCTTTAACGCGACCCAAAGCCATTGACCCGACTGTCCGATTACCCGGTTATCGAGCCGAAATGGCGTCGTGGCAGGATTGATGCCTGACATATAGGTGGGAACGGCTGCAGGCCAGGCGATGGGGGCGCGGGACGTCCCGTGCATCAAAACGGGCTTGGCCTTGTCGGGACTTTCAGAGATCAGTTGATAGGCAGGAGAAGAAGCCGGTGATGGCGCGGCCAAAGCCGCGTGGGTCTGTCCCAGCGCGTGAGACGTCAAATTCCACGCAATACGAGAGATTTTGGGATGCGCATCGTACATGCCAATGTAGGTTGCCACCCAGATGGTCAGTTGATGACCCGACGGGGAAATCGCGGCGATAAGGCTAGGGGAACCTGCTTTCGTTCGGAGCGAAAGCCACTGCCAAGTAGCGGTAGTGGCCAAACTGTCGTGGAGTAGAAACGGGGCCGTCTGCGACGAGGTGCCCGAACCGGTCGGTTGCGCCGGGTGCCCAGGGCTTGACGCGGTAGTCGGTGAGGGTGATACGCCGGCGCTCGCACGCGATGCCGGGACCGATGGCGAAGGCCCGGACATCCTCGTTACGGGCGTCCCCGCCGAGGCGGCCGGATGAGACCCGAACCCACAGCCTGCCGTGCCGACTATAATGCCCATAGTGACCGTTAATCCCGGGATAATCCGATGCATCGAACCGTTTCCTCCTCACATGATGTGTGCGTCTTTAATCATAACGTCCCGACTACCGAGGGCGTTACCAAAATCGGGCGTAATGCCCCGGCGGTCATGCCCGGGAACCGTTCCCGGGGGATTCCCTTAGGTCATAAGCCTGCTGGCCCGAAAGGGCCAAGAGTTTTTTTGACAGCGAGGCTGCAAAACATGGCACCATGAGCGTCTTCGAGTTCGTGCAAACAGGGTGTGGTAACCGGGACCTGCATGGCTGAAAGTGCTGGTAGGCGCGTTGTCGGATTCGGCACACGAACATCCAAGCTCGAGGTCCTCAAAGTCGCCAAGGATTTAGAGTCGGCCAAGTGCGGATCCACTCCTGTCGACGGCTTGGCAACAGGCTATCCCAAACCAACTTGCACGTGGATGCCAGCCGTCGTCCTTGGGCCGCTATTCCCGCGGCTCGAGTCAAAGCGGGTCGTCCGAGAAAGAAAGCGTGCCGGAGCATGAGGCAGCGGATGCTGTAACTCTCGCGCGAGCGGGCGTGAGAGCCGCTGAGAGTGTGAACGCCCGGATTTATCCGCAGAGAGTGGTTCAGCGCTGGCTGGCGACACCCATCAACACCCCGAGTAGGATTGGCGGAACGGTGCTCACCAGCATATTAACGACGCGGGACAACACTCCAGCCATTCGTGCCGTCCTCAGCGAAGGGGCCATTGGGCTGGCCCATTCCGCGTCCGATGCCGTCGAATCCGTTGACGTTGTGTTCACGCCGAGGTGGCTTAAAGGGTGCCGCGCAGTGATGCGTGAGATGGTACCGTTTTAAACCTGGAGCGCCTCGGGTCTTTTGGTGAATAACCGGGTGGCCGTATCGCTCAAGCCGGATAACCTCTCCGAAGCTGTACTTAATCAATGGGCAAGGTCTAAGACAAACACCCTAACAAGCCATTCTCCTTTCGAGGACCGCTTACGGAGCTGCTCACACCAGCCTTTCTCTCCTCGCGCCCATGTTCAGTTGGGTCGACAACCATCGCCCTATACCCGCTGGCGTTTAATGGAGGACCGAAGGGCTGAGATGACTGACAAAGGTCTCAACCGACTGAACGGCTTCCCGTTCCGGCGGGACTAAGGCTGGTCAACCGATGGAGCCGTGTCTCCCTCAAGCTCTGGCCTTTATGTAGGGATGGTTGACGCCTTTTGGGTTTGCGCCTGAAATGCTGCCAGGTCTTCTGGGCCGGCCGGCATCCACTCCTCGCCAAACTCTTGAAGCGCACGCAAAACCGGAGTCAAGGCCCGGCCTTTATCCGTCAGCGCATAGTCCACTCGTGGCGGGGATTCCGCGTAAGCCGTGCGACTCAGTACTCCTTCGGACACCAGACACTGAAGGCGTTTCGAGAGGGTGCGCGGATTCAATCCCACGTCGACAAAATGGCTAAATCGCCTCGGACCATGTTGCAATTCCCGTAAAATCACGATGACTGTGACGTCTGCCACCAGAGTCGCGGCCCGCTGGATGGGACATACAATTTGAGAGAGCTCCTCAGGCATAGACATGGCTCCTTTCCTTGGAATATCGAAGCCGGCAGGTCGCACTAACGGCGGCCGTGAGCCAGCTGATACGATTCTGGGCGGTGCCGTAGGCGCGCCATCGCCCATATACCAATCAAAGGACCGATGGCCAGTACCATCAGAACATATTCCCAGCCCCACAGAGGTTGCAACCACCCCACTAAGTCAATGGACCCGATTGTAATTAAAAATCCCACCGCCATCTGCAAGGTCAATGCACTCCCCAATAGATCCGCCGGACTCAACTCCGTGACCGCCGTGGAAAACTGAGCCGAGTCTGCTATCACACTAATACCCCAGACCAAAGCGACAAGCACGGTGAGGACGGGGGCTTGGCGATATGTGGTTCCAATGATGAGGGCCATGGCTCCACTGATTCCCATCGCCATCATGGTAGCACGAGTCCGTCCCCACCGGTCGGCCGCCCACCCGCCTACCAGTGCCCCGCCAAAACCGGCGACCCCAATGGCGGCAAAACTAACAGCTCCCGCAACAGTCTTAAGAGCCGCGCCATGCCAAAACGTCGCTTCACTGGCTACAAGAAACACAGGTACCCACGTCCACATCGCGTAAAGCTCCCACATATGGCCCCAATAGCCCAGATTCGCCAGCATAACGGGCCGATTTCGCATGACCGCGCCGATACGAGTCCACTGGAACACGGGCGGATGAAAAACTCCCGGGTGGTGCGGAACAACCCAAACCACCAGGGCCCAGCCGATCATAGCGAGTCCCGCACTGGCCCCCAGGACTGTCCGCCAATTCTGCACCATCGGCAAGCCCGTCAACACGTGAGGCAGGGCCGATCCCACCGTCAATCCACCAATGAGAATCCCTATCGCGAGACCCCGTTGCCGAGGAAACCACTGCGCAATCCATTGGACCGCCACCGGATAGACCACAGCCAAACACGCTCCCGTGATCGCTCGTAGCGCAAATGCCACCCACCCCCCGGAAGGGAACGCAAGCAATGCCATGGTGCTCAGGGCCGCACCCAAGGTGCCCGAGGCCATTAGGCGGCGTAACGCGATCCGATCCGCTAAACCTAAGGTAGCACTCAGTAAAGCACCACACACAAATCCTAATTGGACCGACGCGGTGAGCCAGGGAGCAGCGGCCAAGGTGAGATGCCATTGACGCACTAAGGCCGTGGTCACGGCCGAAGCACTAAACCAGACGCTCATCGCCAGCAGCTCGGCGAGAGTAATCCACCCCAGAGCCTTCCATCGCAATGCGCCGGGATTCTTGGGTTGCCGCGGTTCGGGGACCATCGCTCATTTATTCCTCCTCCCGAGAGATTTGCCCACAGGCGTCCGACTTACGTCCCTCAATACTATAAAATATATAGTAACGTTGTTGAACCGTCAACATGGATTATTGCCGCGTCGCCAACGAAGACGCAGTCATTTGGCGCATAAGCTCGTCCACCCCGGAAAGATGGTCAAGTTGCATCGCGCCCGACTTCTTGAGATATCCTATAGATCCAAAGGCTGGTAGGCTTTCCTCTTAGGGGGCCGACGCGGACCGGCCGCGAAGCAATGGCTACAACCGCCTCAACTCCAAGTAGATCCTGGGCCATGGCGCGGCCGATTCCGCTGGCTCCACTAGTGACGACCACATATTCCCCAGCCAATTGCATGGTTTCACCCCGCCTCTACCGAGTATACAAAATCCGCATTTTTAGGATCCCCCACGCAGTCGCAAAAGAAAAACGGGTACCCCGATTATGTGACTGATCGCTCCGTCGTAATAGCTGTCATCACACGAGTTCCCCATGCCGCGCTGCGCCCGGCAACCTGCGCGCATGAAAATAGGGGCTCTTTCGTGACGCCGTCTTGGGGCGTATGCTCTGATTAGCACCCTATCCCCCCACGGAATTCTCTCTGCCATTCAGAATGCGTACACGAGTTTGTGGTGGGTGCCTCGGGAACCTGAGACTGTCGCCACCTTTGGGTGAGCACGCGGGGCAGATTCGAGTCATGGCCCATCCCCCGAGCCCAGCGGGACCCGGCCGCCTCCGCGGCCGAGCCTGGGTGCAGAAAGGATCTCTCACGGATGGAAGTGTTGTATCCCCATTGTGGGGGATTAGATGTGCACAAGCGCAACGTCGTTGCCGGTGTATGCGATACCAATGGCCGCGGTCACGCGAACTTCACGACTCGGACCTTTGAGACGACCACACCGGATCTCTTGGCCCTTCAAGCCTGGCTGCAGACGCGCCACGTGACCCACGTGGCCATGGAAGCCACCGGGTCCTACTGGAAGCCGGTGTATAACCCTATTGGAAGCCAGCTTTACCACCTGGGTGGTGAATCCGGCACCTATAAAGAATGTGCCGGGCCGTAAGACCGACGTGACAGATGCCACGTGGATTGCCGATCTCTTACGCCATGGGCTCCTGACCCCGAGTTTTATCCCCGACAAGCCCCAGCGGGAACTGCGCGAAGTCACGCGCCAGCGGACCCAGTGGCTCGCGGAGCGAGCCCGGGATATTAATCGGGTGCAAAAGGTGCTGGAAGGCGCCAACATCAAACTCGCCTCGGTGGCCTCGGACGTGCTGGACGTCTCCGGCCGGGCGATGTGGGACCGCTTGGTCGCCGGGGAAACCGACCCCGCCGTCCTCGCGGGCCTCGCCGTCGGCCGATTGCGCAAGAAATATGACGCCCTCGTCCCCGCGCTCCAGGGCTTGATGGGCGACCATCAACGGTTCCTCTTGGACCAACTCCTGGGCCATATTGATGAACGCACCGTTCGGATCGCCGCCTGAGACCAGGAGATCGTGCGTCGCGTGCATGCGATGACCGCGACGATGGCGTTGCTGTGCACGATTCCCGGCGTCAGTCGCCGCACCGCCGAGGTGATCCTCGCCGAACTGGGCCTGGACCTCAGTCGGTTTCCCGATGCCGATCACGTCGCCGCATGGGCCTCCTGAGCCCCCGGCCAAAACGAAAGCGCGGGCAAACGGAGGGAACCGGGCTCTGCGCCAGGCCCTGATCCTGGCGGACACCACTGCACGACGTTCCGGGAACCCGGGTAGAGGCCATCTCACCCGGGTTAGCGGTGCGGGTCCGCTACTTGCTTGAAGCGTCTATACTTTGTATCTAACCGACTGCCGGGCACTGTATATGGGGGGTTGAGGGTTTTTCAGAGTAGGGTCATGCCGAGATAGCTCTCGTGGTGGAAGAAGACCCGCAGCCGGTCGCGGACCGATTCCGTCAGGATCTGGCACGATTGGGTGGCCGTGAGGTATTGTCATACGTCCATGGTGAGGTACCGCAGGTGGAATGCCGTCAGCGTCTGTGGATAGCCCTGCCCGGACAACACGACGGAGACGGCCCTTGGGAATCGAACCCAACTCCGAAAACCGGAGCTCCGGACACTCGGTTTGCAGCCGAGGGAGTCCACCAGGACCCACTGACCGTCACCGACCAATTATGCACGATAGGTATCGCTATATCCACTATCATGCACCGATCGCATGAGTCCAGTATACCTCGTCAGCACATGGTCTAGAATCCGCGAATTTGCATTGAGAAAGTTTTCCTCCCTAGTTTACACCGGCAGCGAGCCGCTATGGGGACTCTCTGGGGATCGCACCGGCACCTTAATGCGCACTCGCCCCCGAATCTCGCTCATTAACGACCTAAAGCATCTAGCCATGCGACGGTTCGGCCCGTGGATGAACGTGAGATAGAAACGCCCACGCCGCCTCCGAGATTGCCGTAGGATTATCGATCAGAAGGTCGTGCCCAGCCTTAGGCACATTGACCACTTCAAGGTCAGGAACGCGCTCACGAAAGGCGGAGACCCCCTCGGCGCGGCCGGCGGCCATCTCGGGCGGCAACGTCGCCACGACCACAAGAGTAGGCAATGAGAGCAGCGGAAGGGCCGCGACCCGATAGTCCGCCAGGTTCGCGGTCACTTGGTTGGCCGTCGCCGCGAGAATGCGCGGGCGAATCTCTCCGGCGACCTCGACCATTTGTGCGCGGAGCATGACGTCAGCATCCGCGTCCCATTGAAGCGCCACTGCACGTTCCGCCGCCACGAAGTCCTCCCATGTCTGAAATCGACGGGTATCCAAATAGGCAGCGTTTTGTTGGAACACAGCGTCCAAGTCGGTACCGTCAGGAAAGGGATTCATGTATCCCCCTTCCAATAAAACCAGGCCACGACAGGTAGGACGGCGGGTGGCCCAGGTCACCGCAAAATATGCTCCCGCCGAATGACCGCCCACCACTACATCCACCGGTGATCCTAAGAACTGGAGAACGCCATCCCATACAGAAACGACGTCTTCATTGCTCAACGTATCCCACAGGTCCGACCGTCCGTGGCCCGGGGCGTCAATCGCCGCCACGTTCCAGCCATGCTCGGGATCTTCTCTCAACAGTCGAAGAAACCCCTCGGCTGTACCACCCAATCCCGACCACAACAACAGCCACAAAGATGACCCCGGCCTCGTAGCCGTCAAGATACGGATTGCATGACCCTCAACTCGGACAAATTGCTCGTTCATCAGAGAAACACTCCTGTACTGCGTGCCTTCTGCGCGCACATTGGTTGGCCGCTGTTTTGTAAAAGGGGTTTGTGCCCTAACTGCCCATTCCGACGAAGTTGACCACTAACGAAGACGCGGGTCGGCATAAGGCAATTAAGGTCACTTCAAGAGAGCGAGAAGGATTCCATCCGACCCAAGCGTGACAGGTCCGGCGGATTCGTGCTGCATGGACACTTCGCATCGAATTTGGGCCCCTATGGGCGCTGAGGCCCATAGGGGAGCGTGCGCTGTCGTTCACCATCGACCAAGAGACCCCATGACATTCTCTACGACCAGCCAGACCGGCGTCTCGGGTTGGTTTACAATGGCGCGCGCCCCTATGTTTGCTGCTACGCCCTGCGTCGTGCTCATGGCCAGCGCGCGGTTCGGTGTCGGGTTTCCACGAGATCGCGCCAGCCGTGCCGCTAGCTCGACCACGAGGCTGGCAGCGTCCCCTCCGTCATTGCCAGACCTCTCCCCGAAGTTCACGGGTGCCCACCTCTGCCTTGACCCAACTTGGGGAGGCCATTCTTCACATCCCCCTCTCTACCAACCGCGGAAGTGCGTATTACTTCCAGCATACTTTATCCCATGTTCTTCCACTAATCGCAACACACGCTGCGGAGCACTCGCCCCCAAGAGTTCCGCAAGAAGCTCCCGACTCAACGGCGCTGGCTCCCTATTACCGAGAGGCGTGGCTCCCCAAAGCCTCGATGTGATGAGCCAACACCACCTCCCGCCAGGCGCGCGCCCGGTAAATCGAGCGCCCGGTCACCCGGCGATTGTATGGCTGATCCAGCAACACGATCGGCCGATCATCCCGCGCGAACTCTTCCGCATAATGGGGCCATCCTCTATCAGCATCGATCGCATGCGATGCGCAGTGCGCATACTTGTCTTCGGTAAAGACGAGCGCGTGATAGCGGACCTGGTATCTGTCGAGCCACGCACGAGTGACCTCATAGAATGCGGGCCGAGCTGTGATAATCGAGATCTGGTGTTGCTCATACCAGGCTTGCATCACGGTGACCGCACCGGACATCGGGTCCGATTGCGCATGAATCTCATGGCCGTGGCGGGTGTAGACCGCCTAGGCTTGCTCGGCTGTCCAACCCGTAGAGACGGCCCCCGTACACACGGGGCAGACCGGCGTCACCGGCTGTGGCGATTGATTAGTCCACCTTCGGGGGGGGGGGGTGCAAGCCGCACTGGATGAGCACCCCTACGAGTAAGGCCGCAAGGTAGCTGACGAGACCTTAAACGCACTCAATCTTACCCGGAACCCCTTTCACAGAGAGTGGAACTACGTGATCCGGCCGCAACCAAGTCATGAAAATTATTATTGCGCGCTGCCTTACCCCGGTAGGCCAATACACTGTCTTTCCGAACCTATCCGGCTCGCAAGGGCGCCATTCGACCCCTCGTATCCCCATCGGCGGAGAAGGACAGCCGCGCCGCCTTCACTTTTCCGGGGATCTCTTGCGCTCCCAGGCACTTCGGAAAAACCACAAATTAAGGATCCCCATCAATAGATTTAGGGCCATGTCGTGAGGTTCCTTAAATCCCAAGGTGAGGAAAAATAGGCCGTTGAGGAGAAACAGAACAAGCGGTGCTAGCCAGAATCGTCGCCGGACGAGAAGCAGTCCGCCCGCCAGCACCTCCACGGTGCCGAGGATGATGCCAAAGGTTTCGGCGTGGGGAAAGATCCAACGGCGAATAATCGAGGCCAGCGGCGTAGTGGGCAGGGCCAGGGTAACGCGAGGGATCATCCATTGCGCTGCGGGCGTAACCCACTTGTGAAATCCCCGCCAGACAAAATAGCCTCCATCAACCCAGCGCAAAACCTGGAACCACCGCGATTCCCGAGTACCCTTGGTTCCGTTGGTGTCTTGCCTAACGACTGATCCCATAGTCACATCATACGCCAAATATGGGCGGAACCTCCTACTAATACTATTATTATTACTGTTTAGCCGATCGGATTGACGCTAGGCAGCAACGCGGTCCTATATGCGAGAGAGGCGCGCAACAATCAGGCCGGTAAAGAAAGCGGCCAGCATCCCAGCCAAAAGCGCCGGTTGAAATCCCGACAGCACCACATCGATGGCCAAAAGAACAATGGCCCACTGGGCCATTCCTTCAAGCCGCCGGTTAGCCATCGCCATCACATAGGCGCCGGCTAGCCCGAATGATGCATACGTGCCTCCAACCAATCCGGCCCCCAGCGTATTGGAGGCCCATGATCCCACAATTCCGCTGGCAAAGAAAATAACCAGGTACTGCCACCAGGTGGTCAACACCTCGAGCTGCGATCCGACAATCCATAGAAAGACGCCGGCAAACAAAAGTCCCAAAAACGAGCCGGGGGACAACGCCGACAACAGAAAAGACAACGCTAGACCCGCTAGGCCTGAGGTAAGCGGTGCCAATAGGCCAGGAACAAATCGCTCAAGCAGAAAGCTTAGGACCATCAGTCCAATAAGCACCTTGGTGAGCAACATGTCACCGGTGCCAAAGCCACCGCGGCGCTGCCTGTCCCGCCGAAGCATTTGCCGGCGCTGCACCTTCCAGTACTGCCGCGCCTCCCGGTCCATTATGGCCACTCCCTTTCAGTCAGTCCTTACAAAAAAGAGACGGGCCGTGTCGTTGCACCGTGCCCGTCTCCCTGCTAATAATTGTCCATACTGGGTCGTGAGCCTACCAACTTCCATGCCCCAGGAAACATTGAGCCCGCCAGCAACAGTTTTAAGCCGTCACCGGCTACAAATGGGATAAACCCCATGGGAATGGCGTGTTCAAATCCGACATAAAATCCCAGCCACGGTACGGCAATGGCGTAGAGCATCAATTCACCAATCAACATGGCAGCAATAGACTTCAATAATGAGCGGTCCCAGCCGCGCTCGGCCAGCCAGCCGACCATGGCCGCCATGACCACAAAACCGATTAAATAGCCGCCGGTTGGGCCAAAGGGCATTCCATGCGCGTGGCCAGCGAACACGGGAAATCCCACGGCGCCTTCGATCAGGTACACCAGAAGGCTCAACCCCCCAAGCCGACTTCCAAGGGCCCCGCCGACCACCAGTACTGCCAAGGTTTGACCCGTCACCGGAACCGGGGTAAACGGCAATGGAATGCTCACTTGTGCCAACAGAGCTACCAAAAGACTCCCAGCGACAACCAAGGCGATCTGCCCGGCCCAATGGCGCTTTAATGGCGTAATCCCCGCTAAGGACGGGCGCTGGGTTCGCGCCAGCGAAGCTATCATGTAGGCTCCTCCTTGTACATCTGTCTATGTTCGAAAGAAAAATCACGTTTTTAGGATACTATGTTGGGTTATTCCTGCCAAGCAAGAAGTCCGCACCGTGAAATATCGCGGAAATCCGCCGGGCTAGGTGAGCGCAAGGTACAATAATGACGAACCCGAAAGGGGGGCAGGTTGGATGAAGACAGAGAACGACCCTGAGGTCGCGCACATGTCGCTGCAACCTCTCTTTGATGAGGAGATCGTCAGCCAGCACCTTCTTTTGGCTCACCACCCGGGGCAGGCGAACTACATCTGGGACGTGCGCACCCAAGCTGGGGAATATGTCGTGCGAAGCCCCCGAAGCCGACGCCCCGCCGACGAGGATTTTTGGCAGGGCACCTTGCGGCTGTTCGAGGTTCGTGTCACCGACCTGCAGCACCTGCCGCGTCTCAACGCCTGGCTGAACATCAATAGCGGCTTTGTCGTTCCCCGGGTGGTGCGCCAGCAATGGATGGCTGGACGTCCGTTCGCCATTGTGGAAAAGCTAACCGGGACGCCACCCACCACCTTTGATCAGCTCTCCGATTCGGCTCTGGCAACCTTGGGCCGAAACATTTCCGCTTTGCATCAGCATGTGCAACCGGTGTTCGGCCCCCTCGCCGCCCAATGGGATCTGAAGGCGGGTCAGCCTCTCGATCAATTTTGGCACCGCCTTAAGGCTTGCGTCGATTACCTGTTGTCCCGATATTATGCGAACGACGACAACGCCCGGAGGTGGGCCGCGGTAACCGAACGCCGCTTAAAGACCATTCCTGCGGTACATGACGCTGCTCCCATACTACTGGATATGGATCCCACCCAGTTTCTGGCCAATGCGGGTGAAATCACCGGTCTGGTCGATACCGAGCTCTTCGTCACTGGACCTCGCGAAATGGAACTGGTCGGGCTCGAGTATCTGTTGGACCGGGACGGGCTAAAGAGCTTCTACCGGGGCTATACCCAAATAGCTCCCTTCCCGCGGCTCGAGCCGTATCGGCTGGTCATGCGCTTTTGGCTGCGACTCGTTTCGTTTCAGGGTGGTCGGAACTGGGACCAGTGGATGGGCTGGCCGTGGCGTTTCCCATCTTGAACCGAGGCAGGAACAATATGACCGGAACGCGAATAACGAAGGTGTATAACAAGGAGGCCAATCCCCATGTGGATCATTGCACACCGAGGCGGCGGAGAACTGTTCCCGGAGAATACCTTGCAGGCATTCCAGGAGTCGGCAGCCCTGGGTGTCGACATGGTTGAATGCGACGTGCACGTCAGCCGTGACCGAGAACTCATGGTCATTCATGATCCCACCTTGGAACGGACGGGAGGCAAACCCCTGAAAGTGAGTGACTTGACCGCCAAAGAACTGGCGGCGGCGGATGTTGGCGGAGGCCAAGGGGTGCCGACGCTGGCACAGCTGCTTGACGTGATTAAGATTCCGGTCGTTGTGGAAATCAAGACCAAGGCAGCGGTCGAAGGATTGCTGCAACTTATTGCCGCACGGCCAGATCTTGTGCAGCGCGTTATTCCCATCAGTTTTTATCATACCGCCATTCGAGAACTAGTCGACCGAATTCCCGGCCTTGAGGGCGGGGTGCTACTGGCAGGCATCCCGGTCAATTTGGCAGACGTAGTCAGAGCAGCGCATGTGCGCCTGTTATCCTTAGAGTACGAGTTGGTGGACCGCGAACTGGTCGACGCGATGCATCGGGAAGACCTTCTGGTCAGCGTTTGGACCCCGAACACCAAGGCGGCCATTCAATCCATGCTTGAGGCAGGTGTAGACGGGATTGCGTCCGACCGTCCCGACTGGGTAATTGAGGCGGTGAAGGGATGGTAACCGCGACCGACGAGCTGGAGCAAGCGCGTTATTCAGCGGGAGAGATGACCCGCCTGGGCATGGGTGGGCTGGCGCGAAATATCGGGTACGGCACCAACAAGGTATTTGCCGCCGACCTCCTCAGCGGGTTGACGTCTTCACAAGCGTTAATTGGACTGGTACTCGGCATGGAGGGCTTGTTGGGCCTCATTCTCAATCCCTTGACCGGATGGATCAGTGATCGCTACGTTACCCGATTTGGCAGGCGCCGTCTCTTTATTCTCGCCAGCACACCGGTTGCCGGAATCCTGTGGGTGCTCTTCGCCGGTCAGCGCAACCTTCACTTAGCCATTATATTCCTGGTCAGCTTTTATTTCTTTGAGCAGATTGGCGCAACGCCACTACAGGCCTGGATGCCAGACATCGTTCATAAGCGCAACTGGGGACGCGCATCCGGCATCATCAATCTTTGGTGGCAGGTCGGCAACTTACTGGCGTTTCTTCCCATCCCGCTCTTGTGGAAGAGCATTCATTCGGGTGCCTTTTGGGTGGTAGCCCTGATCATGATTGGAGCGGGACTGGTGACCGGCCTCACCGTGCGGGAACGGCGTGCCGCCTTACATGTCACCCGGAGTCTAACCAAGCTGGAACGTACTCACTGGATGAGTCCCGATCTTGCAAAATACTTTGTGGCTCAGTTGATGTGGTGGCTCGCCTTTGAAGCCATCGCTTCGTTCTTCACCCTCTTTGTCATCCATACCTTGCATGGAACGCTGATTGATTCGGCACTGGGCATGACCTTCTTCACTATCTCCGCCGTTTTGGTCTCGGTGTGGTTTGGCCGTCTGTACACGCGGTATCCCGCCAAGAAAATTCTAATAGTGTGTCTCATCGCTTTCGGATTAATCGGCTTGACCGGAACCTTCATCCGAACCATTCTCTTGGCCTTCCTGCTTTTGTTTATCGCCGGCGTGTTCTGGGGCGGCATTCAGGTGGTGAGCTATCCCTGGGGATCCGATCTTCTCAACCAGGCATTGCCAGAAACGGCCGACGCGACGGAATATTACGGTCTGCTTTACGGTGTCGCCAATTTGACCCAGGCGGGAGGCCTCTTAGTGGCGGCACCCGTGGCTGGTTTCATGATCGGCCTGCAACACGGATCCTACAGCGCCATGTTTTGGGTTAATGTCATGGCGGCCATTGTCGGCGTCGTAAGTTTGGCACTGGTGCGCGAACGCCCCACGAGTGGTGCCAATCTCTCGTGACGACTCCCCATGCCTAAAGCTAATCTTTACCCACAGTGGTAGAATATGCCACATTATGTGAAACATGGCAGGCACACCTTAGTGTTGCGGGGATCATCTCAGTTCCGTTCCGCTCGGATCGCTCGGACCGTAGGGGGTATGAG
>JAKACZ010000069.1 GCA_021820965.1 Bacillota bacterium | reverse complement strand
GGGAAAGATTCCGTGGCGTTGGTCCTGCCGTGCCTGGGAAAACGGTCTAGTACAATGCTTACGATGTAAAAGTCTCTTCACAAGCCCCCACCTCGAGCGTGAAGCTCAGGTGGGGGTCATTGACTCGTTTCACAGTAGTCCGCCTTGTATGGAAGGCCATGCAAAGCATGGCACATCGATGAATCGCCGTCACTCCTGCACTGCCGGGGCCTTCCCTACCGTCCCGGTGAGCTGTAACCCTAAGGGTAGGATTCGACCGAACGGACAATCTGCAAACAACACAGGACCGGCGTGGGGGTTAGCGGCATCAATTCACCTCCTTTCCGTGTTGGGCCGAAAGAGGAATGAAAGTCTCATAGATAACATGACCACGGATAATCCGACAATCGGGTCGCTTCGCCTCGTCCTGCCACAATTACTTCTCTAAATATTCCATATCGAAATCCCGGTTCCTGCCCTTAAGCTAGACTTTCGATCGGCCCGATTCGACAATTTCTCAACCCGCGCAGAGACCGAGAGTCCATTTCCCCGTCCAGCGATTTATTATTGCGCGGTCGTCGGATGTTCCGACGGCACGGCTTGATGTGTTACCGTCGGGGCAAGTCGGGGCAAGCACCGACTCGTTAGGGCGTTGGGGTACGCCACTCGATAAGCTCTTAGGCCGTTCGTCTTAAGCAATGCCAGCAACTTAGCCCTGTGGTTACGCCCTATTCTTTCGTCGCGTGTGTAGTCACCCTATTTTCTGGTGACAAGGCGGATTTCCGATAAGCCTTGGCCCTGTCGTCCGGGCAGATCACCCGAACACGGAGACTAGATCGAGGCGAGCGGCCTGTTCGCGGTTGCCGACACCCGCACTTCTGTTGGGAGTGTTCTATCGAGTGAGGAATACATTAATCTGGCCAACACCTCTATCCGATGGCATTCTCATGGCTCACGGGGACCGAGACATCTTGTGCTAGCGACAGAAGCCCTTCTGCCGCAAACTACATAGAAATGACACGGGTTATCCTTTTATTTACAATTCTAGCGTGGTCAATCCGCGTTTTGTTGACGGCAACCCTATAAGACCCGCGAAAGGGACGTCGTCGTGTGTGCAACCCACATTTGCAGTTTCACGCACGCCGCGAGAACGTCGAAGCCAAACGGCTGTGCCGTTTGGGGCCATGCTGCGCATGCTAGGTGAGCCAGATCATTGAACGGTCGGTGACGACCGTCGCCAATTATATTAAGGCCTATCGCCGGGGCGGCTTAGGTGCCCTAAACCTGCGCGAACACGTTTCGGGTGGCGTTTTCCGAACGCGGAGCCCGGAGTCTTTTGTATCGCTGGAACTTGGGGTTGCTGTAGCACCCGACCGGAAATGGCAATAGCGGGTGCGAAGAGCGAAAAGTGGGCATAAAATGCCTATTTTGGGCCGATTTCAGGGTCGCTGACAATAGGATTAGCGTATCCTCTGCGGTTGGGTTCTTTAACGCAAACGGTCAAAACTCTTATGTCTCAAGGATTTCAGGAGTTATTGCCAATTCCGTTCCAATGATACAGGAACCCCAACTTTCGTGGCACGCGGCGGACCTATACGCTGGCGAAGGCGGACCCCGTGAAGCAACGCCAATGTAGCCGCTGGTTCCGGCGGGAAAAGCGCCGCTTGCGGCGCGGCGTCATGGACCGGCTGCTATTCGAAGACGAGGTGCGCCTGTAAGTTACGGCTTTGACGTAACGCGGACGAAATCGAAAACTCCCGTTGGCACGGGAGTAGGCCCGATATGAGTATCCCTATCCTCACCAACTTATCCGAACGGGAAACCCGACGGGGAGTGTAGCATGCTGGGAAAGGCACAAGTCAGCCAACATCCGGCTGCGATGGCGTGTCGCGCCCGGCGAGCGCATCGTGATGATTTTGGATTTATGCCGCACTTGGAATTATGCCGATAGGTCGAGGGGGATCGTTGGTTGGAGCGCTCCGCACGGCCACGGTGCTCAGGACAATTCCTGGAGTGATCGGATTGAGGCTTGATGGTTCGGAGCAGATGGATGCACGGCGTGACGCCGAATTCAGGTGCTCCAATCCGCTGTTCCCACCCCTGAAGAGTCTGTGATTATTCCGACATGGACAACCGATCTCCGCGCCGAAAATCGTTGCAACACGTACGAAATCCCCACCCGAGATCACCCTAAATCAGGATAATTCCAGAATCGGCATAATCCAATTATGGTGACATCACCATAATTAGATAACGCTCGGACACCACCACGCCAAGCTCATTCAAAGTCTCGACGCGCATCGCGAGACGCTCACCCTGTTCCTCCCGCCCTACAGCCTGTGACTGAACCGGATTGAAGGTTATGGGGATGGTTGAAGCGCTCGGTCATCGACACCGTCTTCTTCCAAACTGTCGACGCCATCTTGGACGCGGTTACCGGGTTCAGGAATCGCGTGAACGGAGACCCGAAACAAACCCTCAAGCGTCTCTGTTGGAATGAGGCCGCGCGAACGCGCGGCACCACGAATCGGTCCCCCTCAACGCCCCGGTGTAGGCGGGGCGGCTTGGCGTGCGCCAAGTGTCTCCTCTCGGGTCGCCACGTCTTCGCCATGCTCCCTCACAGCGGGAGTCGGCACCCCCGTCCTGAATGTTCCACCAAGGGTCTCACCACCACGCACTAACACGTAAACACTCTACTCTTCTTCAACTTCTTTTTTGACCGGGTATATAACATTGGCTCGATTAAGGGCTTCATTCGACATATCCTCAACAATCGTGCGACAACGTAGCCGATAAGCGCGTATGTACATCAACCCATCTTCCCAAATCAGTCAATGGCCGCCATGTATCCGCCATGTATCCAGCTCTTGCCACAAAGTTGATGACCTACTCCCCGAATGTTATAGTCACATCATTCGCAGCCTTAAAAATAGTCGCCGAGATGAGTCGGAAACGAGGTGACTTTTTACGGAATGCATTCGGATGTTGTGAGTTTGCCTGAAGAATTATTTACCGAGACTCCGTTCGTCCGCCGGACGTTGTCCTCAACGATTCTGCGCGACCCGCTCTTTTGGATTGGTCTGGTAATGTTTGTGGGACTGCTCTTTTTTTGTTTTGTCGGTCCGATGTTCGACCGGGCCAATCCCGACACCATTCATCTGAATGCCATTGCCCACCCGCCGTCGGCAAAGTGGACTTTAGGAACGGATGATATCGGTCGGAGCGAAATGGTGCGGTTAATGTTTGGCGGGCGGCTCATTTTATTGATCGGCCTGGCGGCATCGTTGGTGTCTACCGTCCTTGGATTAACGACGGGCATCCTCTCCGGCTACCTGGGCGGAGCCGCCGACCGCATTTTGACCTGGGCGATGGATGTCATCTTGAGCGTTCCGCAGCTTATTCCCCTTCTCCTCATTGAAAATCTCTTGACACCCACGCCCGACACCATGATTTTCGTCGTGGCGGCCACGTCGTGGCCATTGGTGGGCCGGCCGGTACGCGCCCAGGTACTGAGCTTGCGAGAGCGGGAGTACGTAAAGGCGGCCGAGTCGCTGGGCGCAAGCCGCGTCCGAGTGATGATGCGTCATGTCATGCCCGGGCTTTGGAGCCTTCTTTTAACGACTACGAGCGCAACGATGGGACTTGCGGTGCTGGTGGTCGCCACCGCCAGCTTTCTTGGATTTAGCCTGCCCCCACCCTGGCCCAACTGGGGAAGCATGATCGCGCAGAGTCTCCAAGTGATCTATGAGGGGTATTGGTGGCTGTTCGTATTCCCCGGGGCGGCGTTTGTGGTGCTGCAACTCTCGTTGAACTTCATTTCCGATGCGGCCCGCGACGCATTGGCCGGTGGTACGGGGGTCGGGTTATGACGCGCTTTCTCGTACGCCGCATTTTCGAGGCGCTTTTCGCGCTCTTAGGCACCTCTCTGGTCATCTTCATCGTGCTTCACCTGGACCATCTGGATCCGGCTCGCGGGCTGTTAGGCAAGGAATGGACACCCCAAAAAGGTGCCGCGCTTGATGCCAAGCTGGGTCTCAACCAGCCGGTCCCCATCCAGTATGTGCTCTGGCTGCGCGGGCTGGTTCAGGTCGGCGGGATCGGCTCGGTTATTCGGCAGGCACTTCCCCCGACCCTGGAAATTTTAGCGATGGGCGCGGCTTTGGCCTTCGGTGTGGCCGTTGTCATCGCCAGTTTGCAAATGCGCCATCCGCTCTCAGCTCTCGATCGCGTGCTCGGTACTATCACCGGCTTGCTAAGCGCCGTCCCCGGGTTTTTCATCGGCGCGATACTGCTCTACCTTCTAGCCTACAAGGTGGCGCTTTTCCCCGCGAGTGCGTTTGCGTCACCACATGCCAGCTTCCTCGCCTGGCTGTACCACCAGATTCTCCCCGTTCTCGCCTTGGCGCTTGCGGTCATCGGCCCCTGGAGCCGGCAGCTAAGAGCATCCATGGGCGACGTGGCGTCTAGCGATTACGTGCGCACCGCCCGAGCCAAGGGGGTTTCAGAGTGCCGAATCATCAGTCGTCACGTCCTGCGCAATGCGTTGTTGCCCACCATCACCATGGTGGGCTTGTCGCTGCCCACCCTCATCAATACCCTCATCGCGTTGGAATTTATCTATGGGATTAACGGAGCGGGCACGGCGCTTATTGAGGCGCTCAACTCTCTGTTGTTTGCCAGCGCCACGACCGTGGCATTGGTCTTCGCGTGCGTAACCGTATTAGGCAATCTCTTAGCCGACCTGGCCTATGGGCTGGTGGATCCGCGTGTACAGTACCGCTGATTTTTAAGATAGGCGATGGTTGGGCTGAAATCGGGGATCGAGATAGTCGTTGGGATCGGTTGACAATAGCCGTTCCAGCCGTTCGCTGCCGTCCGCCGCGCGGCGAATCAGACAGAGCCTCCCTTCCAACCACCCGGGGAATATCCGCTCCGCCTCTTGCGTCTGGGGAAAAATATCTTCAAAGGCCATCGGCGTGTACAAAACCATATTCTTACCGTCTCCTTCTTCTGTTCAGTGTGCGACTTTGGATGTTCGACGCGTCCGCTTTTTCCGCGGCGGGATCATCTGGTGCAATTTGGCCAAGGCGTCTTCAATGCCGCCCACTTGATTGATGAGGTGCACATCGACCGCGTCTTGGCCGACCAGGATGGTGCCGATGTCTCGCGCCAACTCTCCGGTACGAAACATTAACTCGCGAAACTTCGCCTCCTCAATGCCCGAATGGCGCGTGACAAAGTGCACCACCCGATCTTGCATTTTGTCCATGTATTCGTAGGTCTGGGGTACGCCAATCACCAGCCCATTCATCCGGATCGGGTGAATGGTCATGGTGGCGGTCGGAGCGATAAAACTATAGTCGGCCGCCACCGCCACCGGCACGCCGATGGAATGCCCGCCCCCCAGCACTAATGACACGGTCGGTTTGGACAAGCTAGCCACCATTTCCGACAATGCCAACCCGGCCTCCACGTCGCCGCCGACGGTGTTTAACACCAGTAAGAGCCCCTCAATATCGCGATTTTCCTCAATGGCCACTAACTGCGGGATTACGTGCTCGTACTTGGTGGTTTTGTTTTGCGACGGAAGCACCACGTGTCCCTCAATTTGTCCGATGATGACCATGGTTTGGATGGGCGACTTCTGCTGGGGCACCCGGGTAGTGCCCAGTTCGGTGATGCTGTCTTGGGCCTCATTGCGATTTTTACGGGACGCGTCCTCTCCGTGTGCGCTCTCCATGACCAATGCCTCACGACGGCGCATGCACTTCCCCCTTTCTCTCATCTTCACTGGTAGTCTGTCAATCTACCGGTGTTATTAGACGCCTGGTTGCATAAAAGTGTACAGGGGGACGCGCGATGAAGTGGTGGCTGGTAGCCCCAAAAGTGGCCGCATTGATGGCCCCACCGCTGTTCCTGGCCTGCGGTGTCACACTAGGCGGCGGGCTCTTAGGCGCTTTCGGTCATTGGCTGGCAGGCCACCAGGCTGATGCCGACGCCAGTCAAATCGCTTTCAGAATCCGGATCTGGGCCGTAGCCGTCGCCATCGGCGGTACCATCAGCGCCTTGGAAAGTTTCGAGCAAAGCTTGGCCACCCGGGCGGTACTGGACTTGGTCCGCAGCGGCCTGACGCTGACGGCCGCCTACGCCGGAGCTGAACTGGGCTACTGGCTGATTCGCGCCTGGATGCAGTCGTGAGATGCTCGCGCCAATCCTTAGCCGCGCTCTGTCTCGGCGCCCTGTTGGGCAGCGCTGGGGTGCAGGCACACACCTTAAAGGTGCGCACGGAGATCCTTAATCGCATGCGGCTGGCAGAACTCGACGCTCGCCACTGGCGCCAAGAATCACTCCAACTCCGGGACCAATTGGCGGCCATCAACCGTAAGAATGAGCGTGAGACCTATGTGCAGACCGTGAATTTAGAGGTCATAAAAAGCCCAGTGCCGCTCATCGACGTCGAAGCGGCACTGGAGCCCTACACCGAGTTGCTGCTGGGCATGCAACTCTCGGCGGTCAAGCTATCAATGGTCTATCATCTCTTGCAACAGCGCCGACTGGTGCTGGGAAACCACATCTACCAGGTTGACGTCAAGGCCCTGCTGTTAAGCCCTGACGTCATTATCTTGCTTCGCCTGATGCCCCAGGGCCGCAGTCACCCCAGTTAATTAAACTTCCATGATAATCGGCAGAACCATTGGCCGCCGTTTGGTCTTGTCCCAAAGGAATCGGCCCAGGGTCTCGCGCACGGCGGATTTAATTGCCGACCACTCCGAGAGGTTATTGCCCTCCAGTTGACCGAGTGCGGTTTTGACGCGCTGTCGCGCCTCATCCAATAGCGCTTCGGACTCGCGCACATATACAAATCCGCGGGAAACAATATCCGGTCCAGAGACCAAAAGCCCGCTTTGCGCGTCCATTCCCACCACCACGATGAGAATGCCGTCGTTCGACAGCTGCTTACGGTCTCGAAGCACGATGTTTCCAACATCCCCTACTCCCACGCCATCCACCAATACCTTGCCGGACGGCACCGACCCCACCATGGCACCGGAATTCTTGGTGAATTCGAAGATGGTGCCGTTTTCCCCGATTAAAATGTGCGATGGGTCAATGCCGACATCGCGCGCCAGCTGCGCATTGTGAACCAAATGGCGATATTCCCCGTGGACGGGAATAAAGAATTGGGGCCGTGTGAGGTTCATCATCAATTTGATTTCTTCCTGGCAGGCATGTCCCGACACGTGAATATTCGAGGCCGCACCATAAACCACGTGTGCCCCCAATCGGTATAGATTGTCGACGGTGCGGGAGACATATTTTTCGTTGCCGGGAATCGCAGTGGCGGAAATGATAACCGTGTCCCCCGGAACAATCGTCACCTTGCGATGATCCGCCGTAGACATACGCGTCAGAGCCGACATCGGTTCGCCTTGGGAGCCAGTGGTGACAATGACAATTTGCTCCGCCGGTAGTTTTTTAATTTCCTCAACATCCATCCAGGTCCCGGGGGGGAAGTCGAGATATCCTAGCTCGATGGCCTTTTGCACCACGTTTTCCATGCTGCGCCCGACCACCGCCACGCGCCGGTGGTGCCGGACCGCCGCCTCCGCCACCTGGCGCACGCGGTGCACCTGAGACGCAAACGAGGCCACAATCACTCGCCCGTCGGCCGATTCCATGACTCGGTCGAAGGTCTTGCCCACTGTCTTTTCCGATGGGGTGTAACCCGGCCGCTCGGCATTGGTGCTGTCGCTTAACAGCAAGAGCACGCCTTCTCGGCCCACGTCCGCCAACCGGTGAAAATCTGCCACCTGGCCGTCGACAGGCGTGTGGTCGAATTTGAAATCGCCGGTATGCACCACCGTGCCCACCGAATTTCTAATAATCAGACCACAGGCGTCGGGAATGGAGTGGTTGACGCGGAACAACTCGACGGAAAAGCTTCCCGCCTTCACCACCTCGCCGGGTTCAAGCCAGCGTGACGACGGATGCAGCGTGATTTGGTGTTCTCCCAGCTTCAGTTCAACCATACCCAAGGTGAGCCGCGCCCCGTAAACCGGAACATTAATCTGCCGCAACAGGTAAGGTAGCGCTCCAATGTGGTCCTCATGGCCATGGGTGAGAAAAATTGCGCGGATACGATCCCGATTCTCCAAGAGATAACTGATGTCCGGCAGCACAATGTCAATGCCCGGCATGTCCTCTTCCGGAAAGGCCAGACCCGCGTCAATCAAAATAATATCATTGCCGTGCACCAGCGCGGCCATGTTTTTGCCTATTTCGCCAAGCCCGCCGAGAGGGATAAACTGCAGCTTGCTGGCGCCTAATTTTTGAGCCAGACTTTCCACCTCCATAATTTCGCGATGCACAAGAAAACGCCCCTAGCCTTCGACTAGGGACTTATGCCAGGGGTCATACAATCCGAACCCTTCCGGTTGGCCCCGTCCACGACCATGCCAACCTCGAGGTCCCTGTCTCCCGCCGAGCACTAAGTCATCACCTCTAGTATAACGTGCTCGGGTTCTGAGTGCAACGCGCGTTCGAACAAGCGCATCATCGACAAATCTTTACCATTGTCTAGTCAAGCCGCACAATTTCCGATGAGGCACATCGGCGAGCACAGGCTCACATCCATAGACTCAAACCCCTAGCCTACGGCCTGGCATTTGAAACAACGCGCCACGACTGGCATCCGAGGGTTCGCCCCATCACACAATGGCGGCCCAAGCGTAGAAGTCGTGATGCGGTGAAGCGGTGGCCCCCCGTTCAGTCAAGCGCGGCGCTGCATCGATTGGCCGGCGATCACTTGATACGATGCCCAAAGCGCGGCAAAGGTGTCATCGCTCAGCATCATTAAAGGAGCCCTGACACCGCCAACGTTCCAGCCCAGGCGGTTCATCAGCCATTTCAGCGGTATCGGATTGGACTGGCAAAAGAGATTCTGCGCGAGTGGCCAGAACAATTCGGCCAGAATGATGGCCTCTTGCTGGCGGCCAGCGTAGTAGGCTTCAATCAACGCCTGCATGTGGTCAGCGGCCACATGAGACGCCACCGACACCACCCCCGTTGCACCCACTGCCAAACTCGGTAGCAATAGAGCATCATCCCCGCTGTACAGCTTGACGCCGGAGCCGAGCGCGCGATGCATCGCAATCATAGCGCTGATGGTTCCGGCCGCTTCTTTGACGGCCGCAATGTTTTCAGCCTGGGCGCGCGCCGCTGCCACCACTTCGGGCGCAATGGCGACGCCCGTACGGCCCGGAACGTCGTACACCATCACCGGCTTTGTTGTGCATTTCGCGACATCCACAAAATACTGCACCAACCCTTGAGCCGGTGGTTTGTTGTAATACGGCGCCACGACCAGCATTCCGTCCGCGCCCCAGTCGTCGGCGGCTTTGGTTAGTTCCACGGCCTGGCGGGTGTCGTTGCTGCCGGTACCTATCCAGAGCGGAACATCCGATGGCAGCGCCGACCGGATCCGGCGAAACAAGGCTTCCCGCTCGGCCAGTGACAAAGCGTAGGCTTCGCCGGTCGATCCGGCAATGACGAAGCCGCCGGACCCTTGTCCCAAAAGATACTGGGCGATCTCGGCGGCTTTACCGGAGTCTACGCGGCCATCCTGGTCGTATGGCGTAATCAGTGCGGTGATAATGTGGGGCCAATTCATAATGGCGGCACCTCCCTGTCTAAACCAAACTGCTGATGCAATGCCCGCACCGCAGCTTCCATGTCTTTTCTTTCCAACAACAGTGTAATGGTGGCGTGAGAGTCGGCCGACTGCAGCACGCGGATGTCTTCGCGGGACAATGCCTCCATGACCCGTCCGACAACCCCTGGAAGACCTTGGATGGCCGATCCTACAATCGAGACCTTAGCCCGATCGTCATACACCGCATAAGGAAATCCGAGGTCGCTGAGCACGTGTTCAACGGTTAGTCGCGCTGGTTCCATCACACAAAAATAGGCATGGTCGGGAAAGAGGTTGATTAAATCGACCGATACCCCCTGCTCGCCCAGCAAGTCAAACAACCGATAAATCCAGTTCGAAGCAAAAGTCGTCGGGCGCGTCACTTGAAATTGAATCAAATCGCGCAACTGGGTGACGCCCGTGACTGCATGTGACGGATCGCGATGGGCCCAAGAGTCCAGTACGCCCCGCCCGGGACCCACCAGCGTGCCTTGGCCTTGGGAAAAGGTCGAGCGAATCCGGACCGGCACGGAGAACTGGCGCGCCAATTCCACTGCGCGCGGGTGGATGACTCGTGCGCCCAAATTGGCCAGTTGGAACACTTCGTGATAGTCCATCTCCCGAATGGTGCGGGCCTCCGGAACAATCCGCGGATCGGCCGTCTTTATCCCGTCGACGTCGGTAAAAATCTCGACCACCTCAGCATCCAAGGCCGCGCCTAAGGCTACGGCGGTGGTATCGCTGCCGCCGCGCCCCAGTGTGGTCACCAGGCCGTCACTGCCGATACCTTGGAACCCTGCAACGACCGGCACCCGCCCCGCTTCCAAGGAGATTTTCAATTCGCTCGGGTCCAGGTTGATGATTTGCGCGTCGGTATGACGGTCATCAGTTTGGATCCCGGCCCGCCCGCCACTCATCACCTCGGGATTCAGGCCTGACTGGCGGAGGTGTCCGGCCATCACCACCGCACTGATAATCTCGCCGCAATGCACCAACAAGTCGATCTCCTCAGGCGGCGCCGAGGGCAGCGGATCGAGTAAGTTCAGCAGCGTGTCGGTCGCGTAAGCGTCCCCCGCCCGACCCATCGCAGAGACCACCACGACGGGCCGGTACCCGTGTTCTAGTGCTTCCGTGACCCACCGGGCCACTAGCCGCCGTTGCTTCGCTTCGCGCACCGAGGTGCCCCCGAACTTTTGCACGACCACTCTCATCGCGATTGATCTCCAATGCCCCAGCGCTGGTGCACTGACCGCATGATGTCCACGGCATTGGTCGCGGCGCCCCGCCGGAGATTGTCAGCGACAACAAACAAATGGAGCCCCCGCTCTTCATGCAAATCGCGCCGGACCCGTCCAACCAGCACCTCATCCCGGCCGGCTGCATCTAACGGGGTTGGTACCACGCCCCGCCCGGGGTCATCCACCAGCCGGACCGATGGCCCGGTTTTTAGTACCTGTCGCATTTCTTCGAGCGACCAGTCGTCGCCGGTCTCCACATAGACGGACTCGGAATGGCCGATGTAGACGGGCACGCGCACTGCCGTGGCGGACAATTTCACGTTTTGGCCTAAAATTTTCTCCGATTCCCGGACTAGCTTCCATTCCTCGCCGGTGTAATCCGCCTCGCCAAAGTTGTCGCAGAAGGCCAGAACGTTGTGAGCAATAGGCACCGGGTAAACTTCGGGGGTTACCTGGGCGCCCGCCAAGTACTGGCGGGTCTGATGTTCCAGCTCCGACACCGCATCTCGTCCTGTACCCGAGACCGCTTGATAGGTCGACACTACCACCCGGGTAATGCCAAAGCGACGGTGGATAGGCGCCAACGCAATGACCAACTGGATAGTCGAGCAATTGGGGCTGGCGATGATTAATGAATCACCGATGGCAGACCCGTTAACCTCCGGCACCACCAGCGGCACGCCCGCATCCATGCGAAACCGGCTTGACTTGTCAATGACGGTAACCCCGGCGCGCATCGCCTGGGGTGCATACATGTCGCTGACAGCGTTGCCGGCCGCGAAAAACGCGACATCAACCCGTCGCCAGTCCATGCGGTCCAAAGGTTCGACCGGAATGCGTTCGCCTTGAAACTCGATAAAGCGACCACCTGCGTCCCGCGCCAAGGCGACAAGAGTCGATATGGGGACCTCCTGGTCGTGCAGCACCTCAAGCAGAGTCTGCCCTACCAATCCTGTAGCTCCAACGATGGCTATGCGATAACCAGACAACGACGTCACTCTCCTCCGCTTATTTCCACGATACCAGGATCGGTTGAATTTGCTCACCCTTGACGGCTGCCTCTATGCTCTCCACCACCAGTTCTAAGTGGGCGTCCAACGACCGCGGCTTTCTCACCGGATCGTCCTGGCCAAAGGGAACAAAGAAAATGTTGCGCACGCTCAGTAGCCGCCCGAGATTCATGGCATTCATGCCGAGCAAATCGTTCGAAGTGATGGCCAACAGTACCGGCCGTCCATTGCGGAGCTGAGCCTTGGCCGCCATTGTCACTGGAGAATCGTTAATGGCATTGGCTAGTTTCGCCAGTGTATTGCCGGTGCATGGCATGACCAAGACGACATCAAACCAGTGCTGCGGACCAGTAGGCTCCACGTCGGGAATAGACAGCAACATTTCGCGATTGGCGATTTCGGCAATCTGTCGCCGCCAGTAATCGGGCGTCCCAAATCGGGTCTCCACCGACAGAATACTGGAAGAGACGATAGGCGTCACTTCAGCGCCTTCGTCGACCAACTCCTTCATTGTACCGACTGCGCGCGCTAAATTACAGTGGGAGGCCGCCATTGCCACCCCAATACGAATTCCTGACAGTCTTGCCATCTTCCCACTCCTCCTCTAAAGCCAAACTCAGTGTCTCCCATACAATCTCGGCCGCGCGCACTGGCGCGACCTTGCCTGGGATGCTGAGGATTTGCTGGTAGCGCTGCCTCACCAGTGCCGTGTTTCGCAGTTCGGGGGCCAGACCGCCGGGAATAGAGGCCAGGTCTATGACCCACCCTGGCGCATCCTCGCCAAACCAGGACGCATCCAATACCGGGGCCGGCGCCGTGTTAAAGACGCCGTCCAACGGCGGGCGTGGGTTAACGTCGAGGGGAAAGGCAGGGTGCCCGAAAGCGCGGGCCATCGCCTGTTTTTCCGCGCTCCGTTCAAACACCACGGCATGGGCGCCGTAGCGCGAAAGACGGTCGGTCAGTACCGATCCGACACGACCGAACCCAATGACGCCTATCGGCCGGGCAAAGAGCGTTCGACCGGAACGGCCGATGGCAGCCTCAATGGCCCCTTCCGCCGTCGGAACCGCGTTGAGCCACATAAAAGTGGACAATAGGCGATATTGTATGGTACGGATGCCAATGGCACGGCAGCGGGTCACGATGCGGTCGCCGATAAGTCCGGCTGCCAAGAGCGACCCGGCGCCCATACGACTCAGAAGCTCCTCTGTCAGCATGATCTCGCCTTCGGCGGTTTGCATACGTCCGTCGTCCGCAATGCCCGTCATGGGGCCAATCAAGACATTGGGCGGTGCCTGCGACATCCGAAAGGGCTCCACACCTTTTGCCGCAATACCCCAAGTACGCACGTCATATCCGCGTCCAAGCAGCATGCGGCACAGCCAAGCGTCGCGGGTGTCTCCGCCCGCTACGACAATATTGTGCATTTTTCTTCCACTCCCCATCCTCACTCCCCTGTATCATACGGGCGGGCGAGCGAGGGCGTGCCACCAGCAAAAAAAGGGTATCGGGATTCTTAGGTTGGAAATCCTTACCGGCAATGATCAGGAATGGACTGACGCGCTCGCTCTCTTACGGGACCGATGTCGGAGACACCTCAGTATCCATGGCAGTCGATTGACTGCACGGTGCGAGCTCGAGAAGCGGTAGTGTAGAGCCTAAGGAAACCGGGCTGATCAAGGCCGAACCTCCCGGATATCGATGGACACCGGAGGATGTTAGGCGATTGCCGCATCACACGGCTATTACGACAACAGACTCCCCAAACGGCTCACGATATCGAAATTCTCTGGGGCATGAGAGATACGCTCCCTGCAACCGCGCACAAATGTTGGAAAGTGTTGATTTGCCGCGCCGACATCCATGAAAGTGCCTGAGTTGATCCCCGTTCTGAATACGGTAATGTCAGGACGGGGCTTCCACCTAGTCGTGTCGTTCGCCATATAATGCGATGCGTGGGGTATTATCAGTTGTGCGTGAACTACTACGGTGAGGGCGCCCCACACCCCCACACCCGAGGGAGGCATTAATTGAATGAAGCATCCGGCTAAATACGCGTTGGGATCGGGTGGAGCTCTGGTTCTAGCCACCCTGCTCTGGAGCGGCAATTATATCGCAGGCCGCTATCTGTCCACGGCCATGCCCGCCCTCTTTCTCAATGGTCTACGTTGGACCATCTCAAGTGTGCTATTGATTGTCATTGCTCGCGCTCGCGGCACCAAGATCCCCCTGTGGCGCGAGGCCCCTCTTTTGTTTACTTTAGGCCTTTTAGGAATGTTTCTCTTCTCATCGCTCACCTATCTCGGCCTGCGGACCGTCCCTGCTGCCCAAGCGGGAATGATATCCGCCTTGATGCCGATCGCCATTCTTCTCTTTAGCGTCGTGCTAGCCGGTGAGCGCCCTTCGCTGCAGGGCTGGGTGGGAGTATTGCTGGCAGTAGGCGGTGTCGGCATGTTAATAAGCGGTCCTATAATCCACTTGGCCGGCTCCTCGGTCGGAGAACTGGAACTACTCGGTGCCGCCTTATTTTGGGGCGCTTACACCGCTTTAGGACGGCGGTTTCGCACCCGCATGGACACGTTTAGCATGACCGCCGGTGCAGCAGTGTGGGGCGCCATACCGAGCGTGATTGCAGGAATCGTCTCTCTCCGTGGAGCGA
The DNA here is from genome assembly GCA_021820965.1 of Bacillota bacterium. GTDB lineage: Bacteria > Bacillota > Sulfobacillia > Sulfobacillales > Sulfobacillaceae > Sulfobacillus_B. The sequence continues at coordinate 6,226 of JAKACZ010000069.1, read as the reverse complement.
CGCTACACTTCACGCCAACCGTTTGGATCGCACTAATTTACGTCAGCACCGCCGCCTCTATCCTCGCCTATTGGCTATGGAACCACGGCGTACTGCGCCTAGGCGCTGCCCGATCTGCCCCCTTTATCAACCTGCTCCCCGTCTTCACGGTCATCCTCGGTGTTCTCATCCTCCACGAAACCATATCAGCACGCCAGATCGCGGGGGGCTCCGTGACGTTAGCCGGCGCCGTTCTGGCTGGTTTACCACCGGTGGGACTCACCGCCCGGCGGGACCGTAGCAACGATTTGCCAACGGGAAACCAGTCAGGAAACAGGTAGATTCACGATTCGCCCGTCCGAAATGTGAGCGCGGTAGTACAGGTAAATTGGTGGATCAGCTATGCAGAACGACCCCCACAGATTCCCGAAGTCCGATTTTTTCTGGCAACAGCAGGGGGGTTGAGATGGTACCGTCAACCACGCGGCCCACGAATCGCAGGGCTCGTGCCTACGCACCCACTGAAGAAGGCACCGGTGTCGTTCTGTGCCAATTAATGGGCAGCCGTAACCGCGGTGGCTGAGGTGGCCGCGCGATGGGCAATGAAGTAGTGGATGGCCGGTCCCATTCCGCCAAACTAATGACGGCACCGCAATCATGGTCACAATGTCCATCATGAAGCTCCCAGCACAGGCCATGATGATGACATCCTTGGGTTCTTCGCATACCGGGCGTGGTCGGTATCCGTCAGCACCAGCGCCCCGGCGGCAGACCCCGCCAGTGTGACCATCGCGTCGGCAAACCGCCGGCACGCGCCACCTAGACCTGCCGTGGGCAACCACCGCGATGAACGCCACCCCGGACGCGAATCCGGAGTGGTAAAACAAATTTGCCAGGAGGATGAGAAACGCCACCATCAGATAAACTTCGAGGAGGCGGATCCTCGTTAAGAGCCAAGGATCCCCGCGTGTAAGCGTATAGACACACTTTGCTCCAAGGAGGTTGGAGTTCCGGCGCTCATACGGTAAACTACACGCAATAGCGCGAGGGGCGACGACCACTCCAACGCTACGCCCTGTCGCCGTTGTTTCAATATAAGGGGATTTCCTTCCAGGGGGTGTCGACGTGAACGTCACTAGCGTGACCGTGGGGATTCCCGTCTCCAACTTGGCCGAAGCAGGGATGTGGTACGAGCAAGTCCTCCAGAAACAAGGGCCAGACATCCAGCCAGAGGAAGGGATCGTGGAATACCAGTTGGGCGACACGTGGCTTCAACTCTTCGAGGGTGCCGTGAGCGGCAATAACGGGATTTTTCGTATCGGGGTTCCTAATATCCATACGGAGCGCTCCAGACTCGTTGAGCTGGGTTTGACCATAACAGAAGTCGAAGAGCTGCCGGGCGTCGTCGCCTATTGCGATTTTCGTGATCCAGACGGAAATCAACTCAGCTTATACACGGTCCTAAACCGCGAGGCTGAGCCAGCGAACACGAAATAGACGGCCGAGCGGATCAGCTTAAGACGCACGATTGGCCTCCGACTTCACCGTCTGCCGAGACCACAAAGAGAAAAATACCCCAGCGGATAAAGCTGCCAGTGCGGTCGCGAATCCCAGGACCCCGCGCAAGGGCATGATTGCGAGCAGCCACCCTGTCAGCAAGTACGAGGTGGCGTGAGACACATTGCCCAAGGTCGAACGGATGGACAGAACCTTGCCCATGAGTGGACGCGGAGTCGACCCTTGTAAGGCCATAATGAAGGGAGGTCCACTGATGGGCATCGCGGCACCCAAGAGGGCTGTGGCCCCCACGAGAAGGACGATGCGGTTGGAAGACAGAGCCGCAAACAGAAGCCCGTAGCTTGTCGCTCGCAAGAGATATCCCTCAAAGATCCATGAGGGGCTTCGATGTGCCGACCAACGCGACCAGAGGAGAGACATCCCGGTCTCCGCCAATCCCATAATCGACAGGATAATCCCATAAGAGGTATTCCGAGTCAGGTGTATCGCGTCTAACATGTGGGGCAAGATCAACTGCGTGACGCCGGAACCCGCCACGATCTGGAACGCAAAAGCCGCAAAGAAATAGGGCAATGGCGATCAAGCCGAAAAAACGTGACGGAGTCCTGCTATGAGATCCGTCCAGGGAGATCCCGCAGAGGGAGCGCCCGGAACGGAAACCTTCATGAGCGCCACACCGAGCGCCGAAATGCTCAGACTCGCCGCCGGAATATAAAATATGTCGACAACCTGGTGGGTCCACAGTACGACAAGACTTCCCAACGCGGGCACAAGTACCGTCCCGAGACTGGCCGACGCATTGAGGTAGAGGTTGAATCGGCCCAACGCCTCCGCTTGGCTGAGGAGTGCGGGCGCGACACCCTTTCGGGCTGGAAAATAAACGGTGCGCGCGGTGGTTGCCAAGACGCTCGCAACCATCATGCCCCCCACCGTGAGAGCATGCCATGCCGCAGCGACCGGGATGAGTCCGATGACAATGGCGCGCACGATGTCGGTCACGATCATCATGTGCCGTTTATCAAAGCGGTCCGCCACGACTCCGCCGATGAGTCCGAATGCGGCATAAGGAACCGACGCGGTAAACAGAATCACTCCGGACGCCCAGGCGCTTCGGCCATACTCCACCGCCGTCAACGCGAGAGCCACGGAAAAAATGACGTCCGTGACGGAGGCCATGGTGTCGGTCATCCAGTATAAAAGCATGTTGCGGGTCAATGGGCCCCTCGTCACCGATCCTTCATTGAGTAACGGTAATGCGAAGACGGCCTCCACCGCATCGGACTCAGGCAGTAGATAATGGGGTCTGTGTAGCATTGGAACCAAAAGCCGGAATAAGAGGTCAATCGACGTATACCAACGCGATGACAGGGCATTGAGGCGAATCGGGGAGGCTATTTCGCGGTATTATCTCTGAACTCGGGCCTCCGCGATTTCTCCAACGCTTCGTCGGAAGCGTTGTGGTACGCTGGGTCTGGGCTTATTCCAGTTTTTTTCGCACAGTTGCTACAGAAACCCCTAGACTCCGTTATCTTTCAGAAAGGGGACCGCATGTGAACGGATATGACCAGTTGGTGCGCCTCTTGGATGGGATGTTCCGCCGTCAGTATGCGGAGGCATGCGCGGCACGCCCTGAGGAGACGGGGAGTATCCCATCTCCCGCGAAAGGAGGCACCCCTGAGCGAGAGGTAGGAGCGCACAGTGACCTACAGCGATGTCGCTCGGTGGGCGCGATGGGTCGTTGAGCGCCGGCGCGTGGACGTTCGGCTAGATTGGTCCGCGGAGGAGTTTGCCAGAGTGGTGGGTGCCGCAATAGGGCACATAACATAGCCCCATTTTCGGGCCGTTAAGGCGACAAACAGACTGAGAATGGCCAACACAGGTCGTGCCCGGTCTGTTGTTTTGTCCTGGGGCCTCCTTGGCGTCCCAAAGGGTGTCCTGTGATCTCGGTGTTGAGGGAGAGGCGTTGTGCCCGTGTTGGTCGGTATCGCCCCTCTACCCGACGATTTCGCACGAGGCGCGTTTTTAGGACCGCTGGCGCGCTTAAGGCGTGTTGTGTGGGGGAAAGGCCAATTCTGGCGCTTGGCGACGCTTTTTTGGGTGGCTGGTGCTATACTGTTGGAAAAATGAAATGAGTAATTCAATGCGGAGGGTTTAGCATGGGGCGATATGAAGTGGCGTATATGGGTGGCCATCCCGCACTGTCGAAGCGGGTGGGGCATATGATTCTCACCATCGACGAGAGGGGCATCAGCCTCCTTGATCGACGCGGACAGCGGACGTCCATCCCGCTGGGACCTGAGTCCGACTTCGCGTTCCCCCATGCCATGCGGCCTGCGGCGCCGTGGGACGAGTCGACAGCCACCCTATTAGCGCACGGCTCGCGCGGCATGGTTCTCATGGTGACAATCGATGATCATCCGTGTAACGTGGTGTTGGAACTGAGGAGCAATGATGACTTGCCGCGTGTGTACTGCGATATAGACAGGGCCCGGGAGATGCGGCGCGGCTCACCAGCCGGTCCCTATCTCGAGGTGTCGAGCGCTCATTATGTGGGTGGGCATCCTCGGTTCCCCAGCCCTTCGACGCGGTCTTTATCCGTCACGGTGACGCCTCTAGAGCTGCGGGTCTGGGTGGATCGGTCCATTTTGTTTGGCGTGCCCATGGACGCTGTGCAGTCGGTACATACCCAGTACTCGGTCACGCCTGGGAACTTCTTCGGCCTCGGCGCGGCCGGGATGGTGGAGGCTTCGGTGGCCGCATTGCTGACCCGCAAGCAGCACCATGTCGTCATCGTGAACGCTGTCATCGATCAGAAAACGGAATGTAGCGGGGACCGATTCCTCGATGGTATTAAGGGCCGACGAAGCCTTTGCGTGACCACCGTAAGAACTTTAAACGCATAGTGCCCCTATCAGGCGGTCGCTGCACACTGATAAACAACATGGATTTCTGTATGAAAGGTCGAACGCCGCTATGCCCAAACGCCTCTGGATGTTGGCGCTATTGCCGTTGATTCTCACGGCCTGTGGAACACCGACGTCTTCCGCGAACGCGACTCCGATCAAAGTACGGCTCATGGCTGGTCATGATAACCCAGCCATTGCAGGCTCAGGCGTTGTGCATGTCCCCGTGGGGGGCACCCTTATGGTGTCTCCTCGTAACGGTGCGGCCCAGGCGGCAGCCAAGCGCGGGAATCTCGAATTAACGGGAGCCACACGGAACGCTGGTGGCGTCCCGCGGATAAGTGCTAAACCATCGCTGAGTTTGCGGTTTCCGCGGCCCGGCGGCTACTACGCCTATATCGTGGTGAATCCACACAATGCCAAAACCGGCCACGCGTGGGGTTATCGACGACTTACTATTCTCGTAGGATCGCATGCCAAACCTCCAAAGGCTTCTCCTTGGCTAGGCGTATTCATTGCGACGGACACGAGCCGGCTAGCGAGGGAATTTGATCTGAAAACGGATCAAGGGGTTGTGGTGCTCTACGTAGATCCCTATAGTCCGGCCCAAAAGGCGGGGCTTTTGGCGGGCGAAGTTATATATCTCATCGGGAACCACCTCGTGTCCACAGCATCCCAGCTGAAGCGGGCGATTGCGGCCGATACAGTCGGACAGCGCGTCGTGGTGGCGCTCGTGCGCCGGTGGGCTCCCGAAACGCCATCCACGGAAATATCCAAAACCGTCCGGCTCGGATCGGAACCGCCAATCCGCGTCGCGATTCCGTCATCCGCCACGATCCCGCTTCCGCCGCCCCCCAAGCCGCATCCAACGGTGGCCTTCGGTACCGGATTTGATAAGGCTTCATTCAGTTTGACGGGCATCGGGTCCGCGTTCTCAACTAACACTACGATTCATTGGTTGTTGGATGACCCTTCCGCTTTCGACACAACAACCCTCGGTCTGCAACTCTACCAAATTCAAGGGGCCACGGAGCAACTCGTCAATACCACGACGGTGACGCTGGATCCGCAGAGCACCGAGGAGGAAGACACCCTCAATCAATATTTGGCACCTGGTACGTATCAATTGCTCTGCATTACCAACAACACCGTCCTAGCATCGGGCACTTTCACGATACGCTGACGCGGTAGTCTTGAGCTCGAATCGTGGCGGTGTGCGAGGCTCCGAAGCAAGAGGGGATCGTCCCTGGCATTGGGTCGGTGTTCGCGTTTATGGCCCATCGGCAATTGCGCCGTACGGCCGCTCCGGTTGCACCGCCCCAGTAACCTAATTCGCCAGAGACCCCTCATGTGTGGTTAATGTGCTACCGCGTGGTTTGCTGCGTTGCGTAAGTGCTTTTCGATCTTGTGCATGACCGCCAGCATCTCCACGGCGTCTTGGTGCGCTTGGTGGCCGGTCCCGGCATACCGCGTCAGGGCCTCCAACATATTGCCATGACTGGCCGCCAGGTCTTGGCGCAGGATGTTGATGCCGGCGCGGAGATTGCCCGTGACGTTGAAGGGGTTCTGGGCAATGCCTTGGGACTTCCAGTTCATGGAGTTGATGCCCATCAGGCCCACGTCCATGCTGTGCGGATTGTCCACGTACGCCGTCCACGGATTGCCCGTGGCATCCTGCGTCTGCATAATGGCATCCACCTGTTTTAGCTAATTCTTTTTGTCAGTACTTCAACTAATGTTTGGGGATCCTTTCCGGCTTTTTTTACACTGTATTTAGTACCATCTGGGTTAGCAAAAAGAAGCACGACCGAGGATGAAAGGTTGCG